>CAMWKH010000003.1 GCA_947174805.1 uncultured Roseburia sp. | reverse complement strand
TCCCTCATGCAAGTTTTTAACATCTGTCTTTTTTCTGAAAAAACCGAAAAACTATATCACTGTTTCTCCTGGATAATTTCTAAAATGCTTTAAAATTGACAAATAATCATCTATCTTCCTTTCCCAATACCAGCAAACCACATTTAAGGGTATTTTATAAAAAGAACCATCCTCTCCCCTGACTTCACAAGTTTTGCTTTTATCATCCCACACCCATTCTCCTCCACGCCGCCTGATTAACTGGTCTCCATATATCGCTGCCATTCCTAGAAGAAATTCCTCCACATCTTCAAATTTCTCATCTTTCTTCTCAAAAATCAGGCCGCACATGGTACGGATAAGTTTTGCTGTAAACTGTGTATTTTCCAAACCATACATTTTTCTGTATGTCGTATTTAAAGTGTGACGTTCCTGATACAGTCTCTGATGCATGTTTTGTTTTCTCTGGATTTCCATGATTTCTTCCGGGCTTCTTTTGCAAGCGCTGAATATCTTTTCTCCTTTCTCCTCAATGATTTTTTTGAATAAATGCAAAATCTGTTCCAACTCCTCCTCGCTTTGAAAATGCAGACTGCCATGAAGCATTCCTTTCTGGAACTTTGATTCTATCAGACTGCCCCCTTCTATATAATCTCTTCCTATAAAAGTCAGCCTGATATCCCAGCTGCCGTTATAATTATTAAATATGCTAATCCAGATGCTCTGCTCAATTTCATATTCACTTTCTTTTTTCTTCTCAAATACATAATCCGTTCCATTTCCATCCCGAGAAGCCCCTTTATAATAAAAACCCAAGGGATCTATTGCCTCTCCTATTATCTTTTTTATCATTTTTGCTCTGTTCATACTTTTATCTCCCTCATGCAAGTTTTTAACATCTGTCTTTTTTCTGAAAAAACCGAAAAACTATGTCACTGTTTCTCCTGGATAATTTCTAAAATTCCCTAACATTGGCAAATAATCATCTATCTTCCTTTTCCAATACCAGCAAACCACCATTAACGGTATTTCATAAAATGAATTGTTTTCTCCCCTGACTGCACAAGTTTTGTTTTTATCATCCCACTCCCATTCTCCTCTGCGCCGTCTGATTAACTGGTCTCCATATATCGCTGCCATTCCTAGTAGAAATTCCTCCACATCTTCAAATTTCTCATCTTTCTTTTCAAAAATCAGGCTGCACATGGTACGGATAAGCTTTGCTGTAAATTGTGTATTTTCCAGACCATACATTTTTCGATAAGTTTCGTTCAATATCTTACGTTCCTGATACATCTTCCAATGCCTTTCGTTTTCAGCCAAGATTTCCTCCAGCGGTCTTCTGATTTCACTAAATATTTTTTCACCTTTTTCTTCAATAATTCTTTTAAAAAGATATAGAATCTGTTCCAGCTCTTCCTCGTCTTTAAAATGCAGACAATCCCCAGAAAAACCTTCCTGGAATTCAGAATCTATCAGCCGATATGCTTCTATATGTTTCGTCCCAATAAATGTCATTCTAATATCCCATCCCCCCCTGTACCAATCAAATATAATGAACCAAATCCTCTGAGGCGTTTCATATTCGTTTTCCTTTTTTCGCAGAAAAACATAATCCGTACTACCTCCATCCCGTGAAGCCCCCTTATAATAAAAACCCAGGTTCTCTGCTGACTCTCCTATTATCTTTTTTATCATTTTTGCTCTGTTCATGTTATTATTCCTTATGCTCTTTTGGAATCTCCCTCATTTTTCAAAAAATGCTTCTACTGTAAATTCCAGTTAAATAACTGTTTCTGTAGGATAATTTCTAAAATCATCTAATAAATAAAGATAATCATTCTTTTTCCTCTTCCAATACCCTTCCACCGTATATAATGGCATAATACAGTAAGAATACATTTCCAATCCTTTTACTATGCAGCTTTTGCTGTCATCTTTCCACATCCACTCTCCTCCACGCCTTCTGATTAACTGATCCCCATATATTGCAGCCATACCGAGAAGCAGTTCTTTCACATCTTCATAATTCGCATCCTTCTTCTCCATAAGCAAATCACTTATCCGGCGAATCAATTTGGCCGTAAACTTTGTATCTTCCATGCCGTATAGCTTTCTATAGGTTTCATTTAAAGTTTCATGCTCCTGATACAGCCTCCAATGCCTTTCATTCGTTTCCCGAACTTCATCTTCTGGCAATTTATTATCGTGAAATATTTTTTGTCCATTCTCCTCCAGGAAGTTTTGAAAAAGATATAGAATCTCCTTTAGTTCCTCCTCATCTTTAAAGTACCAACAATCTCCGGAAAAACCTTCCTTAAACTTCGATTTTATTAAATTGCAGCCTTCCACACGTTTTTTAGAATCAAGAGTCAGCCTAATGTCCCAACCTTCCATATAATGGTCAAATATTATAATCCAAATGGACTGATCTATTTCATAGTCACTTTCTTTTCTGCTCTTAAATGTATAATCTGTCACAGAGCCATTCCGTTCGCATCCTTTATAATAAAATCCCAATTTTTCTGCAGTTTCCCCAATTATTTTTTTTATCATTGTTTCTCTGTTCATATTTTTCTCCTTTTATCCATTCTTACAATCTATTGACGCAAACACAGGTACAGGTATTGTTCCCCATGAAAAAACAAAGATTAAAAGACTGAGTAATAGACCTAATATTACTGCACCGGTTCCCTCCATAGCTGCTATATCTGACACCTGTTCCCATACTTTGGAAGCACTAGATGGCTGATTGCTCTTTGCCCTGGCCTTTTTATCTTTCTTTTTTTTCTTAGGTGGATTTACATGGCCCCAATAAATCATCCCAGGCCTGAAAGAAAACGTGTAATACCTGATATTTTTTCCTGTAAGGGTACTGTGCATCGTCCATCCCCGAGGATCAAATGTATTTCCTTTCTCATCAATCTCAATCTGTTTTTCCTCTTCTTTAGCCATTTCGTTCAATGCATATATATATCCTTCCCTTTGGTTTTTACCGTTTTGGCTGTTATCTGGGTTGAATATCTGATTCGTAGTCTTTAATTCATATACTTCTCCCTCCCCCTGACCATTGTCCTCTAAATAAAAGTCAATTCTTCCCTCTCCTGTTGGAGAATGGGGATAATGACTGACAGGATATTCTGTATGGCCACTAGGATACATATCCTCAAAGGCTTCTTGGAGTAATTTATGAGCCTCCACCCCTTCCGCCGCCGTATAATACCCCAACGGATCCCAGTAACGCAGAGGATTACAATAACAATAAGAAAACCCATTGAAAGACTCTGGAATGCCCAGACTTCCTCCAAAGGCATCCTTTGCCGCAAACCTTCCCTCCTTGGGCAGATATTCCCTTGCCTGGGCAAAATAGTTCCCGGTGAAAGAATCTTTGTAATACCCTGTAAATCCAAAGGGCAAAATGCCATCCCAGATCCCATACTGCAGATTCCCAAACTCGTCATAATCACTATTTTCTTCCATCTTGCCATTGCTGTAAAACAGACGGACCGGGGTAGCCATCTCATCCCTTAAAACAAACTGACAGAATTTGCCTCTGTCCACCCCCAAAAGCCCCTCATCCCACAAATAGTTTTTTATACATAGGTCTCTCCCTGCCTCCTCCCTCCTTTCCTGGAGCATATTGTGATATCCCCTGGTGAGGTCAGGAACATAGTCCGTCCTGGTTACCACATCACCCCCGGCTTCCCCGGATATTCGTTTCTCTGCGCCTACCCGCTGTCCCATGCCGTTATAAAGATATTCTACCATAGTATCCCCTGACTGGTAACGAAAAAACCGGTTGGTCCCATCATATACATAATCCGCAGTTTTCTCCCCGTTTTCAAAAACCCCTGTCAGATTCCCCCTTTTGTCATAGGTATATTCCCTCTCTACACTGCCTTGCACAGAAATGAGCTGGTTTAAGGGATTATACGTATACCGGCTCTCTTCCCCCTCCTGCTCCATGGATGTCCTGTTTCCAAAAACATCATATGTATAACTTCGCATCTGTCTCCCGTCCTTTTCCACTTCCGTCAAACGGTTACAGGAATCGTAGGAATATCCATACCATCCCCCGGACTCTGGGATTCCCTGCCGCATTTTCTTCATAGATGCCCTGTTTCCGGCGGGGTCGTAGGAAAACTCCCACATATCCAGCACGTCCCTGTAATCTGAGTTTACAATTTTTGTAATTCTCCCGGCAGGGTCATATTCATATTCTGTCTTAACATTTCCCGGAAACTCCTTTTTCCTCAGGCGTCCATTTTTATCATAGCTGTACGTTACCTGGCTATCTTCGGTATGTACTTCAACCAAACGCACGTTTTGGTCATACTTATATTCCACCCGCTTTGGCTCCTGGGTTGTCGTTTCCGTAACCTTCCAGAAGGTTAATCACGCCCCACACTGCAAGACCTGCTCCAATCGCTACTACCAATGTCTTTAAAATATTGATTGCCGATGTAAAAAATGCCATAAATATTTCTAAAACCCAAATCAGAAATGGACAGGATTCTCTTATCCTGCTCCTGCACAAAAGAAAAACCGCCAGAATACTCTGACGGTTCACCCTTTCTTATTGGATTTTTCTCCTTCTTTTTTATTTTTGTTTTATTATGATTGTGCAGTAGGCTGTTGTTGCTATCCATTAGGCTCTGCCCGGATAAGCGGCAGGATGTGATTTGCTTTTCCTGCCCTAACTGCATTTGAACCCATATATACTCCTTTCTGAATTTTGCGACATCGTGTCGTAAAGTATATTTCTTTTGCATATATTTCCTGTTTTTAAAATAAAAGCGATAAAACTGTAATAGTTTTACCGCTCGTGATTAATATTCGTAACCATTATATAATTTTTATGCAAATTTGAATTTGTCTAATGAAATTTGAATAATTCGTTTCAACAAGAATTTGTTTTCCTGATGTCAATGTAGTCCAACACGTTCCCACATTTCTTTTTCTGGATTTGGACTAAGCCGTACCACATGTTCATAGCCAAGTGATAAAAGAATCTCTTCAGCTTGAATGTAACCTGCATCAAGGAACTTTGCATCGTGACAGTCAGAATTGATAATCACCTCCCCACCCCAAGCTTTCCATTCTTTTAGTAAGAATGCTGCCGGGTAAGGCTCTGACATATATCCTCTCGCAACACCTCCTGTATTCACCTCAAGCAGCGCATTTGTTTCAAACATCGCTCGTAAGGCATCAAGAGCCATTATACGATAAGCAGAAGAATCTTCGTCATATAAATGCAATGCAGCATTGTTATACCTTACAAGATCAAAATGTCCTATTATTGCCGGCTTTGATTCAAGTACATAGTCCCGAAACAGTGAAAAATACCGTTGCGCCATTTCAAGCCCATTACCGCCACAGCATTCATTAACATATTTCTGCATGATCTCTGATGGTGCATCCACTCCACTATAACAACCGTCCGGTCTCGTAAAATAATGCATGGAAGCAATAAAATAATCGTAATCCATTGGATCTGCGCAACTAAACATATCTCGCTCTATACCAAGATATATTGCCATACGTCCTTTGTATTCTTTCTGTACCAGGCGTATCTCCCTTTTATAATCACCTTCTCTTGAAGGAGCAATACAATGCGCTGAATCAAACATCTGCGGTGCGTGGGAAGTGAAACCAAGCGAAACAAATCCCATTTTATATGCCATTTGAGCTATGTCATGTGCAGTTGACTTTCCATCACAAAAATTTGTGTGAACGTGCGCCGATGATAATATATGTCTCATGCGTTACCTCCTTTAGTTTAAAAAGATATCAACAAACTGCGATTTGCCATTGACTTTATTTTACATTCCTTTCCGCAAAAATGAAATAAAATTCTTAATATTTTAGAAAATAAAAAAGATAAATGTATGTGCGGGATTCTGTAGGTATCAATATTCGCAAGAAAATCCAAAAGTTTAGATTTTCCCACAATGCTTGTCTTTTGCTCTTTGATTTGGAATAGTGCGGTGCTGGCAGTCTTTCTCTTGTTTTTTTATTTCTGCTTCTTTACCATACATGAGCATTCCCCCAGGGTAGATAACTGCAGTTCTCTCTCCCATCTGCCCATATTCGTATTCCACCTTCTGGCTTTTATAGTCGGTAACGCTGACCGCCCTTCCAAATTCATCCGGCTTTATAAGAGTTGTGCCCAGCCAATCTTTTATTTTGACCAGATACCCCAGGGCATCGTACTCATACTCCACACGTTTTTCCCCTACATACTCCACACTCTTTAAATTTCCCGACGCATCATAGGCAAAGCTGGTTTCATAGCCGTCTCTGTCCCTCTGACTTATAATCCTTCCATAACAGTCATACTGATAAGTTTCCCGATTTCCCAAAACATCCGTCAATACGGAAAGATTTCCTCCGGCATCTCGCTCAAAAAGCGTAACCCTATCCTGTTGTTTGATAGATGCCAGCTTTCCCATACAGTCGTAATCATATATGCTTTTTCTGCCGTCAGGTTCCAAGACCGAACAAATTTTTCCCATCGGAGAATATTCAAATTTTCTGATATTTCCCCTTCCGTCTTTAACTTCTGTCAAATTCCCTACAGAGTCATATTGATAGGCAATGCTCTCTCCCAGGCTGCTAGTGATTTTTGTTACACGGTTCAGGGCATCATACACATAGCGTATAGTATACCCTCCCTGATCCGTCCTCTCTGTCACATTTCTGTTTCTGTCATAGTGAAATTCTTCCCAGGTTCCGTTGGGAAAGCTTATCTTTTTTAAATCCCCGCCTGTATAATATTCATACTCTGTCCTAAGACCGTTTCCCTCCGTTACAGACAAAGGCTGCCCCCATTGTATTATAACTGGTAACCCTGCAGTTTCCGTAAATGTCTTTATATTCCGTGATTCTGCCAAGAGCATCATACATCATCTCTTCTGTCAGTTCCCCAGGATGTATAATTTTTGTAATCTGTCCCCGCCAATTATATTCGTAACAGGTTCTAGCACCGTCCGGTTCCGTTTTCCTGGTCATTCTGTTTAATGCATCATAGGTAAAAGATGTAACTGCACCGTCGTCATACATAATTTTTGTGCGGTTGCCATTTGCATCATACTCATATTTTGTAACATAGCCAAGTGCATCTTTGTATTCCGTGACACGGTTATACTTATCATAAACGTAACTTTCTTTGAAACCGTTGGGTAATATTTGCTCTGTCAAATTTCCCATGTGGTCATATTTATTTTTTGTTACATTTCCTTCTTTATCAATCAGAACTTCCGCCTGATTCGAAAGACCATATTGAACCGATACTCTTTTGCCATCATAATCCGTCACTTCAAGGATTTTCCCGTTAAAATCCCGGCGGAACAGTTTTTTATCCCCAAGGGCATTCTCACTGCATACAACAGCATTGTGATCATCATAGGAAAACCTGGTGGGATTTCCATTTCCGTCCCACATCACTGTCACTCTGTTTAACTGGTCATACTCATACCGGAATCGATTTCCCCGGGCAGTTGCCACACCTGTGATATTGCCCTTTTTATCGTACTCTATGCAGATCTGGGTGCCTCTTCCTGAATAATTTTTACTGGACGGGAAAATTCATCATAACAAAACTTCTTTGAATTTCCCATGGCATCTCTTGTCTCTGTAAGCCTTCCCTCTAGATCATAAATATTCTCTATGGTAGACCCATCCGGGGTCTTTTTATACAAAAGCCGGTTATTCTCATCATAGGCCATGCTTACGGCGTTTCCCGCAGCATCCCGTATCCCCGTAAGGTTTCCCCTGTGGTCATAGGCATATTCTGTTTCATTCCCCATTTTGTCCACAAAAAGCGTCCTGAGATTTTTATCATTATATTCGTAGGTTTCTTCTCCGTCCTCATAGATTGTTTTTATATTTCGGAACCGCTCATCGCTTTCATACACAATCATGCTTCCGTCCGGCTTCATATGGTATGTTTTCAGGTTAGCAGTGTCGTATTCTATCTCTGTGATGCCGCCGTCTGGCATAATCTGTTTCACCACTCTGTTTAAACTGTCATACTCGTTTTTCAATGCCTGGATTCCATCCGGACGCAGTATACTCTCCAGTTTTCCGTCCGAAATGATCTTTTACCCGTATTAATTTTCCTTCCCCATTATATTCATAATACAGCTTTCCACCATTGCTCCCGTGAACTTCTGCTAACTGCCCTTTTACATTATAAAAATAATCATTCTGATTCCCTTCCCTGTCTTTCTTTTTTAACAGCTTTCCTTGACTGTCAAAAATGTATTCTAGACTATCTCTGTCACAATAACGATAACCCTCCCTATTCCGTGCCAGCAATCCTCCATCTCCAAAAAGAGGCGCATATACTTCCCCCACTGTCTTGCGGTAAAGAATCCTTTTTCCCTCCCCGGTACAAAGACTTACAAGCCCTGTTTCGTAAGCTTCCCGTATCTTCCTTTTCGTATATAAAATTTCCTGTGTTCATATTTATAGGATCTCCTCCAAAGACATTGCATTGAAGATTTTTCCCCCAATGCCCACAAAATCGCTCTCTGAAATCGAGTTAAAAAGGCTGTGATATCTATTTTTTCATCATATCCCTGACCAGAGGTAAGAGGCAAAATCAGCCCGCCTTTTTTACATATTAGAACACAATCCATAGTAAGGGCTTCCTCACCGTTTACCTTTTCGTTTTTTTCTGTGATATTGCCGTATTCTGCTATCGTTCCGCCAAATCCATAAACCCTTCGCAGGTATGGGTGGCAGCATTTAACTTACACTTTCCAAAATAAGGAATATTTTTACATTCTTTGCAGTCCTTACAGTTTGCCTTTTCCTTCTTCCCACTAGTACACACTTTTTTTCTTGCCACCTTTAAATAAGACAGCTCACTCCCACAGATACATATCAGTTTTGCTCCTCTCACCAGATAATCTTTGCCCATATTACCTCCCCACTTTCCCTTTTTCCTTTTAGGTAAAAAAACACTTTTCTATACTATACAATTCTCTCTCCATTTTTCAATAGAATTATCCCGAGATACAGTTTTTCGTCACGAAAGACAATCTTTTTACATTCTTCCCCACAAAAAAACTGTTTGCCAGGACAATATTCTGGCACAATCTAAAAAAACCGGGTTTCCCCCGGTTAAAATCTCCTTATAATGTGATGAATTACCTGAAATGGCTTTTATTACTTTTTCTAGAAAGCCGCAATCACTGTCAATCCTCTCACCAGATATCCTTTCAAATTTTACTTTTCATTTCTCATGCCACTTTCTTGAAATATTCCTTTTACAATGATATACTATCGTTAATTATTCATTATTTCGGAAGGAAAACCCCTTTATGGAAAATGCTTTTTTTATGGAATTTCCCACAATGGAATCGGAAGATATCCATGTAAACAATTTTGGTTACTCTGTCACGGATCCCTGCCATAAATACGGTCCCGCTGTCCGCAATTACTACTTAATTCATTTTATTTTAGAGGGCAAAGGGGAGTTTTTCGTAAACAACAACTGTTACCATCTCACAAAGGGACAGGGTTTCCTCATTGAGCCGGACTATCAAACCCTGTACATGGCAGATGCCGAAACTCCATGGACCTACGTGTGGCTGGGCTTTTCCGGGAAGAAAGCGAGGGAAATCCTCAACAGTCTTGGCATCTGTCAGGACTTTCCAGTTTTTTCCTGCGAAAATAACCTGCATCCGGAAAAATATATTTTAGATATGCTGGAACATAACACAGCAAGCTCCAGTGACTTATACCGCCAAAACGCCATGTTCTATCTCTTCTTCTCCTGTCTTGCCAAGGCCAACAGGGATGCCGTATACTGTGATTCCAAAGACAATGTATATGTCAGCCATGGGATACAATACATACAAAACCACTACAGCGAATCCCTGCAGATTGAGGAAATTGCCAGATATGTTGGTTTAAACCGCAGCTATCTAAGCACCCTGTTTAAAAAACATACCGACTTGTCCCCCTTGAAATATTTACAGAACTTCCGCATGACAAAAGCTGCGCATCTCCTGTCCATGACCCAGCTCTCCGTTGCAAGCATCGCCTATTCCTGCGGTTATCAGCAGCCGGAATCCTTTCACAAAATATTCCGACAGACTACCGGGCTTTCCCCCAGCCAGTACAGAATCCGGGAACAGTCCAAAACCCAGGAAAACCGCACAAAAATTCATGAAGTTTTAAATTCTAATCAGAAATTGCCGTAATCTCATACAGCACCGACAAAAAGTCGCTGCAGCCCCTGCTCCCGTCAATAACCTGACCGGAAGATTTATCCTCCAATATGAGCCCATACTGCATCAGCTCATCCCCGTAGGCATCATAAGCGTTAAATTTTCCCTCAATATGGTACAACTGGTCTTTTACAAGTCCCCATAAAGGCAGATGCCTGTATGGCCCGTTTATCTCGCTTAACATTCGGGTAACTGTGACAAAAGCCCTTTTGCCGTCCGGCGCCGCCACTTCCCATGCCGCAAAATTCCCCTCAAAGGGACTTAACAGACGATAAAAATCTCCTGTGGCAATAAAATTCCGGTTCTTCTTATAAAAGGCCACCTGCCTTTTCACAATTTGAATTTCTTCCTCATTTAACTTATTTAAATCCAGCTCATACCCAAACGCCCCTGTATATGCCACATTTCCTCTTGTCTCTATGGGCGTAACTCTCCCCACCTGCTCATTGGGACAGGCGGATACATGGGCTCCCATGCAGCTCAAAGGATAGGACAAACTGGTGCCATACTGAATTTTCAGACGCTCAACGGCATCGGAATCGTCAGAAACCCATCCCTGGGGGGCATAGTAGAGCATTCCCGCATCAAACCGTCCCCCTCCGCTGGCGCAGGATTCAATTAAAAGTTCTGGAAATGCCTGAATCAGACGCTCATGGAGTTCATACACCCCCAGAATATACCGGTGAAAAATCTCTCCCTGCTGGTCCGGGGGATAGGATTTTGAATAACACTCGCTGATAGAACGGTTCATATCCCATTTGATGTAGCTGATTTTTGCTTTGGACAAAAGTTCATGCATCTGTCCATACACAGCATCCACTACCTCTCTTCTGGAAAAATCCAGTACAAACTGGTTTCTCCCATGGGATGTACTGCGTCCCGGCGTTTCAATAATATAATCCGGATGGCTGCGGAAAAAATCACTGTCTTTATTTACCATCTCCGGCTCAAACCACAAACCAAATTTCATTCCCAGGCTTTCCACTTTATCCGCCAGGCCTTTTATTCCCCCTGGAAGTTTTTCTCTGTTTGCTTTCCAATCTCCAAGCCCTCTCTTATCATCGTTCCGTTGGCCAAACCATCCGTCATCCAAAACAAACAGCTCCATCCCACATTCTTTTGCCTTTACCGCAAATTTGAGCAAATCTTCTTCCACATAGTCAAACTGCGTGGCCTCCCAGTTATTGATTAGCACCGGCCGCTCTTTATCCCGCCAGTATCCCCTGGCCAGCCGTTTTCTGTAAAGCCTGTGAAACTCACGGCTCATCCCGTTTAACCCATTAGATGAATATACCATCACTCCCTCCGGGGTGGTAAAGGTATCCCCCGGATATAACTTCCACTGAAAACCAAAGGGATTTATGCCCAAGATAACACGGAGCACCTGATAATTATCCACCTCCGCCTGTGCCAGGAAATTTCCGCTGTACACTAGGCTAAACCCATAGGCATCCCCGCTGTGCTCCGTCGTGTCTTTTTTCTTTACTCCCAGGAATGGATTGTGCTGGTGTGAGGAATTTCCCCTCATACTGGACACCGCCGTTATCCCAGGGTCCAATTCCCTGACTTTGATCCCCCGCTCCCTGGACCACGCTCCCGACAACTGCAGCGCCTGATAATCCCCCTCCGGCATATCCACGCTTATGCTCATGGCCCTGTTGAGAAACAACGGTTCTTCCCCTGAATGGATAAACCGCACGCTCCTTGCTATGGCGTCCACATCCCGAAAAATACTGTAAGACAAAACAATCTCCAGATTTCTCCAGTGGTCTTTCATTATAATCTCCAGGGTAGACACCTCATCCTCTTGCTCAACATAGGTAGCAGGAAGCCCCTCCAAAGGCTTCTTCCCCCTTAGGATCTCATACCCCTGGTACTCTGGTTTGCAAACACGGCTCCCGTCCCCGCCTTGGACTTCCAGGGCAGGATAACGGTAGTCCGAGGTGCCATAGCAGGGATATTCCTGACGCATATGTTCATAAGAAGTATATAAATCCCCTTCCTGGATATAGGTTGTCATAGGACGGTGCGCCTTTTCTATCAAGTGCAGATAACTGCCTTTGGGATTTAATGCCTTTCCAAAATATAAATGCCCCAGCTGTCCGCTTTCCATCACATAGAAAATGTAACTGATTCTTCCGTTGCTTAAATGAAATACTTTCTCCTGTTCCTGAACTGTAATCATTTTCCCACTCTCAAATGCTCCCACTAAATTAGAAACTTTATCTTTACCATTGTCTCCAACGCCAAAACACCACTTTTCCTTCGGCGGCCTCTTTAACTCACTCATACAGATTCCCTCCTAAAGTTTTGATTTAGATCCGGTTCTTTCATGGTTAAAGTGTAACACATTTCACTGCCATAAGGTATGTGGTGTTTTTTACATCATCTGTCCATTTGTTAGATTCTATTGAATTTTGTGAAAGGAAACCTTAACCACGAAGAGGTCCGCATCCACCTCCCAGGAAAATTCCCCGCCGCAGGCTTCTGTAAAACTCTGGGCAATAGAGAGTCCCAATCCGCTGCCCCCGTCTGTGCGGCTTTTATCTCCCCGCACAAAGCGCTCTGTGAAATCCTTATTTTTTTCAAGCTCTAAGCTGGAAGTGTTTTTCACACTGGCTGTCACCCTGGTGCCTTCCTCATATAATGCCACATATACTCTGGAACCTTCCAGGGAATATTTTATGGCGTTTTGGAACAAATTCTGGAATACCCGGTACATCCTCTGCCCATCCGCCGTAATCATTACGGGAGATTCCGGTACCGCCGTTCGGAAAGCCACAGAACTTCTATCAATCTCCTCCTGCATATCCGCCATGGTCTGCCTTAAAAGTTTTCCAAAATCCAGCTCTTCCATATGCATGGGCAATTCTCCCGAGGCGGCTTTGCTCACGGCAAACACATCCATCACCATATTTTTTAACCTCTGGGATTTCTCGTCTAAAATCTTTATATAATCCTTTATATGCTCCGGCAGTCCCTCCTCCTGTTTTAAAAACTGCACATAGCTGATAATGGAAGTCAGGGGGGTTTTTATATCGTGGGACACATTGGCTATGAGTTCCACCTTCATCCGCTGGCTTTTCATCTGCTCCTCCACCGCCTCTGCCATACCGTGGCGGATATCTTCCAGCTCATTCATGACCCCTTCCAAGTCGTGGCCTGCAAACTGCCCTCCTGTCTTCCTGTAATTTCCGTCCCGTATCTCGCTGACACACCGGGAGAGGGTTTCCATATCTCTTGCCGTCTCCATATTTTTTTTGGAAAAAAGATATACCGCCCCCAGAAAACACACAGAGCCCAAAATTACCAGAACAAAGGCAAAAATCCATCCGTTTCTATATCCCAAAATTCCACTTAAAATAACCATCCCCGCCGCAAAAATACTGTAAATTCCCCCTATCAGCAAAATTCCCCTGCTTCTCTTTGCCATTTTACGGGAAAGGGGCTGATTGATATTTGCAGCGGAAAATGTGTGGTAAAGTTTTTGGGCAAGCCCCCGTTTCCAAATCGTTTTATTGTACTTAAAATCATTCCAAAACAGGTAAATACCCCAGAAAAAAAGAATCCCGTACATGGGGCTTACGTTGGCCATGACTTCCTGTGCCAGCATGGGCATTTCCTCAGCCACATATGCGTATTCCACCCCGGCTTCCTGCAGCTCCTTCCACTCCTGCCAAAACCCGTATTCCGTTCCATACAAAACCACCGGAAGCAAAATTGCGCCAAGAAGTACCAGCAAGAAA
Organism: uncultured Roseburia sp.; assembly: GCA_947174805.1. GTDB lineage: Bacteria > Bacillota > Clostridia > Lachnospirales > Lachnospiraceae > Roseburia_B. Next base: position 144,394 of record CAMWKH010000003.1, on the reverse strand, counting down.
AGAACTTTTGCTTCCACCCAGATTTTCCCCTGAAAAACTGCAATATCTTTTTCCGCCTCCCTTTTGCTCTTTCTCAAAAGAAAGGACAAAAACAACAGAACGATACCAAAGAAACCATAGGAAAAATACTGCAAAAGGAGACTTTTTCTTCCGTGAAAATTTCTGTACAGCCAATACAGGGAATTGTCCATCTGCGTTAAACCGGATGCCTGATAGGAACTTTCCGTGTACATGACAGGCTCATCCGCCACGGCTATACACACCGTAACATTTTTCACCTTTTCATCCGTCTGATAATTCCTGTATCCCGGAACATACCAGTCGCTGTCATCCCGGTAATAACCGTCTCCATAAACGTCAATTTCTTTCCCATCCATGGTAATCGTGACTTTCTCCCCGTTAAAATACAGGAAAAAGCCGTACCCTTTTGGCCCGCCGTCCTGGCCATTTAAGTCAGCATTGGAATAGAGAACCTCCCCCTTGTCTGTGACCGTATAGAGCAGATTTTTATCTCCTTTTATTTTATCATGATACTTGTCTGCAAGTTCCTTTATCTGCTCTTTCGTCAAATTCTTTCCCTTATCCATACCCAATGTCTCTGCGCTGTTATAATAGTCCTGAGCTTCCTGTTCGATCATCCAGTCCTCACAAACTGTAGCACTGGAGTCGGCATAATCTGACCCCTGAACTACTTCGGCATAATTAAAGGTATCATAGGCAGCTCCCGTACCATACCATTCCTCATAAATCCACATGTCAGAAATCTCAGCACCACCTGCGGCTATAACCAGGAAATTATTGAGACGATTTGCCATGTACTCCCGGAATCTTTCGCTGTTCCTGTAATCCTTCTCAAAAATCTTCCCCGGCTCGTACAATTTTACCCCGTAAGGCTTATTTTTCCAAATCTCCACCACACTTCCAAACGTCAACGACACGCCCAGAAAGAAAACCATAAAACTAATTACTTTTTTCCTGTTTTTCCATTTTGTATCCAATGCCCCACACCACCTTTAAATATTCTGGCTCCTTCGGGTTCAGTTCCATTTTCTCCCGGATGCGCCTGATGTGTACCATCACCGTATTTTCAGAGGAAAATGCTTCCTCCTCCCATACTCTGCGGTAAATTTCCTCCGCTGGAAATACGCGCCCCAGGTTTCGCATGAAAAGTTCCACGATTTTCGTCTCCGTGGCGGTAAGTTTCACCGCCTCGCCGTCTGCATAGAGAACCTTTTCATCCGCCCGGTACAAGAGACGGCCGTTTTTAATCTCATCAGACCTGTTTTTCGTATGGATATCCCCAAGGCTTGTGTATCTTCTGAGATGGCTTTTTACCCGGGCCTTAAGCTCCTGGGGATTATAGGGTTTCGCCACGTAATCATCGGCCCCCATGGAAAGCCCCAAAACCTTATCGCTGTCCTCGCTTTTTGCACTTAGGACGATAATAGGTATGTTCTGTGTTTCCCGGATGCGCATCACTGCGGACAACCCGTCCAGCTTTGGCATCATGACGTCAATTAACACCAGCCGGACTTCCCTGGTGGAGAGAATGTCCAAAGCCTGCAGCCCGTCGTATGCTTTTAAAACCTCATACCCTTCCCCCTCCAGCAGAATACTGATTGCCTTCACAATGTCCCTGTCGTCATCCACCACTAATACACACTCTCCCATGTTCTTCCCATGCCTTTCCATCCGATATGGATTATTATGAAACTATGCCCTTACAGCAGATACCGCTGTATTTGAGCTGGTATAAGCATACAATTATTTTTTTACAACTTCCGGGGCAAGTTTCTTACAAATTTCTTAAAATGGAAATTTCACTATGCAATATACACATAAAAAAGCACTGAATACCACATTATCCAATGCTTTCTGATATCAAACCTATTCATTTTTTTTGCCTGCCAATCCAAACGCCTCTGCTCTTTTTACCGTGTACATTCTGTTACGTAAAGTACTTATAATTCTCCCTTTTGTATCGCCTGAGGCAGGTTTTCTTTTATAAACAGATATATACATCTTCTGTAAATCCGACAAAGAATACTCTCTCATAATTTCTTCATTACTTTTTTCACATAAGACACCGTAAATTTCTTCTTCCTGATATGCATCTGTTTGAATCTCCTGCAAGTTTTGCTTTTCCATTTTTTTTGCTTTTGCCGGAATTTTTTTCTTATTTAACTTTTTCAATGTCTCTAAAAAGAAATCTGTATCTTCTATGTGCTGATACAAAAACTGCTCTTTCTCCTTTTCATCTTCAATTGTATTTAAACCTGAAATAATATCATCCAGACTTTTAATATTCTCTACTGTCAAATACATGCCACCAACTCCCTGCCGATTCATATCTGAATTTTCTTCATAATCTCTTGTGAAAGTTCTTCAAAATCTGTTTTCTCATTAGACACCTCTCCTTCCCAGGTCTTTCGTGCTATATCAATAAAATTATTTATTTTACTCTTTAGGATTGGAATAGTTACTTCATTAATTTTTTCATATTTATCTATTTCAGCAACAAAATCTGATTCTGCTTTATCATAGTTTACCTGTCCGCGAAGTAAATTATAAAATATGCCTATCAACTGTGGTTTCTCTCCAAAGAAATGTTTTGCCAACAGCGCATCTTCTCCCACCTCACAGTACTCCTTATAAGTATTCTCTATTGTATTAATATAATGCAGAACTCCATTCGTACTTAATCCGTCTAATATGGTTGGAATCACATAATAATCTGACATCAGGAATGCTGACCTTGTAATTAAATTATCCGAAGGTGGACAATCAATAAAAATTATATCATATTCTTCCCGGACCATGTCAACCCATGTTTTAAAAATGGACAAATACTGGATATCATCCTTCATCATAAGAGCCAATTGATCCAGCCCTTTATTTTCCCGATAAAAAAGACTTGACGGTGCAAAATCAAAACAATCTTTAAAGCGTTTTATTATAGAAGAATCAAATCGAAGCTCTAAGGAATTGTATTTTTCAATTTTTGTAATGTACAAATCAAAAATGTAATTAAGAGTTTCCTTTTCCGGCAATTTACTCAGAGAGCCATGATTACCTTTTGATACTAAAATTTCACTCAAAGAACTTTGCGGATCAATATCTAATACCAAAACTTTTTTATCATTTAAAGAAAAGTGCTGTGCAAAATTCAACACACTTGTAGTTTTACCTACCCCGCCTTTGTAATTGCCAATAAAAATAATCTTAGCGTCCATCTTTTGTCCCTTTTTCTATTCTTACTGTAATATAAATATTCTAAATCTTTCATTAAAAATAGTCAACATTTTTCAGCATCACAGACAGAATAAACACCCTGCCCTCCACTTTAAAATCCATTGTCCCCTGGTACTTCTCCGCCGTGCTTTTTATATTAAAAAGCCCTAACCCGTGGGTTTTCTTATCCTCTTTCTCTGTCAAAGGAAACTCTTCCTGCTGCTTTCTTATCAGCCTCCCGTCAAAACTGTTTTCCACTTTAAGAATCAGAAGATTCCCCTTCTCCATAGAATACAACCGGATAAAAGCATCTGCTTTTGGCTCTTTTTCTTTCAGTTTCCTGCAGGCCTGGATTGCATTGTCCAGGCTGTTTCCCAAAATAACACCGATATCGTAACTTTGAATTTGAAATTCCCGGGAGAACAACAGGTTATCCGCATCCATGTTCAGGTCAGGTATCTCCCTGACAGCCTCGTGATACTTCATGTTTAGCAGGGCATCCACCACGGTATTCCCTGTCTGAAACCGGATTTCCAGCTTTTCAAGGCTTCTGTTTAACCCGGAAAGATACACGTTCAGTTCCTCCTTATCCTCTTCCCCATCCCCGGCAAGGAGACGCTGGATAACGGAAAAGGTATTTTTCATGTCATGCTTCATCCCCCGTATACCGGAATAAATGCGCTCCATTTCCCCCATGTGCTCCTGAAGGCTTTCCACCTGTTTTTCCAAAATAATCCTGCCGCTTTTCTCCCTGTTTAAATAAATCATGTCCTGAAACAGTTTCACCCCGTACAGAAGGGACAACAGGGACAAAAACAAAATGGCGGGAATCACCAAAATAAGGATAGGGTAACTTTCATACAGCATCCTGGCTCTATTATTTTCTGCGGTGACAATAATAATGCGCAATAACATACATATCATTAATCCCACAGCCGCCGGGGTGAGAATAAACAAAATCTCTGTCCTTGTCATATTGTAATTTTTTTCCCGAAAATCTCTGACAATTTTATTTAAAGAAAGATATAACAGAAGCCATATGGTCAAATACTGGAAGAACCATTCTGCCATAATTCCAGTATTCACCGCTATGCCAAAGACCTTTTCTGATGTAATTAACCCCTCCCCTGCACACCAGTTCCAAAATCCAAGTATAGTTTCCCCCAGCTGGCCAAAAAGAATTACCACCCCATAGCGGCTGATATCCGAAGCCGCCTGAAAAGCCGCTGCAAGAAAAAGTGTAATCGGTCGGAAAGCCCTGTAAAAACAAAGGGCAAGGATAAAAAGAACACACAGGGACAGCGCCAGTTTCCCCAGTGCCGCCCTGTATTCCCAGGGCTTTGAGGATTCTCCCCATACAAGGGCCCCCCTGAACAATCCATACAAAACTGCAGTGCAAAAACCTGCCAGTCTCTTATCTCTCATTCTGCTCTTAAGAAAACTCCCATAGAAGTATTGCAGACAATATCCCTGAAACAAGATATTTGCAGCCATAAAAAATACCTCTGCCTTTTCATACACAGAAAACACCTCCACTTTGCAGATACCACATATAGGCTTTGACAAATTCACCGTATTTTTTCTTGGCCAGATACACCCTGGCCCCGTTGGTAAGGGTGATGCTGTCCTTGCCGTACTCCGCAATATAGGCAAGGTTCACAATATATCCCCGGTGGCAGCGGTAAAACTCCTCCCCCAGCTGTGCGCTTAATTCCTCCATAACGGCGTAAATCTCTATGTCTTCCTCCGCCCTGACAGTGTGTATCCCCACCTTTTTTCCCCGGCTCTCAATGTACAGAATATCAGACTGGTCTAAGGTGAGGTTTTTGGCTTTCACAAAGAGTATTTTCCTTTCTTTCCTTTTCCCTGCTTCCGCCAAAGCCCTCTCAAGCACTTCCCCGAACTTCTTTTCATCCAAGGGCTTTAAAAGGTATTGGAATGCATACAGGTCAAGGGCATCAAAGACATACTCCTTCATCCCCGTAATGAAAATGAGAAGTATGTCTTTTTGTTTTTCCTTCAGATTTTTTGCCGTCTCAATGCCGTTTAGGCCTTCCATCCGGATATCGAGAAAAATAATGTCAAAGCGAATATTGGATTGAACCAATTCCTCCCCTGATGCGAAGGACATAAGACGGCATCCCGGGCTCTGTTTTTTTATCAGGCTGCAGATATGTTGTCTTATCACCTTTTCATCATCCACTACGGCTATATTCAAAATTTGTCACCTCATATCCTGCGATTTACTTCTTATATCGGCCAGATATTTTTATTTCTTAATTTTGTGGAACGAAAAGGCTGTTTTTTGGGAACCAAATCTTACCCCGGTTTTTACTGCTGGCGAATATCCACATACCCAAGTTTCAGGGAAGTCTCCGTAAATTCACACCCTCCGGTGGTATCAAAGCTTAAATACATGTTTCCCAGTTCCTCCTCCGTCACAACCCAGGCCATATGCACAGTTGCCGTCTCACCGGGTTTGATGCTCTCAATATAGTTGTTGTGCCTCTCTCCTCCATGGACGTCATAGTAAACCATCTCCCGGAACGCAGACATGCCGCGGTTCACAGCCATCTCCCATTCGTCTGTCTCTTTCGGCATTTCCTCTGTGACAATCTGCATCTGTCCCTCTGCTTCATAGATGGGCACCATATCCCCCAAAAACAGGACGTCTTTCATTTCCTCCTCCCCTGTATTGGTATATTCCACAGTGGCGTATACCAGCTTTTGGGGCACTTCCCTGGATTTCACTTCCTGGCTTAAAGCATCCATATCCCCCGCCTTCACATAGGAGATGACAGCCGGGAGAAGCTTTCCGTTTTCATCCGTCTCCTTGCGAAAATCTTCATCCAAAAGAGATGCATCCAGAAGGCTGAAATCATCCGCAATTTTCACATCGGAAACCTTCACGGTCAGTCCTTCCTCATTAGCGGGAAAACTCTCCCCCACAGAGTGGGTATTTTTCATTTCCTCTTTGGCCACGGAGGTAATTGTCTTACATCCTTCCCCTTCCTCTGGCTCTTCCATAGACTCCTCATAACTGCTCCAATCCTGGGCAGTTACAACTCCATCTCCATTGGCATCCTCTGTGGGAACCAGCTTCACATTCTCCGCAATTTTTAATGCCTCCTCCTTGCTCACATCGGATGCGGCATACATTTCCATCACATAGTGCACGTCTGTAAATTCCACATAAATCCGCTGGTTAAAGGAAATATCATCCTGGTACAGATTGGGATATTCCAGGTATACCCCCGAATGCCCATTGGCCGTAAATTCTTCGCTGGAAAGCACATCCCCATGCTGCACCTCAAATTTGTCATCCCCGGTATTCATGCGGTAAAACACCATGGTAATTCCGCCTTTATTTAAAGCATGGGAAAAACTGTATTTTCCCTGCTCTGTCTCCACCATGCCCTCCGGCAGATATCCCACTTCCATTTTCACGTTGGGAATTACAGGATTCTCCTCTTTGGCATTTTCCTGTGCCGTAATATCCACGCTGACCCCGTGTTCCCCAATCTTTTCCTGCCGCATCTCATATATTCTCACCCCTGCAAATACCGTGGTCCCGCAAAGCATTACTGCCGCTGCAGAAGCCGCAGCGATTTTTCCAAAGGCAAATCTTCTTTTCCTTCCCTGCTGTTTCACTTTTATCTGCTTTTCTACTTCCCGCTCTATCATATCTCTCATCTCCTCCGGCATCTTTGGAAAATCATATTTTAAATTTTCATACTGCATACATTGTCCTCCGTTTCATATCTGATCCCATATACATTTAAATTACCGTCTGCTCCAGTTCACTGCGCATCCTCTGTCTTGCCCTGGCAAGGCGGTTTTTTACAGCGCTTTCCGTAATTTTCAGTATCTCTGCCGTTTCCTTTACGCTGTACCCCTCCAGATAATACAAAACGATACACATCCGAATATCCTCCGGCAGCCGTTTTACCGCCTCATAAAGGTCTGAGTAATCTTCTTTCTCCCCCGGAATTTCCTGGCACTGGTAATCCTCCAGCGGCACCACGCGTTTTTCCCTGCGCATGAAACTGTAACACTCATTCATCAATATCCTGATTAGCCAGGTTTTTGCATAGGAATCCTGACGCAGAGTATGTAACTTTGTGAAGGCTTTCACAATGGTTTCCTGTATTGCATCCCAACAGTCCGCATCACTGTCAAGCAGTGTCTTTGCCACATGGTACAAAGTATCCTCAGAGGCAATAATCAGTTGTCCTAACTCTTCTTTTTTCATAATGTCCTTTCTGCCGGCCAGCTTTTTGTATTTACACTAATTAGACGTTGGAAAATGAAAAATGGTCTCTGAAAAAAATATTTTTTTTTAAATCTTACTCCTCTGTGTCAGCTAATACAAACCCAATCACAACCTCTGTCCCTTCCCCCTCCCGGGAATAGATACTAAGGCTGTGCCCCAGTTTTTTTCGTATACGGTTTACAAGATAAAGCCCAATCCCTGTGGAGCGCCTGTGGGCATGGCCGTTATATCCGGTGTAGCCTTTCTCGCAGATTCTTGGCAAATCCTCTTCCCGTATGCCGATGCCTGTGTCCGCAATTACAAGAAATATATGCTTTGTCCCCTCCTTTTTCACAGAGATATTTATTTTTCCCTTTGAGGTGTATTTTATGGCATTGGATAAAATCTGCTCCGTCACAAACTGCAGCCATTTTTTATCAGATAATACCACTTCACTGGTTCCCTCATACTCTAAACTGATTTTTTTGTGGACAAACATCCTGGCGTATTTGCGCACACTATTTCGGAGGACTTCGTCCAACTCCACAGAAGACATGACAAAATCCGTGGACTCCGATTCCAGCCTGGCATAGGAAAGAACCATCTCCACGTACTGTTCAATAAAAAACAATTCCCTTAACTCCTCTTCCATTTCACCCACAGGGCCCTTCTCCTGCAAAAGCAGTTTTAATGCGGAAATCGGGGTTTTAATCTGATGCACCCACATGGCATAATACTCCCGCATCTCCCTTTGCATCTCCAATGCCCCATTTTCCTGACGGAGCTTTTCCTCAAACAAAATAGAGAGCAGTTTCTGGTATTCCTCCTCCAGCATATCCTCCGGTGAGTCCATGGGCCCCAGGGAAAAAGCCACGGAATATTCCATCTCCAAAAGTTTCCGGTAACGCTTCCACCTCCCGATTCCGTCTGTAAGAAATACAAGTGCCAGAAGAAAACCTCCCAGCAAAACTGCGTAACATACTTCTTCCCAGGGATTCTTGTTAGATACCATCAGCACAAACAGAATGCCCTCACAGAAAAGAAAAGCCCAAAACCATTTGAGCGTACTTTTAACATAAGAAACAATAAATTTCATCCCAAGCGATACCCGATTCCTTTCTTTGTGAGAATAAATTCATGAAGCCCTATGGAGGTAAGCTTCTTTCTTAGACGGTTCACATTTACAGACAAAGTATTTTCATCCACATAACTGTCGCTCTCCCAGAGTTTTGTCATCAACGCATCCCTGGTCACCACTTTCTCTTTATTCTCCATCAAAACCTGTAAAATCCGAAGTTCATTTTTAGTAAGCTCCATTTTGTCATCCTGATAACTCAGGGTGGCCTCCGACAGATTTAGGATTGCTCCCCGGTGCTCTATCACAGTGCCCTGCCCTAAAAAATCGTAACTGCGCCTTAATATTGCCTGTATTTTTGCCGTGAGCACCTCCAAATCAAAGGGCTTTGCAATAAAATCATCCCCTCCCATATTCACCGCCATCACAATATTTAAATTGTCCGAGGCGGAGGAGAGAAAGATAACCGGCACTTTGGAAATCTTTCGTATCTCCTGGCACCAGTGATATCCGTTATAAAAGGGGAGCTTAATATCCATCAACACAAGCTGGGGAGCAAAGTTTAAAAACTCCCCAAACACGTTGGAAAAATCCTGCGCAAGGGCCGTCTCATAATCCCAGCTCTCCAAATGCCTTTTTACGGTCTTTGCAATTATCTCATCATCTTCCACAATAAAAATCCGATACATATCCATTTCCCTTTCCTGAATATTTTTCACAATAAAAAATTTCCCAGTAAGGCCCACACACCCGTTCCACTGCCGAAAGCCCTATGGAAATTTTCATTACTGGCAGGTATATATGGGAAGAAATACGGAGAATACAGAGCCTTCTTTTCGTTTTGAACTGACCTTGATATACCCTCCCTGGGCCGATATGATCTCTCTGGCAAGAAATAACCCTATGCCTGTGCCCTTTTCTTCCCTCACTTCTTCCCCCCGGTAAAAGCGGCCGAAAACTTTTGTGGTTTCCTCCTCTTTGATTCCAATTCCCGTATCCCTCACATTGATACTTACAAACATTTCATAGCCCTTGACCGAAACTTCCACAGAACCCGAACTTGTATATTTTATGGCATTATCCACAATATTCCCCAGTGCCTCCCCAGTCCATTTTTCATCAAACACCGCCTCGAAATCCACGGACTGCACATGGAACTGAAGCCCTTTTGACTCCGCCATTGGCTTATATTGCTTATAAATATCACAAAGCATGGATGAAAGGAAACGGGGGGTAGGATTTACGGCAAGAATCCCTGTCTCAAGCCTGGAAAGTTTTACAAGATTTGTTATGAGAAAACTAAGCTTTTCCGCCTGATTGCGGATTTGCACTGCACCTTTAAGGCACTCTCCCTGCAAATCCTCCTCCAAAAGCAGCTCCGAATATAAAAGAAGGTTGGAAATCGGTGTCCTTGTCTGATGGGAAATGTCAGAAATCAGGGTTTTTATCTTGTCTTTTTCCACTGCAAGATTTTTTACGGAAACTTCGTTTACTGCCAGATATTCCGCAAGGCGGTTTTCAAGACGTGAAAGTTTTGTCTCGTCAAATGCCTCCTCCTTAAAACTGCCCTCTATGGCATCATCCAGCATTTTATCCATCCGCTGTATCATTTTAAAGGTGCGGCGGCGCCACTGTAAAACCAGAAAAACCAGCAAAACCGACACAAAAAGACATAAAAAAGATATCTTTAACATCCACCTATCCATTACTCTCTCTCCACACATAACCGATGCCATACACTGTCTTAATATAATCCTCCCCGGAAATCTTATCCCGCAGCCGCTTTACGCACACGGAAAGGGCATTCTCATCCACAAACTCCGCCCCGTCTGTCCAGAGCCGGTCAATCAATACCTCCCTGGAAAGAGTGATCCCCCTGTTCTCCACCAGCAGTTTCAAAAGCCTCTGCTCCTGCCTGCTAAGTTCCACCTTTTCCTTTTTTACATAAAATTCCATCTGGTGAAAATCAAAGACATAATCATCTATCACTGCTTTTAATCCGCTGTTTCCATTTTTCAGCCTGCGAAGCTGTGCATTGACCCTTGCCCGAAGCACCGCAAGGGAGAAAGGCTTTGTGATGTAATCCTCCGCTCCAAGTTCCAAACCTGTGACAATATCTGTCTCCAAATCATTGACTGTTAAAAGAATCACCGGAAGGTTTCCCGTCTCCTTTATCTCTTTTAAAAAGTCAAATCCGCTTCCGTCGGGAAGGTTCACGTCTAAAAGAACTATGGTACAAAGATTTTCCTTGAGATAAGCCCGGGCTTCCCGTAAAGTCCCCCGGTATTCTGCTATCATTTCTTCGGATGACAGAGCCCTGCACAGTCCCTGGGCCAGCGCCAAGTCATCCTCCACAATTAAAATATGGTACATGTATTTTTCTCTCCTGAACCGATTTCAACAATTCTATTCTTCTACAACATTTTATAATAAATAAAACAATTATACAAGAAAAGAACTGCCGTAAAATCATTTGCATAATAACAAACCATTTTACGGCAGCCCCGCTTAAATAACATCCCTAATATCTCTTGATTTTTTTTGTGGTATTTTTTTCAAACTCCGTCTCTCTCACTTTAAGCTTAAACACACGTTTATACAAGGGCGCCCCCTCGTTATATGTATCCACAATCTTCTGGAGGGCGGCGGTGATATCCTTGATTTTTTTCTTCTGGGCGTACTCATAATCCGGGAAAATCTCAGCTTCAATCACACCTTCACTGTCCCGCACCAAAACTTCCTGAACCAGACGGTCCTCCCCCAGTGCATTTTCAATCTCCTCCGGGGAAACATTTTCTCCGTTTTTGGTGATAATCAGGTTTTTCTTCCTGCCTGTGAGGAATACAAAATTGTCCTCATCCACATAGCCCAAATCTCCGGTTTTAAGCCAGCCGTCCTCCAAAGCTGCTGCGGTTTCCTCCGGCATTTTGTAGTATCCCTGCATAACGCTTGTGCCTTTTACCCACAGTTCTCCCTCCACGGTTTTTGCCTCGCAGTTTGGCATCAGTTTTCCCACGGAGCCCGCTTTGTTGTCCCAGCTCAAATTGGTACTGATAACCGGGGAGCACTCTGTCATGCCGTACCCCTGCAAAATCTCTATTCCGTATTTGTGAAATACATCCAGGTAGGCAGGATTTAAATATGCCCCGCCGCTGCACACGGTATGGAACTGTTTTCCAAAAACTTTGGCCCTAACCAAAGGCGCGGGAATCCAGGATACCTCCTCCAGTTTTTTTGCAAAAGTCTCTATCATCAAAGGAACCATTAGAATCATGTTAGGCTCAAAAAGGGTAATATTTTTTGCAATCCGAAGAAGCGAGTCATTGATGCAGATAACACTTCCTAAGGAAATGCCTTTTAAAATATCCATGGCAAGGCAGTATGCGTGGTGGACAGGAAGCACGGACAATATTACAGTGCCGGTTTCTATCCTCATATCCAGGCAGGTGGCATTTTCCGCCATATTCTGGTGGGTCAGCATAACCCCTTTGCTCTTTCCCGTTGTCCCGGAGGTAAACATAATGGTGGCAAGCTGTTCAGGCTTTGGCTCATAGGAAAATCCCGGCTGCTGTTTCCCGATTAAATCCCACATGTCATGGCACTGTGCATCTCCCTGGGGGGAGGGGGCGTTTTGCATACCGATAATATGTTTTAAACCAGGACAGGATGCCATAGCTGCAAGGGCCGCATCCTCCTTGGACTTGTCATACACTAAAGTGGTCACATCGGCCCGGTTAATTAAGTCACACAGCTCCTCTGAGGGAAGCAGGGCATCTAAAGGCACCGCCACGCTGCCGCTGTTTACCGTTCCGAAATAGGCGGTAAGCCAGGAGTAGGAATTAGGGCCTAATATGGCAATATGTTTTTCCTGCTCCGAGAGAGCCGCCAATGCTGCGGAAAAACATTCCGTGTCATTTTTAAACTCCGTGTAGGTCTTTGCCTCCACCACCGTCTCTTTTTTTCCGCCCTTTGACGCTTTTGCCTTATAGCGGATGGCGTCTTTCGGCCCGAACTGTGCCTCGGAGGAGACTAAAAGTTCCCGTATTGTACTGCTCTTTGTCTGCATACACTCATTCCTTTCTACTGTGAAATTTTTTCCAAATAATCCACAGCTTCCTGTACCGTGCGGATGTTTGCCGCCTCCTCCTGCTCTAACTCTACGTCAAACTCCTCTTCCACCTCTCCGAGCATACTCATAAAGTCAAAAGAGGTAAATCCCAAATCCTCCATAAACCGGGATTCCGGCTTAATATTTTCCCTGGAAACTTCCACATAATTTACAATAATGTCGGCTAATTTTTCAAACATAATACCCTCCTGATTCTACACAAGTTTTAAGATTTCATCAATTTTTAAATAGGAATTTTCAATACCCTTAAACATAATCTTACAAATATAGTAATAAAAGTATTCCAGCTCTTCCCTGGTGTGGGCCGCAAGCTGATGCTCAAAGCTGAAATCCAGTCCGTTGTCATCCGGCCGGTGCATAACCGTTAAGTAAACCCCATGGGCGCAGACCCCGTTGCAGTACCATTTCGTTTTGTACTTTATATCCCCAAGCTGGCTTAATCCTTTTTCCCTTAAAGATGCGGGCTGATAAGTCAGGGAAATCGGCTCATAGGTATTTCCCGGCTTATTGGGGTAAAGCTTGCTCCTGTGGGCAAAATATTCTGTGGGATTAAAATTTACATGGCGGAATGTCTCGTTCTGCTTATTTCTGATTTCTATAATTCCTTCCAGGAAAGTTTTATCCCTGTCTATCACTGTACGGAATGGGAAAGAGTGAATCCTTGTACCCCCGGATTTTTTCTCGGAGAGAGTCGCTCTTCTGGCATATGCCACATTCATGGACACATCGTCACAGTCGTTCACCTTCTGAAGATAGGTGCGGATTCCCATAAGCAAGAGACACTGGAGGGAAATATGCTGCTCCTCGCAGAATTTCATAAGCCTCTGGGTAGGCTCCTCCTCCAGATGGAAAATATCGATTGCGGATTCCATCTGGCCTGTGGCGGAAGGAGCTGCCTTAAGATTCGGGTTATTTTCCCGTTTCCTGGCCTCTTCCAATTTTTCTTTCCCGCTAAGGCCGTTATAGACAGGCTCGGAGCTCTCAATCAAATCATAAAAATATTTTCTGTCTTTCTCCTGGGCCTTGCTGCCGTTTTCGTAGGCTAAGTCTTTCTCCACCTGGGCTATGTAGGAACTTAAGTCGGAGGGATATGCAATCCCCTCGTATTTTGCATTACAGTAAATTTCAATGATATCTTTCAGAAATGCAATCAAGGACTGGGCGTCCACCAGACGGTGGTCTCCCATAAAAAATATGCCCTGGTATCCGTCGGGAAGTTTGATAATCACAATTTTATTCATAGGGGCATCTTCCGTGGGAAAGGGAACCCTTGTCCATGCAGTCATCTCTTTTTCAGCCTCCTCCATGGTTTTTCCCGTAAAGTCCACATACTCAATTTCCCGTTCTTCTTTTTCCACCACGTATTGATACCACTTCTCTTCTTTTTTGTCATAGGCAAACCTTACCCTGGCGGATTCGCATCTTTCATAGGCTTTATAAATCGCCCTCCTAAGCTCTTCCACATCCAGCTCCGTCTCAATGGTAAGGCTTGTTCCAATATTTAAAATTTCTTTCTTGGGACAGCGGTCCGCATAAAAGAAATGAAATCTCTGCGCCACTGTCAGGGGGTAGGTCTGATATCCTTTTCTTGTTTTCATATTGATAACCTCTCTTCTCTACTTATTCACAAAGTCAAAAAACTCTGTCAATGCCTTCTCATAACCCTCCGTATCCATGTAATAACTCTCTGCATGGGATGCCCCCTCCACAATAAACTTCTGCTTTTGGGATGCGCAGCTCTCATACAATTCCTCACACATCTCATAGGGTACAAATGTATCTTTGGAACCATGGATAAACAAAACGGGAACTTTTGCCCTGGCAACTTCCCGTCTGGAATTGCACTCGTCCATGCCGTAACCTGCATACTTTTTATTTATGGCGTCCGCCGCAGGTATAATGGGAAATGAAGGCATATGGTACATGGATTTTAAGGCATGGGTAAACACCTCTTTCGCCGAGGTAAAGGCACAGTCTGAGATAATTCCCTTTACCTGGGAGGGAAGCGCAAGGCCGCTGGCCATAAGCACCGTAGCGCCTCCCATAGAAACCCCGTGGAGATAAATCTCCACATCCGTCCCCTCTTTTTCTAAAACCCAGAAAATCCATTTTAAGGCGTCCTCTCTGTCTAAACACCCAAAACCGATATATTTTCCCTCGCTGGCCCCGTGAGCCCTGGCGTCGGGAATTAACATCCCTAATCCCCGTTTTAAATAGTAATCCGAAAGCCCCTGGAAATTGCTGATGCCCTCCCCGGTATAGCCGTGGAAACAAATCACAACCCGCTTTTTCCCGGATTCTTTTCCAGGAAGAAAGTATGTGGCGCAAAGCTTTAAATCGTCAAAAGACTGGATAGAGGCCTCCTCGTGGGGAAACTCCATCATGGCGGCTCTCCGCTCCTTCATCAGCGGAATATATTTGGACCAATCCGTGCCGGACATTTTCATAGTCCTCTCCGTCTTGGCATTATTTCTCTTCATTGTCCTGTTGTAAAAATACAGGGTAATTCCCGCTTCCGCAGCACAAATCAAACCTGCCAAGCCTGTGAGCGCTTTTAATTTTTTCATTTTCTCTTCCTCTCAATAATCTCTTTAAACTGGAGAGCCTTATCAATATTTCCCTCCACCTTAAGTTTATGCATGGTAAAAGCCATTATGGGGTCAAGCTTTCCGCTTGCAATTTTATTTAAAACTTCAGGCTTACAGGTAAAAGCCGCATCCCTGTCGTAATACTCATAAGGCTCAATGAAAAGCTTGCCCTCTTTCGCCTCAACGTAAAAACTTCCTCCGGCCTCCTCATCTTCAATATTAAACTGAAATGCAAGATGCTCTGAGATATCACTGATATCCGTACCGTCAAATTTCTGCTTAAACTCATAAAAAAAATCTGCAAATGTCATAGTAACCTCCCTGATTTTCGACCACGAGTCGAATTGTTCTAAAACAAAGATACCACAACTTTCGACCAGCGGTCAACTATGTTTTTACCCAAATATACACAAATTTTCAGACTATTCTTTGTGAATATTTATCGGATTGATGGTTTAGGGATTACGTGCTAAAATGTATAATACTTTAGAAAGGACTAAAAACATGCCGGACTCCAAAAAATATGACAAAATTTTAGATGCATTACAGCAGTTATTAAAAGACAAAAAAATACAGAATATCTCTGTCAGTGAAATCGCCAGGGCTGCCGAGATGGGCAAGGGGAGCATTTACTATTACTTCCCCTCCAAAGAAGCCATTTTAAACGCTTTGATTGAGCGAAGTTACGAGCAGCCAATCCAGACGGCAAAAACACTGGCCAGGCAGACGGAGATCCCCCCCTTTACCCGGATGGCCATGATTTTCCAGGCCTGCCGCAACGCCTCCGCCACATTTTTGGTCCAGAGCAAAAGCTCCGGGGACACCAGCATGGAGGAACACGCTTTTCTGATTCAGAAATATTCCAGACACATTATCACGGAACTGAAACCAGAACTGACCACCATCATTGAACAGGGTATCCGCCGTGGTGAGATCAATTTTGCCTACCCCGCCGCTTTAGCCGAGATTGTGCTCATTGTGCTGGTGGTAAAGTTGTCAAACGCTTTTGTCTCCTGTGAACCGGAAGAAACGGAGGAAACCCTAAAGGGCATGATTTCCCTGTTAGAAAAAGGAACCGGGGTTCCCCCCGGCTCCTTAGAATATCTCTCCTATCCCTCTTAAACTTAAGAGGGATAGTTTTTTCTAATCTATCAACTAACTTGTTTGTACTTTCAGATATTTTCTCTTTCCAATCCAAAATAAAACAAGACTCACAACTGAATATAAAATCGGGGCAAATACCAGATTGCTCACATAAATCCCGAAAAAATGAAACAGCCTGCCGTCATAAAACTCCCTGGTTCCAAGAGTTCCTACGGGGACAAAATGCCACAGCCAGGAGAGAATGCGGAAACGGTGGGGAATATATATGAAAGAGGTGAGCATCATAAGCCCCGCCACCACCGACATTGCAGCCAGACTGTTATGAAACACCAGGGATAACACCATGGCGGACATGCTCTCCAATATCCCGATCAAAACCGTAAGGCCAAACATAATAAGGACCGCCTCCCCCACAGAAATAGGATAAGGGCTGTAAACAATATCCTGCTGCAAAACAGCATGAAATCCTTCTGTCCCTAAAAAATAAAATTGAACCCCAAAGGAAATCATATACAAGACCAAAGCCCCAAAAAATCCAAACAGCATCCCCACCACAGCTTTTGCCAGATAAGCCGGAGTTTTGCCGTTTTTTGCGCATAAAATCAGTTGTCTTGTCTTTAACCTGCCCTCCTCCGAAAACATTCCGGACAGGCATACCGCCAAAAGCATGATGAGAAGCATCCCAGTCCCCACGCACTGGTTATTTAATATAGTCTCCCAGGCCATGGCATAGTGATAGGTAAAAGGCGTCTCTATTTTTTCCATCTGTTCTTCCCAGTACCCCATCTCCTGCTCCGAGAGAACAAAGTTTTCAAGGGAAGATTTCATATTGTTTTTCCAGATTTCCCCGTACATCTCCTCTGCGGTAAACTCCCTCTTCTCTGCCCCGGACAAAACCCTCACGATAGAATTCATCTCGGCGTACTTATCCCGGGGAGAATACTTAGAATAAAATTCCCCCATCTCCTCTAACATGGCATCGTCTAATTTCCGGCCATCCAAAGCTTTGGCATCCTCTTTGTCATCCATTAATTTCTCATAGCCTGACCGGGAAGCTCCCTGAAAAACATTCCCTTCCTCATCACTTATGTAACTTGTATAGTACTGCATCAAAAAAGATAGATTTTGGAATACCTGTAAAAGAATCACCACAAGGATTGCAACTCTTACCAGCTTTTTCTGCAGAAGTTTTTTCCACTCATATTTTATCAGTATGCCTAAATTATCCATTCCTCTCCCCCTCCTCAAACTGCTTTAGATAAAATTGCTCCAAATCCCCCTTCTCCTCACTCCAGGGGCCTCTGTAGATGAACTGGCCCTTCTTCATCATAAGAATATCCCCTGCAATATGTTCAATATCAGACACGATATGGGTGGACAAAAGCACGATATGTTTTTTCCCATACTCCTGTATCACTTCCCGAAAACGCACCCGCTCCTTGGGGTCAAGTCCGGCGGTGGGCTCATCCAAAACCAGGATATCCGGCTCATTTAAAAGGGCCTGGGCAATCCCTAGTCTCTGACGCATCCCCCCGGAATAGGTCTTTATCTTATTCCCCGCCGCTTCCTTTAGGGCCGTCAGCTCAATCAGCTCCTTTGCCTTTTTTCCTGCCCGGTGCCTTTTAAGGCCTTTTAACGCCGCCATATACATGAGAAAATCTTTTCCTGTAAAGTCAGGATAATATCCGAAATCCTGGGGCAGATACCCTAAAATACTTCGATACCCTTCCGTGGAAACCTCCATACTGTCAAAGGAAATACTTCCCCCTGTGGGGGCCAAAATCCCGCAAATCATCCGCATTAAAGTAGTCTTTCCTGCCCCGTTTTCCCCTAAAAGCCCGTGGACCCCCGGCCCAAGGTTTAAAGAAATCCGGTCCACCGCAATCTTATTTCCATATTGTTTTGTCACTCTGTCTATCTTTAACTCCATAACAACTCCTCCGTCTGCCTAAAAAATAAAACCGTTTCCTTAACTGTAAAAATCATCACCAAAAGACATGCAATGCCCCACCACTTCACCATAGATATACTGTACAAAGGATAGATCTGGTTTGCCACAGCCACAAAAAGGCTTACAAAAGCCGGCACCCCCAAGGAGATATACAAAATCTCCCTTCCCCGGAATCTCCGAAGCAGGGAAAGCCCCAGGGAAACCGTTAAAAAGTAGGGGACTAAAAAATAAAGCATATCCTCCGGTTCCGGGAAAAATCCTGTGCCTATGCACAAAAAGAGCAGCAGCAAAATCACGCCGTGAAAAAGCCCCAGACTTCCCATCCTTGCAAGCATCAGGCTCTTTAAGGAAAATCTTGTGGCATATTCCAATTCATCCATACCGTAAACCCTTGACCTGCCGCTCTCCGTCAAAAGTGTCAGGGCCAGAAACGGAATCAGGGCAGAGATGACCCAAACCGTCTCCCTGTCTAAGTTCCTGCTAAGTATTGCCCCCAGGAAAAAGATTCCCGCAGAAAAAATCCACATCCATTTTTTAATGTAAAAAAGCTGCTGCCACATAAACTGCCCCCCAGAGAGATAGCAGGTGTCAAACTGCTTTAAAAATTCCTGTTTTCCCAAAGGCTCCGGGGCCTCATACATTTTTACAAACTCCTGCTTTATCTGTTTTTTCTTCCATCTCATATGACTATTTTTCCAACTCCTTTCTCAATATTTTAAGAGCCTTTTGATATTTCCGGTAAACCGCATATCTGGAAAGGTGGTACATCCCCCCAATGACGGCAAAAGATTCCTGGTTTACAAAGCGGAAAAACAAAATTTCACGGGAAATATTGTCTAATTTTTCCATTGCAAGGCTAAGGGCCCCGGCATTTACAATATCATCCTCCGGCCCCTTGTTCTGTAACACTTCCCCCTTCACATCCTCAAGAAACATGCAATTCTTTTTCCGAAATTCATCGGTGCAGAGGTTTTTTGCTATGGTATACATTACCTTCATGGGATGTTCCCCCTCCCTATACTTTTCTTTCCCGAAAAAGCGGAGAAAGGTTTCCTGGGTGATATCCTCTGCCATTTCTTTTTGCTTAAGCTTGTAATAACAGTACCGGTATATCCTGTCATATTGTTCTTCGTAGTCCATGGACAAAGAAATCCTCCTTTCACAATGTATAACGGATATGATAAGGGATTTGTGCGATTTTTTCAAATTTTTCTCACCGCACTGTACACGGGATAAAAATGTTAAGAAAACGGGCAAAATTGCAAATTTTATATACTCAAAATAAAGGAATTGCTTGATAGTCTGAAAAACACATACGGTTATAATGATTTAGACGATATGTTAGTATTAAAAGACATGTTATCACAGGCATAGAATAGCAAGGAACAGCAATAATCTCAATTTAAAGGAAAAGAACCCCCAAGGAGTCGCCCTCCTTGGGGGTTCGCTTTGTGCCCAATGGACACATTTGATTTTCTCTGCTAATATCCGCCTAGGTCAAAAACGTAAAATGTCAGTAATTTATCAGAATTAGCACTTTCCAGCCTTATGAGCTTCCTCGATGGAAACTGCCACAGCCACAGTAGCGCCAACCATAGGATTATTTCCCATTCCGATCAATCCCATCATTTCCACGTGAGCCGGTACGGAGGAGGAGCCTGCAAACTGTGCGTCAGAGTGCATACGTCCCATAGTATCTGTCATACCATAGGATGCCGGGCCTGCAGCCATGTTATCCGGGTGAAGGGTACGTCCTGTACCGCCGCCGGATGCCACGGAGAAGTAATTCTTGCCCTGCTCGATACATTCTTTTTTGTATGTACCTGCAACAGGATGCTGGAAACGTGTAGGGTTGGTGGAGTTTCCTGTGATAGATACACCTACGTTCTCCATATGCATAATTGCAACACCTTCCTGAACGTCGTCTGCACCGTAACATTTTACAGTTGCCCGGAGTCCGTCAGAATATGCTTTCTCATATACTACGTTGACCTTTGCCTCTTTGTAGTCATATTTTGTCTCAACAAATGTAAATCCGTTGATACGGGAAATAATCTGTGCAGCGTCTTTTCCAAGTCCGTTTAAGATAACACGAAGGGGTTTTTGACGTACTTTGTTTGCTTTCTCGGCAATACCGATTGCGCCCTCAGCAGCTGCAAAGGACTCATGTCCTGCCAGGAAACAGAAGCACTCTGTCTCTTCTTCCAATAACATTTTTCCAAGATTGCCATGTCCAAGACCTACTTTTCTGTGGTCTGCAACAGAGCCGGGAATACAAAATGCCTGAAGGCCCTCGCCGATGGCAGCAGCGGCGTCAGCAGCTTTTACAGCGCCCTTTTTGATGGCGATGGCTGCACCAACTGTATATGCCCAGCAAGCGTTCTCGAAACAGATTGGCTGGATTTTCTTTACCTGCTCGTATACGTCAAGTCCAGCGTCTTTTGTAATTTTTTCAGCTTCCTCTACAGAGCTGATACCATAGCTGTTCAGCACAGCATTAATCTGGTCAATTCTTCTTTCATATGATTCAAATAAAGCCATTGTATTCGTATCTCCTTTCTTACTCTACTCTAGGATCGATGATTTTAGCAGCATCCGCTACACGGCCGTACTGTCCTTTTGCCTTCTCCCAAGCAGTGTTCGGGTCATCGCCTTTTTTGATAAAATCTGTCATCTTCCCAAGAGAAACGAACTGATATCCAATAACTTCGTTATCAGCGTCCAATGCGATTCCTGTTACATAGCCTTCTGCCATCTCCAGATAACGCACACCTTTTTCTTTGGTTGCATACATTGTACCAACCTGGGAACGAAGTCCTTTTCCCAAATCCTCAAGACCTGCTCCTACAGCCAGTCCGTCATCGGAGAATGCACTCTGGGTACGTCCGTAAACGATCTGTAAGAATAATTCTCTCATGGCTGTGTTGATTGCGTCACAAACCAGGTCAGTATTTAATGCTTCAAGGATTGTCTTGCCCTGTAAAATCTCTGCTGCCATAGCTGCGGAATGAGTCATTCCGGAACATCCGATGGTCTCTACCAGCGCCTCTTCAATCACACCGTTCTTTACATTTAAAGATAATTTACAGGCACCCTGCTGTGGAGCACACCAGCCTACTCCATGTGTAAAACCAGAAATGTCTTCAATTTTTTTAGAGTGGATCCATTTTCCTTCTTCAGGAATTGGAGCTGGATCATGTTTTGCGCCTTTTGCTACCGGGCACATGTTTTCAACTTCCTTCGTGTAAATCATTAATAAGACTCCTTTCGACTAAATAATCCTTTTTGCAAGTGCAGATAACGCTGTATCCTCTGCACGCTGTCTATATTTTCGCATATTTTCACGCTTTCGTAAAGTACTTTTTGTACAATCTTCCGAACTCTTTTTCACTTAATGTTTCAGCGCAATTTCCCCCTTCTTTTTGTAGATGGAATCTGCCGGAACCACCCCCCGCACCATGGACAGGGGATACACATTGGTATGCCTTCCGATTACAGTACCCGGGTTTAAAACGGAATTGCACCCCACTTCCACATAGTCCCCCAGCATAGCCCCAAATTTCTTTAGACCTGTTTTAATTTCTTCTTTTCCATCTTTCACGCTCACTAATGTCTTGTCTGACTTCACATTGGAGGTAATGGAACCGGCGCCCATATGGGACTTAAATCCCAAAATAGAGTCCCCCACATAATTGTAGTGGGGAACCTGTACGGAATTAAAAATAATCACATTTTTTAACTCCGTGGAATTGCCCACCACAGAACCTTTCCCAACTATAGCGCTGCCACGGATAAAGGCACAATGGCGGATTTCTGCATCTTCATCAATAATTAAAGGACCATTTAAACATGCGGTGGGAGCCACCTTTGCACTTTTCGCCACCCAGATATCTTCCCCCCGCTTTTCATAGACGCCGGGGTCCAATGCAGGGCCAATCTTTCGGATAAAATCACTGATACTTTTTAATGCCTCCCAGGGATAGGTGACGGAGGCAAGAAGCTCCCTTGCCATAGTCTCATTTAAATCATATAAACTGCTGATTTTGCACTGTTCCATATCATTCTCCTTTTATTATATCATTTTTTAACTGCTTTCTTTGTCTTGTAAAACTGTGCCGCCCTGTCGAAGCTCCCCTTAAGCTGATACTGGTTGTTCAGCCCCAAAACTCCGGTTGTACGGCTCTTGACAAAATCCGTAAGCTTCTTCATATACTCTTCTGTGGTAATGCTGCCCTCTGACACATAGGTCAGGCCCTTTTCCCAGCTTGCCGTTAATTCTGGATTTAACAAAGACCTAATAGACGCATTTACCACGTCGAATATCATCTCCCCCATTAAAGTTGGGGTAATAATCTGGGTCTTTTTATTTAAAGCCAGATACTTGTTGTTCACCAGCTTTTTTAAAATCTCCGCCCGGGTGGCGCTGGTGCCGATGCCGCTGCCCTTAATCTGGGCCCGAAGTTCCTCATCCTCAATGAGCTGTCCCGCATTTTCCATGGCCAGAATCATAGAGCCGGAATTGTAGCGTTTCGGCGGGGAGGTTTCACCCTCTTTCACCTCATACCCTTCCCCTTCCAGGACATCTTTCTTTTTCAAAGCGGTGATATGTGAAAGCAAATCTCTTTCACAGAGAGAATCTTTTTCCTCCCCCTCCTTATCCCCGGAGGACTTTTCCTCCTGCTTTTTTTTCTGGAAAGAGTAATGCAGCACTTTCAGATACCCCTCGTCAAAAAGAACCTTAAAACCTGCAAAAAACTGTTCCAACGGCTCCTCCTTCCCGTGGGTATGGATATCCTCCCCCAAAGCAGTTCCAAAAGCCGCCGCGGTAAGGGAAACCTTTTGGTAAACTGCCGGAGGGTAAAAGACTGATAAAAATCTCCTCACAATTACCTCATACACATTTACCGCCCTCTGGCCTAAGGATTTCATCGCCCCGAATCCCTGGCCCGTGGGGATAATGGCATAGTGGTCCGTAATCTGTTTGTCATTTACATACCGGGTTTTCGCTATATTTTTGTAGGAGCCCTTCTGCAAAATTTCCTCCGCAAAAACAGCGATGCCGGGAATGTTTTTTAACCCTCCGATATTTTTATGGATTTCCTTTGCCACCGCTGTTGACAATACCCTGGCATCTGTCCTGGGGTATGTCACCAGCTTTTTCTCATAGAGTTCCTGGACTGTGGCAAGGGTCTCGTCGGGACTGATTTTAAAAAACCTGGAACAGTCATTTTGAAGCTCCGCCAAGTTGTATAAAAGGGGAGGATTTTTCGTCTCTTTCTTCTTCTCCACCTTGTCCACTGTCAAAGGAAGCCCCTGAAGACACTCCACAAGCCTTTTTGTCTCCTCCTCTTGTAAAAACCCGTTTTCCTTATATAGTTTTGGGAAACCGGCATATCTGGAGCGGGGATTTACCCGCCATTCCGCCTCTATCGTCCTTCCCTTTAAATTTATTTTGGCAATTACACGGTAAAAGGGAGTTTTTACAAACTCCCTGATTTCTCTCTCCCTGCGGACAATCATTCCAAGCACACATGTCATCACCCTGCCCACGGAAATCACCACATAATCTTTGTGCAGATAATTCGCAATGGCATTGCCGTATTTTAAAGACAAAAGCCGTGAAAAATTGATTCCCATGAGATAGTCCTCTTTTGCCCGAAGGTAGGCGCTTGCGGCAATATTGTCATATGCGGACAAATCTTTTGCCTCTCTGATGCCCCTAAGAATTTCCTCCTCCGTCTGGGAATCAATCCAAACCCGCTTTCTGTTTTTTCCCTGAACCCCTGCCATCTGCTCCACCAGCCGGTAAATGTACTCTCCTTCCCTCCCAGAGTCGGTACACACATATATCGTGTCGATATCCTCCCTGTGAAGAAGGGATTTCACCACCTTATACTGATTGGCAGCGCTGCCAATCACCTCGTATTTAAATTCATCCGGAATAAAAGGCAGAGTGGAAAGGCTCCACTTTTTATACTTTGCGTCATAGGCTTCCGGATAACTCATCGTCACCAGATGCCCCACACACCAGGTCACCACCGCTCCTTCTCCCTCCCGGTATCCGTTAAAACTCCGCATCTCCATCTTAAGGGCCTTGGCAAATTCCTGTGCTACGCTGGGCTTTTCCGCTATAAACAATGATTTGGGCATACCTTATCCCCTCTCCTATAATTCTGTCATGTCGATTAGCACAAAACGGCTATCCTCCTTGGATTTTGCAACTAAAGCCTGGTCAAATGCCTTTGCGGAAAACAAGAAATACTGTTTTGCCTTGATTCTTGCCTGGGCCATCATCTCCTCCAAATTCTGATACCGCTCAAAAGTCATCTTCTCCTCCGACCAGTTGCAGAGCCCTACAATATTCTCCCGAATCTCATTTTGGGCGATGATATCAATATTCCCCTGTTTCCCAATCCATGTGCCAATTTTCTTTATCTTTATGGGCAATTTGCCAACCTGATTTAAAAGTCCCATGTACTCCACACAAACCTGGATAAAATACCGGTTTAAGTATTCCTCCAGCCCCTTTGCAATATGTTTGTTGTAAAAAGCGGTAGGGCTTAAAGCCACAAGTTCCGAGCGGTAGGGAAAAACAAACTTAAACCAAAAATTAATAAATGTATCCTTTATCTGGTAAATCCCTTTCTGAGCATTATCCCAGCCCCCGGTCTCAAAAGAGACCACTTTTTCAATAACCTCCAGCTCCATAAGGTTCTTTAAGTAGACGCTGATTTTCGCCCTGGAAAATCCCGTACTGTTATA
This sequence comes from uncultured Roseburia sp., assembly GCA_947174805.1. Classification (GTDB taxonomy): domain Bacteria; phylum Bacillota; class Clostridia; order Lachnospirales; family Lachnospiraceae; genus Roseburia_B. Next base: position 119,302 of record CAMWKH010000003.1, on the reverse strand, counting down.
AAGATCATTTAACTTTCGGTTTCCCCCTGCAATCGCTGCCAGTATGGTATTGTACACGGAAAGCTCTCTTATCTCCGTGCTGATATACCGCTCCGCCTCCCCGTGAAGAGGCCCCTCCGGCGACAGAATTTGACGGCATATGTTTTCTTTAGTTGATTTTTCTGCATCCCAATGCCGCAAATACCCGGGAATCCCCCCTAAGATACCGTAGAGCTCCACGCTCTGGCTCACAGAGTAATCCGGGAATGCCCGCACCACATCTAAAAAATTCCAATCCAAAAGTTTATGTACACAATCGATTTGCCCGTACAACTGCTTTAAATTGTCCTTCAGCTTTTCCTCAATCCACACCATAGCGGAACTGCACAGAAGAATCATGACATCCGCAGAACTAAACTGCTTTTCCTTTAATTTTATCAGGCTTTCAAAAAATGTTTCATCATTTTTTAAGATAAGCTGAAATTCATCCACCACAAATACAAACTTCCTGCCTGTACTTCGGGCCATCTGGCTGAAACATCCCTCATAGTCCTGCTCTTTAAGCACATTGGGAAACTGGGCGGAAATCCCTTCCACAAACATTTTTTTCTGCCAATCCGAAGATACCTTGGACGCCTGATAATAGAAGAACCTTTTGTCCCGCAGAAACTGCCTCACATACAAATGCTGGTCACAGCCTTCCCTGCCGTAAAATACCACAATCTGACTGCCAGGCTTTTTGTACTCTTCCTCTAATTTCTTATAATCCGTGGTTCTCAATGTCATACGCTCCTCCTGTGTTTCCACTGGCCTGAAACGGCCGGCCGATTATCCTTAGAAAATGTAATTTTAATTATAACACACCTTAATTTTTATTCAACAATTTCGTAAAATTTTATAAGAAAAAAGGCATATCACCGAAAAATGACATGCCTTTTTGTATTTTTTACTAATGTTTTATTTTTTTTCAATGTATCCCTGGGCTTTTAAGAGCTCTGCGCAAAGCACCGCCCCCCCTGCTGCACCCCGGAGGGTGTTATGACTTAACCCTACAAACTTCCAGTCGTACACCGTATCTTCCCTCAAACGTCCCACGCTGATTCCCATGCCGTGCTCAAAATCCACATCCATCGTAACCTGAGGCCTGTTGTCCTCGGTTAAGTACTGGATAAACTGCTTGGGCGCACTGGGCAGATTTAACTCCTGGGGGAGTCCCTTAAAACTCTCCAAAGCGGAAATCAACTGCTCTTTTGTGGGTTTCTTTTTAAATTTCACAAAAACTGCCGCCGTGTGTCCGTTCAGCACTGGGACACGGATGCACTGGCAGGTAATCACCGGGCTCTTGGCAGGCTCGATTACTCCGTTTTTTATCTCCCCCCAGATACGCAGGGGTTCTTTCTCACTTTTTTCCTCCTCGCCGCCGATATAGGGGATAATATTCCCCAGCATTTCCGGCCAGTCATTCCAGTTCTTCCCTGCCCCGGAAATCGCCTGGTAAGTGGTTGCAACCACCTCATAGGGCTCAAATTCTTTCCAAGCAGTTAAAACGGGAGCGTAACTTTGGATGGAACAGTTTGGCTTCACCGCAACAAATCCCCGCTTTGTCCCCAGACGTTTTCTCTGGAATTCTATCACTTTCATGTGCTCCGGGTTAATCTCCGGAACCACCATGGGCACATCCACTGTCCATCTGTGGGCGCTGTTATTGGACACTACCGGTGTCTCTGTCTTAGCATACTCTTCCTCAATCCTCTTAATTTCCTCCTTTGACATATCCACGGCAGAAAAGACAAAATCCACTTCTGAGGCCACCTGTTCCACTTCGTTCACATTTTTCACCACAATGTCCTTTACCCTCTCTGGCATTGGGGTATCCAGTTTCCATCTGTCCCCCACCGCCTGGGCATATGTTTTTCCTGCGCTTCTGGAACTTGCCGCAATGGTAGTCACTTCAAACCAGGGATGGTTCTCAAGGATAGTGATAAATCTCTGCCCCACCATACCTGTTCCGCCTAAAATACCTACTTTCAATTTTTCACTCATAATTTTTCTCTCCTCAGTTTCTTTATATTTATATAATTAGCTGTTACTCCTTAAGATATGCTCTCTCTATCTCAATCACTTTATCCATGGCGTTCCTTCCGGGAGCACCAATCGTCAGGCGCTTATCCACACATGTCTCCATAGAGACAGCGTCAAAGATATCTTCCTCAAATACCTCTGAGAACTCCTTTAACTCCTCCAAACTCATATCGTCAATCGAGATTCCCTTCTCAATGCAGAAGAGGACAATCCGGCCGATAATTCCATGGGCATCCCGGAAAGGTATGCCGTGGTTCACCAGATAATCCGCTGCGTCCGTGGCATTGGTGAATCCGCCCTTGGCACTCTTTTTCATTTTCTCCGTGTTAAACTTCATGGTGGAAATCATTCCCTCAAACAGTGCCAGACAGCCTTTTACCGTGTCGATGGCATCAAATGTCAGTTCCTTGTCCTCCTGCATATCTTTGTTGTAAGCCAAAGGAATCCCCTTCATAGTCGTTAAAATAGATATCAGGGCGCCGTACACCCGGCCGGTTTTTCCCCTGATTAACTCAGCGATATCGGGATTTTTCTTCTGGGGCATAATGCTGCTTCCGGTACTGTAGGAATCGTCAATCTCCACAAACTGGTATTCATTGCTGTTCCAGATAATAATCTCCTCACAAAAACGGCTGAGATGCATCATGATAACAGCGCCGGCAGAAAGATACTCAATCAGGTAATCCCTGTCAGATACCCCGTCCATACTGTTTAAGGTAGGGCCGTAAAATTTTAAAAGTTCCGCCGTATACTCTCTGTCCAAAGGATAGGTGGTTCCCGCAAGGGCCCCGGAGCCAAGAGGGCAGTAATTCATCCGTTCACGGATATCAAAAAGTCTCTGTCTGTCCCGCTTAAACATCTCAAAGTAGGCACCCATATGGTGAGCCAGAGTGATAGGCTGGGCTTTCTGCAGATGGGTAAATCCCGGCATAATCGTATCCTTGTGCCTCTCCATAATCCCAAGAATGGTCTGAAGCAGCTTTTTCAGCAGTTCGTCTGTTTCTTCCACCTCTTCCCTGATATAAAGGCGCATGTCCAAAGCTACCTGGTCATTTCTGCTTCTTCCCGTGTGGAGTTTTTTCCCTAAATCTCCCAGACGTTCCGTGAGTTCCGCCTCCACAAAACTGTGGATATCCTCATAGGACTCGCTGATTAAAAACCTGCCGGACTCCACATCTTCCTGAATCCCCGTCAATGCGGCACAAATCTTTTTGGCCTCCTCCTCTGTTAATATCCCCTGCTTTCCCAGCATAGTCACGTGGGCTTTGCTGCCCTCAATATCCTGTTTGAAAAATTTCTGGTCAAATGAAATGGAGGCGTTAAAATTATATACAAGCTTGTCTGTCTCCTTAGTAAAACGTCCTCCCCACAACTGTGCCATATGCTTTATCTCCCTTCTTTTTGTGCTTCTCTCTCCTGCTTAGAAAATATACACCCGCAGTAATCCTGGCGGTACATGCCAAAATCTGCGGATAATTCCACAGAACGTTTGTAACCGTTCTTCTTCTTAAAATCAGAACACAAGTACGAAACTCCTGTCTTTCGGGAAAGTTCCTCCCCGATTTCGTTGAGTCTGTCAGCATTTTTTAACGGGCTTATGGACAAGGTGGTGGTGAAATAATCGGCCTTAAGCTTTTGGGCCAAAAAAGCCGTTTTCGACAGCCGCAGATAAAAACAACGGCTGCACCGCTCTCCGCCTTCTTTTGTGTCTTCCAGTCCCCGGACTGCCTCATAAAAACTTTCCTTTTCAAAATCCCCCCGGATAAAATCTACCGGATACTTTGCAGGGAACTCCCGGATAAACCGTTTTTGTTCCTCCACCCGCTTTTCATACTCTTCATCGGGATAAATATTGGGATTATAATAAAATACGGTAATGGAAAAATACTGTGACAAATATTCTATCACATAGGAACTGCAGGGTGCGCAGCAGCTGTGGAGCAAAAGCTTTGGCACTGCCTTATCCTTACTAATTTTTTGAATTTTCTCTTCCAGCTCCCTCTGGTAATTTCTCCTGTTCATCCCAATCTTCCTTGTCATATCTAAGCTTATTTCATTTATTTTACCCCAAGTGTCAAAAAATAGCAACCGACATAAACTACAATTATAGGAGGAAGGCAAATGCGAAGCATTTTTTTGGATGCCTTCCGACGAATTGCCGCCGAACAAAGTGAGGGGGCGTTACATTTATAGGAGGCGGGAAATTTTATGGAATATTTAATCTCATGTCAGCATATGTTTTATACCTATCATACCCTGCAGGGAGAAACTCCCGCTTTGTGTGATATTGATTTTCAGGTAAAACCAGGAGAATTTTTGTCAATTGTAGGCCCATCCGGCTGCGGAAAATCCACGCTTTTATCCCTTTTGTGCGGTTTGATTCAGCCGGAATCCGGAAAAATCTTATTAAACGGACAAAATGTCACCGGAAAATGCAGCATCGGATATATGCTGCAGCATGACCATCTTTTCGAGTGGCGCACCGTAAAGAAAAATATATTGCTTGGACTGGAAATTCAAAAAAAAATCAACAAAGAAACCTTAAAGGAAGCGGATGAACTATTAAAAACCTACGGACTTTACGACTTCAAAGACGCAAGGCCCTCCCAGCTCTCAGGGGGAATGCGCCAAAGGGCAGCTCTGATCCGCACCCTTCTTCTGCACCCGGATTTGCTTCTCTTAGATGAGCCCTTTTCTGCTTTGGATTACCAGACCAGGCTGCAGGTGTCGGACGATATCGGAAGTATCATCCGAAAAAGCGGCAAAACAGCAATCTTAGTCACCCATGACCTGTCTGAGGCGGTGAGCCTTGGGGACCGGGTCTTAGTGCTGACTCCGCTGCCTGCCGGCATAAAGGCCATCATACCTATCAACTTTCCACCGGAACTTTCTCCCCTGCAGCGCAGAAATACAAACGAATTTAAAGACTATTTTAATTTAATCTGGAAGGAGTTGAATTTAAATGAACTCTAATACTCTGTCTGCTGCCCAGATTGCTTTCCTGCAAGCCCACAAAAGAAGGAAAATCCGTATTCACCTGTATAGAATCAGTATATTAATTCTTTTTTTATTTTTATGGGAATTTTCGACCTATAAAGGGTGGATAGACGATTTCATTTTCAGCAGCCCCAGTAAACTGGTATTTTGCTGTTATCATATGATACTGGAAAACCAATTATTCTACCACATTGGCATCACTCTGTTTGAGACTATTGTCAGTTTCCTCCTGGTGATGCTTCTCTCCCTTATTATAACCATCTTACTGTGGTTCAGCAAAAGCCTGACAGAGACATTGGATCCTTACCTGGTAGTCTTAAACAGCCTTCCAAAATCTGCCTTGGCTCCGCTTTTAATCGTATGGCTCGGTGCAAATTATAAGACAATTATATTAACCGGAATGTCCGTTGCAATTTTTGGAACAATATTAAATCTATATATAGGATTTCAGGGCGTAGACCCGGAAAAAATAAAACTTATCCGGACACTGGGTGGAAATGCAAGCCAGGTACTGCTTAAAGTCATTCTCCCTGCCAATCTGGGGAATATCATAGGACTTATGAAGGTCAACATCGGCCTTTGCCTTGTTGGGGTAATTATCGGGGAATTTATCTCCTCCAAATGCGGCCTGGGATATCTGATCATTTACGGAAGCCAGGTTTTCAAACTTGACTGGGTGATTCTTTCCATACTGATTCTCTGCTGCATCGCTATTCTTTTGTACAGCCTGATTGGGGTTTTGGAACGGAGACAGAAACGTAATATGTGATTTTTTACGGGCAAATACAGAAAAAATGTACTTAAAAAGCAACCTGTCCTTGGTTTGGACGGTTGCTTTTTTTGGTTATTATCATACATTAATAACTTTATCAAAAAGAATTTCCGGTTTCTTATCCCCATCCCACCCCAGAGTAATGGCCAGTGAAAATCCCGGCACAGGGAAAACACAGGAGACGCTTTCCCGTCCCCAGGGTTTTAAAACCCTGTTTTTTGCATATAGGATTCTTCTATCCTCCGTCCCATCTAACACCTGACCATCCTTCAGGGAAAAGCAAATCTGAGTTAAGGGCATCCGTATCCCCTGCCCCGTCATCTTTACATAGCTTTCTTTTAAAGTCCACAGATGGAAAAAACGCCGCATCTGCTCCTCCTTTAACCATTCTCCCTCCATAGGGCCAATATAAGCCTTTTCCTCATCATCCATAGATTTTTTTACCGTAAGGGTTTTTACCCTGCGGCTTCCCTCGATATCCACCCCCACCGGAACCTTTGAAAGGGCCGCCGCTATTCCATGACTGCAGTGGCTGATATTAAAAAAGTGCCCCTCCACAGCGTAGACAGGCTTGCCCCCTTCTTCCCGGAGAACCTTATCCCACAGAAATTTTTCCCCGAAAAAATCAAAAAAAGCATACTCTAATATCTTCCCTGAAATATCTTTTTGCTCCTGAGAGGAGAGTTTTTCCCTGGAATTTTGAGAAATATCCCCCTCCTGTCTGGACACAAAATCATGGATATAATAGTAAACTTTGCAGTCTTTCGTCATGTAATGAAAATTTTCCTTCCTTTTTCAAATTTATAGTTGCTATTTCAGAAAAAAACATGTATAATACATAAGTGTGCAATGCCGATATGGCTCAGTTGGTAGAGCAACGCATTCGTAATGCGTAGGTCGTCGGTTCGAGTCCGACTATCGGCTTAAAAAAAGGAATCTCCTCTGAGATTCCTTTTTTTCGCCTAATAGGCAATCTGGTCTTTGTATTTGTGGTATAAAGACTTGATGGTCTCTTTGTCACTCTCGCTGACACTGCTCTTCACATAGTTTTTCAGGCCGGAGGCATCTCCATTTTTTACATAGGAGGCTACATTTGCCACATTTTCTTTCGTGAGATTGCTGTCGATAAGTCCGCGGCATGTATCTTTATCTTCATCGCTCATGCTGTTATAGATATTTTTTGCCATCTGGGCAGCATCGGCAGCCACATCGGAATCAGAGTGGATGACAGATTCCAGAACATTTTCAATCAAAGCGTCCTGCACTTTTTCCTCCGCCTTTGCCACCACATAATCCTTTGTAAAGAAAATCCCCACACCTAAAACCAAAACAACTGTCAGCACGATTGCCAGGGCTTTCCAGCCATTTCTCTTTCTTTTTTCTCGTCTTGCCATAATAATCACTCCTCTTTTTTATATTTCTCCCCAATCTTAATGCCTTTTCCCCTGTAAGTCAACTGTATTTCGTATTTTTAAAAAAATTTTAAGATTATTGTTGCAATTTCGCAAAAAAGATGATATGTTTATCTCACACATTTTTCATGTGTATATCTTTTTTCTACCGTTTCATGACATAATCCCCTTCTCACAAGGAGACATTCTATGAACTATACTACTTTCAAGTTGCAGATCACCCGTATGTTACAGGAGCATTTTAAATCCGATGCAAAAATTTTCATACAGCCCCTTACAAAAAATAACAATATTACCATAGATGGACTGATTATTCAGGAGAATTCCATTAATATTTCTCCCACCCTGCATCTCTTTTCCTACTATGAGGACTACCAGAGAGGCGGCTCCATAGAGAAAATTTTTAAAAATATCCTGGAAGACTACAAAAAACGCAGGCCCGGCCAAAATCTGGAACTTTCTTTCTTTACCCAGTACGATTTGGCAAAATACCACATTATATTTAAAGTGGTCCACTATGAATCCAACCGTGAACTCCTTAAGAGAGCTCCCCACTTCCGTTTTCTTGACCTGGCAGTAGTATTTTCCTGCCTGCTGGCAGACACCCCGGCAGGAAACGCCACGATTCTGATTTTAAACAACCATATGGAATACTGGAACGTCACAAAAGAACAGCTGTTTTCAGCGGCAAAAACCAACACCCCCGCCCTTTTGCCCTTTCAAATCCATCCCATAGAAGAACTGTTAGAAAAAATGATGCCGGAAGCGATTCCTCCGGAAATAAAAGACAAAGTTTCCCTGTACGCCATGTCCAATCCTTCCAACCTCCACGGGGCATCCGCCTTGCTGTACCCGGAATATATTCAAGACTTTGCCGCAGCACAGGGCTGTGACCTCTATATTCTCCCCAGCAGTATTCATGAAATTTTGCTGATGCCCGCAGAAGATGACATAAATCCACAGGACTTAACCGTTATGATATGTGAGGTTAATGAAAAACATGTCCAAAAAGATGAAATTCTCTCTTACCATCCCTACTATTATTCCAGGAAAAAGCAGGAGATAACTATGTTATGCGTCTAAAAGCATACGGTAGAGTTCTCTGTATTCAGCTACAGAACTTTTCCATGAATAGTCTGCATCCATTCCTCTTGCCATAAGCTTTTCCCAATTTTCCTTCTCGTGATAGAACATATCCATGGCTGAGAGTACCGCCTCTTTCATCTCATGGGCATTGTAATTTGCAAAAGAAAAACCTGTACCCGTACCCAGATACTTGTTGTAAGGGGTTACTGTGTCCCTTAAGCCCCCTGTCTCCCGGACAATGGGCACTGTTCCATAACGCAGGCTGATAAGCTGGCAGAGACCGCAGGGCTCTGTCAGGGAGGGCATTAAAAACCCATCGCAGGCGGCATAGATTTTATGTGCCAGCTCTTCCGAATACCCGATAGTGGCAGACAGTCTCTGGGGATTATGATATGAAAAATACCGAAACATATTCTGGTATCTCTCCTCCCCGGTTCCAAGGACCACCATTTGAAGGTTTTCATGGCTTAAGAGCTCTTCTAAAACATATGCCACCAAATCAAACCCTTTCTGGTCAGACATACGGGATACCATGCCCAGCAAAAAAACATCCTCATCCACCGGAAGCCCCAGTTTTTTCTGAAGGGCAGCCTTCTGTTTTGCCTTCTGCTGCACAGCATTTTCCTTATCGTAATGATAAGAGATATAGGTATCCTTTCCGGGATGAAACACATCGTAGTCCAGTCCGTTTATAATGCCGAAGAGCTTATATGAATATTTCCGCAGAACCCCGTCTAAGCCTGCCCCGCCCTCTTGGGTCATAATCTCCATGGCATAGGACTTGCTCACGGTGGTGACTGCGTCTGCAAACACAATGCCGCCTTTCATATAATTGGATTCCCCGTAGGCTTCAAGATATTTTGTGGTAAAGAGGTATTCCGGAAGCCCTGTGGCATCCTGGACGCTGTTTAACCTCCACCTTCCCTGAAACAGGATATTGTGGATGGAAAAAACGGTCTTTATATGCTGATAAAATTCTATATTGCCATAGAGCGTTTTCATGTAAACGGGAATCAACGCAGTCTGCCAGTCATGGCAATGTAAAATATCCGGGACAAATCCCAGCTTTTGCAGGGATTCCACCACTGCCTTTGAGTAATACGCAAACTTTTCCACATCCTCATGGATGGGACCATAGGGACTTTGCCCTGCAAAGTAGAACTCATTATCCACAAAATAAAAGTGGATTCCCTTGTATTCTGTCTCATAAAGCCCTACATACTGCTGTCTCCATCCTAATTTGACATAAAATTTGGCTATCAGTTTTAATTTGTCTTTCCATTTTTCTTCCATGCAGGCATATTTCGGCAGAATCACCCTTACATCATACGCATCCTTGTCAAAATATCCCGGCAGGGAACCGACTACATCTGCAAGACCTCCCGTCTTGATAAAAGGCACTGCTTCCGATGCTGCAAAAAGTATTTTCTTCATAAAAATAGACCCCCATATTTGCTATGATAGGTCTATTATACTCTATTTTTCCAGGAATAAAAAGTACTAATTGCCGTGCTTGTAGTCTAACCTTATTTTATCTGCAATCAGGGCAATAAACTCAGAATTGGTAGGCTTACCTTTTCCGTTGTGGATGGTGTATCCAAAGAGTTCGTCAATCGTATCCATCTTCCCTCTGCTCCAGGCTACTTCAATGGCGTGGCGTATGGCCCGTTCTACCCGGCTTGGAGTAGTTTGAAATTTCTTGGCTATCGTAGGATACAAAATCTTCGTGATAGAATTTAACATCTCTATATCATCCACAGACATCATTATGGCCTCTCTGAGATATTGATATCCTTTTATATGGGCTGGAACACCTATCTCATGAATAATATTTGTCACATCCGCCTCTAAATTCCGGGGTTTTGCCTCCTCCTTCACATAAGAGTGTTCATAGGAGAGAGATTTTTTGATTTCTTTTCCCGAAACGTTATCTACCTGCCTTCTGCTCCGCTTAATCTGGTTGATAATAGCCGCATGGTCAAAAGGTTTCATGAAATAGTAATCCACGCCTCTGGCGAAGGCATCTTCTGTTATTTTTTCACTGCTGATAGCCGTGACTATAATAAAAGATGGGTGCTTTTTCATGGTAGTGTCATGGTTTACCTTATCCACCACACCAAGTCCGTCCAGTTTTGGCATAATAATATCCAAAAGCACCACATCTGGTTCTTTTGATTTAATCATCTGATAAGCTTCTTCCCCGTCCATGGCAGTACCTACCACCTGCAATTCATTATCACTCTGTATAATATCTCCCAACAATGCCAACGTACTTTCGTTATGGTCAGCTATGGCAACATTCAATTTTTCCATCCAATTTATCCTCCTAACTTTTAAAATGATATATCATATTCCATTTTTCACATTGGCCTTTGCGACTAAAAAAGAAACTATTTGTATTATAACATCCCCTTTTCATGTTTCAACTCAAACATTTCGCAGTATTCGACAGCCAAAGGGCTTTCGACAGTAGCACATGTTTTTCGCAGGTTTCTTTTTCGATGATTTAACTTTAAAATAAAATGCCAAAAAATGGTAATTTTTTTCCAAAATAACAGTTGAAATTCTTCCCTATTTTTCTATGTATCTTCACCCCGATTTATGTCGAAAACAGTCGCAAAGTTTTCACAAATCGACAGAATTTTCAAAGAATGTCGTTTTTTGCTATCACAATATGTTGATAAAACGCCAAAATCAACCACAAGAATTCTTTTGGGGTAGATTTTTTTCGACATGTTCCTTATACTTATTTTATAAAAATTTATAAAAAATCAGAAAGGAACAGCGTATGCCATTTTCCGTTTTTTACAGTATGACACTGGCCGCAGCATTAACTACCTGGTCACCAGGGCCAAATAATATACTTCTGTTAAGCAATGCCAGCAAATACGGATTAAAAAAGAATTTAAAATTTATGTCCGGCATCTGGACCGGTTCATTCTCCCTGATGGTTCTCTGCGGTATGTGCAGCAGCGCCCTCACATCCATCCTTCCGGGCATCCGTCCGGTGATGACATGTATCGGCGCCGCATACCTGCTGTACCTCTCCTACGCCACATGGAGAAGACTTCCGCCGGGGGATCAGGCGGATACAAAAGAGCCCACCTACAAAATGGGAGTATTTTTACAGTTAATAAATGTAAAAATAATTATTTACGGCCTCACCATGTTCTCCTCCTTTATTCTCCCCTATGAGCGCAGGCCGCTGATACTGCTTTTCTATGCCTTCTACTTGATGGTTATGGGGGCTTTGGGCAATATCATCTGGGCCTTTGCAGGAAACATCCTAAAGCGGGCCTATGAAAAGCATTATAAAGGTATGAATACCTGTATGGCTCTGCTTTTGGTGTGGTGCGCCCTGAGGGTCCTTGGGCTGCTATAAAAAAAGAAGCTGTAAACCACAGCTTCTTTTCTCTGACCTAGTTACGGAAGGCTTTCACCAAAGCGTCCCCGTCCTGGTAATTTTGATTTTTCAGTTCTTCTATGTACCATTCGTCTATGCCCTCCACTGCATCCTGAAAAGATTTAATGTCTAAATCCTCATAGGAAACAAAGCTGACACCGTTTTTCTCCTGCCAGCGGCTCATAATCTCATCATCCCCGGCACGGTTGATATAGCGCTGATACTCTACCGCCTTCTGTCCGCACTCGTCCACAACTGCCTTCTGCTCCTGTGTCAGGGCATCATAGATATCCTGGTTCATACAGAAAAACAGGCAGTCATAATTGGCATTCCACAGGGAACAGTAGGGCTGTACTTCCTGGACGGACGCTGCGTCAATAGCAGGCAGGGGATTCTCCTCTCCCTCCACCGTCTTTTGCTGTAAGGCAGTGTAGGTTTCCGACCAATTCATATTGGTTGCATCCGCCCCCCAGCGCTTGTAGCACTCCATCAGCAGATTGCTCCCCGCCACACGGATTTTTAAGTTCTTCATATCAGCCACCGTTTTAATTTCTTTCACATTGTTGGTAAGCTGACGGAATCCATTTTCCGCAATTCCCATGCAGTGGAGATTGTACTCCCCTAAGATTTCTTTGAGTTTGTCCCCTCCTGCGCCGTCCAAAAGCTCATCCGCCTCCTCCACAGAGTCGAAGAGGTATGGAAGGGATACCACATTAAACCTGGGGTCAAAGGCTGAGTAAATCAAATTGCTGTGCATGGATACCTGTACCGGGTCCCCGTCCATCAATGCCTGGATACCCTCAGACTGGTTTCCGTTCGTAAGCTGGTCCGCCGCATACACATTTACTGTAACCTTTCCCCCGGTTGCCTTTTCCATCAGTTCCGCAAACTTCCGGCCTCCTTCGGCCCAGGTGCTTGTCTCCGTGGTAGAGCAGGTAAAGTTCCAGGTCTGTTCCTCCCAGCCAAGGTCACTGTAATCTCCTATATCACTGAAGGAAGAATCTCCTCCATTCTCCCCGGAAGATACGCTTTTCGCCTGAACATTTCCCGAGTAGGAATCCCCTGCAAACATTTTGGGCAGGAAAGTCGACACCGATGGAATATAGGTAATAACCAAAAGTACCACAAGGCTTGCGGCAATCATAGGCATAACCGCTTTTGAAATCTGCTGTATGGTCACTTTCACACCGTTTTTCAGCTTCACGGCGATGGCCACAAACAGGTTTACCCCCACAGGAGGCGTCACCTGGCCGATGGCAAGGTTTACCGTAGCCACCACGCCAAATGCCACTACATCATATCCCAGGGCCTGACAAACAGGGAGCATAATAGGGATAAAGATATACATCGCTGAGTTTGCATCGATAAAACATCCGGCGATGAGAAAAATAATATTTACAATAAGAAGAAATACAAACTGATTGTGAGCAATACTGCCAAGTAATTCAGATGCCGCCGCGGCAATGCCGAATTTTGTACACACAAAGGAAAACAGGGAGGCGCTTGCCACAATAAGCATAATTCCCCCGGTGGTTTTTGCAGAATCCACAAAAATTTCCCACAAATCTGTCACTTTTACTTCCTTATAAATAACCATGCCCACAAAAAGACCGTACACTACTGAAACAGCCGCAGCTTCCGTAGGTGTAAACACACCTCCGTAAATTCCTCCAAGTATAATCACCGGCATTAAAAATCCCCAGAAGGCATCTTTGAAGGCATCCCACCTCTCTTTACCCGATGAACGGTCATTGGTGGGCTTAATCTCATGCTTCTTTGCCTCCAAAAGAACCACCACAACCAATGCGGCCCCCATCAAAAGCCCTGGTATAATCCCTGAGGTGAACATATCTGCAATGGACACCCCGGTAATGGAGGCATACACCACAAATGCAATACTGGGCGGAATGACGATGGCCACGGAGCTGGAAGTTGCAAGCAATGCCGTGGAAAAGGGCGCCGAAAAACCTCCGTCCAGTATCATAGCAGGAATCAGCACCGCCCCAAGGGCAGCCACCGTTGCAGGGCCCGAGCCGGAAATCGCCCCGAAAAAGCAGGAAACGATAACGCACACAATGGCAATTCCCCCTCTTCTGTGGCCCACGCAGGTATTTACAAATTTAATCAGCCGTTTGGAAATTCCAGCCTTTGCCATAATATTACCTGAGAGCACAAAAAAAGGAATCGCAAGAAGCAGAAACTTGCTGATACCGGAATACATATTTGTTGCCACAATCGTAAGGTCTGTCCCGGAATACAAAATGGCGCAGATGGAAGAGAGACCCAGACACATGGAAATAGGAATTCCCATCAATAGAAAAATGAAAAATGTCACAAAAAGGATTGCACTAATCATTGCTTTCGCCCTCCTTTTTTTCCTCTGCACAGTAAGTGATAAAAAACTCAATAAAATGTAAAATCATGCATGCCGCACCGATAGGCACGAAAGACCAGAAAACCCATTCCGGCCAGTTTAAAACAAATGTCCTTTTGCCGTTTGCCATCTGGGTCATGACTTTGTCTATCCCGCAGACAAATAAAACCCCGGTAAACAAAATACAAAAAAAAGTGTTGAGAAACAGCATCGGTTTCTTTGCCTTCTCCGGCAGACGGTCTGTGAGCAGTGAAAGATTCACCAATTCTCCCTCTCTGCAGGCCAACGCTGCCGCCATCAGAGTAATCAGCACAAACACTGCCACCACAAGCTCCTCTGTAAAAGACCAGGACTGGTGGATGACTTTACGCGAAAACACGTTGCCCACCGTGAGCACTAAAATCAGGACTGTTGCCGCCGCCAAAATCAATTTTTCCACAGTGGCGATTTTGTCCATGACTCTTTTGTAGATTTCCATAAACTTTTCCTCCTTAAAATAGTATAACCAACTATACTATAGTAGTGCATTTTTATCCATTCGTCAATGGGATTTCTCAGTCTTTCAGCCCAAGCATAGCCTTCATAGGGTTTACCTTCCTGGCATGTTCCATGATGTCTGCCTGATTCCCTTTTACATAGTCCAAAAGCTGTCCTAATTCCTCCTTGGTAAATCCCTGACTTTTTTCTAATCTGCACTCCGGTAAAATATACTCAGCCATATCCTCTCCTCTCTGGAAAGAGACATGGACAAATTTCTCTCCTTTTTTACGAATAATGCCGGATACCATCATATTCATTTCCTGCATGACAAATTTCTCCTTTCCACTGGCCTCTTATATGATTATATCCCTGCTTTTTCCATCTTACAATGAATAAATACAATTTTTCATATAATTTTCCAGATATATCAAACATACACAGGGTACGCCTCCCCCGCTGTGCCTCACCCCGCCCAACCGGATGAAAGCCACAGGCAGCCACTCCCGAAACAAAGTCTTATTTGTACCGGCGCTGTTTTATCTCATTATCCCCGGCCGCTGCACCGGTAGGCACAAACCTCTGCTCCGTCCCCTGGGAACTTACCTTAACGGGCCATAGAAAACTATGTGGGACATCCTGGCACGACATGGGTTTCTGCCACCTTTCACTATTCCATATGTGCCTCTGCACACAAAAAAAGGCGAAAATAAAATCAGATGTATGTCTGTTTTATTCAGTTGTCAAAATTCAAGTGGTTTTTGAACCTGAAACTATAATAAAACATTACATCTGATTATTTTATGGCATAAAATGGCAGATAGCACGTCATAATATGACAAAATCCTACAGGATTCTGCAAAATTATACAACTATCCTCAAATTTTCCGCTATTACTTTTAAAACTTTCACCAGATACCATCTCTGGGCTTCGTTTGTCCCGTTAATAATCTCCAGGATATCATTTTCATCAGTGTTCTTTACACCAAACAAAAGAAAATCAGTACTCACATCCAAGATCTGGGATATTTCCATCAGCTTGTCCACAGAACATGCAGTTGTTCCATTTTCAATTCTCTGCAGCTGTCTTTCATTTGCGTAATCCAGGCATTCCGCTAACTGAATTTGCGTCAAATTACTTCTCTTCCTCATTTGCTGTATCCTATCCCCAACAGCTTTCTTGTCATAATATTGCAATTTGCCTCATCTCCAGTATATGATCCATAGGATTTTTAGTCACTAAAGATATATTACAGTAAAATTATGGAAATGAACAGTGACTAAACCAGCCGTTTTTGGGATGGTTTTGTACACCTTTTGGGGCAAAAAAAAACGAGGGTAAAAAATGCAAAAAAAAGCAGGCCAACCTACTCTTTCAAGTATTGGGCCTGTCCTTTTAAAAGCTTTTCAACCATATACAACACAAACTCTACCTGGTTATCGTTACAGTTTTTCACCATAAACATAAATCTATCTATGATGTATGAGCAATTACCGGTACGCATCAAATCAAACGGCGTGGTTCCTAAGGCATTGACAATTTTCATATACGTGTCCAAACTCATGGACCTCCTGCCACGCTCAATACTCTTAATGGTATCTAAGGAAACCTCTGCCCTCTCCGCTAATTGACTCTGGGAAATATTTAACTTTTTCCTTCCCGCTTTAATATTGTCCGCAATAATTTCGTATACACATTCTTCCCTTTTCATAATACTATCCTTTCCGAAAAGATATTATAGCAGATACTTTTCCTGTTTTCTCTAAAATGTAACTCTATTGCATTTAAGTGTAACATTTTGTCACACCCTCCTGTTTACAAAATTTAGATGCTTCTCTTTCAGTTCCTTCTTATGTGATCTTGAAACAATAAAATGTTCTCCGTCGTCCAGCACCACCTCATTTCCCTGAATGGCCTGGATATGCTGGAGATTGATGATGTAGGAAACATGGATATGGGAAAATACCCGATGATCCAGCTGTTTCCACAATTCTTCCGTTGTCATATTTGTCTTATAAGAGTCAAAAGGCGTGTAAATCATAGCCTGACGGCCCTTCTTCGCAATATACAGAATGTCGTCATAGCTAACAATAAATTGGTTCTTGCGAAAATTAAAGACAAAATGCTGTTTGATTAAATTCAAATACTTCATTGCCTTGTCAATCACACATTCCAGCTTTTCCTCTGTAATGGGCTTTAAAATAAAATCAAATGTAAAAACCTCAAAAACATCCATCACATATTCCATATAACCGGTAAGAAACACAATCAGGGCTCTGCTGCCTTCCTCTCGTATCTCCTTCGCCAGTTCCAGCCCGCTCTTACCCGGCATCTCTATATCTAAAAAATACATGTGGTAGGAATCGCCGTTTTTCTTACAGTAGGCCAACAACTCATCTGCGCTAAAATAGATATCATACTCCACCTCATAATAACGCAATTTGTCAAAAGCCTTTTCTAATACTTCCACATCCTGGCAGCTATCATCACATATTGCTATCTTTAACATATAATTCCTCCCTAGAGAACAAATAGAAAGTGATTCCAGATATTTTTCCGTCTTTCTGGACATATATGCAAATTTTAACCGGACCCGGTTATTTTTTAACTTCTTTCCTAAAGTAAAAACCGGATAACAAGCTGCCTTGCCATCCGACTTTTACGTCACTATAAACCATCTAACAAATTATTGAATACTTCCAAATTTAAATACTTTAGGAATCCGTGTTATTTTCTTTTATTTGAAAATAAGCCACTTTCTTTTTTGCAATTTCTATCATTAGTCCTGTTACCACCAATGCCATAGACACAAAAACGGTCTTTGCATATAGATACTTCTCCCACAGAACCAGCAAGGCAAAAAGGCCTGTCTCCGCCACAGCAATAAAAACGGAATTCCTGCGATAGACTTTTTTTTCTGTATTACACAATGGTTTGTTTTCGCTTTGAATCGGTGTTGTCAAAAAAATGGTGCCGATAAACACAGCAATCAGGACAGCAAAAATATATTTTGTCATCGGCAATATAAAGATGAATATCATACAGGCTAAGGTACTGCCGTATGTAAAGCACAAACATTTTCTGGGAGTAGATGCATGATACCCCCCTGCATAAATGCGCAGCACCATATAACAAAACTCAAACAAAATGCCAACCAGGAAATTTCCCAATATACCTGATATAATTGATGCAAAAAGGAAATCCAATAACAAATTTTCCAGTCTGGTGATACCGGTTTTCACAATCTCATCGTTTGATTCATCTACCAATCCGGCTTTTTCAAAGAGATTCATAAAAAACTTAGTCATGATATCTCTTTAAAGAATCCAACTGGGAATCCAGCTTTTCCTGATAAAAACGTGAAACACATGCGCTGTTTACAGCCAGAGCAGCCAAAGCTATCACTGCACTGTATAAAAGCATAAGCCACTTTTCACTTACCATTTTTAAACTATTCATTTCCTGCACCTCCTTTTTCTAAACCATAGCATACATCCTTTTCACCATGTCGAAAATGGCAAAAATTGTGCAGTAATTGGTAAAATTAGTGGTTTTTATTGATTTTTTAAATATAAAATGATACTAATGCGGAATATGGATTTGCTGGTCTGAATGTTCTGCTCCCCGTTATATTTCTTTACAATGTAACCCACGTTGCGAAGCCCCATGCCGTGATTTTCCCTGTCTTTTTTCCTTGTAAGAAACTCACCCCCGCTGTGACGTATAGTCCCATCAAAAGTGTTATTGATATGTATCAGCAAAATTCCCTTTTTGTACGTCAACTCCACCGACAGATATTTGTCATCCACGTGCTCCAAAGCCTCCAGGGCGTTGTCTAAAAGGTTTCCTAAAATCATATTCAAATCAAAATCTAACATAAAAGAGCAATCCGGCACTTTCAGCTTTGTCACGATACGGCATCCCATTTTTTCCGCTTTTCCCAGCCTGTAGTTTAAAATGGCATCCACCTCATGGTTGCCGGAATTTACATATTGACCAGGCACATGCATATAATCCTCAATATTTGCAATATACTTAGATGCTCCCTCATAATCCTTATCTTTCAGATAGGTATCCAGCAAGAGCAAGTGATTTTTCATATCATGCCATAAAGAACCTATATTCTCCTGGGACTGTTTCATCAATTCTAACTGATTCTCGTGCATCAAAATCCTCTCTTGCATCACCTGGCTCTCTAATTTTTCCCGATATGCTTCATTTACTTTGTCATAAAGATAAAAAGTACTTACAATAATAAGACATATTGCACTCAATCCAATTAGAATCCACTCATATTTTTCTTCTACATTAGCCAACACTTCCACTAGAACTATGCTGCCTGTTAGTATCAATATTATATTAAAATAGCTGCTTTTTGAAATGTATTCTGTACGTTTAATACAAAAGTACCTTTCTATCATTAAAATAAAAACAATATACAAAAAAGATGACAGTAAACTTCCTGCCACCTTGTTGGGACTACTGTCATTTAGTAACGAGAGCAATCTCCAAACAAACTCTTCAAATAACAATCCAAATGCAACGGCTGATATAACGGATAAAACTTTACTTATCACATTTCCTTCATACAGGATAAAATTTGCTATCAATAAAATAAAAAACACAGTAATTGTTGTCAAATACATATTGTCGAACCAAAAATGTACGATACAATTTATCAACCAAATGCTAACATATACTACAGCTTGCAAAAATATCGGTGTCTCTTTTTTCTTTAAAAATAATTTTGCAACACGAAAAAAAATATATACATACAATATATTAAATACTGCATTAAATATAAGTTCTACAAAACTCATTTTTCTTTCATCCCTACATATTTTCCAACAGTTTCTTATTCAAATTATCTTTCATGGCCCTGCTGACTGGTATAATTTCTCCGTTTGCCATAACAATACAATCCTTTTTGTATTCTGTGGCATAACGCATATTTATAATAAAAGATTTATGTACCATACAAAAGTTATTATCTTTCAGCTGAGGTAAGATATCCGATAACTTACCATAAAATTCAATATGATCATTCTGTATGTACATATGAACCTTTTTGGCCTGACTTTGAAAATACAAAATAGCCTGCTCATTCACCTTGCAAATGCTTTTTCCTATATGATACTCAAAATAGCAATTACTAAAGTGAAATATTCTCTCAAATTCATCCAAAATATATTTTGTCTTTTGATAATCAATGGGCTTAATAAGAAAATTCATAGGACGGATATCGAACAGCTGCATGGCATATCCTTTTCTGGAAGATACAAATACAATCTGAATGGTTTCATTTGCCAAACTAGAGCGAATCCTCTTCCCCACTTCAACACCGGAACTTTCTTTTAACTGAATATCTAAAAAAATCAGATCCAAAGTAACCCCATTGTCTATATCAGAGAGCAAATCTTTTGGATTGTTATAAGGATATATCCTAATTTCTATATCTTTCTCCATAGAATATTGTAATAAATATTTCCTCAATTCTAAGATAAATCCTTCTTCATCGTCACAAATTCCGATATTTATCATCTTTCTCCCCTGTATAATAACCCAAAATTTTCCAAGTTTCTGCTTTTAGTATACTATCAATATAAGTGGATTTCAAGAATGAAAAGAGAAAAAGGGGGTATGCATTTTGCTAATTAGCTTTGAATGGAATAAAAAATGCAGGATACATCACCCGGCGGATATATCCCACAAATCTGTGCTCTATCACAATATAGGTTTCTCATTTCATGTTTCAGCATATTTTCTATAAATACCCTGTATCCCTTGGAAGCATCGGAGATAAACAAGTGGGTCACTGCACCGATTAACCTGCCGCATTCTTCTTCCACTGTATCTGCTGGGTATACCCTGACTTCCCGTATATCCTCCATTGGGGTATTATGGGATTAAAAATCCTTAATGGGAATTATGACATTATCATAGAAGCATATATAGGGCTAATTTGTTTTATAGGTTTTTGCGCTGTATTGCTATAAGATTACTTTGTAATTGTTGTTCCTTTTGACATTTAATGTATATATTTTACCATTAAATTACTTCTTTGAATTTCAATTTTGACGGTTCACCCACTCAGTTGACGCATCCATAGCAATACGGCAGGCATTCGTCTGGTCCAGAGCGTTCAGCATCACAAAATCATGAATCGTCCCCTGCACCCGCAACGCAGTCACATCCACGCCTGCACACCGAAGTCTTTCGCCAAAGGTTTCCCCTTCGCTGCGTAAAACATCTGCCTGGCCGTTTATAATCATCGTCGGCGGAAAACACTTCAGGCAATCTATATCCCCCCGGAGAGGGGATGCAGTAATCTGATTTCTATCTTCCATAGATGCTGTATACTGTCTCCAGAACCATTTCATCCCTTCCCGGTACAGATAATAATCCGTTGCAAACTGACGGTAACTGGGCGTGTCAAAACAAGCATCCGTTACCGGATAATATAACAGCAGCTTATGGATACACGGACCATACCGCATGGCTGACATCAGAGCCATAGCAATTGCCATGTTCCCGCCAACACTGTCGCCTGCCACTGTGAGCCCAACACCCTTTGCCATGGGAAAACAATCCCCCATAATTTCCCATATATGGGAAAGGAGAAAATAGCACTGTTCTATCGCTGTTGGGTATTTCGCTTCCGGCGACCGGCTGTATTCGGGGAATACGACCAGTGAATCTGTCCTTGCGGAAAGCTCCCTGACTAACTTTTCGTGTGTATGGAAGCTCCCAAACACCCATCCTGCGCCATGGATATAGAATATAATGTTTCTAATCTTCTCATCCCTGGGTGCAATAAAATATACTGGGATGCTCCCCCACATCCCAGTATTGACGCAAACTGAGGATATATCGGCGGGATATTTATATACGGGCATATCCTGCATTTCCTCTAATGCCCTCCTGCCTTGCTCCGGTGGCATCTGAAAGATCAGCGGAGGCACAGAGCTTTGATTACAGACAGCTTCTGCAGCGGGTTCTAACGGAACACATCGTTTCATGTTTCATTCTTCCTTTATGCTATAAATGTTTCTTATTATAATATGTAACTCTTCCGTTTTTGCATACTGAGGCCTCATCCACCCAGACATACTGTTATATCTCAGCATAAGGAAGCTTATCGAAGTACCCCGAATTAAAAGAGCGTATGCAGAGCCTTTTACAGAGTGACGAAAAGATAACGCCGAAACCGTGGAAAGCCGAGGTACAGTCTTTGCAGTCTGAATATGACAGTATCGGCAAGGAGCAGACCAAGACAGCCACAGAATTAGCCTATGCGGAGGTAATCACCTACAACAGGAAGAATCTTGAGAGGGAGCTTCAGAACGAGGGCCGACAGCATAATCGGCAACAGGACAAAACGAAAGGGAGGGAGAAAGAAATTTAATGAGAATTTAATAGAAATATGGGTGTGATTGTGGTATTCTGTTAGCGGAACAAATCGGAGGTGAATGTTATGTCTTTGAAAGTTATTTTGTTAAACGGAGCATCCAGTAGTGGGAAATCTACCTTGGCAAAGTCATTACAAAATCACATTAAAGACAATAAAAAACAAGAATATATTATAATTTCTATTGATGATTTTTTAGATATGACGATTAATAAGCCTGTTTATGAAGATGATGTTTTTGAAATATCTCATCTGATTTGCCAAAAAGTATTAAATATCTTAAAAATCGGTCATGGAGTTATTATTGACCATGTAATTACGAGTGAGCGCATTTATAAACAATTAACGGAAACCTTGAAAGAATATGCGTTTATCATGGTACAAGTAACGTGTCCGTTAAACGAATTAGAAAAAAGAGAAAAAAAGCGCAAAGACAGATATATTGGTTCGGCAAAAGCTTCATGTGAGTACCTTTATCCTCAAAAGGGATATGATTTAACATTGAATACACTTGAATTATCTCCAAAAGAGTGTTCTAAAAAAATATGTGAATTATTGGATTAAACGGTATGCGATTTCAGTTTGTGAAGAACTTAGCAACCCTAAGATTATCGAAATAACCATTACCAAACAACAATCACAACAAAATAGATACACAGCGTCAAAACGTGTAGAAACTTGAGAAAAAATTTACGAGAAATTCAATTTTCAAAAGGTACTGTCTGATGTATAATAAAAGCAGTGGAAGAAGGTGATATTTTTGAATATAACAGATCAGACACATCAACAGGACTTAGAACGTCTGAAATCACTCCGATATATAGACGATGATTTTATGACTGTCTGCCTTGCAGATAATTTTGAGGGTGTGGAACTGATACTACGTATTGTTTTAGGACGAGAGGATATAAAAATTAAATCGGTTAGGACACAAGAGCCGTTGAAAAATTTGCAAGGACGTTCGGCTATCTTAGATGTTCATGGGATTGACAGCACTGATAAGGAATTTGATGTAGAAATTCAGAGGAAAGACACAGGGACAGGTGCAAAGAGAGCAAGGCATAACAGCAGCCTATTGGACGCACACATATTAAAGTCTGGCGATGATACGGAGGATATTCCCGACAGCTATGTTATTTTCATAACAGAAAATGATGTAATGAAAGGAAAACAGCCGATATATCCAGTAGAGAGATATGTCACTATTGGGGAAAATAAGGTATTGTTTGGCGACGGTTCGCATATTCTATATGTTAATGGGAAGTATAGGGGCAACGATGAAATCGGAAAGTTAATGCACGATTTTTCATGCACCAATCCCGACGATATGAACTATGAGGCACTTGCTAAAAAAGCACGATATTTTAAGCAAGACGAGAAAGGAGTTGCTACCATGTGTAAAATTATGGAAGATATGAGAAATGAAGCGGCAAGGGAAGCGGCACAAAATAAGGCAAAAAGGACAGCGGTACATTTAATAAAGTTAGGTAAAATGACTTTAGAGGAAATAGCAGAAGCTACAGAATTATCCATTGATATAGTTAAAGAGTTAGAAAGCCAATCAATGCAATTAGCATAATCAAAGATGATTGATAAGACGACCTGCAAAAGTGATGAAAAATGATGAATATATCCTTGACAAGCAGCAAAACCCGCCATCTCTTTTTAAACAAGTATAAAATTGTATATTTCCTTTTCAATTCGATATGGAAAAGAACGCAGCCACGGATAAACTCCCCGGCTGCGTTCTTTTCCATCTCTGTCTGCACAACTGCTAATGCTCCAGCATCTTCTCAATAAACACCCCATACCCTTTCGTCGCATCGGAGATAAACACGTGGGTCACTGCACCGATTAACCTGCCGTTTTGTATGATTGGGCTGCCGCTCATGCCCTGGACAATCCCCCCGGTCTCCTGCAAAAGCAGGCTGTCTGTCACATGGAATAGAATCCCTTTATTCTCCTCTTTGCTGTTATAGTCCACATCATCAATTTCTATCTCATACCTCCGCAGTGTGCCGTCTAAAGAAGATAAAATATAGGCCTTCCCCTTTTTTATGTTCTGCTTCATACCGATTTCCATATAATCCCCGGATTGCTCCTGGGGTATCTTGTTCACCTTCCCGTAGATTCCGGTACGGGTATTTTTCTTGATTTTTCCGATACAGTACTCCTCTTTATAATTGATGACCCCTGTAAGTTCCCCGGGAACACCGTCCTCGCCTTTTACAATCCCCACAATATTTGTCTCATATATTTTTCCATCTTTTGTCTCCAACATACTTCCCGTATCTGCATCGCTGATAGGATGGCCCAAGGCTCCAAAGGTTAAATCTTCCTTGATATATGTCATGGTTCCCACGCCGGCCATATCATCTCTCACCCAGATGCCCAGTTTATAATCCCCTTCCTTGTCCATCACCGGTGTGATTTTCAATTTTATAGACCTGCCCTCCCGGTAAATCCCCAGGACTAAAGGCTTTCCACCGGAGGATGCGATGCACTCCATAAGTTCCTCTTTTTCCAGGACTTCTTTTCCGTTGACATTTGTGATATAATCTCCCCCTTGAACCAACTGGTGGGCAGGCTCATAATTCATACCGTCTTTTGCAGGGACTTTCCCTGTGCCGATGATGAGAATTCCCTGAGTTTTCGTATAAATGCCAATGGGCATCCCCGAGGGCAGAACATAATCCGGTTCCACCACATGGACCGCCACCTCTTTTACCGGTATAAAATCCAAAAATTTACAGCTTAGGGTATAATCCCCTTTTGCCTGGGCGGTCACTTTTCCTGCTGTGCTGAAAAATGCCTCCACGCTCTCCTCCTCTTTTTCTACGCTGACAGGGACGGAAAAAGAAATTTCGCTCTCCTCGCCCTCCACCACGTAGAGTTCATCCGGTATGGAATTATATAAAAGATTTATGGAAAAAAAAAGCAGATATGCCATACCTGCCAGAAACACCTGGTTTTTATAACGCCATAATTTATGATAAATCATATGTGAATTTGCTCCTTTCCCGCATAGGATATGTGCATAAAAAAAGAAGGATACCCTTCGTATCCCTCTTAGTATGTGCCATTTATTTTTCTTCACACAAAGATTTTTTTGTATTTGCTGCCAATTCTTTCATTTCTCTGGCACTTTCCAAAACCGTGTCTGTTATTTTAACGCCGCCAACCATCCGTGCCAGCTCCTTTACACTCTCCTCCTGACTTAACTCCCGGATAGTAGAAATGGTAGTCTTGTTATTTACAGACTTTTCAATAAGATAGTGGCTGTCCGCCATTGCGGCAATCTGAGGCAGATGAGTAATACAGATTACCTGATGGTTTCTCCCAAGCACACTCATTTTTTCCGACACCATCTGAGCAGTTCTGCCGCTGATTCCTGTGTCAATCTCATCAAAAATTAAAGTCTCAATAGCATCTGTGTCCGCCAGCACCGTCTTAATGGCCAGCATAATTCGTGACAGTTCCCCCCCGGATGCGATTTTTTCCAATGGCTTTAAGGGCTCTCCCGGATTGGTGGAAATCATAAATTCTCCCTCGTCATAGCCGTTTTGGGTGTAACGGTCCAGCTTCCGAAACTCCATGGAAAAGGAGACATCCAGGAAATTTAGTTCCATCAAAGCTTTCCGCACCGCCTCTGTGAGAACTTTCGCCTCCTTTTTTCTGATTTTGGAGACTTTCCCGGAGCTAGACTCCATCTTTTCCTGGGCCTTCTTGTAATTTTCTTTCAAATTTTCCAGATAAGAATCATAATCTGCCAACTTCTCCAGCCGTTCCCTTTTCTCCTGGCAGCTGTCTAAAATCTCCTCCACAGTACTTCCGTATTTAGATTTTAAATGATTTAAGGTGTCAAGGCGGTTTTCTACCTGGCTGAAACTTTCCTCATCAAACTGGGCATCTGATATGTATTCTGCAATTTCATGGTTAAAATCATTCAAAAGACTTTCAATTTCCATTAATTCTTTTTCCAGATTTTCCACATTTTTGTCAAAACTGGAAACAGTGGATATCTCTTTTAACGCCTGTCCCACCTGTTCCGATGCAGATTCAAAATCTTCCCCTGTTTTTCTGTATGCCGCTCCCACAGCTTCCATGATTTTTCTTCCGTTGGAGAGACGCCTGTACTCCTGCTCCAGCTCCTCGTCCTCCCCGGGCTTTAAATCCGCTTCCTCGATTTCATGGATTTCATATTCTAAAAAGGAAATTTCCCTGGCACGCTCCTCCTTATCCAGACTTGCCTCCTCAAGCTCCGCTTTTATTTTTTTGTATTCGCCATAATATTTTTTTAAATCTTCTTTTTTCTCCTGCAATTCATTTTTTGCATATGCATCTAAAATATTCAAATGATTTTTTTTCACCAAAAGGGACTGATGCTCGTGCTGCCCATGAATATCAATGAGAAGAGCCGCCGCCTCCCGTATCTTTGAAACAGGGAGGGTTTCCCCGTTAATTTTGGCAGTGCTCCTGCCGTTTACAATTTTCCTGGTGAGAATTACCGTATCCTCCTCCGGAAAAATGTCAAGCTCCTCCAGGGCCTTTTTCTGCTTTTCATCCTCCACAGTAAACACAAGTTCCACCAGACCGTAGGGAGCGTTTTCCCGCACCATCTCCTTTGGCACTTTCTCTCCCAAAGCCACGTTTACAGAGCCGATAATAATGGATTTTCCCGCACCAGTCTCCCCGGAGAGGATGTTTAACCCCGGCTTAAATTCCACTTCCGCTTCGTCAATCAAAGCAAGATTTTTCACATGTAGGTTTTGTAACATATATTCTCCATTTCTAAATGCATAAATCTTAAAACTCCAGCTTTTAAACTTCCTCCATAATTTTTCGGAGACGGTTCATTACGAGCACCGTGTCATCCACCGTGCGCACTGCACACATTATGGTGTCATCCCCTGCAATACTGCCCACGATTTCCTGGCAGTCTATGGCATCCAAAGCCGCCGCCCCTGCCATTGCCATACCGGATACGGTTTTTATCACCAAAATATTCTGGGCCATATCCATAGACAGAAAAGCATCCTTAAATATCCGGGTATATTTCTGCATCATATCCTGGGGATTTTCCGAGAGAGCTGCGTACTTCTGCCTTCCATTTGCCATGGACACTTTGGTGAGTTTCAACTCCCTGATATCCCTGGACACTGTGGCCTGGGTGACCTGATAGCCTTCCCGCTCCAGGCACTCCGCCAGTTCCTCCTGGGTTTCTATCTCGTTTTTGCGTATTAATTCCAAAATTTTTACATGTCTTTTGGACTTCATAGTAATTCACCTTCCCTTATGAGTAATTCTGCATTTTCTTCCTCAGTATCTCTAAAAAACTTATCTGGCTCAATTTTAAAACTTTGACCTTGCTCTTCGCCGCACAGATGGAAATACTGTCCCCCGGAACAAACTCCACAGAACATTCCCCGTCAAAATTCACTTCTGCCCTTTCCTTCCTCCCTGTCTGCCTCCCCCTCATCTCAATCATAATATCGTCTTTTTCCCCCAGGACGATACTCTTGGCATTCAGGTTATGGGAATTGATGGGCGTAATTAAAATCATACTGGCCTTTGGGTCCACAATAGGCCCTCCCGCCGACATGCTGTACCCGGTGGAACCGGTGGGTGTTGCCACAATAATGCCGTCCGCCCGGAAAGTATTTAAATATTCCCCGTTAATATACACAATCAGCTCCAAAAGCTGCATGGCCCCCGTCCTGCTGATTACGATATCATTTAGGGCCGTCCGCCCCGGCAGTTTTCCCATTTTTCTGGTTATGGAACTTCCCCAGAGCATCATACGCTCTTCGATGACATACTCATTTTTCATGATCTGGTCAATGGCGGTATACACATTTTCTTCCTCCAGCTCACACAGATACCCCAAATGCCCCAGATTTACCCCGATACACGGAATATCTTTGGGAGATATCTCCCTGGCAGCCCGAATCAGCGTCCCGTCCCCCCCAAGAACAAAGACGCAGTCCACCTCCTGGGAAATCTCCTCCCCGTCTGTGACAATGCAGCATTTTCCCCCCTTTAGCTCAATATAATGCTTCATTTTTTTCCCCAGGCGCTGTTCTTTATCCTTATCTTGATTTGTAATAATATAAAACTTTTTCATAGGCTAATCTAACATGGCATGGGCTGCCGATACAACATCCTTCACACTGACAGTCTCCTCCACAAAACCTTTCCCATCCTTTTTTATGTAAACCAGATATTCAATATTCCCCTCAGGGCCTTTAATTGGAGAAAAATCCAGATTTAAAATGGAAAACCCCGTCTCCCTGGCAAAAGAAATCACCTTTTCCACCACTTCCTCATGGACTGCGCTGTCTCTCACCACACCTTTTTTCCCCACTTTTTCCCTGCCTGCCTCAAACTGGGGTTTAATCAGGCATACCATCTCTCCCCCCTCTCCCAGAAGCTCCTTTGCAGGGCCGAGGACTTTTGTCAGGGAGATAAATGAAACATCCACGGAAGCAAACGCTATCTCCTCCCCGATATCCTCTGGAAGGACATACCGGATGTTTGTCTTTTCCATACACACAACTCTGTGGTCCTGCCGCAGTTTCCAGGCAAACTGGCCGTAGCCCACATCCACTGCATATACTTTTTTGGCGCCGTTTTGCAGCATACAATCTGTAAATCCTCCGGTGGAAGCCCCGATGTCCATACAGATTTTACCCTCTGTCACCACACCGAAATTTTCCATGGCTTTTTCCAGTTTCAATCCTCCCCGGCTTACATATTTTAATGTATTTCCCTTAACCTCTATGCTGCAGTCCTGGGAAAAAGTACTGCCCGCCTTGTCCTCCCTCTCATTGTCCACAAAGACAACCCCGGACATAATCATGGCTTTTGCCTTTTCCCTGGAGGGGGCGAGCCCGCGGTTTACCAGTAACACATCTAATCGCTCTTTCATTTTTTTCCCTTACCCTTACCAGAAACATATTTTTCTAAAATTCGATTTACGATGGATTCCCCGTCAATACCCACTTCCTGGCGGAGGATATCCACGTTGCCGTGCTCCACGTAATCATCCTTTATGGCTATATTTATAATAGAAACTTTCTTTTTTCCACTTTGGCTGAAAAATTCTGTCACATGTTCTCCAAAGCCGCCGTTTATGACATTTTCCTCCAATGTGACCAAAAGTTTATGCTTTTTTGCCAAAGAGAGCAGAAGTTTTTCGTCCAGCGGCTTTGCAAACCTTGCATTTACCAGGGTGGCCGGATAACCCAGCTCCTTTAATTTTAAGCGCACTTCCTCCCCGGTTTTTACCATGCTCCCCAGGGCAATCAGTGCAATTTCAGACTCCTCATAAATCATTTCACTTCTGCCGTACTCCACAGGAGCCCGAAATTCCCTTAACCCCTCATACGCCTCCCCTCTGGGATAACGGATGGCTATAGGGGATGGAAAATCCACGGCAAATTTTACCATGTCGGAAAGTTCCCATTTATTTTTCGGCGCCAATATGGTCATGTTGGGAATGCTGGACAGATAGGAAATATCGAAGATTCCCTGATGGGTTTCCCCGTCAGAGCCCACAAGACCGGCCCGGTCCACGGCAAATACCACAGGAAGATTCTGAATGCACACATCATGTAAAATCTGGTCATAGGCCCTCTGTAAAAAAGAAGAATACACCGCCACCACAGGTTTTAACCCTGCCGCCGCTAACCCTGCCGCAAAGGTAACTGCATGTTCCTCAGCAATGCCCACATCAAAAAAACGCTCCGGGAACATATTTTTAAACCGCTTCAACCCTGTGCCGTCCGCCATGGCTGCCGTCACAGCCACCACCTTTTCCTCCCTGTCCCCAAGCTTGCGCATAACCGTGGAAAAGATATCCGTATAGTTCGATTTCAGCCTCTTTTTTGTGGGCAGCCCAGTCTCTATATCGAAGGGCTCCGTTCCGTGGAACCTTGCGGGATGTCTCTCCGCCGGGACATACCCTCTGCCCTTCTGGGTAATCACATGGACCAGTACCGGGCCCTGAAGCCTCTGAGCCTCCTTCAACACTTTCACCATCCCGGAAATATTGTGGCCATCCACCGGTCCCAGATACAAAATCCCCATATTTTCAAAGAGCATCCCCGGTACAAAGAGCTGTTTAATTCCGCTTTTTGTCTTCCGAATGCGCTCCACCACCCGCTCCCCGTAGACAGGTATCTGGCTTAGGGAATTGGCAATCCCAGTCTTTACCACCTGGTAGGACTCCGCCGTCCTTAAATTGCTTAAATGCTTAGAAAGTCCTCCCACATTTTCGGAAATTGACATATTATTGTCGTTTAGGACAATAATAAAATTGGAACGTATCCTGGAGGCATTGTTTAATGCCTCATAGGCCATCCCCCCGGTTAAAGCGCCGTCCCCAATCACGGAGACCACTTTGTAATCCTCCCCCTTAATCTGCCTGGCCAGTGCATACCCCAACCCGGCAGATATGGAAGTGGAACTGTGGCCCGTATCAAAACAGTCGCAGTCGCTCTCCTTCCTCTTTGGAAATCCGCTCATGCCCCCGTACTTTCTTAAACCGTCAAATCCTTCACGCCTTCCGGTGAGTATTTTGTGGGTGTAGGACTGATGCCCTACATCCCATACAATTTTATCCTCCGGGAGATAAAAGGCCAGGTGCAGGGCCATAGTAAGTTCCACCACTCCCAGATTGGAAGCCAGATGTCCCCCGGAAATGGAAATCTTCTCAATTAAAAACTGCCGGATTTCCTCTGCCAGAAGAGGCCATTCTTCCTTATTTAGTTTTTTTATATCATTTGCCTGCTGTATTCTGTCCAATACCATAAGAGTATCCTCTATTTTTCCCGATGTATTAAGTATAAAAGTAATTCCGATAGAAATTCATTCTCCAGAGAAAGGCTTTTCAGTTCCTCCATGGCCTGAAGGGTAAGCCGCTCTACCTCCTGTCTGGAAGCCTCCATGCCAAAAAGCGACACATAGGTGGATTTGTGATTCTTTTTGTCGCTTCCAATGGGCTTGCCCAAAACTTCCAGGGTGCTTGTCTCATCTAAAATATCATCCTGTATCTGAAAAGCCATTCCCACAAGCCCTGCAACAGATTCAATCACTTCCTGCTGGCCCTCATCGGCCCCTGCCAAAATAGCCCCCACAAGCATGGAACTCTCCAATAGGGCACTTGTCTTGAAACGGTAGATAAAAGAAAGCTTCTCCTCGTCCACTTCCCGGCCTTCCGATTCCACATCCACCGTCTGTCCCCCCACCATGCCGTATATTCCCGCTTTTCCGGCCAGAACCGAGAAGGCTTTTCCCGTATTGGGATTTTCCGGCTCCAGGAAAAAACTTTTCGCCGCCGTCTCATAGGCAAAGTTTAAAAGCCCATCCCCGGCCAAAATTCCCATGGCCTCCCCGAACACTGCATGGGTGGTCTTTTTTCCCCGGCGGTAGAGGTCATTGTCCATGGCCGGAAGGTCATCATGGACCAGTGAATAGGTGTGAATCATTTCAATGGCTGCCATAAAAGGTTCAATCACCTTTGAATTTCCCCCAAACAGCTTGTACGTCTCCTGCATCAGCATGGGACGAAGTCTTTTCCCTCCGGCTCTCACGCTGTAATTCATAGCCCTAAGCACTGTCTTTTGATACCCTTCCTCCCGGGGGAGATATTGCTCTATTATTGTTTCAATTTCTGAAATTCGTTTCTCTAATTCAGATTTTATTTCCATGCTTTTTCCTCTTATTATTAGATTGTATCCTTATTCAAATTCTGAAGTAGTTCCGTCGCTGTTTAGCGCCAGCATCTTTTTTTCCACATAATCGATTTTTTCATTACACTGTTTTAACTTTTTCATCCCTGCCTCGTAGAGAAGGAAAGACTGCTCTAAGGAAACCTCCCTGTCCTCCATTTTGGTGATGATATCCTCAATCTCCAAAAACAGCTCCTCCAAACCCGGGCTCTCTGCCCCTTTCATCTCTTCCACCCTGTCTTCCGCCTTTTCTTCCATCTCTTCTCCTAACTTTTATCACTCTATTCTTTCTCTGTAATCAAAACATCCTCGGCCTTTGCCCTGACGGTTCCGTCTGCAAAGCGAAGGCAGAACATATCTCCCGGACGAATCTGTGAAGCCTTGCTGATACGTTTATTTTCTGTATCTGACACAAATGCCAAACCCTGATTTAATTTCTTTGCCGGTGAAAGCCCTTCCAGCCGGCCTGCCAAAAGACCAAGCTGGTACTTGCTGTCTGCAATTCTCCCTTCCATCCTCTGCCCCAAACGCTCTTCCAGATTTAAGGCGTACTGCTTTTTCCCGTTTAACTGGGCAAGAGGGCTTTTCTGCTGAAGTTTCCCTAAAAGGCTCTGATAATGGCTGACACACAAATTCCATTGATTTTCCATGGCATGGTGCAGTTCCTGCCAAAGCCCGCCTATCCTGTTTTGCAGTTCAAAAATATCGTACACGGCCAGCTCCGCCCCGGCGGAGGGTGTGGGAGCCCGAAGGTCCGCCACAAAATCTGCAATGGTAAAATCCGTCTCATGGCCCACCGCAGAAATCACAGGCACCGTACAGTCAAAAATTGCCCTGGCCACAATCTCCTCGTTGAAAGCCCACAAATCTTCAATGGATCCTCCCCCTCTTCCCACAATCATTACATCCACACCGTAGTGTTCCAGGGCCTGTATGCCTTTTACGATACTCTGGGCGGCTCCTTGTCCCTGAACCTGGGCCGGATATAAGATAACCTGGACGTAGGGGTTTCTCCTGTTTGAGATATTGCGGATATCCTGCACTGCCGCCCCGGTCTCCGCCGTCACCACCCCCAGGGTTTTGATATATCTTGGTATCGGCTTTTTGTACTCCGGGGCAAACATGCCCATTTCAAGCAGTTCCTGTTTTAATGCCTCAAAGCGCAGGAATAAATCTCCCGCCCCGTCCTTGGTAATCTCTCTGGCATAGAGCTGATACCGTCCGTCCCTCTCGTAGACTTCCACAGAGCCGGTGATAACCACCATATCCCCCTCCTGCAGATGAAACTTCAGCCCGCTGCGGTTACCGGCAAACATCACACCGCTTATGGCTGCCTTTTCATCTTTCAGGGTAAAATAAATATGGCCTGAGGAATGGTATTTACAGTTTGATATTTCCCCTTTCACACAGATATTTTTCAGCATAAAATCCTGTGCGAACATGTTTTTGATATAGCCGTTCACCTGGGTGACGGAATAGGTGCTCCTTTTCATGCAAACTTAGACAGCACACCGTTGATAAATGCCGGTGAATCATCGGTGCCGTATTTTTTCGCCAATTCCACTGCCTCATTGATCGCCACGCCCAGGGGAATATCCTCCTCAAACACAATCTCATAAACTGCCAGGCGGAGAAGTGCCACATCCACCTTCCCCATCCTGCTGGTTTTCCAGCCCTTTGTCTTTTCGTTAATCATCTGGTCAATCTGCTCTAATTTCTCTGTGATATCTTCCGATTTGCGTGTGATATATGAAATTTCTTCCTGGGAGGCTTTTTCCTCCTCCAGGGCAAGCCCCATCTGTTCCTCAAAAGATTCCTTCTGGTGAAATTCCACCCGGAAAAGTATCTGAAAAATCTGTTCCCTGATTTGTCTTCTCGTCATTCTGCTTCCCTTTCTAAATGAAAACCTGTAACTAAAAACCGAAAAAAGGATGCCAAGAGACACCCTTTACCTTTAGGGAAAGCACTATTTACTTTTTCCCATATCAACGGATGCAATCCGCACATTCACACTGGAAACTTCCAGTCCTGTCATGTTCTCGATTGCATTTTTCACTCTCTCCTGCACCTTGGAGGAGACCTCGGGAATGGCATATCCATAGGCAATATTTAAAGCAACCGCCACTTTCACCAAGCCCTCTGCCACCTCCACCCGGATTCCCTTGGAGAGATTTTTCATCCCAAGTTTGCTCACCAGTTCATTTGTGATATTTCCTGCCATGGAACTTACGCCCTCCACTTCCGTAGCGGCAAGACCGGCGATAATGGCAACCACCTCGTCTGCAATCTTTACTTCTCCAAATTTATCCTCTTTAATTTTAAAACCTTTTCTGTCCTCAGCCATATAAAAAAATGCCTCCTCATGAAATAATACCTTTATTATAACAGACTGTTTCCGATTTGAAAATACAAAGTTTTCCTATTCCTTAGTATATCTAATATTTTGTTTTTCTATCCTGAAATCACATTTAATCTACATCCGGCCCTCGCATCAGGTTCGTCCCCTGCTGATAGGACATATGGGAGAGCACCATCATGGCAATTTTAAAGGTCATGGCATCGTCAAAACGGCGGATATCTAAACCGATGGCTTTCTCTAAACGCTCCAGACGATAGACAAGGGTATTTCTGTGGACATACAACTGCCTTGCCGTCTCGGAAATATTCAGATTATTTTCAAAAAACTTTTGAATCGTCACCACATTTTCTTCCGTAAATATCTTTGGTATATCCTCCCCAAAAACTTCTCTGATAAACATTTCGCAAAGGCTCATGGGAATCTGGTAAATCAGACGGCCGATGCCCAGCTTGCTGTAAGAGACCGTCTCCATATCCGCATAAAAAATCTTGCCCACCTCAATGGCCATCTTAGCCTCCTGGTAAGAACGGCTGATATCCTGGAGATTTACCACCCGGTTGCCGTAGCCCACCCGCACCCGGACCATGGCCTCGCTGTGCATATTGTCCGCCAGCATTTTTGCCACAGAGGCAAGTGCAGCCTCGTCGGGCAGCTCCCGCACATCTTTTACAAGAATAATATTCTGTTCATCCACTTCTGTGACAAAATCTTTGGTGGAACTGCCGAACATCCCCCGGACAAGCTCCATAATGGCGGTGTCCTTCTTGCCTTCCACTTCCACCACATACACCACACGCTCCGTCTGCTCTATATGAAATTTTCTCGCCTTGTTGTACATATCCACAACAAGCATGTTCCCCAGAAGAATATTTTGTATAAAATTGTTCCGGTCAAACTGCTCCCTGTATGCCTCCGCCAGGTTCCGTATCTGGCACACCGCCAGCTTCCCAACCATGTAAGCCTCCTCTGTGGAGGACTTTACCAAAAGAATATATGCCACTTCATCATCCACAAGGACTTTAAAAAAATGGGAACCGGCCAGCATCTGGCTCTCCGCCATAGACTCTGCAAAATTAACCACCGCCTCCTCCAAATCTTCCTTCTGGTCAAAAGTGGCGGCAACCAGTTTCCCTCTCTCATTGTAGAGAGCCATATCCAATCTGGAGATATCCTTCATTTCCTCTAACGTAATCTGAATTTTGTGAATTGACAGCAAAAACATCTCTCCTTTTTTATGCAATGTGTTATTGACTATCCACAGGGAAAATATTCCCCGCCGGCTGCGCCGGGCACGCGCAGCTGCTGCTAAACCCTGCACATCTAAAAAGACTGGGCGTAGATACGCCCAGCCCTGATAAATTGTCGATTTTGACTAATTTGTAATTGTCTGCTCTGTCTCTTTGTCAAATACATGGATTTTCTGAGTATCCATAGCTAATTTTACATGGTCGCCAAGACGAGCTGTGGTTCTGGAATCTACTTTTGCAGTCATGCTAACCCCTGCAACGTTAAAGTATAATAATACTTCAGAACCTAATAATTCGTATCCGGTTACATCGGATTCGATAATGCTGTCTTTGTGTGTCTCGATCTCAATCTGGGAATCTCCCATATCATCCGGTCTGATACCTAAAACAACAGTCTTTCCATTGTATCCGCCGTCTGCCAGTTTCTTAGCTTTTGCAGGAGGCAGGGTGATGGTAAATTTATCAAAGGTTAAAGTAGCTTTCTCGCCCTCTACTTTGCACACAGCATCCACAAAGTTCATCTGAGGAGATCCGATGAATCCTGCAACGAATAAGTTGTTGGGCTCGTTGTACAATTTGATGGGGGAGTCAACCTGCATGATGACACCGTCTTTTAATACAACGATTCTGGTTCCAAGGGTCATAGCCTCTGTCTGGTCATGTGTTACGTAGATGATGGTTGCACCAAGTCTCTGATGTAATCCGGAAATCTCGGAACGCATCTGTACTCTCAGCTTAGCATCCAGGTTGGATAAAGGCTCATCCATAAGGAATACTTTAGGATTACGCACAATAGCACGTCCCATAGCAACACGCTGTCTCTGTCCACCGGATAAAGCCTTCGGTTTACGGTCTAATAATTTCTCCAGGTCAAGAATCTTAGCAGCCTCTTCCACCTTCTGTTTGATTTCAGGCTTCGGAACCTTTCTTAACTTTAATCCGAATGCCATATTGTCAAATACGGTCATATGAGGATACAGAGCGTAGTTCTGGAATACCATCGCAATATCTCTGTCTTTCGGCTCAACATCGTTTACAAGCTTTCCGTCGATTTTCAGCTCGCCGGAAGAGATTTCTTCCAAACCTGCAATCATTCTAAGGGTTGTAGATTTACCACATCCTGAAGGTCCTACGAAGATGATAAACTCTTTGTCTTCTACTTCAAGGTTGAAATCCTTAACAGCTTCAAAACCGTTAGGATATTTTTTACAAATATTTTTTAAAGATAAACTTGCCATTGGTCTAATCCTCCTAGAAATTTGTTTTCTTGATTTGATAGTATTACTTTATCAGACATTTCCCTTTTCTTCTATTCGATAAATACACAAAATAAATTTTTGTTTCTTGTGGTTTCGACGAAATCATAGTACAATCTGTCACCCCTTCGTCAATGTGACGAAAATTTGAATTTGTGCTATACAATGTGATGAATTTGGATTTCAGCGCCTACAAAATATTGTATTTTTTGCTTGGATTTTCCACACTTATCCTTTGCAAATTAGCTAAAATGTTATATAATAGGAGAAAGGTATTACTATAAGGAGGTAACATTATGGCAAAAGAAATAATTGCAATGCTTCTCGCCGGAGGACAGGGTTCCCGCCTCTACGCATTGACAGAGAAGCTGGCAAAGCCTGCAGTTCCTTTTGGAGGAAAATATCGAATTATAGACTTCCCCCTTTCAAACTGCGTCAACTCAGGAATTGATACGGTGGGTATTTTAACCCAGTATCAGCCCCTGGTATTAAATGAGTACATAGGAAACGGACAGCCCTGGGACTTGGACCGTCTCCACGGAGGTGTCCATGTGCTTCCCCCCTACCAGAAGGCAAGCGGCTCTGACTGGTACAAGGGCACTGCAAATGCGATTTATCAGAATATTTCATTTATTGAAAGATATGACCCCCAGTATGTGATTATCCTGTCAGGAGACCAGATCTGCAAACAGGACTACAGCGACTTCTTAAAATTCCACAAAGAAAAAGGTGCGGAATTTTCTGTGGCCGTTATGGAAGTTCCCTGGGACGAGGCTTCCCGCTTCGGCCTGATGGTGGCAGACGAAAACGACAAAATCACAGAATTCCAGGAAAAGCCAAAGAATCCCAAGTCAAACCTGGCTTCCATGGGTATCTACATCTTTAACTGGGACATCTTAAAAAAATATCTGGAGGAAGATGAGGCGAACCCTGAATCGGAAAACGACTTCGGAAACAATATCATCCCCAACCTCTTGAGGGACGGAAGGGAAATGTACGCCTACCACTTTGACGGATACTGGAAGGACGTTGGAACCATATCTTCCCTCTGGGAAGCAAATATGGAAGTTTTAGACCCTGAGCACAGCGGCATTAACCTTTTTGACGAAAACTGGAAAATCTACAGCCGAAACAGCGGTATGGCAGGCCACAAAATCAGCAGCGGCGGCGTTGTGGAAAATTCTATGCTCACAGACGGCTGCCGGATTAAGGGCACCGTAAAACACTCTGTACTCTTCTCCGGGGTTAAAGTGGAGAAAGGCGCTGTTGTGGAGGACGCTGTGGTTATGGGCGGCACTACCATTAAGGCTGGGGCTGTGATTAAACACTGTATTATTGCAGAGAATGTAACCATAGAGGAAAATGCCATTGTGGGGGCAATGCCCACGGAGACGGAAAACGGCGTTGCCACGGTTGGAGCAAACATTACCATTGGAGAAAATGCCACAGTTGGCCCAAATGCCATGGTGAGAGAAAATGTAAAAGGCGGTGAAGAACAATGTTAAATTCAAATATGAGCACACTTGGCATTATTTTCCCAAACACATATGACGCCCTGGTTCCCGAGCTGGTAAATGTGCGGC
Organism: uncultured Roseburia sp.; assembly: GCA_947174805.1. GTDB lineage: Bacteria > Bacillota > Clostridia > Lachnospirales > Lachnospiraceae > Roseburia_B. The sequence goes on along the minus strand of CAMWKH010000003.1, from coordinate 81,135 downwards.
TGATGGCCTCCATCCCCTTTGCCAGCCGTTACCGTTTAATCGACTTTGTTTTGTCCAGCATGGCAAACTGCGATATTGACAATATCTGCGTAATGGTAAACAATAATTACCATTCCCTGATGGATCATCTGGGCTCCGGCCGTGAATGGGACCTGACAAGGAAAAACGGCGGGTTACATATCTATCCGCCCTTTGCAGAAAAGAGCGCAAAACCCTATACGGGACGTGTGGACGCCCTGGCAAGGCTTTTGAATTTCTTAAGAAGCCAGAAAGAAAACTATGTGCTTATGTCCGATGCAAATATTGCGGCAAACTTCGACTTTAACGCCATGATTCAGGCACATATAGAAAGCGGTGCGGATGTGACTGCCGCCTACAATGAACAGGAACTCCCGGAAAGCCTGATTAATTCCCACTCCCATGACAAGGGATACTATTACACCTTCGGCATCAACGAGGAGGGACAGATTACAAAAATATTTGTGAATTCCAAGGAAACCGGGGTTCAGAATTTCAGCATGAATGTATACATCATTGAGCGGGAACTTCTGATAAACTTAATCGACGATGCCTTTATTCACGGACAGGAATACTTTGAGCGGGATGTTCTTCTTCCTCAGCTGAACAAACTTCATGTACACGCTTACAAGTATGAGGACTACGTGGCCCGTATCACGGATATGAAGAGCTATTTTGATGAAAATATGAAGCTTTTGGACGATTATAATCTGGACGGCCTGTTTTCCGGCTCTCCCATTTACACAAAAATCAGGGACGATACTCCCACCAGGTACAAAGAAGGTGCAGTTGTCCAGAACGTGATGGTGGCAGACGGCTGCGTCATTGAGGGTGAAGTGGAAAACAGCGTGTTATTCAGAGGCGTCACGGTGGCAAAAGGTGCAAAGGTGAAAAACTGTATTCTCATGCAGGGGACAACCGTGGAGTCCGGCGCCGACATCCAGTACCTTATCACAGACAAGAACGTGAAAGTTTCCGCCGGCAAAGAGGTGAAGGGAACAGACAGTTTCCCCATCTATATCGGAAAATCACAAAAAATTTAAATATTTATATAAAAAACTGCCGCTCTCCTGTTAAAAATCTGAGGCGGCAGCTTTTTTATCCTTTCGGCGGATTAACCGAGTATCTTATTTATCTCTGAGACCAGCCTGTCTTTCACCGGAGGTTTTAAGAAATATCCCGCCGGTTTTAATTTCAGCACGGCTTCGATATTCGCCCTGTCATTGATGGCTGTTAAAAAAATCACGGGGATATCCTTCATATCCTCATCTGCACGTATCATTTCAAGGGTCATTTTCCCGTCGCAAATAGGCATCTCATAGTCCAGCAGAATCAAATCCGGCCTGTTCTTGCCTATGGAAGTCATGGCCTGGGCTCCTGAAATCGCCAAATCCACCTCATACACATCCTGGAGCATGGCTTTCATGGTCCGAAGGGCCGTGCCGTTGTCATCCACTACCAGAATCCGTTTCTTACCACTGTCCTCTTTCCCCGCCTCTTTTTTCACATATTTCTCATTCAGTTTCAACCTTCTGCAGACAGCCTCCATAATCACAGTATTTTCCACCGGGCGAATCAGGTTTTCGAACTGGGCGCCTTCATAATATTTAAAGAATTTACTGCTCTCCTCCTTTGTACCGATGGTAATAACCGGAATCTGCCCATACTGGTCGCTCAGAAGGAAAAAGACAGAAGTATCGATATCGTATGCGCCAATCAGACTAATCATCACAAGATCAGGATTTACGATTTTCATCATTCCCTCTAAAACCCCTGCGTTTTCCGAACAGAACTGTACATGGAAATACTGAGATAAAAATTTGTTTGTTTCATCCATCACAGTGTTAAACTTTCCGATTAAAAGTATTTTTTTCATTTCGTTCTCCCATCCCCGCTTTCATATTTATGGCCGGTCCGCCATCTGTGCTGTCAATAAAATTCCAAGGCGGTCTGATTCTTCTATATCCAGATTTGTCACTGCCTCCCCAAGTTTTTGGATATTTTCTCTGATATCCTCCGGAAATTTATATGTACGCAGCTGTTCCATCAATCCATCTGCCTGGTCAATATCCATCTCCCGCATACTAACCCGCACCATTTCCACAAGAGCCTGCATCACGGAATAATCTGTGATTTCTTTTTCCTCCCCGGTTCCCAGTCCGAAAACACCCTGCAGTTTCTGCCGGTAGCTGCGCCACTCCTGTAAAAATACCGGGGTCATAGACATGATCACATCTATTTTACCATCTTTTGCCGCATATTCCAATACCCTTGCAACACCGGAGAGGGGAATGATTCCCACAGTGGCCGCAAGACTCTTCATGGCATGTACCTGAATCCGGTATTCCTCCAGACAATCAGGGTCATGGATATGCTCATATTTCTCTGTAAGGCTGTCCGCCCCGGAATCAATCTGACTGTAAAACTCTTTTACCGTATATTGAAGCAGATCCATTTCCGGCAGATGCATCCAGGCATAATTCCAATCAAGCCCGTCCACAAAAGGCAAATCCTCCAGGCTTGCCTGGGTTCCCTCCGTCTGTCCTTCACCCTCCTTAGTGCTTTCCGGCTCAAAATCCCCATAGGTCAAAAGCTCCTCCGGCAAAAATTTCTTTATCATGTTTTCCAATTTTTCCGGCACAATGGGTTTTGATAAAAAATCGTCAAAACCTTCGTTTAAATACTTTTCCTTGGCCCCGGAAACCGCATTGGCCGTCAGCATTATGATCGGGGTCTTCTCACAGGGACACTCAGGCAGAGCTTTTATGTGATGAAGGGTTTCCACACCGTCCATCTCCGGCATCATATGGTCAAGAAAGATTAAATCGTAACGATTTTCCTTCACCAGATCCACACATTCCCTTCCCCCTCCGGCTTCCGACACCTGAATCTGTGTCTCTTTTAACAGATTCCTCAGGACTTTCCGGTTCACCGCATTGTCATCCACCACCAATATTTTTGCATCCTTGGCATGGAAGTTTGTGCTGTAACTATAATTTTGTGCAATCTGGTGAACTTTGGACTCAAAATCTCCGATGGGCGTACAATCTACGATTTTCTGCTCCAGCTCAAAAGAAAATTTTGACCCTTTCCCATAGACACTCTCCACATGGAGCCTGCTGCCTAACATGTTCAAAAGCAATATGGTAATATTCATGCCCAGTCCGCTTCCCTCAATGTTACGGTTTCTGTCCTCCTCAATCCTCTCAAATTCCGCCGATAATTTGGGCAAATCTTCTTCCTTAATTCCGATGCCCGTATCTTCCACTTCAAAGTTCAGCACAGCTGTGTCACCTGTACGTTCCCCCCGAATCCGAAGCCACACCGTCCCCTCATGGGTATATTTCACTGCGTTGGTGAGGATGTTCGTCAACACCTGGCGGATACGCACATCATCTCCATAGAGGCGGGAAGGGATTTCATGTTCTATTTCCACCACCAGGCTGAGATTTTTATCCATGGCCCGCTGGGATATCATATTCACCAAATCATGGAACATACTGCTCACATCATACTCTACCGGCACAATCTCCATTTTACCGGACTCAATTTTTGAAAAATCAAGAATATCATTTATCAGGGACAGCAGGGACTGGCCTGCCGTATGGATATCCATGGCATAATCCTTTATATTCTGTTCTTTGGACTCACGGAGAATCATCTCATCCATGCCCAGCACCGCATTGATAGGCGTGCGGATTTCATGGGACATATGGGCTAAGAACTTTCCCTTTGCCTCATTGGCGGCAAGGGCTTCCTGCCGCGCCGCATCCGCATCTCTCTTTGCCTGTGCCAGCAGTATATTCTGCTCTTTGGCTTCCACCATTTTTTTCTCCGCATCTAACCTGTACTCCTTTGATATCTGAAAGACATGCATCACCGCCATAATCACACTAAAAGCGGTGAGACTGTACTGACGGGCCAGATAGCCATAGCCGCTTAAAAACAAGAAATCCAAAACCAGCGTTGCAATCTCCCCGGAAACAAGAACCACCAGGGACGCCAATGAGAGAAAGGAGAGATACTGCCTGTCCCTGCCAAACATCTGAACCAGGCTCACAATGGCCACAAGGGACATAACGCTAAGCACAACTATGGAAAAGTTCTCCATGCCTTCCAAACTTTTCACACCTGATATCTGAAGCAGGATCTGGATGCCTGCATTGAGGATTACACAACAAAGGAGCAGGGCAAAACGGCGGGGATAAAGGGTGCGCAGGTTCCGCTCAAAGTACAGCACAAAAAACAGTGGAATTAGCAGCATCAGATACCCTTGCATCATATGCGTCCCCTGCATATTGAAAAACATATGCATCGTGCTTGTGCCCACAAAACAGTACACCCCTGCTGCAAATTCAAAGAGGCCCAAAAATATTTCTCCCCGGCTGGGCTGACTGGTGTACCACCGCATCAATACAAGGACGCACATAATAATAGCCACAATCTCTATCAGCAAAAAACAGACAATATCCACAAAATTGTTTCCCATCAACCCAATCACAAGTATACCCCGGCTTTCAAACAGGATATCACCCAGGGTCGTGGCTGCTTTTTTATCCAGAACCGACAGTTCCATACACACTTCACCATTTTGAAAAGTATTGGGAATATGTACCAAGTGCTCGCTGCGTTTTTCCGGACTGCCCGCTTCCTCGTAAATAACTTCACCGTCCAAAAGCACACACACATCGGCATTTTCAGAGGAAAATTTCATGGAGAAACCTGCATAATCCGTTGGCAGTGAATTTGTAAAAAAGATGGTATCCCTCTCTTTATTTTTTTCTGTGTAGGGCAGGCTCACCGTTGATGTCTTACCGCCGTCAACAGAAGCCAAACGCCAGTCTTCATCCAAAACGTATTCCACCTGGTTGGGTATGTACGATACCTCCTCATCCCTCTGATGCCCAAAGGAAGCGACGAGCATAAAAACAATGGTCAAACAAATGGTAATCCCTGCAAACTTCCGTATATATTTCATCTTAACTCCCCTCTTATCCCTATTCAAAAATTACGGTATCCTGAATAAAATAGAGCTGTGCACCTATCAAGGGTGCAACAGCCCCATGTTTCCCTACTGTTTCCCGGTACTCCCAAAACCTCCCCTGTCTTTATTTCCCAGGGAATCACATTCTACAAATTCAATCCGGGGCTGATTCTTCTCAATGCGGAACTGACAGATTCTGTCGTTTTTTTCTACGGTAATATCTCTTGTTGCGTACATGGGCACATGCCACATGTCCCTGTCCCCACAATATGAGCCGTCTATCACCCCGTAACTGTTTGTCTGAATCAGGCCGTAATTTTTAAAAGTAGAACTCCTTGGCACCACATGGGCTTCATACCCTTTGGGCAGCTCCATGGCAATTCCTAAGGGAATCAGCTTAAACTCTCCCCTTTTAAAAGTGACCCTCTCTGATGCCCTAAGGTCTATCCAGTCAGACTTGCCGTCAATATAGCGAAGTCTCTCTATCTCATCCGAAAGGTATTTTATCCTGATGGTTTCCATTTTTTTACTCCCACTCCAAATCGTCATTTTCCGCTTTTTTATCCCGCATCATAAGCTCTGTCACCGCCTCTTTTGCCGGGCGGTTTTCAAAGAGCACCGCATTCACCTGTTCTATAATGGGCAAATCCACCTGGTATTTTTTCCCCAGGGCAATGGCCGCCTTGGCGGAATATACTCCTTCCACCACCATCTTCACCTCATCCATGGCCTCTTTCATAGTATAACCCTGTCCGATTAACATGCCGGCTTTCCGGTTTCTGGAATGCCTGCTGGCACAGGTGACAATCAAATCCCCGATGCCTGTCAAACCGCTTATGGTCTCGAATTTTGCCCCCATGGCAAGGGCCAGCCTTCCGATTTCCGTAATCCCCCTGGTGATAAGGGCCGCTTTTGTATTGTCCCCAAGCCCTAAGCCGTCCGTCATCCCTGCCGCCAGTGCAATCACGTTTTTTAAAGCTCCCCCAAGCTCCATCCCCAGCATATCCGGGGTGGTATACACACGGAATACGTCGTTCATAAACACGCTCTGAACATACTCCGCCGTCTTTTTCGTCCTGGCTCCCGCCACTAAAGTTGTGGGCAGCCTTAATCCCACTTCCTCCGCATGGCTTGGGCCGCACATTACCGCCACGTCCGCTGCGGGAATCTCCTCCTCAATAATATCCGTAAGGGGCATCAGGGTCTTTTCCTCAATGCCCTTGGCAACGCTTACTATAATCTGGTTCTGCCTTACAAAGCCTGACATGGATTTTGCCGTGCTTCTGGTAAAGGGGGAGGGCACCGCCAAAACAAGAATATCCATGCCGAATACTGCCTGTTCCAAATCTGTGGTAAATACCATGTCCTCGGAAAGTTTCACTCCCGGCAGTTTCTCTTTCTGTTCATGGCATTCTTTTAACATTTTTATCTCATCTTCAAGAACCGACCACAGGGTTACCTCATGGCCATTGTCACAAAGTACCACGGAAAGAGCCGTTCCCCAGCTTCCCGCTCCGATAATTCCTACTCTTGCCATTTATTTTCCTTCTTTCTCACCGTCTTTTTGCTTTGAAAAACTAAATTTATTTTCTGTCCCGTTTAAGAGACGCCCGATATTTGCACGGTGGCGCACAATGGCCATGACCATAATGATGCCCGCCACTATGTAAATTTCTAACTTATACTGAGGGGACAAATTAATAATCCCCAGTTCCCCGAAGACCACGGTCTGGATAAAGAAACTGATGACTCCAAGGATAGATCCCAAAGAGACATATTTTGTAATGGCCACGGTAAGCACGAAAATCCCCAGGCTTATGGGCACTTCAATGGGGCAAAAAGCAATCACAAGGCCCCCGGTGCAGGCAATCCCCTTCCCTCCCTTAAATTTCATGTAAAAGGGAAAATTATGTCCAAGGATACAACCGAACCCTGCATAAAACTCTAAGAGCCGCACAGACTCCCTCACCGTCTCATAGCTGCTGTTATGAAAAATCAGCCATGTGACAAGAATTGCCACAATAGGCTTTGACACATCCCCAATTAAAGTAATAAGCCCCCCCTTCCAGCCAAAAATCCGGAAGGTGTTTGTGGTGCCTGCATTTCCGCTCCCCATTTTGGTGATATCTTTTTTCTTTGACTTGCTGTAAGCATAACCGGATAAAAAAAGACCACAGGCATAGCCGATTAGCAGTGCAACGATACGGTTTACTATCATATTTTCCATCACTCATTTTCCTTTCTTTCCCTGGCAATAAATTTTAAAGAGGTTCCTTTAAATCCAAAGGTGTCCCGGATGCGGTTTTCCAGATAGCGGGTGTAGGAAAAATGCAGAAGTTCTTTATCATTCACAAAAATTACAAATGTGGGGGGTTTTACCGCCACCTGGGTAACATAATATATTTTTAACCGCTTTCCCTTGTCTGAGGGGGGCTGCTGCATGGCCACCGCCTCGGTGACAATCTCGTTTAACACACCTGTTGCAATGCGCATGGAATTATTCTCTATCACCATGTCAATCATCTCAAAGATTTTTCCAGTGCGCTGCCCTGTTTTTGCAGAGATAAACATAATTTCCGCATAGGACATAAAACTTAAAACCTGGCGGATTCTCTCCGTGTGCCTGTAGATGGTCTTATCATCTTTTTCGATGGCATCCCACTTGTTTACCACAATGACAATTCCCTTTCCCCTGTCATGGGCAATCCCGGCAATTTTAGCGTCCTGCTCCGTAACCCCTTCTGTGGCGTCAATTACCAGAAGAACCACGTCTGCCCGCTCCACCGCAGTCACCGCCCGGATAATGCTGTAGCGCTCTAATTCTTCTTTTATCTTGTTTTTCCGCCTTAATCCCGCAGTGTCAATAAACACATATTCCTGGCCGTTATATTTTATTGCCGTGTCTATGGCATCCCTGGTAGTCCCTGCGATATCTGACACAATCACCCGGTTTTCCCCTAAGAGACGGTTTACCAGGGAAGATTTTCCCACGTTAGGTTTACCCACCACCGCAATTCTTGGGCGTTCGTCTTCCTCCCCGATATCATTTCCCTCCGGGAAGTGTTTGATTACCTCGTCAAGCATATCCCCGATGCCAAGTTTTCCTGCGGAGGAGACAGGCACCGGGTCCCCGATGCCAAGATTATAAAACTCATACACATCCGGCATAAATTTTTCAAAGCTGTCCACCTTATTTACCACTAAAACCACAGGCTTTCCCGAGCGGCGCAGCATATCCGCCACCTTGGAATCCGCATCGGTAAGGCCCTGCCTTACATCCACCAGAAAAATAATCACATCCGCCGTATCTATGGCAATACTTGCCTGTTCCCTCATCTGGGAGAGAATAATATCCTTTGTATCGGGTTCAATTCCCCCGGTGTCAATCAATGTAAAATTTTTATCAAGCCAAGAGACATCCGCATAAATCCTGTCCCTGGTCACCCCGGGGGTATCCTCCACAATGGAGATGCGCTCCCCTGCAAGCAGGTTAAAAAGGGTAGATTTGCCCACGTTGGGACGCCCTACCACTGCTACAACCGGTTTATCCATTTTAGTTTACTCCTTATTTATCTTCCTATCACTGCGTGTACTAAGTCCTGACCGCTTGATTTTACAATATCCACGGGAACTTGTAAAGAATTTTTCAAATCCTGCACCGTCATATCATCCAAAAATACTTCCTCCCCGCTCCTTAACATGGAATGGGACAATAACAGTACGTCCCCCAAATCCCTGCCCTTTAGCTGGGCTAAAAGGTCCTGTCCCGTTAAAAGGCCGGAGACGGTAATCCTCTCCCCGAAAAAATCATTACGGATAGGAATGACTTCAACCCCAAGGCCGGGAAATTTCTGGCAGAGCCTGTCAGTTAATTTTTTTATCAGGGGGGATGCCAGCTGTCCCGTGGCGATGGAAACCTTTCGCTTTATGGTTTCCCCTTTTCTATTGCTTAATTCTTCTAAAAATTCATTCTCCAATAGGCGCATCATTCCCACGCCGTTTTCAAGCTGTAAGTATCCGTCATAATTTTCCTCCGGCGGGATTTCCATATCCGCCAAAAGATACCACTCGTCCCCTGCCTGGACAAAATGGATTCCCCATTTTTCCACACAGTACCGCTGCCATTTGTGGATGATGGAGAGCACCTCTATGGCATCTTCTTTTTCAAATGGCGCTAAGGGATAAAGTCCCTCTCTGTATTTTGTCAGGCCGACAGGGACTACGGAGAGGCTTTGCATATAGGGGATGTACCCCGTGAGTTTCTCAATGGTATTGTCCAACTCCTCCCTATCGTTTATCCCCTTGCAGAGCACAACCTGGCCGTTCATCAACACGCCCCCTTGAAAGAGACGTTCCAGCTTAGAAAGGGCATCCCCGGCAAAACGGTTGTTTAACATTTTGCACCGAAGCTCTGGGTTCATGGTGTGCACCGACACATTCACCGGCTCTAAGTGATAACGGATAATCCTGTCCAAATCCTTCTCTTCCATATTGGTAAGGGTTATATAATTCCCCTGCAAAAAGGACAGCCTGGAATCATCATCTTTAAAGTACAGCGTATCCCGCATCCCCTTCGGCATCTGGTCGATAAAGCAGAACATGCACTTGTTCCTGCAGGATTTATATTCATCCATCAAACCGTTTTCAAAGACAATACCCAAATCCTCATTGTACTCTTTTTCAATCTCAAGCTCCCATTCTTCCCCGTCTTTTTTCCGAATCAGTACTACAATATATTCCTCACTGCACAGATAATGAAAGTCGAATATGTCTTCCATATCCGTGTCATTGATGGAGAGCAGCACGTCCCCCGGCTCTATTTCCATTTCCTCTGCAATGCTGCCGGGCAAAACCTGGCAGACAACATGTTCTTTTGGCATATCTTTCCCCTTTTCCCGTTTCACATAGTTTACACCAAAACGGAGAGAATAACAACTCTTCTCACAAAAATAGAAAGAACCGGCCAAAATATAACCTGGCCGGTTCTTCTCTCACATGATTTTTATTCTTCGGGCAGCGGGGTTTGTTCCATATCCCACCGGGTAATCAGTTCATCTGGGCTTTTTATCATTTCCATATCAATCAATGCCTGAATTATATTCTCACACTCTGTATTAAACTGGATATATGCATTCCCCGAATCCATGACATAAGCATAGTTCCTGCCGCTGTAAAATCTGTCCGAATACTCCTCATATCCCTTGCTGTTCGTGTAAGAAAAGCTTATGGTATTTTCAAAAACTAATTTATCATATTTCTCTGCCTCACCGGAATACCACTGATTTTTAAAGTTTCCGGCATCCACGTCTTTCATAAATGCCTCACATATCTTTTCGGACTGTTCCGCCGTAAACTCCCGGCTTGTGCTTGAGGTGATGGGATTGCCGTAATCATCTTTGGCAACTTTCTCCGGGAAATTTATATTTCCATATAAATACTTGTTATCTTTATAGTTAAGTCCCAGCACATTTTTCTTGTAAGTCTCACCCTCCCTCATATACGCTCTTGCCACTGAAACAGGGGAATTTTCATCCGAACGGGCACTCTCATCCTGAGCCACTACATAATAGCGGGTTAAGACAGACCCGTCTTTCATGTAATATTTCAGATTAATTCCATAACCGTCTTCCCAGGGACTCTCTATGTTTTGGTACAAAGCCTTATGGGAGAGAATATTTTCATGGAGAGCAATGATTTTTTCAATCATCTCTGTGTCCTCTCCCCCTGCAAAGTCCCCGGACTGAATATAAGCCTCTTTTACCTTCCCTGCCTCAGGCACTTTTCCCTCAATTCCAAGCACATCCATTTTCAGTAAAATGAGTACAAATGCCAGGGCAAGGGCAAACAATCCGCACTCCCGGAAACGTTTTTTTGCAAACACCCGGAAACTTTTCTGCAAAACCATCTCTGCGGCAAAGAAAAACAAAACGCCCACAACAATTCCTGCCATGAGAATCATCACAAATCTTTTCGTGCCTGAGTTTGATGAGAACATTATACTGCCTGCTGTCATAGCTCCCAGGCTGGCAAAACATGCACCCACGCCCCAGCGGAATAAGGGGGTAATCCATGAAAAAGCAATCAAGTTTCCCGCAGTCTCAAGATGGCGTCTCTGGTACAGTACAAACGCCAGAACAAGAAACACCACTGCCGCCAGTGCATACCCCGCTACCATTTTTGCCCCAGTCATCCCGGTACACACTGCTTTACTCCATCCCCCGGAATACTGAATATTTACCCGGATATGGCTAGATATATAGTAGAGAGGGGAAAGCACATCCAACACTCCATTCTGGTACTCCCCGGAAATCCCATAGGCAAAACAGGAAAAAAGCTGCGTCAGAATATATTTGCTCCCCACAAACAGGAAATTTAGTATCAGTGAGAACACAGGCATGGCAATTAACTGTCCCACCAATATGCCTATAAATACATTGAAACTGTAAAAGAAAAGGCTGATTCCCATGGCACACAAAACCCCTTTAAAGAGAATTTCAATGTAGGAATACCCACATCCTGCCGCCACTAATATTCCCAAGAGCCCTCCGAGAAGCATAGGCCCCCACAAGAACAATAAACCGGATACATAGTTGGTAATAAAAAGGGATGTCCTTGTTACCGGAAAGGCATGCATCGTATAGGATGCCCTTGAAGTGTATAGATAAGAAAATACTGCACCAGCTGCAATCAGGGAAAAAATAAGCAATATCACCGGATTAAAAACAATTTGAATGGTTTCCGGGATTAAAATACTTTCTGCCATTTTCTCCGCAAGTGTCTTTCCCGTATCGTATCCTGCCTTTTCCCCAAGATATCCGATAAATTCTGAAAAGGGCATGATAAACAGGTAAAACAGTAAAAACAGGCACCAAATAGGCCAAAAATGGGTGATATTTTTACGAAATATTGTTTTGCTAAAACAGGATGTCTTTGACTTCATAATCTACCCCTCCTAATTCATAAATAAATATTTCCTCTAAGGTCAGCGGGAGAAGGTCGATAAGCATAGGATTCATCTTCTCAAGCTGTTCCTTGGCATCCTTTGGGTTTCCTTTTACAATGAGGGTGTACACCCTTCCGGTATTGGACATGTGAAGCACTTCAAAACTTTCCGGAAGCTTGGGCATCTCCGCTTGAAATGCCACCTGGATTTTGCACACACTTCCCTGTAATTCCGACAAGGAACGCTCAATCATAATTTTTCCCTGATGCATGATTCCCACATGGTCGCACACATCCTCCAGCTCCCTTAAATTGTGGGAGGATACTAAAACGGTGCTTCCTGTCTCCGCCACATCCGCCATAATAATGCTCCAGACCTGACGGCGCATGACAGGGTCCAATCCGTCTACCGGCTCATCTAAGATGAGAAGTTCCGGCCGGATGCACACAGCCAGCCAGAATGCCACCTGCTTCTGCATTCCCTTGCTTAAACTCCTGATATTTTTCTTGGGGTCGATGGTGGGAAAAAATTCCATCAGCTTAAAAAAAAGTTTATCGTCAAATTTGGGATACATCCCCTGATAAAACCGCTTCATCTCATACGTATTTGCAGAGATGAAATAGAAAAGGTCATCGGGGATATACCCGAACTTTTCTTTTACCGCAGGGTTTTCGTAAACGGTTTCCCCGGCGATTTTTACCTCCCCGGCGTCCTGCCGGTAAACCCCGGTCAAATGTCTGATCAAGGTGGATTTCCCTGCCCCGTTCGGCCCTACCAGGCCGTAGATGGCTCCCTTTTTCACATGCATATCCACACTGTCTAAAGCGCGGAATCCGTCAAATTGTTTTACCAGATTTTTTACTTCAATCATTCTGTCTCCCCTCCCTCAGATAGTCTTTCCATCCTCTCTCCCAGCTCTTCTTTCGTGACAGATAACACGAAAAGTTCAGTTACCACATCGTCAAATGTTACCAACAGCTCTTGTTTTCTTGTCTGGTTGATAAACACAGGGGATGAGGCAAATGTTCCCTTTCCCTGTTTGCTGTAAACATACCCCTCGGACTCTAATTCCCGATAGGCTCTTGATATGGTATTTGGATTGATTGCAAGAGATGATGCCAGTTCCCGAACGGAAGGCAGTTTTTCATCCGGCTCAATGGCTTTCGACAAAAGCAGTTTCCGTATGCCGTCCTTTATCTGTTCATAGATAGGTTTTGCATCTCTGTAGTTTAGCTGCAGCAATTCTCATACCTCCTGTCTGTATGAATTTAAGTGTTTTATGTGTACTAATTCATTTAGTACAGTTAGGATACCACGAAAACACCACTGTTACAATAAAAATAAGCGAAGAAAATATTTAAGAATTTATTAAGAAACGCTATGAAAAAGTTTTTAAAGCCAAAACCGCCGCCAGGTTCCCCCTTTTTCCCTTGCTTGCCCTGTGGGAAAATAAAAGCTTTGGATTACAGCAGGTGCAGATATTGGTGACGGCCAAATGTTCTTTTAAAATCCCCGCTTCCAATAGGACAATCTCGTTGGCCCGCCACAAATCCAACTGGTACTTGCCCCCTCCTTTGTCTATGAGAATTTCTTCTTCCTGCCCCGGAAATTCCCCCTTAAAGGCTTCCGCCACATCAGAGCTCACCTCATAGCAGTCCTGGCAGATAGAGGGGCCGATGGCGCAGAAAATATCCTCCGGCTTACTGCCAAACTCCCGCCCCATGGCCTCTACGGTCACTTTTCCCATGCGGTTTACCGTTCCCCTCCACCCGGAATGGCTAAGGCCGATGGCATGATGCTTTTTGTCCACAAAAAATAAAGGGACGCAGTCCGCATAAAAGGTTGTTAAAGTCACTCCCGGCTCGTCGGTGATAAGGCCGTCAATATCCGTAAAAGCCTTATCCCCCATTCCTGTGCCTGCATCCCTTCTCCCAACCCTCTTTACATTTGTAGTGTGGGTCTGATTGGAAAAACAAAAGCTGTCCTCTTTTACAGAGAGGGCCTGGGCCAGCCTTTTATAATTTTCAAGTACGGCCTCTCTTTTGTCCCCTCTGGTAAAACTTAAGTTTAAGGAGGAATAGATGCCGGAACTTACGCCCCCAAGCCTGGTGGTAAAACCATGGATGACCATGTCCGTTTCTTCTAACAAGGGGTAATACAAAAGAGGGAGGTTCCCGGAAGCCAACGGATGCTCGGATATCATTAACACATCTTTCTCTGTTTTTTTTCTGAAATTTAACTGGTTCATATGGAGTTACTCCTTCCAAATTCTTTTCTGCTAGCCCTGAAATTCAAAAGCATTTTTTACATGTAATATCTCTTCCCCCAAAACAGCCACCACATCAAATCTTAAGGGCTGCTCCGGGGAAATCTGGTTTCTGGCAAGATAATAAAGGGCAGCCTTAGAGATTCTCCTCTGTTTTTTCACGTCCACCGACTCTAAGGGATGCCCCATTTTCCCGTCCCTCCGGTATTTGACCTCCGCAAATACAAGAGTGTTTCCGTCCTTTAAAATAAGGTCAATCTCCCCAAATCGGGTGTAAAAATTCTTCTCTAAAATCTCATACCCCTGCCCTTTAAAAAAATCTCCCGCCAGTTTTTCCTTTTCCCCTCCGGTTTTTCTTTTGTTTATAAAATCCACACCTTTCCCCATTTGTATATAAGACGGCCCTACTGTAATTTTGACCGCAATTTGTCCATATCATCCACAAAAACAAGGATTTCCGCCACAACCTCATAGAGCTCCGGAGGTATGGTATCCCCAATTTCCAGTTTGGAGAGGGTTGCCGCAAGCTTGTTGTCCTTGTAGAGAGGCACGTCGCTCTCTTTTGCTTTTTCTATAATCTTTTCCGCCAGCTCTCCTTTTCCCGTGGCAAGTATGGTGGGAGCCACATCCCCGGGGTTATATGCGAGAGCCACCGCAGTTTTTACACTGTCTTTTTCTTTTTTCCTGTTTTCCACTTTTTTCACGCCCTGACATCAAAAGAATATCTGTGGACCATTCCCCCTGCCTGGGGCTGGCCCTCTAAAATCTGGTCTACAAAACTGGGTGTCTCCTCCTGGGTATTGACCTGGATTTTTACCTGGTAGCCCTTTTTCGCCAACCGTTCCTCAAGTTCGTCCAAATGTTCCATAATCAAATCGTAGGAGGTGTCATCCGAAAGATAAAAATTTGTGGTAACTTTTTTCTGATGCATCCGTATGGATACATCAGTGGAGCCTAAATGCTCTAAATCCAGGTGGAGAAATGCCGTCAAATCCTCCTCTTCCTCCCCACGCTTCTTTTTTCCCCTGTAAACGTACAAATCGCTGTGGGCATTCTGCCCGGACAACTTCAGGGGAATCTGCACATAGGCATAGCTCTGGTTTAACTGATTCATAAACTGAATGTTATTGCGGATAGAAGATGCAGTATCCGACAGGTTCTGGGTGCTTTGACCAAAGTTTTTTAACACCTGCTCCATCTGTTCCATCTGTCTGTTTAGCCGCTGGTACAACTCGTTTACTTTATTATCCCCCTTTAAATCCTGGGGTTTTAAGAGCCATTGCTCTTCCATTGCATTCCGAAGGAGAGCGCGGTATTCCCTGGAGGATACCAGCTGGCTGAGGGCCTCCTTGGAAACGGCGTCTTTTCCTGGAAAAGCTTCCGAGAGGAGGGATAAAAGCTCCTTTGAGGTAAGATTTGGATTTAATTTTCCCTCTTCAAACACAGCAGGATTCTGGGAAAATTCCGGTATGTTTAACAGGCGGGAGGCAAGATTATTAAGCTGCTTTCCGCTAAAAATGTGAGAGAGTGGCGTCCCCCCCTCCGGGGATTTTGCCGTACTTTTAGCCTGCTCCTGATTTAGGGTCTCCTCATTGATTACAATTTTGCCCTGGGCCTCCCCCGCTTTTGCAGGTTCCAGGGCCTTATTATCTGCCCCATTTTCCCCGGCATTTTTTTCTCCGGAAACCATGTGTAAAATCTCTTTCGTTTTTCCCTGCTCCACCGTAAGTTTCACAGCGCCTTCCGAATTTTCCCCTGTTTTTCCCACGGCAATATTCTCAGGATTTGCGCCCTCCTGAGGTTTGCCGGAAGGATTTTCCCCGGAAATTTCTGTCTTATCCCCGGCTAAAATCTGGGCAATCTGTTTGTTTAATGCCAGCAGGGCGTCAGCGCTTAACTTTCCCTTGGACATCTGCTGGGATAACCCCTTCATCACAGATTCCAACTGGTCTAAAACCGCGTACTGATCCGATTTGTAATTTTCAAACTGGGCAGTCATTTCCTCTGTAATGGGAATCCCCAGTTTTGCCATCTGCACAATGGTATTTACATCCATGGTATCATTGCCTGCCACCAGCCTAGCCATTGCAAGAAGGCTCTGTTTATCTATGGGCATGGACTCTTCCATCATGGCATTCACCATGGTTAGCATTTTGGGATTTGCCGGCAGGCTTGCCGCATCCAAGGCGGCAAGAAGGGTGGGGTTTCCGGCAAAACCATTGGAGAAAGGACGGATGGCAATCTGAGCCCCGTTATTGGATTTTACCTGGAAAAACATGGACTGCCCCACATTTACGGAGACCCCCGAATCCAGCCTTGCCTGGATAGTCTTGCCGTCCGGCAGGCCAAGGATAACCACACCGTTCTCCATGCTGTTGACATTTCCCTCAAACACATTGCCCACGGACATCTGCTGCAGGGATGACACCACCTGTTTTATCCCCTGGGTTCCCTGGGCAATCTCCGTGCCGCTTGCAATATTTCTGTTGTACTGGCCAAGCATATCTGAAATCTGCATATCTTCCCCCCCATTTGTTCCTTTCATAACAAAAGCGTCCCGAAATTGGACAAACCATTAGAATATCTTAAATAAAATTTCCGATAAAACTATTTCTGTGAATCGGGGAAGGGCCGTATTTTTTCAGTGCCTCGATATGTTCCTTTGAGCCGTATCCCTTATTTGAAGCAAAGTGATATTCGGGCATCAGAGAATCATATTCTATCATCAGTCTGTCCCTGGTGACTTTCGCCATAATACTTGCCGCCCCGATGGTGATGCTCTTTTCATCCCCTTTTATGATGGGCACCTGCTCTGTCTCTACCCCTGGAATCCTCACCGCATCATTTAATAATATATCGGGTTTTATCCCCAGATTTTGAATAGCTTCACGCATGGCTTCATAGGTAGCCTGCAAAATATTTATCTCGTCAATCCTTTTTGGGCTTACCATGCCGATGCCCACAGCTATGGCTTTTTCCAGAATCACATCAAAGAGTTCCTCACGTTTTTTGGGGGATAACTGCTTGGAATCGTTGATGTAGAGAATGTCGCAGTCCCTTGGAAGAATCACGGCCCCTGCCACCACAGGGCCGGCCAGAGGCCCTCTCCCCGCCTCGTCTATGCCGCAGATATATCTCCTGTCGCTATACCTATTCTCATATACCTTTAAGGATGAAATCCTCTCCTTTTCCTCCTGAAGCTTTTTTAGTTCTTTCTCGGCCCTTGCCACAAGATTTTTTACCCCTGCTCTCTCATCCTCCCTGTATCTTAGGATAAAAGAGGAAAGTTCTCCCGTGCCTGTGTTTTGAAATTCTTCCTTTATCTCCCCGATTTTCTTTTGTACCATCATTTTTACACTCCTATTGTACCAGGCTCCTCCAGGGTAATACGCCCCAGCCTGCCCCCCCGGAATTCATCTATCAAAAGATTTGCCGTCTTGCCGTAATCCAGCTCATTCCCTTTGCCGCGGCAGTTTCTGTTTTCCCCGATAAGGGTTAAAACTTTTAAGGCATCCCCCTCCTCCGTGAGATGATATCTCTCTTTAAGCACCCCAGGATATTTGTTTATCAAAATTTGGATTAGCTCTATGGCCAGCTCCTCCGTATTTAAAATTTCATCCCGGATGGAACCGATAAGAGCCAGGGAAAGCCCAACCTTCTGGTCCTCAAATTTGGGCCAGAGAATCCCCGGGGTATCTAAAAGCTCCACGTTTTTATTGAGCCTTATCCACTGCTTTCCCTTTGTCACCCCAGGTTTATTTCCTGTTTTCGCACAGGCCCGCCCCGCATAGGAATTGATAAAGGTAGACTTGCCCACATTGGGAATCCCCACCACCATAGCGCGCACCGGACGGTTTTTTATTCCTCTTTTTTTATCCCGCTCTATTTTTTCCTTACATGCCTCCAAAATCTGGCTCTGAATCGTTTTCATTCCCGCCTTATTTCTGGAATCCAAAGAAACTACAAAACATCCCTTGGATATAAAATAATCCTTCCAGGCCTTCGTAGCTTTCTCGTCCGCCAAATCCGATTTATTCATTAAAATCAGCCTTGCCTTATTTTTTCCAAGCTCGTCAATATCAGGATTCCTGCTGGAATAAGGAATCCTGGCATCCACCAGCTCTATAATCAAATCGATTAGCTTTATATCTTCCTGCATCTGACGTTTCGCTTTCGTCATATGCCCCGGATACCACTGAAACTGCATAATATTACCTCTCTTTTCCCGCTACTTAATAAATCCCATGCTGTCATAGGGAGATATAATAAACCAGGCTTTTCCCACAATATGTTCCTTCTTCACATTTCCGATATTGGCATAACGGCTGTCCTCGCTGTTATTTCTGTTGTCCCCCAGCACAAAATACTCATCCTCCTCCAGTTTCACCGGCTCCGCTGCAAGTTCCGCATCCAATATAGGGGCAAACTCCTCCTCATCCTCAAAAAGTTCTCCGTTGACATAGACTTCCCCCTCTTTAATCTGCACCGTATCCCCCGGTACGCCAATCACGCGCTTCACATAATAATGGGATTTCTCATTGCCGTTTGGCAAAAAGACCACAATATCTCCGGGCTTTGGATCGGAGAGAAGATAGATAAACCGGTTTATCATAATTTCCTGCCTGTTCTCTAAGGTGGGGGCCATGGACTGTCCTAAAACACTTGTGCGAAGCCCGATAAAATACACAAACACAAAGGCAATCACAAGCACAATGATACATTCCAATGTCCAGGCAACCACTTCCTTTACAATGGGGACATTAATTTTCTTTTTTTCCTTTCCAAAATGCAATCCGCTTCTTCTTCTCATATTTTCCTCATTCTGTGTTATAGCATAAATCTATAACAGCAGCACATGGTCTGCTGTTATGAAAAAAACGGTATTCAACACTACCATGAATACCGTTTTTTTCGGGATTATTTTACCAGCTCTTTTACCTTTGCAGCTTTGCCGGAACGTCCTCTTAAGTAATTTAATTTTGCCCTTCTCACTTTACCGTAACGGACAACCTCTACTTTCTCCACATTCGGAGAGTGCAGGGGCCATGTCTTCTCAACGCCTACGCCGTTGGAAAACTTCCGGACTGTAAAGGTCTCACGGCTGCTTCCGCCCTGTTTCTTTAACACAACGCCCTCAAAAACCTGAATTCTCTCACGGTTTCCCTCTTTGATTTTACCGTAAACTTTTACCGTATCCCCTACGGAAAACTCCGGTACTTCTGCCTTTAACTGCTCTGCTTCAATGTTCTTGATAATTTCACTTGCGTTCATTTTGTTTCCTCCTATTTGTCCGATGTTCTTAATACTCTCTTTGCGTAGTAACAGAGGACCATCGCATACTATACACAACTATCAAACTATATCACAAAATCATGTCATATGCAAGTCCTATTCTCAATATTTGAATAGAACGAATGTTTGCTTTTTCTCTCTATATATGCTATACTGTAACAAATACAAAAAAGGAGTATCCTTATGGTTTCCTCTACGATCTATCACATTGATGTGAACAGCGCCTTTTTATCCTGGAGTGCCGAGTATCTGTTAAAAGAACATATGGCGGATGTGGATATCCGCACCATCCCAGCCGTCATCGGCGGAGATGAGAAAATGCGCCACGGCGTCGTCCTGGCAAAATCCTCCCCCGCCAAAGAGTTCGGTATAAAAACAGGGGAACCTTTAATCCGCGCCAGGGAAAAATGTCCCGGGTTAAAAGTATTTCCCCCAAACCATACACTCTACACCGCACGTTCTGAGGAGTTTATCTCCCTGCTCAGGGAAGTGGCTCCTACAGTGGAACAGTACAGCATCGACGAGGCTTTCTGCGATATGTCAGGAACAGAAAATCTATATGGGAATCTCACAGCATATGCGGACATCCTTCGGGAAAGGATTTACAGAGAACTGGGCTTTACGGTGAATATCGGTGTATCCACCAACAAGCTCCTGGCAAAAATGGCCTCGGATTTTGAAAAACCCTATAGGACCCACACCTTATTCCCGGAGGAAATCCCCGCCAAAATGTGGCCGCTTCCTGTGGGAGAACTGTTTTTCGTGGGAAAATCCACAGAAAAAAAACTTCACACTTTAGGAATCCACACCATTGGGGACCTGGCTGCCTGCGACCCTGTCATCCTCACCTCCCACTTTCACAAACAGGGCCAAACCATCTGGAACTATGCCAACGGCAGAGATTTGGAATCGGTGACAGGCCGACAAATTGCCAACAAGGGCTACAGCAGCGAGACTACCCTTCCCGCAGATATGACAGACCCAGACATGGCAAAGATGATCCTCCTGTCTCTAGCGGAGACGGTAGCCGCCAGAATCCGGGCGGACAAAGCTTATATCAGTGTGGTGGGGGTCACATTAGTCACCTGTGAATTTGAAAAATATTCCCACCAGAAAAGCCTGTTTTCCCCCACAAATATCACAGAGGAGATCTATCAGACCGCCGCAGAACTTTTCACCCAGATGTGGAGACATGAACCGATTCGGTTAATCGGGCTCTCCACCGGAAAGGCCACCTCTGACCAGACTTACCAGTATGACCTGTTTCATCAAGGCCAGTACGAACGTCTCTCCAAGCTAAATTCAGCCTTAGATACCATCCGGGATAAATACGGCAGCGGCGCAGTAAAACGGGCCTGCTTTTTAAAGGACAAAGATTAGAACTTTCGGATACTGATGGCGTCGTCGTCCACCTGTTTGCCGATGCTTTTTATCTGGACGAAATAGCTGTACTCCTCATCCACCGTTACTTCCACCCTCTCCCCCGCTTTTCGGCCGAAAATTGCCTTGCCTAAGGGAGATTCCCGGCTGATTAACCCTTTCAGGGAATTTCCCCGTATGGTTGTCACAATGGTAAACTCTTCCGTCAAGTCATCTTCCTCAAAATAGACCTCAACCGTATTGTTAAGGCCAACCTCGTCCTCCTTAGAATCCTCGGAAACCACTTTTGCTGTTTTAATCATCCGCTCTAAGTACCGGATTCTGCTCTCGTTTTGGTTCTTATCCTTCTTGGCCGCATGGTATTCAAAATTTTCACTTAAATCCCCGTGGGACCTGGCCTCTTTTACCGCCTCGAGGGCTTCCTTGCGCACCACCAGCTTCCGGTACTCTATTTCCTCTTTCATTTTTTCAATATCTTTTTTCGTCAATTCATCATACATAACATTTTACCATCTGATATTCTTCCGCCCTGCCTCAAAAATTGCCACAGTGCGCTCTTTTACTTCCACTTCCACGCTGTCCACCGGCTCCCCGATGCCGCAGATAAACTCTTCCCTGTAGGTGTCCACCACCCGGTACCACCTCATATATTCCGGCAGCTCCGGCAGGGTAATTTTAAGGGGTTCCCAGTAAGTGTTGATTGCCATATAGATACAGTCGTCCCGCCCCTCGGTGCGCCCGGCGTACATAACACCGATGTAATGGGATTCCCCTCCGAAATCCGGCTCCCAGGGAACTACTCCATGGGCGCTCTGCTCCGGAAAACGGTAGCTGCACCTGGCCGTGTTTTTACGGATTGGGTCATGGTTTTTCCGGAAGGAAATCATAAATTTAAAAAAATCAAAGAGATCTTTATTTTTTCGTAACAGATTCCAGTCCAGCCATGAGATAATATTATCCTGGCAATAGGGATTGTTGTTTCCGAACTGGGTATTGCCAAACTCATCCCCCGCCAAAAACATGGGAATCCCCCGGCTGCAGAGAAGTACTGCCGTGGCATTTTTCATCATGCGGAGCCTGAGCCTGTTAATTTCCGGGTCATCTGTCTCCCCCTCCACGCCGCAGTTCCAGCTTCTGTTGTCATCGGCGCCGTCCGTGTTGTTCCAGCCGTTTGCCTCATTGTGCTTTTCATTATAAGAGTATAAATCATGAAGGGTAAACCCGTCATGGCAGGTTAAAAAGTTTACGGAGGCACCGCATCCCACCCGCTCCTGATATAAATCCCCCGAGCCGAAAATACGTGTCACCGCCGCTTCCGCCTTGCCGCAGTCCCCCTTTAAAAAGCTTCTCATATCATCTCTGTATTTTCCGTTCCACTCCACCCAGCGGTTCCAGGAGGGGAAGGTTCCAACCTGATACAATCCCCCTGCATCCCATGCCTCAGCGATAAGCTTTACATTCCCAAGAATCGGGTCAAAGGCCAGAGACTGCAAAAGGGGCGGTTTTGACATGGGGCTTCCGTCCTCGTTTCTCCCCAAAATACTGGCAAGGTCGAACCGGAATCCGTCCACCCGGTAAGTAATCACCCAGTAGCGGAGACACTCCATAATCATCTGCTGCACAATGGGGTGGTTACAGTTTAATGTGTTGCCGCAGCCGCTGAAATTGAAATAATATCCCTCCGGGGTAAGCATATAGTAAATGTTGTTGTCAATCCCCTTAAAAGAGAAATAGGGTCCGTTTTCATTTCCCTCCGCTGTGTGGTTAAAAACCACATCCAGATATACTTCTATTCCGTTGTCATTCATGGTTTTCACCAGATGCTTTAACTCGTTTCCCTCATCGTTGTGCTCCTGATGGGAGATATAACTGGTATTTGGGGCAAAAAAGCTCACCGTGCTGTATCCCCAGTAGTTTAGGAGTTTTCTGCCGTCAAATTCCCTGGACTCCCGGAGTTCGTCAAACTCAAAAATGGGCATAAGTTCCACCGCAGTAATCCCAAGCTCCTTTAAGTAGGGCAGTTTTTCTAAAATACCTGCAAATGTCCCCTTATATTTTACCCCGGAGGAACTGTCCTGGGTAAAGCCTCTCACATGGAGCTCATAGATAATAATATCCTCCATGGGCGTCACAAGTTCCTTACTGTTGCCCCAGTCAAAATCATCCTTCACCACCCTGGCGTGATAGGGGTTTTCCTCGTCATTCACCCGCTCTCCCCACATCCTCTGACCAGTCACAGCCTTGGCGTAGGGGTCTAAAAGCACTTTATTTTTGTCAAAAATAATTCCCTTTTCCGGCTGGTAAGGCCCATCCAGGCGGTAAGCATACTCAAATTCTTCAATCTGAAGCCCGAAGACGATCATAGAATACACATTGCCGATTCTGTAGTTTTCCGGAAAAGGGATAATCGTATAGGGCTCTGTCTCCCGGTTATAGTAAAGCAAAAGCTCACAGGCCGTTGCCTGATTGGAATGGATTGTAAAATTTACCCCCCCGGGAATCGCTGTTGCGCCGTTGATTTCATAGAGGCCCGGACGAACCTTGTAGCCCCCGATTTCATCTAATGGTATCAAATGGTATTTGTTTTCTGTCACTGCTGGTTTCATAACTTGTGTTCCTCTCATCCTCCGTCTTATGACAGCCTGATAAAGCCTGGCTGCTGCCTGTCCGTTACGCTACTTTTATATTTTACACGACTTTTCTTTCAAAAGCCACAGATATTTATATTTTCGGCTACAAGGCAAAATATATTAACACCAATATTCCCAGCACAATCCTGTACCACCCGAACACTTTAAAGTCATGGCCCTTGATGTAGGCCATAAGAAAACGTATCACAAAGGCTGACACAAAAAAGGCGGAGGACATTCCCACAAGGAGAATTCCTAACTCTCCTCCCTGAAAAGAAAGGCCAAACTCCAGAAGTTTTATCAGGCTTGCCCCAAGCATCACCGGGATGGCCAAAAAAAAGGTGAATTCCGCCGCCACACTCCTGGATATCCCCAAAAGAATTCCCCCAAGAATCGTGGCCCCGGAACGGCTGGTTCCCGGAAACACCGCTGCAATCAGCTGAAACATTCCAATCCCCAAAGCCATAGAAAAAGTTATATCCGAGATGTCCTTTACCCGGGGCTCTTTTCTTTTATTTCTGTTTTCAATCCAGATAAAGGCCGCACCAAAGAGGATAAGGGCCAGGGCTATCACAAAGGGATTGTAAAACATCTCCTCCACCACATCCCCGAACAAAAGCTCTAAAATCACCGCCGGAACGCAGGCAAAAGCGATTTTTAGCCACATGAGAAAAATATCTTTTTTGATAAAATAAGGTTCTCCTTTGGAAAAGGGATATATGTCCTTAAAGTACAGCATCACCACCGCTAAAATGGCACCAAACTGGATTACCACTTCAAACATGCTGAAAAACTCCTGAGACACATCCATTGTCACAAATTCATTCAGCAGAATCAAATGTCCGGTGCTGCTGATGGGAAGCCATTCCGTAATACCTTCCACAATTCCAAAAAACAATGCTTTTAACAATTCCGCCATTACGCCCTCCATTCTGAAAAAAAGAGATTTTAAGCTTAAGCTTAAAATCCCTTATCCCTTGTCCTATTCCCGAAACCGGGTTTCATCCAGATATGCTACTGTAAATTCTGCCCAACTGTAGTTTGACATATACTCTCCCGTATAAGAATTGATGGCCATAAGGTCTCCCGCCAGAAAATTGTAATAATCACAGTTAAAACAAGCAGTGTCCACGGCCAGATAATTCCACTTCCGAACCACGCAGTGATCAATCCCTGCGTCTTTCAGATTTCGGATCATCTGGGAAATCACTGTCTGGGTCTGATTTCTCAGATTTCTGTCGTAGGCCTTATCCTCCCACAGTGCAGCGCTGATCTCCGCTGAATTCACCCCAGAGCCTTTTCTGTCGATGAGAAACGCAAAGAGCTCCTTTGCTTTGCTTCTGGAAAAATATACCGGCTTTCCCCCTGCAAACACGTCAAAATTGCCGAAAGTCTGTACCCGTATCCCCTTATTTTCTCTACTTTCCGGCTCTCCTTTAAAATCCCCTTCTATATTATGCAGTTCCTCCTCCACTAATTCCTTTGTCACCGGCTTTAAAATATATCCTCTGGCATGAAGCCTGAATGCCTCCAAGGCATAATTGTCATATCCTGTCACAAACAAAATCTTTGTGGCAGGGCTTAATGTCTTAAACTCTTTTGCAAGTTCTAACCCTGACATTCCATGCATCATTATGTCAAAAAATGCATACTCTATCACTTCTTTTTTCCTCACCAGTTCCCCGGCAAAATTTAAGGCCTCCACCTGACCGGTAAACCCGTGAACAAAATCCTCAGGAAATAATTCTTCCAGAATTCGTATCAATTCCTGCAATACAGGTCTCTCATCATCTACAGCTATCAAATGCATATTTTACTCCCCTTAAGAAAACCCTTATCTTATGTCTTCATATTTCCGCAGCACAGGAACAAGTTTCTTACTAATCAGCACAATACTTAACACCTGGGTTACGCTCATCACAAGGGTCTGATACATTCTTGTGGCAAACAATGCCCAAAACGGGCTTCCATAGAGAATGGAAATAAAGAACGTGTTCATCCCCTGGCTGATGCACAACTGGACAATGGCAACTGCCAGCAGAATATTTGGAAGATTCTGCTTCTTTTTTAACAGAATACCAAATACAGCCCCTGTGAGAAATGCCGAAAATGTAAAACCGGGGAAAAATGCCCCCACGGGAAACAACACCGCACTTAACACATCTCCGATTGCCCCCACCAAGCCTGCTGCAACCGGACCATAAAAGATAGCAGCCACAACCACGGGCACAAAACTGAATCCGATTTTCAGATTCCAGGTGTGAATTGTGAACCGGGACAGTATAATCTCCAATGCCACCAGTACCCCGATCATGGAAACACACCGCGCATTTACTTTCGTATACATAGCCTCTCCTCCTTTCTTCCAAAATGCTTTCTCATTCTACCACACTATTCCCCCCGCTACAACCCTATGTTTTTGGAATATAGATATGAACTATGGTACCCTCCCCTGGGATACTGCTCACATGCATAGTGCCGTTACACTGGCGGGCCAGACGCTCTCTCACATTGGATATCCCGATATGGCTTCGGCTCCCCGCTGCCGTTCCCTTCTGTTTGACGTCAAATCCCACCCCTGTGTCTGAAATGGTAATCACAACCTGCTCCTTCTCCTCTCTGGTGGAAATCAAAACCGTCCCGCCTCCTGTTTTCCGGCTGATGCCGTAGCGCACCGCATTTTCCACAATGGGCTGCAGTGTCAAAGCTGGTATATAAAATTCCGTAATCTCCAACTGATACTCCACCTGCAGCAGTTCCTCAAAACGAAGCAGTTCCAATGCCAGATAATTTTTCACATGCCTTAATTCCCTGGTAAAGGGTATAGGCGCATTGCTGCTTAAGGAATCCATATTCCCCCTTAAAAAATGGGAAAACTGAGCCAGGGCGTCATAGGCCTTTCCCGGATTGCTTAAACACAGTTCCCTGATACAACTGATAGAATTGTATAGGAAGTGCGGCTGAATCTGGCTCACCATCATAACCGTCTTATTCTCCGCCAACTCCCGCTCCATGCGTTTTGCATCCCTGGCTCTCCTGTAGGCTGCCTTTGTCCGCACCAGCGCCACAATATACTGAATAAAAATAAAAATGAAAAAACCAAAGTTGAAAATATCCACGCTGTAATTTCCTGTGGACACGTACCAGGAACGTCCGATTCCTGCAAAAAGCGTAAAAATCAGGGCAGAACTTAATACCGCCGTCGTCATTTTATCCCTGCTCAAACGCAGTTCATAAAACAGAGCCGCAGCGGCAAAGACAAAAATGATGGGAAGTATAATCCGAAATCCCTCCTGGATAAGTTCTCCGTCCACAATTCCAAAAGCCTGCAGAATCAAATATGCAATATTAATAAACAACAACCCATATATGAAAAATTCCACCACCCATTTCCCCATAGTCACCATATAATCCCGGATATACAAGAGGGCCAGAATGGGCATGGTAAGATAAAGCACCGCCTCTAAAATATCCCAGGCCACAGCGTTGGAAGAAATCAGGGAGATATAACAAAAATCAATTAACGTCCAAAGACCGCACCCTGCCATTAGAAGTCCAAACCGCAGCAGAGATTTTAACCCCTCCATCCCCATAGTCTGCATGGCGGTAACCACAATAATCAAAACCATCCCCATAAGAAATATGAAGACAGCCGCCGGAGTGGAAAAACTGTGGGCTTTTAACATCCTTAATAACAGAGTCATTTTGTCCCCCACATACAGACGGTTCAAAAACAGGGAATACATCTGTTTTGTGTTTGCAGGATAGGGATTGTGAAACACAATTTTAATTTCATCTTCCGGTGAAATCCCCTGGGCATAGAAATCAATCCACACATTTCCCCCGCTTTTTAACAGAGGCACCGTAAGATTTTCCCTTCCGTAGGAATAAATTAAAAAATCATTTTGATATACCTCCACATCCACCCTTCTTAGATACATGAAAATCTGTTCATTTGCAGAAATCGGCCCGTCAAAGTGACCGGTGAGAATCAACTGGCTGCAGGCACCCAGCTTTTTTAACGTGCCTTCGTTTAAAGGCATCTTCTCCCCATTCTCCCGTGTCTGACACACACCGGATAAATGAATCTGCCTCAGCCGGCTCTGGCTCTGAGCATCATCCTCGTCACCAATCACAAACAAAATCATCACAATACCAAATATCAGCACAGCGGTGAAGAAATACGCCATTCTTTTCTTATTCATCCATTTTTTTGTCACACATCCCATGTTCATTCCCCGCTTCCTCTACACACCAACTAGTAACACCACATGCAAATAAGTGCAGACACATGGCCAATCATCACAGGAAAAGGAAAAGAGGACCCCAAAGACCATTGTCTGAAATCCTCTTTCATCACTATACAACTATAACTATTCCCCCTGAGTTTCCACTCTCTGGGTAATGAAATCTTCCACTTTTTCCTTTGGAATTTTCAAAGCAATAGACAGTTCTCCATAGAGATTTTCTTCCGCTAAGTGCAGATACCTGGCATCGCTGCTGGTTATCTTCTTCCCCTCCGCTTGTCTGGATTTCCCCCTTAAATACAATGTCTTTATCATGCGAATCCATTCCTCACAGCTGCAGGTACGCATGGCTTCCTTATACTTTTCTTCCCGCAGTTTTTCATCCCTGATCTGTAGAGTGTCAATCTCATTTACCCTGCCGATCAGTTCATCCGCTTCCTTTGCCGTAACTATTTTCCTCATCAGTACCTTTTCATTGCTCACAGGGGTGTACACCCTGCGGCCCTTGTCATATGCCGGTTCCAGTTCATAATACAGCTTGTCCGTCTTGGTCCCCGGAGGAGCCATCTTCTTAACCTCCAGCACCTTACATACCCCAATGTTTCCGTAAATAATATATTCTCCTACTTCAAACATAAATCACCTCCAATATTTTACCGTAACAAAAAGGAATCTCTTCTCCGAGACTCCCTTCCCCATTGAACTGTGATAATTATAGCACAGCACAGTGCAAATTGTCAGTATCTTTTTTATTTTTGTCAAAATTTTGTAAATATTTCTACAATTTCATTTTTGGAATTTGTGCAAATTTACTGTAAATTTCCATAAAATTTTCTTTTATATGACAACTGGGATTGGACTTTGGACTAAGGATTGGTATAATAATTACAAAAGACGAAGGAGAGTACATATGAAGCAAAAAATAGAAACCATCCCTTTAATCAAAGCCTTTGAGGAAAAAGACGAATGTCCTTTCTGCTGTCTGGAACGCCAGGCGGAACAGCACGCCCTCTCATTTATCTTAGGCTCCGCCTACATGGAGGATGATATCCGGGAACAGACAGACAAAACCGGATTCTGCCGCCACCACTACAAAATGATGTACGACTACGGCAACCGTCTGGGAAGCGCCCTGATTTTAAGCACCCATATGAAAAAGCTGAACCAGGAGATGGCAGGGGAATTTAAAAAGTTTTCTCCTGGAAAATCCTCCCTGAAATCAAAATTCCAGAAAACCGACGTGTCAAAAGAGCCCAAGACCTCCATCGGACAGTGGGTGACAGAAAAGGAACACTCCTGTTATGTGTGCCATCATTTTAACGATATCTATAACCGGTATCTGGAAACTTTTATAGATTTATACAAAAAAGACGGGGATTTCCGCAGCCTGTTTTTTGAGAGCAAAGGATTCTGTCTTCCCCATTTCAGGGATTTGGTGGAGACCGCAGACGCAAAATTAAGCGACAAGGAAAAAGAGACATTTTTCCCAAAAGTATTTTCCATCATGCTGGAAAATATGGAGCGGGTACAAGAAGATGTATCCTGGTTTGTCCAAAAGAATGACTATTTAAACAAAGACAAACCCTGGGGAAATTCCACCGACAGTATCCAGAGAGCCATGCAGAAATGTGCCGGAGGCTATCCCGCAGACCCCGTTTTCCAGCAGAAGCCATAAAAAATGCAGGGCTGCCATATATGGCGCCCTGCGCTTTTATGTGATTTTTATAAATAACGGTCTAACTTTTCCGCAGCGGAAAGAAGCTTGTTCATAAGCTCTGCAGCCTGCTCCGCCTCTTTGTTGCTGGAAGTTCCGATATCATTTGCCTCCAAGGTGCTTGCCGCAACCTCTTCGCTCACCGCTGAAATCTGATTGATGCTGTCCACAATATGGTTATTGGCATCTAATATCTCGTCTATCTGATTGCTGATTTTCTGAATATTCCTGCCAAGATTTGTCATTTTATCGTGTATATCCGTAAACTGATTTCCGGCAATGGCGATGCTCTCCTTTTCCTGGTTGGATGCCTTTAGCACCTGGGCCACGCTCTCCATCGTCTGGTCTGTGTTGCTCTGCAGCTGGGCCACAATTTCCCGGATACTCTCCGTCAGCGACCTTGTCTGCTCTGCCAGAACACGAATCTGCTCCGCCACCACTGCAAAACCTCTTCCTGCCTCCCCTGCTCTGGCGCTCTCAATGGAGGCGTTTAATGCCAGCATATTGGTCTGGCTGGATATATTTACAATCTGTTCAGTGATATTTCCCACTTCCTGGGCATTTTCTGAGAGAATCTGCATCAGCTCCCTCACATGCTCATTGGAATCCTCTATCAGTTTGGACTGTTCCAGCAAATCCCCCATGGACTGCTGGCCATCCCGGATGGCATTAAAACTGTCCTCCGCATAGTGAATCATCTGGTCTGACAATTCTTTTGTACTGGTAATCATCTGCTGGATATTACCCGTCATCAAAGTCTGCTCCTCAATACTCTTTGCATTGGAGGCATTTCCCTGGGTAATATCCCCCAGGGCGCTTGCCGTCTGCTCTGTGGCTGTCTGGAGGGAAGTAATGCTCTCCCCTGCGGCGGAAGAATTTTCTTTTACCACGGCGGCAATCTCCAGAACATCCGAGAGCAATGCCTCGCTCTGTTTTCTCTCCTGGTCCACCTCCCGGAGTCTGTCCGCATTCACCTGATTGGAAATTTTTGTCACCTCATACATGGAGAGAAGAAATGCCGTCATCCCCGCAATCTGAAGCAAAACATCGGACATATTCACCGGCACCCCCGAAGGCAGATATCCCAGATAAATCCGATACCCCATATAGACAAGATTAATCAATAACACTCCTATCACCATATTGCGCATAAAATTAAGGTCATAGTATAACATGTTGATGGCCACCAGGGGAACTGCCACTATAAATACAAGGTCGCTTTTTGCTCCCATCATGATAACGGCATATAATGTGCCGTAGGATAAGACAATGGTATGCCTTAAGAGCTTACTGTCTTTTTTTACCAGATA
The DNA here is from genome assembly GCA_947174805.1 of uncultured Roseburia sp. Classification (GTDB taxonomy): domain Bacteria; phylum Bacillota; class Clostridia; order Lachnospirales; family Lachnospiraceae; genus Roseburia_B. Next base: position 50,351 of record CAMWKH010000003.1, on the reverse strand, counting down.
AAATACAATATTGCCGGCTGCTACACACAAAGATATAACCGCTACTAATATAGCATAGGACCAGGTAATATTCCCGTCAAATGCATCTTTGGGATAACCAAACCCTAAAAACAGGGCAATTACTGTCACAACCGATAAGGCCAGCCGGTTGATGGTAATCATCCGTTGTCTTTCGTATTCCTCATTTCCATTTTCCGAAACACCTGTAGTATTTTCTGACATATCTCTTCTCCTTTTGTACATATTCTCTCAAAAGTCCCTCTTTTATTATACAGAAAAACCCTTTCTACGACAACTAAAAATTTATTTCCACTTCACTGTCACCTGGGAGGTTTTGCTCCAGGCTCCGTAGGAAATCTTCCCGCTTACAGATTCCTTTTGATACATTCTCACCTGAAGATAATACTTTTTTCCCTTTTTTAAACCAGTAACCGTCTTTTCCGTACTGTTCGTTTTCATTTTTTTGGAACCTGACATGGAAGGCTTTGACGAATACCGGATCTGGTATCCGCTGGCAGTTTTTTCTTTTTTTATGTTCACCGTTATTTTCCCCGGGGCTTTGCTTTTCACCGAGGAAATCTTTGCCTTTATGGGTCTCACCTTTGTCCAGCGGGCATAATAAGTCTTGTTTCCTGTAACCTTTACCCTCTGGGTATTTTCTACCCTGCTGCCCCCGGTCTTTTTCGTGTACCATCCAAGAAATACATATCCCTTCCTTTTTGCCTCCGGCTGGTTTCCATATTTTTTATCATAGGTCACACTGACTTTTTTGGAAGTAACTGTTTTTTTCCCTATGAATCCCCCGTTGGCCTTGTAAGTAATCCTGTAAGAATTTGGTTTCCACTTAGCATAGAGTACCAAATCCCCCGTCACCCCCGCCGAAAAATTATAAGGTTCCCGGTAATCTTTTGTTGTATACCAGCCCTTAAAGCTGTACCCCTTTCTCACAGGGGTTTCCGCCAGAACTTTTTCACCTTCCCGAATGCTCTGGGCCGCCAGGGCATTTCCCCCGCAGGAATCGAAAGACACTCGGTAAGTCCTCTCCTGGGGCAAAACTTCCTCCGGAACTTTCTGTTTCTCCCACTTGCCGTAAAGGGTCAGGCTGGAATTTACAGGGGACGCAAAAGCGTATTCCTTTGTGCACTCTGGGTTGATATGCCACCCCGTAAAAGTATAACCCTCCCTGTGGGGCAGGGCAGGCGCCGCTATCCTTTCCCCGCTTAAAATCACCTGGGGCGCGCCGTAAGCTCCACCGTCCACCACGAAATCTACCTGGCAGACTTTGGATTTTACCACTTTACTTTCAAAATGTCCTTCTGTGGCAGTCACCGCCGCAATACATGTCCCCGGACTGGCAGCGAAAGCCTCGGTATATCTCACCGCCTTTTTTACCCGAAAAGGCATATCGCCACTTAGTGTATAATAAATCTCTCCCCCAAAGGAGGTAAGAATAACTTTGCCGTTTTGCATCTGTATCCCCGGAGGCGCCGTCCTGCTCACCAAAGCATCCCTGGTTAAATCCGGCAGATAAGTATTCCAAAAAGTTTCCTCTGTGTGGCTGGTACTGTCCAATTTATGCATCATATCCCGGCTTCTGTTGAAATATGTATAAATCCAGTTATCCGGCTGGTCATCCCAGGTCAAATCCACATAATACCAGTTCCCTTCCAGCAAAACCATATTCCAGGCATGACTGCTGCTTGTAACCATGGCACAGTCTATTCCCGCCCCATTCATCAATAACATCATGGTCTGGGAGTACCCGGCGCAGACGGTGCTGTCTGTGCACAGCACACTGTAAATCGTCTGATTGAACTTGTTTTTCGCCATATTGTCAAAATTCTCGTCGTAAACCACCTTTTCACAAATTAAATCGTGGGCCATTTTCTCCTTCCGCAAAGGAGTTGTTTCCTCATTGATCTCCGAGAGCATTTCTTCTATCTGAGCTTTTATCCTGGCATTAGCCGCCGCCCGGTCTGTCCCCTTTGCAAAGTCAGAAAGTATCCCAAGCTGGAAGATACAATTTTCTTCATTTTTCCGCAGAGAATTGCCAATAAAATAGTACTGGGGATTGGAATAGCGAAACATCTGATATACTTGTTTCGCCTGCTCATACGTCAGGTTTTGGTATGTTAAATAGGGCATCCAATAAGAGCCGTTATCCCCTGCCGCATCCCCGGTCCCCGTAAGGAAACTGCTGCACTGGCTATCCATGTCATCCCAAAAAACTTTTTGTGCCTGTGACAGTTTTTCATAATAATATGTGCTGGCATACTGTTTCCACTGGAGAATTTCCCTAGAGAAAGGGACGCTTTGCCTGGAAAACTGCCGCTGCCTCCCCCTTTGCGCCTCTGCGGCCTCCTTGGCCGTCAATTCTATTTCTTCCAAGGGGGCCAGACTCCCGGATACATCTTTTGGAGAAAAGGAAGGCTGCTCTGTCTCTGTGAAAGAATCTATCGTCTCCGCTCCAAAACTTTCAAGAGTTCCAGGAGAAAATTCCACAAAACAGGCAAAAAAGAACACAAACAAGAGAATCCTGCGGACATTACCTGGGCCGTTTCCCCTACTCCTCCGCTTTTTGTACCGAAACATTTTCGTTCTCCTCATAAATCTGCAATACCGCTCCTCTTGCCAAGGCCAAGCGGAAATCCCCCCACAGACTTATGCGGCATATGATCTGCTCCTCCACAGATTCCGATTGTATCTCATGTATTATGATACCTGCCATTTTTAAGGCCGTAATACCTGTGAGTAATTGTTCCGATTTTTCACTGCAGGTAAATGTAAGCATCAGTCCTCCGGTAAAGTCAGATAAAAATTCCAGGGAATCCGGCAAATCCAGGCAGGAATACTGGTAGGTGCGGCTGATTGCCATCAACTCTTTTAAAAACATTCTGTACTCCGGCGCCAGTTCCGTGACACCTTCGGCCCTGCACAAAATCACTTCCTCTTCCCTCTTCGGCACATATACTTTCGCCCCGGTCCGCTTTTTCTCCTCCGCCACCTGGCGGGACAGCTCCATCCTCTTTAAAAAAAGCTCCCGCATCTGTGTATCCACGGCATCTATGTTTTTCCTGATTTCCTCTAAGCCCATACTACACTCCTACACTAACATAAATTTGCGGACTACCTCCGCAATTCCATCTTCATCATTTGACTTTGTAATGTAATCCGCCGCCTCTTTCACTTCCTCCTGGGCATTTGCCATTGCCACCCCCAGCCCTGCCATCTGCACCATGGAACGGTCATTGTACCCGTCCCCGCAGCAAATCATATGGGTGCGGTCCGTCCTCATATAATCCAGTAAAATCCCAAGAGAATAGGCCTTATCAATATGCTGGGGCATCAACTCTAAAAAGTAGGGCTCTGAGCGGAATATATTTAAGACATCCCCAAATTTTTCCTGCATATGCTCCTGTGCCATCAGGACTTTTTCCGGCTCCCCGGTAAGAAGAAATTTATTAACGGGAAAATCCACCACCTGGACGAAATTTTCCACCCTGCGCATAGGCATATGGTTCACAAAAGATTCCAAGTCCGTGTACTTATCCCCCTGGCTTCCCAGGATAATCTCACTGTCATTGTAGGTGACAATCTGAAGCCCTAATTCCATGGCTTCTTTATATATGGGGGCTGTCAGCTCCACAGGCACGGTTTTGTCATACACCACGGAGCCGTCCGCATAATTGATAATATGACCTCCGTTAAAGGAGAGAATATATCCTCCAAATACATCCAGACGCAGTTCATCCGCTAAATGCACCACCCCGCCTGTGGGCCTGCCGGAGGCAAGGGCGATTTTCTTTCCCATGCACTGCGCCTGCATCAGCGCATTTTTCGTCTTTGGGGTAATGACCTTTTGGGAATTTGTCAAAGTCCCGTCTAAATCCAGTACAATAATATGATATGTGTCCACCGTTCTCACTCCTGCATTTTATTTTTTATTATAGGATACCCGGAAAAGCATGTCAATGTGAGCCGTGAATCGCAGCCTGCTTTCCCACAATCCTGGCCGTGTCGATAAACTCATAGGGGGTCTGCTGGTACACATAGTAATTCAGCCAGTTGGAATACAGCGCATTTCCGTGGGAGCGCCACAAAAGTTCCGGCCGAAGTTCCCAGTCGTCACCGGGATAATAATTTTTGGGCAGGGCAATGTCCAGCCCTTTCGCCCTGTCTCTCTTATACTCTTTATCCAGAGTGAGCCTGTCATACTCGGGATGTCCCATGACAAAAATTTTCCTTCCCTCATCCGCTATGGCAAGAAATACCCCTACCTCGTCAGATTTTGCAAGAATGGTCAAATCCTTGACTTTTTCAATGTCCTCCGTGAGCACCGCCGTATTTCTGGAGTGGGGGGCAAAAAACACATCGTCAAAGCCCCGCACCAAAGGCACCTTACGGTTTTTCACATGGTGGGGAAAAATGCCGAAAACTTTTTTGTCAAGAATATGTTTTTTTATTCCATAGTGATAGTACAGTCCGGCCTGTGCCCCCCAGCACAAGTACAGCGTGGAGGTTACATGGGTTTTGCTCCACTCCATAATGGTGCATACTTCCTTCCAGTAATCCACCTCCTCAAACTCCAAAAGTTCCACCGGAGCCCCGGTGATAATCAGCCCGTCAAAACGTTTCTCCTTCACATCCTCAAAGGTAAGGTAAAACTCGTTTAAATGGCTCATAGAAGTATTCTTGGACTCATGGCTTGTCACTGTCAAAAAAGTGATATCCACCTGGAGGGGGGTGTTGGATAAGGAGCGCAGAAGCTGAAGCTCCGTGTCCTCTTTTAACGGCATCAGATTCAAAACCCCAATGCTGATGGGACGGATATCCTGATGCATGGCCCTATTCTCATCCATGGTAAATATATTTTCCTTTTCCAGTATCTCTTTTGCCGGCAAATCTCCTTGTACGCATATTGGCATGGCATTTCCCTCTTTCTTTTATTTTTCTTCTGTCATTTTTATGAAATCTTCCTGGGAGATAACCTTTGTCCCAAGCTCTTGGGCTTTTTTAAGCTTGCTCCCTGCATTTTCCCCCGCTAAAAGATAGGTTGTCTTTTTGGAGACGGAGCCTGTGACTTTTCCCCCGAACTTTTCAATCAAAGCCGCAGCCTCTTTTCTGTCCATATCGGGCAGTGTCCCTGTGATCACAAAGGTAAGACCAGAAAAACGGCTGTCCTCCCCCTGCTCCTCTAAACACTCCATATTCACCCCGGAGGCTTTTAAACTGTCGTAAAGTTTCCGGTTTTCCCCGTCATCAAAAAATGCACGGATACACTCTGCGGATACTTCCCCCACATCATTTACTTCCTTCAGTTCCTCCATATCTGCTTCCCTTACCGCATCTATGGTTTTAAAATGCCGCATAATGGTTCTGGCCAAAGCCTTACCCACATTGGGTATTCCAAATCCTGTCAGAAGCTTGTATGCGTCATTCTCCTTTGATTTTTCAATTCGCTCTAATAATTTATCGGTATTTTTCTCTTTTCCAATAATGCCTTGCTCTATCAGCTCATCCCGGTGCTCCTTTAAGTGATAGATATCCCCAATGCTTCCGATATACCCCTTCCGCACCAGCTCCTCAATGTACACCGTACCAAAACCCTTGATATCCATGGCGTCCCTGCCCACAAAATTAATAATATGCCGCTCTAACTGTGCCGGGCAGTTCGTTCCGGTACACCTTATATCCGCTGTGTCCCCATCCCGGACAGTGGCAGCGCCGCACACGGGACACACACTTGGAATCTGAAATTTCACCCAGCCCAAAGGACGTTTTTCTTTTTTTACCTCCCTGATTTTCGGGATAATCTCCCCGGATTTGTACACAAGAACCGTATCCCCGACGCCGATATCCAAATCATCAATGAAATCCTGATTGTGGAGGGTTGCCCTGGAAACAGAAGTTCCGCAGAGACTCACGGGCTCAAACACTGCCGTGGGGGTAATCCGCCCTGTTCTCCCAACGGAGAGTTCAATGTCTTTTACCACGGACTCTTTCTCCTCGGGGGGATACTTGTAGGCAACAGCCCACCGGGGAACTTTGGAGGTGGCCCCTAATTTTTCTCTGTCGCTGTAGCTGTTAATTTTTACCACGGCGCCGTCAATATCATAGCCCAGTTTTCCCCGGTTTTCCCCGATGGCTTCAATGGCCTCCCAGACTTCCTCCCCGGTTTTGCAAATCCGGTAATCGTCAATTACCGGAATCCCCTGGCGCTTTAAAAACTCATACCCTTGCGTGTGGCTCTCAAAGGATATGCCCCGGACCTGCTGGATATTAAAGACAAACATGGATAATCTTCTCTCTTTTGTCACAGAACTGTCTAATTGGCGCAGGGTGCCGGCGGCACAATTTCTGGGATTGGCGAATGTCTTTTTCCCCAGAAGCTCCTGGTTTTCGTTCACCGCGTCAAAATCCGCATTCTTCATGTATACTTCCCCCCGGATTTCCAGGTATTCCGGCTTGTCCTTAAGTTTTTGCTTTACATCGGAAATTACTCTGGCGTTTTCCGTCACATCCTCCCCGAAATTTATCCCGTCTCCCCTGGTTTCCGCAAGCTTTAACTCGCCCTTTTCGTAGCGCAGCGCCAGGGAGAGCCCGTCGATTTTATATTCCACCACAAATTCCGGCTCTCTTAGCTGCTCTTTCATCTCCTCCACAAAATGCAGCACTTCCTCTTTAGAAAATACATCCTGCAGGCTTAACATGGGCACGTTGTGGCGCACCAAAACCCCCGCTTCCCTTTTCGCCTTTCCCCCCACCCGTTTAGTGGGGGAATCCTCCTTTGCAAGTTCCGGGTTCTCCTCCTCCAGCTTTTTCAGCTCCTGCATCATTTTGTCAAAGTCATAATCGGAAATCTCCGGATTATCTTCATTATAATACAGATTACTGTGGTACTCTATCTTCTTTTTTAATTCTTCTATTTTTGTTTTTGCCTCCGCTGCCATTCCCTTTCCCTCCTCTTTCATTTCCTTTTGGTATTACCGTGGTGCCGGAAGAATTCCGAATCATTTCCCTTAATTCCTTCCACTCCCCCTCTGTAATCTTTCGGTATGTGCCTTCCGGCAAATCTCCCAACATTATATTCATAATCCGTGTTCGTACCAGTTTTTCCACCCGGTATCCAAAATATTCACACATTCTCCGTATCTGCCTGTTATATCCCTGGGTGAGAATAATCTGAAATTCCCTCTTTCCCAGAGGTTTTACTTTGCATTTCCTGGTCATCACCCCAAGCTCCTTTAAGGGCACGCCTCCCCCCATCCCCCGGATGAACTCCTGTGTCAGGGGCTTGTTGACTGTGACCACATACTCTTTTTCATGCATGTTTCCTGCCCGCATCATTTTATTCACAATATCCCCGCAATTTGTCATTAAAATCAGGCCTGAGGAATCCTTATCCAGCCTTCCCACAGGGTAAATCCGCTTGGGATAATGGATATAATCCACAATATTATCTTTTTCCCTTTTTTCTGCCGTACAGACAATACCCACCGGCTTATGCACCGCCAAAAGTATCGTCTCCTGCTCTTTTTTTACTTCACGGCCCTCAAAGCAAACCTTCTGGCCCTTTAATACCATGCTCCCCATTCCGGCAGTTTCCCCGTCGATGGTGACATTTCCCAAGGCAACCTGGCGGTCCGCCTCCCTCCTGGAGCAGACCCCCGCCTCGCTTAAAAATTTGTTGATTCTGGTTCCCTCTCCCATATCGCTTCTCCTTATGTAAGGTACAGACCAAAAGACGGAGACTTTTCCCGTGGCAAAAGTCTCCGCAATTCTTTTGTGTTAAACTGTTTTCTTATTTCAATAAATCTGTCTTAATGTACCCTACCTTTTCACCGTAAGTAACTTTTGTCCATCCTTCCGCATAGCTCATAACCACGGTTACTTTCTCACCTGCAAAAGCTGTTGCAACTTTTGCAGAATCCGTACTCATGGATTCACGGATATTCACAGTCTCTTTTAAGACCACTGTACTCCACTCTGCCAGGCTGTTTCCTCCGCTACTCTCCTGTCCGGAATTGTCAGAAGTGTCACCGGCATCCGCCGTATCCTGGGAAGGCACTGCATTGGGGTCTGTGGTGAGATATTCGGATTTTACATACCCCTGGGTGCCGTTGCTGTAATCAATACGGCTCCAACCGTCCTTGTCCTCTAATCTGGTGGTCTGTGCCCCAGTCTCTAATTTCCCCAAAATTTCTGCAGACTCGCTGGCCTCTGCCCGGACATTCACATTGTCTGTGGCGTACACGGCAACTGCTGCCGCCTGCTCAGCAGCTTTCTTTTCCTCCTCAGCCTTCTTGGCAGCTTCCTCTTCCGCTTTCTTCTTCTCCTCCTCAGCCTTCTTGGCAGCTTCCTCTTCTGCTTTCTGGGCAGCTGCTACCTGGTCTGCTTTCCACAGTTTAATGGCTGCGGGAAGGGTTGTTTTTGCCATCTCTTTTAACTTCTCGTCAGAAGCAATCGCCTCTGCATATTTTGTCTCCACCTGGTTCTGAAGTGCGATTACGTCTTCCTGCTGTTTAAACTCCTCAATCAAAGTCTGAATCTCCGGCTCTAACTCCTGCTCCTCATTTGCAAGATTAAACTGGCTGTAACGCTGGTCAATATACAGACTTCCATCCTCCCTTGTACGCACATAGAAAAAGTCCAAACCGGGAGCTGTGGTCTCTATATCTTTAAATTTCATTTCTAAAGAGACAGATACGATATAGGAGGTATTGTCCAATCCGGCTTTTGTGTAACAGGAAATATTCTCGTAGGTCTCTACCTGCTCGCTGAATACGGTGATATAACTCTTTTCCGTCTCAGACATATTCTCCGTCAAAGCGGTCAGGGAATCCAAATCTCCGTTGGCATAGGCGGTATAGTAGTTGCTCACCAACTCGTTAATCTGAGGGTAGGCGTCCTTCACATAATCCTCATTTGACTCTGTCTCCGTCTCTGTGGGAGCTGCCTCTGTCGCCACCAGAGGTGTGTCATCCTTCGGGGCAGTGCCTGCGTTGCCGGCAGAACTTTTCACCAGAAACACCACAACTGCCACAAACAGACCTGCCGCTGCAATATAACGGACATTCTTTGCACAAAAACTCAATGCACCTGAAAAATCATTCTGATTATTGCCGCCATTTTTTGTATCTTTCGCTGAAACATTGTTATTGCCATTTGCATTATTTTTCGTCTCGTTTGAATTATTGTTCTGATTGCTCATTTTTTCCTCCTATAATCTCCTCAAAAACGTATCATTTATATCTCACTCTCAAGTTTCCTACATTATGTACTAGTTTTTTCTTTTGTAACAATTTTGTAACAACACACATTTGTTAGGATAGCAAACCATATAGAAATTGTCAACCCATATTTGAGAATTGAAATGTGAAAATAATATGTTGACATTTTTTCCCGAATATATTATTATAATTTGTGTTCTGCAACCGTAGTCTAATGGATAGAACGTTGGACTCCGACTCCAATGATGCGGGTTCGATTCCCGCCGGGTGCATCTTAAGGGCTATGGAATGTAAATTTCTATAGTCCTTTTTCATTATAACACAAAGGGGAAATAAAGCGTATGAGTTTTACATATTTGAAAAAATTACCAAGCCCTTCTGAGATTAAAGAACAACATCCCCTCTCAAAAGAGCTTACATCTCTAAAGACCCAGAGGGATGAGATGATATCCAATGTTCTCACAGGAAAAGACAACCGCTTTCTGGTTATCGTGGGCCCCTGCTCCGCCGACAATGAAGACGCCGTATGCGATTATGTCAGCCGTCTCACAGTGGTTTCCGAAAAGGTAAAGGATAAACTGATTCTCATTCCAAGAATCTACACCAACAAACCCCGCACCACAGGAGAAGGCTATAAGGGAATCGCCTCCCAGCCCGACCCGGAAAAAAAGCCGGACATGCTGGCCGGATTGATTGCCATGCGGAAAATGCACATTCACGCCATTGAAGTCAGCGGCCTTACCTGTGCCGACGAAATGCTGTACCCGGAAAACTGGGGATATGTGGAGGATTTGCTCTCCTATGTGGCCATCGGCGCCCGCTCCGTGGAAGACCAGCAGCACCGCCTGACTGTCAGCGGCTTTGACGTGGCCTCCGGCATGAAAAATCCCACCAGCGGTGACTTTACAGTTATGCTGAATTCTGTATATGCCGCCCAGCATCCCCACCATTTTGTGCACCGGGGATTTGAGGTGGAGACCACCGGAAATCCTCTCACCCACGTAATTTTGCGGGGTGCCGTATCCAAACACGGAAACTCTGTCCAGAATTACCACTACGAAGATATTATGCGGCTCATTGATAAATATAACCAGATGGATTTACAAAATCCCGCCGCAATCATCGATGCCAACCACTCAAATTCCAATAAACAGTACCATGAGCAGGTGCGCATTGTAAAAGAGGTGATGCACAACCGTAAACTTTCCGGCGACATTAAAAAGATGGTAAAAGGCATCATGATTGAAAGCTATATTGAACCCGGCTGCCAGAAAGTAACGGAACATGTGTACGGAAAATCCATCACAGACCCCTGCCTGGGCTGGGAGGAAACGGAACGTCTGATTTATGAGATGGCGGAAATGAACATTTAATAGGAAAAACAGAGTGGCACTGTCACTCTGTTTTTATATGCCCCTTATAACACTCCTTAAGATATAAGGATTTATATAACTCTCCAAAAAAATACCACAAATCAAAAGAACCATTCCCCCGGCTGCAAACACAAGCCACTCTGCCTTCTTTCCCATTTTTCTATCCCCGGCATAAAGTTCCCGTCTCACCCGCCGCCTTTCCCCCAGAAAGCCGTACCACACAAAAAGCACCGGGATATAACAAATCCATTGAGGAAACAGAAAAGCCGACATAAGTAAAACACCTTTTACCCCGTAATTGATAATAGAGATTACAGAGAGCATTCCTATGGTAATTCCAAGATATAATACGTACCCATATATCATCCATACACCTATCCCGGCACTTAAAAGAAACAGAAGAAATGCCCTCGGCACACGTTCATAAAACAGGTACACAAAAAGCTCTCTCCCTGAAATATCCGTGTAAAGATACCGGTTGATATAGTATTCCCCCATCGCCCCGGTATCTCTTCCTGAGGCAATCCCCAGAAAATTTGCCATAAGCACGCCTGCCATAAATGAAACAAAAAACAGATAGGTTCCTTTCTTCATCCCTGCTCCAGACAACCTTTTCCTTACAACTTATGCCTGTCAAGGTTTGCATATGCCAAAATTCCTGCCACAGTTTTGGCATCCTGTATCTCTCCTCTATAAATCATACTGCAAAGTTCTTCCAAATCATAGGAGACAATATCTATAAACTCATCCTCGTCCAGTTTCTGCTTTCCCGGTGTGAGCTCCGTGGCCAGATAAACATCGATAAACTCATTGCAGAAGGCTACGGTAGACTTTAATTCCAAAAGCTTTTCCAGCTTCCCACAGGCATAACCGGTCTCCTCCTCCAGTTCCCTCCTGGCACAGATAGCGGTATCCTCCGTCACGCTGTCCCTGGCCCCCGCAGGTATCTCCATGGTAATCCTGTCCAAAGCATTTCTGTACTGCTTTACCATAACCAGTTTTCCGTCGGGCAAAACAGCCACCACCGCAGCTGCTCCTTTTCTGTGGGCGATAAAATCCCATTTTGCTTCCCTCCCGTCGGGCATCTGTATATAATCCGTATACATATCCACAATCGTCCCTCGTCTCTCCAAAACCCTTTTTGTACGAACTAATTTTTCCACCATAAATGTTCTCCTTTACTCTTCATTACCAAATGGTGCGGGCAGGTATTTTTCCTTACTGTCCCATGCACATACAAAGAACCGCTGTATGTCATACATACAGCGGCTTTTTTACCTATTATTTCGCATAATCTATCACCCGTGACTCCCGGATTACGTTTACCTTAATCTGGCCCGGATACTCCAATTCAGATTCTATCTGCTTGGAAATATTACGCGCTAACAACACCATATCAGCATCGTTAATCTGTTCTGGAACTACCATTACCCGAATCTCTCTACCTGCCTGGATTGCAAAGGATTTGTCCACTCCCTTGAATCCATTTGTAATATCTTCTAACTGTTTTAATCTGTTTGAATATGTCTCCAGAGTTTCCCTTCTCGCACCCGGCCTTGCCGCACTGATCGTATCGGCCGCCTGTACCAAACATGCAATCAAAGTCTCCGGCTCTACATCGCCATGATGTGCCTCCACCGCATTGATGATTAATGGGGATTCTTTGTACTTTCTGCACAGTTCCACACCAATCTGAATATGGGAACCTTCCACTTCATGGTCAACGGATTTACCAATGTCATGTAATAAACCTGCACGTTTTGCAGTGCGGACATCCACGCCCACTTCACCGGCTAAAAGCCCCGCAATCTGTGCAACTTCAATGGAATGTTTCAACGCATTCTGCCCGTAACTGGTTCTGAATTTCATACGTCCCAAGAGACGCACCAGCTCCGGATGGATTCCATGGACTCCCACCTCTAAGGTAGCGGCTTCCCCTTCCTCCCGAATCATTGTCTCAACTTCCTTCTTCGCTTTCTCCACCATCTCTTCGATTCTGGCGGGATGGATACGTCCGTCCACAATAAGCTTCTCCAAAGCAATTCTGGCAACTTCCCTGCGGATTGGATCAAATCCGGAAAGAACCACTGCCTCCGGTGTATCGTCGATAATTAGATCCACACCGGTCAAAGTTTCCAATGTACGGATATTTCTTCCTTCCCTTCCAATAATCCTGCCCTTCATCTCGTCATTTGGAAGGGGCACTACGGAAATAGTGGTTTCCGCTACATGGTCCGCCGCACATTTCTGAATCGCTGTCACCACGTAGTCCTTCGCCTTCTTGGAAGCTTCCTCTTTCGCCTGATTCTCCATTTCTTTAATCAATTTGGCCGTATCAAGCTTTACATCATCTTCAACAGTTTTTAAAAGATATTCTTTTGCCTGCTCGGAGGTAAGTCCTGAGATTCGTTCTAGTTCCTGTACTCGCTCTTCATTCAGTTTAGCTACCACTGCTTTCTGCTTGTTTAACTCTTCTTCCCTTGCAGTAAAGCCGGCTTCCCGCTTCTCGATAGATTCCAACTTTTTATCCAAGTTTTCCTCTTTCTGCACGATACGCCGCTCATTGCGCTGGATTTCAGCACGCCGCTCTTTAATCTCTTTATCCAGGTCATTTTTTGCCTTAATCGTCTCTTCTTTTGCTTCCAGCAAGGCTTCTCTTTTCTTTGTCTCCGCAGTTTTTACCGCTTCGTCAATAATTCCTCTCGCCTTCTCTTCCGCACTGCCGATTTTCTGCTCTGCAACTTTTTTATTGTAGGCAGAAGTAGCAAAAAACGTAATTGGAACTGCTAAGATTAAAGCCACCGCCACAGCGATAACAACTATAATCTGCACTGGCACAGGAGCACCTCCTTTATTCAATTTTCATTGTACATATAACAAAACAAAGGTCTTATCTGTCATAATTAACAATAGTTAAATTTTATACTTATTTCCCGTTTATGTCAAGTACAAGCTTTGATATGTTTGTGCTAACCCATGCTTTTCATCACAGGCAGGATGTCACTGCCCTTAAATCCTCTGCGCAATAAAAACTGATAATTTTTCCGGAATTCTTTTTCATCCCCTGGGGCCTTAGGAAAACGGCGTTTTGAAAGCAATTCTTTTATCTGATCCCTCTCATCTGAGGAAAAGACCTCCTCCAACGCCCCCTCAATAATTTCCGGGGCGATGCCTCTTTTATATAAATCTGTTTTCAGACGTGCCCTGCTGCGTTTTTCCTGGTGAAACAGGATAAAGGTTTTTGCATAGCGCTCATCATCCAGATAGTGATACCGCTTCACATAATCAATGGCGTCCTCTATGGCCTCCGGGGGATAACTGTTTAATAGAAGTTTCTCCCTAAGCTGGCGCTCCGTTTTTTCCTGGCGCTCCAAAAGGTGCATGGCACGTTTTGTGGCACGTTTCCCAAGAACCATGTGCAAAATCTCCTGATAGGTTTCCTCCGGCACTTCAGAGCCAATTTCCAGTGCATATTTTCTCACTTCCCCTGGGTATAACTGCAGATGAATCCTGCCGTCCAAACAAAGGTTTCTCCGTCCCCTTTCCCCTTTTTCCAGAGATGTTACCATATAGCTCATGCTTTTGCTTCACTTTCCGCCGACGGGATGTCCCCCAAAGTCTCTGGAACCGCCCCGGACTTTTTCTCTTCCTTGCCCTTCTTTGCAGAGGGTTTCTCTTTCTCCGGCTTTTCTTTCTCCTGGCTCTCTTCCTGCTGTTCTTCCCCAGCCAGCTCATAGTGGACCCGGACCTTCTTTTCAATCTCCTCCATCACTGCCGGGTTGTCCGCAAGATACTGCTTGGCGTTTTCCCGGCCCTGGCCGATTTTGCCCTCCTTATAGGCATACCATGCCCCGGATTTATTTACAACGCCGCAGTCGCTGGCCAAATCCAGAATATCCCCTTCCCTGGAAATGCCTTTTCCAAACATAATGTCAAACTCCGCCTCACGGAAGGGGGGCGCCACTTTATTTTTTACCACTTTAATCCTTGTGCGGTTTCCAATTACTTCCCCCGCCTGCTTTAAAGCCTCCACCCTGCGCACGTCAAGACGCACGGAGGAATAAAACTTAAGGGCCCGGCCTCCTGTGGTAGTCTCGGGATTTCCAAACATTACCCCCACCTTCTCACGGAGCTGGTTGATAAATATGACAATACAGTTGGATTTGCTGATAACTGCCGTAAGCTTCCTTAAAGCCTGGGACATAAGCCTCGCCTGAAGGCCCACATGAGAGTCTCCCATATCCCCGTCAATCTCCGCCTTTGGCACAAGAGCCGCCACGGAATCCACAATAATAATATCCACCGCACCGGAACGAACCATTGTCTCCGTAATCTCCAGGGCCTGTTCCCCGTTGTCCGGCTGGGATATGTAGAGATTATCAATGTCCACCCCAATGCTCTTGGCATACACCGGGTCTAAGGCGTGCTCCGCATCAATAAAACCTGCAATCCCCCCCAGTTTCTGCACTTCTGCCACTACGTGGAGGGCCACGGTGGTTTTACCGCTGGACTCAGGCCCGTACACCTCAATGACCCTGCCCTTGGGAAGCCCGCCGATGCCTAATGCGATATCCAGGCTCAAGGAGCCCGTGGGATATGCGTCAACATTCATTTTATTGGCGGAATCCCCCAGCTTCATAACCGAGCCCTTGCCATACTGTTTCTCAATCTGTGAAATCGCTGCATCCAATGCTTTCAATTTATCTTCTTTCGCCATGTCTTTCTCCTTTATGCGAACTAATGTTCGTTTTTTCTTTTCTTATAGTAGTATATTTTGGAAAAAATGTCAATAAAAAACAAAAAGAATTTTCATACATAAAAAGACAGCCGGGAACCCAACTGCCTTAAGTATAGATGGAATAAGCGTTTCTTGTCAAGGTTTTCTTTATATCTGCCTTTAAACCCTGGCAATTAATTTTACCACCGCCGTATTTGCATAGGCCAGAGGTTCATTGTGCAGGAAAAAGACCCTCCGGTTACAGGGAGCGTAAAGGGTTTCTAAAATCTCCCCCTCATAGGGGTCTAATATATTTGCCAGAACCTGCCCTGTCACCACCTCTTCCCCCGCCCTTACCGCCGGTTCAAAAATACCGGACTTTGCAGTTTTTACAGAAATCATCTCATCATCCCTGACAATTTTGGAATCCACCCGCTCCGGCACGCTGTAGCGGATCATTCCCTCCCCGGAAAGGAAATTCATCACCGCAAGAACCGCCTGCCCGGCACTGCTTGGATCAATCCGCTCCGTGGCGGAGGTGTACAGGGAAAAGGCCTGGGTTTCCCATACCTGCCAGTTGTAATTTAAGGTAGTTGTATCATAAGGCCTTACCCTTCTTATAATCACATAGGGAAGTCCAAACTCTTTCGCCGTCTTTTCACTGGAAAATCCCTGGTCCATCATGCGCACATGGGGGACAAAATTTCCCGGCATATAAAATGAGGTAAACTGGATGCCAAACCGGTACTCCGATATTTCCCTGAAAACGCCCTGGGCAATTCTCTGGGTTGTTTCCCCCAAATCATACCCTGGAAACATGCGGTTGATATCCGTATTGTCCGTGGGCCAGAATTTTTTCTTGATATTCATAGAATAGGGATTGACAGAGGGGATAATTAAAATTTTATGCCCCTCTTGGATTCTACCCTCCTCCTCAAGCTGCTTCATTTTTTTCACCAGCCTTCCGCAGCAGTAAATCTGCTGCACCTCATTGCCCCTTAAATTTCCCACAATGCAGACGGACTTTTCCCCTGTGCCAAACTCGTATCCCGTAATGCGGAAATTATCCCGGTACAGGCCCTTTAATTCATAAACAATTTTCTTATTCACAGCCCCACACCTCCTTTTTTAAGATCCGCCCCATAAGGGAGCCTTCCAGAACAATGGGGTACTCTCTTATGGTAAAAAGCATCCCCTCCTCCTCTGCCTCCACGTTATCCAGTATTTTTCCGTTTAGCGGGTCTAAAATATATCCGATGAGTTCGCCTTTTTTTAATTTTGCCCCATGGCTTACTTTGGGAAGAAACACCCCTCCCACCCTGGCGTTTAAATAGAACACATCCTCCGGGTTTCTGGAAACCACAGGCTTTCTCACTGATTTCACTTCCCCTGTCCAGATGCCCATTTTTTTCATTAAATGAAAAATACCATCGGTAAGCTGATTCCCGTACTCCTGGGTAATGCGCATCCCAACCCCCATTTCCACCACCAGCACCGGCGTCCCTATATTATTTAAGCTGTACGCAAAAGTGGATTCCAGCACTGTGTTTGCCCCGTGCACCCAGATGAAATCCACATTGGATTCCTCTGCCATTGGAACCAGTTTTTCCTGGTGCAGCTCGTTGATGCGTATCTGGGGAATCTCCGTGAGATAAATATTGCTGGCATGGATGTCAAAGACACAGTCGGATCCCGCCACGTCCTCCATCATCCGGGCGACTACATACTCCATCATGCTCCCGTCAATATCCCCGGGAAACATCCGGTTTAAATCCAAATCAAAGGAGGGAATCCCCCGGGTGATAGAATCCATGCCAAGAGGGTTCATTGCGGGGTAAATATCTACGATTCCCTTTAAACATTCCCTGTTTTCCTCTATGCGGCGCTGGAGTTCATAGCAGACATACTGCCCCTCCAGCTCGTCCCCGTGGATTCCCGTCACAATGCTGATGCGTTTCATGTTTTCCCCAGGATTTTCCGGAAAAATCCTGTTCTTTCTAATTTCCAATGTTTCGTCTATGGGCAGGCCCACTGCCGCTATGGTGCTTACCATACAATCCCTCCCTCGTTTTACGTTACTGTTCCCGTTTTTCCACCAGGACAGAGATATCCTGGGACTGTGCCCCGCCGTTCCACATAAGCCCCCGGTTGATGGCACAATCCGCCGCATCCCTGCCGTGTCCCAGTTTTATGTAGTGGTCCCACACCAGACAGTCGTTTGTGGGGTCAAAGGGCACCCAGAAGCCGTCTATAAGCACTTCCGCCCAGGCGTGGCTGGCCCCCTCCCCTATAATCAGGCCGCACACATACCTGGCGGGAATCCCTGCTAAGCGAAGGAGGGTCACATAAATATGGGCATAATCCTGGCAGACGCCCTTTCCCTGTTTCCATGCCTCCTCCGCCGTGGTGTTCACATCCGTTGTCCCCGGCACATAGGAAAAATCCTGGTGTAAACCATGCATTAATTTTTCGCACACCTGAAAGGAAGTTTCACATTCTTTAAAATCCAAGGAGTGAAAATAGTTTAAAAGTTCCCCGCCGGGGATACACTTTCCATGGGGCACCTGAAAAAGCCCTGTCACTTCCTGCCTGTTTTTCTCCTCATAATCCGTCTGTAAAATTTCCACATCCCCGGAAATCTGGAACACAAAAAGGTTGTGGTCCTCATGCTCACAGCCGTAAATCTGCCTGTTGCCAAAGGAATCCTCCCCAAAGGAATAGGTGGTCTTTGGCAGCACAAAAAGTTCCGTATTTAACACATGCTGCCTGTCATCTTCCCTTGGAAGGCATTTGATTGTAAAATAACACCTGCCGATATGTTTCTCATACTTCAATTCCATTCTGTACAAAAAATGCAGCACCGTCACAAAATCACTCCTAACAGTTTAAAATCATTGCCTCCACATTGGACACAATTTCATAATAATTTAAATCGGCGTTTTCCACAAGTTCCCTCACCTTATCCAAGTGCTGTCTGCTGTAGGAAAGTCCGCTTCTCTCCACCCTTGGCACCATGCGGTGGACTTCTCTTACCAATTCCTTCCCGGAGAGTTTTAACCTTGCATACAAATCCACCCGCTCCATGCGCTTTCCCGCCTTAATCATATTCCGCACCTGCTCTGAGTCAATCTCATCATCCGCAATCCCCCAGAAAGATAAAATATGGTCCAGGAGATACTGCATTTCGATCAGGGGGGATTGGCTGGCCGCAGCCTTGTTCATGTCATATATGGCAAGCTGGATGTAGGACAATGCCTCCGATCCGATACTCTCCCTTAAGACAATGGCGTTGTCGTAAGCCCTGTTTAGATTGCTGATAATAGAATCCGGGTTTGAATCATCAAAGGGATATCTTTTCAGAAAATCCTCCCTGGAAGTATAAATATTGGGAATATCTATGGAATCGCAGAATGCCTGGTAACTGTCCCCCGGTTCGTCAATCATGGTATCAAAACTCCTGAAATAAATCCGCAGGGTGGTGTACACCCGCTCCGTATACCTTCCCAGCCAAAATAAATGTTCCGCCTGCTCTACTGATATAATACCCATGTGTCTTTAAAACCTCCTCCCTGTGAAGAATTCACAATAAAAGAATCCGTGTTTCTGGAAAACCTTGTCAGCCCGCTTTTCCACACCATAGGCTCCTCTGCCATTAAGACGAAGGCCCGAAGGTCTGCTTTCCTGGGCACGATTTCCCCCTTGTCCAAAGTATCCAAATCCTGAAAGTCAATGACTTCCTGGGCGATAAACCGCCTGGGTTCCCTCTTTAACATTTGGATAAATTTCTCCTTTTCCTCCTTTGTCATGGAACTTCCGAATACCACCCCGTAGCCCCCGGCTTCCGCCACATCCTTTAATACAAGGTTGTCAAAATTTTCAAGGACATATTTCATATCCTCCTCATAAAAAGGCAGATAGGTGGGGGCATTTAAGAGAAGGGGTTCTTCATCCAGATAATACCGTATCATTTTAGGTACAAAATAGTATATGCCTTTATCGTCCGCCGCACCATTTCCCGGCGCATTGATAAGGGCTACATTCCCTTTCCGGTACACTTCAAACAGGTGGGGGATTCCGATTAAGGACTCCGGGTTAAAAACCATAGGGTCTAAATATTCGTCTGAAATCCTCCTGTAAACCACCCCTACCCTCTCTTTTTCCCCGTCAGAGGAAATGTAGTATAGTCTGTCGTTTTCCGCAATAAGCTCAGAGCCCGTGGCCAGGTGTGCCCCGGTTTTTTCCGCCAGGTAAGAGTGC
Organism: uncultured Roseburia sp.; assembly: GCA_947174805.1. Classification (GTDB taxonomy): domain Bacteria; phylum Bacillota; class Clostridia; order Lachnospirales; family Lachnospiraceae; genus Roseburia_B. The sequence continues at coordinate 30,774 of CAMWKH010000003.1, read as the reverse complement.
TCAAAATAAGCCGCATTGTACCGCCCCGGAGTGAGAATCACAGAGTGCCCTCCCACATTCACATAATCCATGGCACGCCTTAACAAATCCGCATAATTTCGGTTATCTTCCAGCCTGTTGTTGTGGAAAGTATCCGGGGAACTCCGCCTGCAAAGTTCCCTGGCAATCATGGGGTAGGAAGCCCCGGAGGGAACCCTTAAATTATCCTCCAGTATGTACCAGTTTTCATCTTTCCCCTTCACCAAATCGATACCCGATATGTGGGAATATACGCTTTTTTCCGGGACAATCCCCTCACATTCCGCCAAATACCCGCTGGATGCAAAAATAAAATCTTCCGGGACAACCCCGTCTTTTACAATCTGTTTTTTGCTGTAAATATCTTTTAGAAATAAATTCAGAGCCATAACCCTCTGTTTCATCCCCTTTTCCAGGCCGGCAAATTCCTCATGGCCGATAATCCTTGGGATTGAGTCAAAGGGAAACAACTGCTCTTTAAACACATTGTTTTTATATATTCCAAATTTTACTCCATACCGTGCCAGCAATTCATTGATTTTTTCCGTGTGGTTTACCAGTTCCCTCTGCCGCATAACCATTCCTCCTCTCCCAATCCAGCAGGGAAGATTTTTGCCCCTACTCGCCGTGCGGCCCGCCTACCGCGTCAGGCGGTAACTTCCATATGCGGGCCTGCACATAAAAAAGGCGCCCTGCTTCACGCAGAACGCCTTTGTTCCTAAACAAGACATAGTATAAACTTATTTCTGTTATCTGTCAAGTTCTTTCATCAACAGTTCTTTCACCTGCAAGGGCTGCTGTACCCCGGACACCCTGGCGACAAACACGCCCCGGTTCATTAAAATCAGGGTGGGGATACTCATAATCTGATATTTTAACGCCAGTGCAGCCTCCTCGTCCACATTGACTTTCCCTATTTTTACTTTATCCCCAAGCTCATCTGCCATCCCGTCTAAAATCTGTGACTGCATTTTGCAGGGCATGCACCACTCCGCCCAGAAATCCAAAAGCACCGGAACTTCTGATGCAAGAACCTCAGTCTCAAAATTGTCGTTGGTTATCGTTACAATCTCCATAAAAACCCTCCTTAATTCCTGCCAAATTCCGACAGTTCCAACCCTTCATTTCTGTCAAGGACCATTCCCACACTCCACTCATTCACAAAAATAAGCAGGGGATTCCCCTTTAAATCCTGAATTTTTTTCATGTCGGAAGTTCCCACCAGTTTATCCATATCCATATCTTTATTCTCAATCCACCGAATATATTCATGGGGCATATTTTCCAGGCGTATTTCCACATTATATTCATTTTCCAGACGGTATTTTAAAACGTCAAACTGCAGGACGCCCACCACCCCTACAATAATTTCTTCCATTCCCATATTATATTCCTGGAAAATCTGAATGGCACCCTCCTGGGCTATCTGGGTAATGCCTTTTACAAACTGCTTCCGCTTCATGGTGTCCACCTGGCGCACCCTGGCAAAATGCTCCGGCGCAAAGGTGGGAATCCCCTCAAACTCATAAGGCTTTGCACCGTTTAAAATCGTATCTCCAATGGAAAAGATACCTGGGTCGAAAACTCCGATAATATCCCCCGCATAGGCCTCCTCCACAATTTTTCTCTCCTGGGCCATCATCTGCTGGGGCTGGGACAATTTGATTTTTTTATTCCCTCCCTGAACATGGGTCACTTCCATTCCCGCCGTAAATTTCCCGGAACAAATCCGCATAAAAGCAATTCTGTCCCTGTGATTTTTATTCATATTTGCCTGAATCTTAAAGACAAAGGCGGAAAAATCCTCATCAAAGGGATTTTTCTCCCCCATATCCGCTTTTCTGGGCAGGGGGAAAGATGTCATCTGAAGGAAGTGCTTTAAAAATGTTTCCACCCCGAAATTTGTCAGGGCTGAACCGAAAAACACCGGGGACAACTCCCCTTTGGAGACCAAGTCCAAATCAAACTCCGCACTGGCGCCGTCAAGAAGTTCGATTTCCTCCAATAGTTTTTCTTTTGCATCCTTTCCAATCACCGCTTCAAGTTCCGGGTCATCTATGGACAAATCCAGCTCCTCCCCCTCTTTTGTGCCCTTCTGTGTGTCGCTGTAGAGCATTACCTGGCGCTTTTCTCTGTCGTACACCCCTTTAAACTCTTTTCCCGAGCCGATAGGCCAGTTAATCGGGCAGGTGCTTATCCCCAGCTCCTTTTCTATCTCATCCAGCAAATCAAAGGTATCGTTGGCATCCCTGTCCATTTTATTGATAAAAGTAAAAATAGGGATATGCCGCATAACGCAGACCTTAAACAGCTTTCTCGTCTGGGCCTCCACTCCTTTGGAACCGTCGATTACCATCACGGCGGAATCCGCTGCCATCAAAGTGCGGTAAGTGTCCTCCGAGAAATCCTGATGCCCCGGAGTATCCAGAATATTAATGCAGTACCCTCCATAATTAAACTGCAGCACAGAAGAAGTGACAGAAATACCCCTCTCTTTTTCAATCTCCATCCAGTCGGACACCGCATGCCTTGCGGTAGCCTTTCCCTTTACGGAGCCTGCCAGGTTAATGGCCCCTCCGTATAACAGAAATTTTTCCGTCAAAGTGGTTTTCCCCGCATCCGGATGGGAAATAATCGCAAATGTTCTTCTTTTCTCTATTTCCTTTTTTAAATCAGCCAAAATATTTCCTCCACATAAATACAAAACATAAAAAAATAAAATCGTCTGGGCAAAGCCTGCAAACGATTTTATTTTATACCAGGGCCAAACTATTGTCAATTGTGAAAAATACTCTCTCCCTGGCATTTGGGCTTTAATCCAAACAGAGAGAGTACCGTGGCCGCAATATCGCAAAATCCTTCCCTTGTGCCAAAATCCTTCCCGGAGGGTATGGATTTTCCCACCATCAGAAGGGGGGTATATTCCCTGGAATGGTCTGTGGAAACCGTAGATGGGTCACAGCCATGGTCGGCAGTTATCATCAGCACGTCTTCTTCCCGCATCCTTGCAAGTAATTTTGGAACCTGCTGGTCAAAATAAGTCAATGCCTTTGCATATCCGTCCACGTCGTTTCTGTGTCCATAAAGCATGTCAAAATCCACTAAATTAATAAAGCAGAGTCCCTCAAAATCCTTTTCCATGTATTCTAAGGTCTTTTCCATCCCTTCCTCATTTCCCGCCGTGCGCACAAATTCCGTAATTCCACGACCTGCAAAAATGTCCACAATTTTCCCTATGGAAATCACATCGTATCCCTCTTCTTTTAACTGGTCTAACATGGTAATTCCCGGGGGCTCTAAGGAAAAATCATGGCGGTTCTTTGTTCTGTAAAACTTTCCCGTCTCCCCTGCAAAGGGCCTTGCAATCACCCTGCCAACCCCATGTTCGCCCTTTAAAATCTCTCTTGCCGTACGGCAGTAATCATACAAGGTTTCCACCGGGACAATTTTTTCATGGGCGGCAATCTGAAACACGGAATCCGCCGAAGTGTACACAATCAAATCCCCGGTATTTAAATGTTCTTCCCCGTAATCTTTGATAACCTCCGTGCCGGAATAAGGTTTGTTGCACAAAACCCCCCGCCCCGTTTTCTTTTTAAACTCCCCTATCACAGATTTTGGAAAACCTTGGGGATATGTGGGCAGAGGAGCGTCAGAAACCACCCCTGCAATCTCCCAATGCCCGATGGTAGTGTCTTTTCCCTTTGACAGTTCTTTCATACGGGCAAAGGAGCCGGCAGGCGCCGCCTCCCTCTCCCCGATATTTACCCCTTCTATGTTAAAAAAACCAAGTTTCCGCATATTCGACATGGAAAAATACATGCTCTTTGACGCAGCGGAAAGGGTATTGCTCCCTGCATCCCCGTAAAGAGCCGCATCCGGCATCTCTCCGATTCCCACGCTGTCTAACACAATTAAAAATATTCTCTTCATCGTATGCCTCCTTTGCCGCCTTATTTTGTTTATTATATCATATATCATTTGAAATACACAAAGAAAATGGCTGCCCTGGGAATGAATTTTCCGGCAGGCAGCCATTTTCACATTTTTTCCTTTATTTTAAGACTTCCGTCTCTGTTCCTTCCGTCCCCTCCCCTGCGGGTTCCTTAGATTCCCCGGTATTTGAGGCTGTGGTCTCTATGGGCGTAATAATAATATTTTCCCCGCTGATATTAGTTTTCCTCTTCACGATATCCTCAATCTGGGCACGCTTTGCGTCCGTCACATCCCCCATGTTAAGCACAACATCCACCGCATTATCCGTAATGCTCACCACAACATCCGTAAAGCCTTTGGCCTCCAAAAGCATTTCCGCCGCAGCTTCCCGCTCCGCAATGTCCGTAAGCGTAATCATCTGGTCAACTGCCGACTGTTTCTGCTCATCTGTAAGGTTTGCGCTGTTTACAATCCCAAGAAGCGTCTCCTTATTTTTTGCCCGGACCTGCTCCCTGTTTAACTTCATTTCAGCTGCAAAATCCACATTGCTGATGGTGGAGCTTGTTAGCACTGCCTCCCCGGGATTTTCCTCCCCGGCAGCCTGGGCATCCGCCCCGGCATCTACAGCTTCCCCGGCAGCGGCATTTTCCACTGTCCCTTCCAGATTTTCTCCCAGTGCCACATCATTTCCCGTCTCCGTAGACTGGGCAGTCTCCAGCCCGTCTCCCGTGTCGGTAAAAATATCCCCCTCTAAAATGGGGTCGTCGGAAATCTCAAAATTGTCCTCCGACAAATCCATCGCTGTGTCCACTGCTGTACCGTCAATGTTGCTTCTGGTATAACTCACATATCCCGCAACAGCAATCATAAGTGCCAGCGCCGTAATAATGACCTGGTTTTTCTTCCATCCTTTTTTCACTGTCTTTCCTCCTGAATATTCATCTTAACTACTTTAATTCTATTCACGTCAATTTGGAATAATGCCATCACGGCATCAGAAATATTCTGTTTTACCGCCGTTTTATCCGCTCCCTGGGCAACCACCAGGACTCCTGCGATTTTCGGGGTCTTCTCACTGCCCACAAAGGGCTCTTTCCCCCGGTCTATGTCCTGGTACACTGTCTCCGTCCGTATCTCACGGGTTTCTTCTGTGTTACTGCTCCCCCCCTCCCCCTCCTGTACCCTTCGTAAAGAGCTGTTTGTACTATCCTTCTCCACCACGTTCTCCCCGTAATTCTCCAGTGTAATCATCACCTCCACCCGCCCGGCCCCCTCAATTTTGGACAGTTTGTTTTGAAGCCGCCGCTCCAGGCTCTCCGCATAACTCTCTTCGTTTACTGAAAGATTTTCCTCCCTCTTCTCCTGGGTTACTTCTTTTTCTTTTTTCTCCTCCGTGGGAATGGCAATCACCATAAGTAAAATTCCTGCCAGGATAAGAATTGTCCACTGTGTCTTATCCCAGTGTTTCCAGGAATGATTTTGAAATAATTGTTTTAAATCCACTGTTTCCCCCTAATTCCAAATTCTGATATTTTCTATGTCCACCTGGTAAAATGAACTTATTTTTTCCTTTAGCTTTTCAAAACCTTCCTCCTCAGGCTCCCCCGTCAAACTGCCCTGTATCACTGTATACTCCTGCTCTTTTGCCAAATCGAGTTCCATGCTTTCAATTTCAAACTCCTGGCTCAAATTTACCCTCACATCCATAACCCCATATCCTGCATCCTCCGCCATAACCCTAACATCCGCCCCTATCACTTCCTCATAGCGTTCCCTGTACACATCCTCTCCTAGAAAATCCAGGTTTTCCCTGTCCGCCTTTATACTGTTTAACTCCTGCCAGAAAGTGTCGTAGGCGATTTTATCAAAAAAATCTGTATCGCTGCCCACCAGTTTTAACACTGGCATCAAAAGCGTAACCACCAAGACAAACTCCACAAAAAGCGAAAGATATCTTCTGTACTCCTTCTTTGCCGCCAGGGATGACAGCACTGTAAAAAACAGAAAAACCATGCTGTAATTTTTTACCCAGCCCACCAATCCTTCCATAGACGTCCCCCTTATGATACATTAAGATTTGTGGCCGCGGAGCAAAGGGCGATGGTGAGGAAAAACAGCATCATGCAGGTGCTTATCACCTTTAAGTACAAAAGGGCTCCCCCGGCAATGCCGCTCATTCCTCCGGCAATGCGCTTGTCCGCCACCGGCTCCAGCACTGCGGCCAGCAATTTATATAAAAGAGCCATAACACTCATTTTTAAATAGGGCACGGCGCACAAAAGCACCAAAACCACAAGGGCCGCCGCCCCCACACAGTTTTTAATCACAATGCCGGAACTGATAAAAATCTGCCCCATGCCGCTCATCACATTGCCGATTCCCGGCAGCATCTGCACTGTCTTTGCAATGCTGTTGCCGCTTAGCATATCTATGGCAGGCGCCACCATCCCCTGTATGATATTAATTCCCAGAATGAAGGAGGCGGAAATCTTGAGAATCATTTTTACCCCGTCGTAGATTAACTCTGCAAGTCTTTTAAACCGCTCCTCCTCCGTCAGATGGTTCAAAAACTCCACCAGGACATAAATCTGTATGAGAGGCATTAAAAAATACCGCATCAGCCATTCCACCAGAAAAATTGCCCCAAAAATCATACTGTACACAGCCCCGGAAGAATTCAGGTTCAAAGTAAAAGAGATGGCCAGGCAGTAAGTGGGTAGGAATACTTTCATAAATTCCAGCATGTTTTCCACTGTAGAGGTGACGGTTTTGTTCATCTCAAAAAAGGATTTCAGCAAAATCACCATGAAAAAACAATATACAATAAGAAAACACACCTCGGAAATATAAGTGCCTGAAAAACTTTTTGCAAAATTTTTTAACACGGAAAAAGCCAGAGACAGCACGATAATCTCCAAAAAAAGCGTCCTGTTCTCCTGAAATCCCATTTTAAGGATATCTTTTACCCAGTCCCCCACTTTATCATAGGGCAGCTCGTCCCCGGATATGAGCCCTTCCACAAGCTCACCAAAAGATATATTTTCCACCTCTTTTGTATTCCTCAAAAACTCTCCGATATCGGAAAAGTCCAGCTCCTCCATCGTTTCCCCAGGCCCGGCTCCCCACTCCGTTTCCTGCCCCCAAACCGGCATACTTTCCCCATAATACGCCCACGTAAAACAGACAATGATAAAACAAATCAGTTTTTTCACATCAATTCTCCAATGGTTTCCATAAAGGCCAGTATCACCGGCATGCTGATAACCAGAATCGAGAGTTTTGCAAAAAGCTCTATCTGCCCTGCAATGGTCTGGCATCCTGCGTCCTTACAGAGATTCACCGCAAATTCCGCCACATATGTAATTCCAATCATTTTTATAATCATTGTCAGATACACCGGGTCCAAATGAATCATATTCTGGATTTGTTCCACATAGTGAAGCAGAAACTTAAGCTTGGACATCACATACAAAAATACGCAGATGCACACGGCCAGATTGATATAGTACCCATATTCCGGTTTATAATTTTTTAGCATCTGGGACAACAGCACCGCAGAGATTCCCAAAATACTGATTTTAATAATATCCATACCCACAATTCCTTATAATGTAAACAACTCCTGCATAGTTTCAAATAATTCCAAAATGTAGGGAATCACCCACAAAAGCACGATAATAAGCCCTGCCAGGCTGGTTAAAAAAGCATGTTCGTCCCGCCCGCTCTGTTTTAGAACCTGGCTTAACACCGTAACTAAAATTCCCACTGCCGCTATCTTAAAAATTAAATTAACACTCATATGCACCTCAAATATCCTTATAGTAGCAGAATCACCAAAAACAGCCCGCTTAAAACCCCAACTGCACGATACAGCTTCTGCTTCTCTTTTTTTTCTTCCAACACCTGGGCAATCTGTTTTTCCAGACGGAAAAAATATATTTCACAGGCTTTGGTACTGCTGCTCTCCATGGACATTGTCCTGGCAAGGGCTACGAGAATCTCCCGCTCCTCCTCCGTGAACAAAAATTCCCGCCTCTTCTCATAAAACCCCTTCTCCCAGAGAATACCCACATCCATTTCATGATTTTCTTCCATCTCCCCTGCGATGCCCTCCAGGAAGTCGCCGTAGAGACTCTCTTTCCCCCTGGCGCAGCGCCTTAACATCTGGCCGTAGGGAAGCCTTAAGGATGTCTTTAACAGCTCCATCTGGATAAAAATGCCCTGGAAGCTAAGGAGCTGTGTTAAATGCCTGTTCATAAGGAGTTTCAGGGAATTTCCAAAGCCCGCCGTGCCTATCACCACCAAAAAAATCCCCGCCGCCTTCAACATATATTTTTTAACTCCTGGTCAAAAACGGAAAAACTTCTCCTGCCCTTATCATCCTTTTTTAAAAATATGTAGCGTTGAAACAGCTGTTCCTCAAAGCATGTCCTAAGGGCGGGCTTTCTCTCAAGGTCCGAGAGCTTTTTTCCATGGACTGTGCCAAAAATCTGGCATCCTGACAAGGCCACCTGGCGCAGCATATCTCCGTCTTCCTCCCCGCCAAGCTCGTCTACCGCAATGATATCCGGCGACATGCTCCTCAAAGCCAAAAGCATCCCTTCCCTTTTGGGACAGCCGTCTATCACATCCGTGCGGCTCCCTAAATCGTTCTGGGGAACCCCCAGATGGCAGGCAGCGATCTCCGAGCGCTCATCGATAACGCAGATTTTTTTTCCCTTTTCCCCTCCTCCGGAAATCCTGCGGATACAGTCTCTTAAATACGTAGTCTTTCCCACCCCCGGAGGAGAGACAAGAAGGGTATTATAAAATTCCCCGTTTCTGTAAATCCAGGGAAGCAAATCCCCGGCGCAGCCCTTGTTTTCCCTTGCCACCCGGATATTCAGAAAGCGGATATTTACCATATGGCTGATCTTTCCCTCCGAAAGCCGTACTTGTCCTGCAAAACCGATTCTGTGTCCCCCCTCAAGAGTGAGAAATCCCTGGCGTATTTCCTCCTCATAGGCATAGATGGAATACTGGCTGATAAACGTCAGCATTTCCTCAATATCCTGTGCCGTTATACAATCTGAAAGCCACAGGTTTTTTTCCATGCACCGTAGCTCGATTGGTTGTCCCACCCGGATTCTAATTTCCTCAATCCCGGGAGTTTGAAGAAAAACCCCCATCTGCTCCCGAAACCTTAAGGGCATAATCTGTGCTAAATTCTCCATGTACTCACCTCTTTGTCTAAATATATGTGGGAACTTTTAAAATAGACCAAAAAAAGAAGAAGTTCATAATGAACTTCTTCATAATGGTTAATGATTAATTACTTTTACGTTTCCTTGCTGCCTCTGACTTTTTCTTACGGCGAACGCTGGGTTTTTCGTAATGCTCTCTCTTACGAATCTCCTGCTGAATCCCGGCTTTTGCACAGTTTCTTTTGAATCTGCGTAAAGCACTATCTAAAGTCTCATTTTCTTTTACGATAACATTTGACATAGTCTCACACCTAACCTCCCTCCAGTTGCTGATTGTGCATTTTCAACTGTTTGGGTATATTTTTTTGCACTAATAAAGATTATATCATAAATTTTCCATTCGTCAATATTTTTTTAAAAATTTTTAAAAAAAGTAAAAATTTTGTATCTCAGACGAAAATTTCCTGTTAAATTTTTTAGGAGAGCTGGCCTTCCAATACATGTTTCACCTCGGCTAAGGCATCTTCTATCCCGGCAGGATTTTTTCCTCCCGCCTGAGCCATATTGGGACGTCCGCCGCCGCCTCCCCCTACAAGAGCTGCAATTCCTTTAATCAGGTTGCCGGCATGGGCTCCTTTCTTCATGGAACCTTCTGTGGCCATGGCAATGAGGTTTACCTTGCCCTCATTTTCCGATGCCAGGACTACTACGCCCTCCCCTAACTTATCTTTTAACTGGTCTCCCAGCTCCCTAAGGCCGTTCATATCCACACCGTCTGCACGGGCGGCAAGGAGTTTAACCCCTTTTACCTCAGAAACCTTATTCATCACATCCCCCAGGGCATCCTTTGCCGCCTTGCTCTTTAAGGACTCGTTCTCGCTCTGGGAAGCTTTCAGTTCCTTCAACAGATGTTCCACTTTTTCCGGAACATCCGCCGGGGTTGTCTTTAACAGTTTTGCCGCCTGGGCCAATTCTTCCTCGATTTTGTCATAGTACGCAAATACCCCGGAGGAAGTAATCGCCTCAATACGGCGAACCCCTGCTGCAACACCGGATTCGGAGGTGATTTTAAAGGCGGAAATCTTTGAGGTATTGTCCACATGCGTACCGCCGCAGAGCTCTGTGGAGAAATCTCCCATGCGAACCACACGGACCTTGTCTCCGTACTTCTCACCGAAAAGCGCCATAGCACCTGTCTTCTTTGCATCCTCCAAGGTCATAACCGCCGTCTCCACAGGAAGGGCTGCCTCGATTTTACCATTTACTATTGTCTCGACTTTTTTAATTTCCTCCTGGCTCATAGCCGAGAAATGGGAAAAGTCAAAGCGAAGCCTGTCCGCATTTACATCGGAACCGGCCTGCTCCACATGGGTTCCCAAAACTTCCCGAAGGGCTTTTTGGAGCAGATGGGTAGCGCTGTGGTTTTTGCCGATGAGCGCCCGCTTGTCAGCATCCACGCAAAGCTCAACCACATCCCCGGTTTTTACCATACCCTTTGTGACTTTTCCGATATGGCCCACTTTGCCTCCAAGCATTTTCACCGTGTCGCTGACAGAGAATTCAAAGTCATCTGTGCGAATCACCCCGGTATCTGCATTCTGACCGCCCATGGTGGCATAAAAGGGAGTCTCCTCCACAAAGATAGTTCCCACCTCACCGTCTGAGAGAGCTTCCACAATCTCTGTCTCCGTGGTCATCACCGTCACTTTTGATTTGTAAACAAGATTGTCATACCCCACAAACTCTGTGGTGATCTCCGGGTCTATGGACTCATAAACCGTTGCGTCCGCCCCCATATAATTTGTGACTTTTCTTGCCTTTCTGGCCTTTGTCCGCTGCTCTTCCATAGCTGCCGCAAAGCCTGCCTCATCTATGGTAAATCCTTTTTCCTCCAAAATCTCTAAGGTCAAATCCACCGGGAAACCATAGGTATCGTAAAGCTTAAAAGCATCCTCCCCGGATAAGACTTTCTCCCCTTTTTCCTCCATGGCTTTCTGCATGTCGGAGAGAATGGTAAGTCCCTGGTCGATGGTCTTATTAAACTTCTCCTCCTCCTGGGTTAAAACCCGGAAAATAAAGTCCTTTTTCTCCTCAAGTTCAGGATAACCGTCCCTGCTCTCACAGATTACCGTCTCGCTTAATTTTGCCAGGAATGTGCCCTCAATCCCCAGCATCCTTCCGTGTCTTGCCGCCCGGCGGATCAGCCTGCGCAGCACATAGCCTCTGCCCTCATTGCTTGGCATAATACCGTCGGAAACCATAAAGGTGGAAGAACGGATATGGTCCGTAATCAGACGGATGGACACGTCGTCTATGGCATCCACCTGATAGGTTTTATGAGCCATCTCACAGACTTTATCCCGAATGGCTTTCATGGTGTCAATGTCAAATACAGAATCCACATCCTGCATCACAACTGCCAGACGCTCCAACCCCATGCCGGTGTCGATATTTTTCTGGTCCAGTTCTTCATATCCGCCTTTTCCGTCCCCGTCAAACTGGGTAAATACGTTATTCCAAACTTCCATAAAGCGGTCACAGTCACATCCCACTTTACAGTCCTCTTTGCCGCAGCCGTATTTCTCCCCTCTGTCATAGTAGATCTCCGAACAGGGGCCGCAGGGGCCTGCACCGTGCTCCCAGAAATTATCACACGCCCCCGTCTCAGGGTCACGGTAAAAACGGGTAATCTTTTCCGCCGGAATGCCCACTTCCTTATTCCAGATTTCAAAGGCCTCCTCATCCTCCCCGTAGATGGAAGGATACAGCCTGTCCGGTGAGAGCCCCAGCACTTCCGTTAAAAACTCCCAGCTCCAGGCAATGGCCTCCTTTTTAAAATAGTCCCCGAAAGAGAAATTTCCCAGCATCTCAAAAAATGTCAGATGCCTGGCTGTCTTTCCCACATTTTCAATATCCCCGGTACGGATACATTTCTGACAGGTAGTAACCCTTCTTCTGGGGGGAATCTCCTGTCCGGTAAAATAAGGCTTTAACGGTGCCATCCCTGCATTAATCAACAGCAAACTATTGTCATTGTGCGGCACCAGAGAGAAGCTCTTCATGGCAAGATGCTCCTTGCTCTCAAAAAATTCCAGATACATCCTGCGCAGTTCATTGACTCCAAACTTCTGTTTCACAACAAATTCCTCCAAAATCTATTAGTCTTGTCCCCTTGCACTTAATTCTTCCGCTGTCTTTGCGTCCTTGCGGTCCCGCAGCTTCTTTCCTGTAAATATGCCCAGTCCAGCAACCACAGCCATTACAAATAAAGTAATCACATACCGTAATAATGTCGCTACAAATGCCATATGTCTTCCTCCTTTTTCTGCACACATACAATCATTAAGCAATAGTATAGCATATTCTTTTTTTTTTTACAACTTTCTGGAAAATTATTCCTCCAACCCTGTATCTTCCATTAAATCTCCCCCGTCCGCCGCCCTGGTGGCCAAGGTGTCACAGCGCTCATTCTGGGGATGGCCGTCATGTCCCTTTACCCAATGGAACGTAATGTTATGGGGTTCTTTTGCCGCCACAAGACGTTTCCACAAATCCACATTTTTAACCGGTTTCCCATCTGACTTCTTCCAGCCTTTTTTTATCCATCCCTCCAGCCAATGCTGGTTAAAAGCGTCAATCACATATTTGGAATCGGAGTACAAATTAATTTCACAGGGGCGGTTTAAAGCCTCAAGGGCGGCAATCGCCCCCATGAGCTCCATACGGTTGTTGGTGGTTTTCTTATATCCCCCGGAATACTCCCTTGTGTGAAGTTCCCCCTTGCTGTCCACAAATTCCGCAACTGCACCGTATCCCCCGGGGCCGGGATTTCCCCTTGCCGCCCCGTCTGTGTAAACCGTAACTTTTGTCATAAGTCAAACACCTCGTTTTCCCCTGTAACCTCAGCAATCCTGCCGGAAAACATGGGATTGCTGATGCGGGACAAATACTGTTTTAACACAGAATAATCCTGCCACATATGCATGGGGAACACATATTTTGCATTCACATTTTTCAGGAAATAATCTATGCCAAGGCAGGCATGCTGCCCCAATCTTGGGTCTAAAGGGACAAAGGCAGCTTCAATATTGTAGGGAATCAGTTTCTTAATCTCATGCTGATACGACCTTGTCTCTTTCCCGTTGATTAAATCCCCGGCCCCTTCCCATTTCCACAGATTCAAATCCCCGGCATGGTAAATATATTTTCCTTCTATAAAAACCAGGTATGCCACCCCGGCGTCTGTGGAGCGGAGGGTGATAATCTCCGAATCCCCGGCTTTGTATTTTTCACAGGGGGTTACAAAGGTTATTTTCTCTTTTATACTGCCGTCAATCCCGTTTCTTGCCAGGTAATTCTTTCCCAGGCGGATATCTTTGGATAAGATATACCTGATATTCGGGTAAGTCCCTGCCCAGCTTAAAATTTCCAGGTCAAAATGGTCTTTATGGGCATGGCTGGCAAAGACATAAATCTCTTTATCCGCAGGAAATTCCGGCAGGTTCCCGGTAAAGACATAGCCGTTAAACTCCCCCTTTGGCACATAGTCAAAAATCAGCATACTCTCGTCCATCTCCACCACAAAACAGCTGTGGTGCAAAAATGTCACTTTTAACATCTATTTCATCCTCTCTATTATTTCATTGGCTTTGGCGTAAACCTCCCCAGATTCTGCCCCTATAAAAAATTCACCCTTCTCATATAAAATCCTGCCGTTTACCATAGTAAGGGCCACGTTGCTCTTGCTTCCGGAATACACAATGTTTTTCACAAAATCATTTTCCGGCTGCATGTTAGGCTGATTTAAATCTATGAGTATCAAATCCGCCAGTTTTCCCTCCGCAAGGGAATCGCAGTCAGAAAGCTGCATGGCCCTGGCTCCCCCTGCCGTTGCCATGTAAAGCACTTCCTCTGCCGGGACGATGGCCGCATCCCCCTCCCTCACCTTGGCAAGGCCCGTTACCAAAAACATTTCCCGAAACATGTCCAGGCAATTATTGCTGGCTGGCCCGTCTGTGCCGATGGCCACAGAAATCCCTTCTTCTAAAAACCGGGCAGTGGGGGCGATTCCGCTGGCAAGCTTTAAATTGGAGGAGGGATTTGTCACCGCCGTTAATCCCCGTTTTCTGTAAATTTCAAAATCTCTGTCATCAAAGAAAATGCAGTGGTATCCGCCCCCGCCAAAGGCATACATGCCAAGAGCCTCTGTAATCTGAGTTGGCGTCATGCCGTAGCGCTTTCTGCACTCCTCCACTTCCTTTTTTGTCTCGGAGTTGTGGAACCACACCGGGGATTTTAATTTTTCCGAAAGCTTTGCCACCCCCTCCATAAGTTCCCGTCCGGTGGTATATTCCCCGTGGAAGCCTAAAAGAAAGCCGGTAAGCTCACTCATCTCATTTACTATGTGGTAATCCTCCTCCAAAAGGGATAAAGACCTGGTAAAATCATTTAATCCGCTGGTCTGCACTGTGCGGAACCCGCAGTCTGCGGAAGCCCTGGCAATTTCTATGGGATTTAGATACATATCAAAATTGGCAGTGATCCCGCTGGTTAAATACTCCATAATCCCAAGTTTGCACAGGTGGTAAATATCCCCGGGCATAAGTTTTTCCTCCCTGGGGAATATCTGGTTATAAAGCCACTCCTTTAAGGGCAGATCGTCTGCAAAGGAGCGCAGAAACGTCATTGCGGAATGTGTGTGGGCATTTTTAAATCCGGGCATAATCACATACCCTTTTGCGTCTATCTCCCTGTCCCAAAGGATACAAGGCTCCTTTTGTTTTTTATATACCTCCTCCAAATCTCCGCCGTCCCCCACATAGATGATTTTATTCCCCTTTACCCAAAGTTCCCCCTCTATAACCTCAAATTTGTGGTTTTCTTTTGTACAAAGTATTTTTCCGTTATAAAAACGTATGTTCATAAAATCTCTCCCATGCGGCAGATGGATTCATACACCAGTTTCCGAAAATCCGGCGCCACTTTATCTGCCGTCTCCTGAATCTCTGTGTGTGTCAAAGACGTGGGGGTAATGCCTGATGCCATATTGGCAATACAGGAAATCCCCACAATTTTCATCCCCATATGGTTTGCCGCAACAGCCTCGCAGGCAGTGCTCATCCCCACGGCGTCCGCCCCTAAGGTGCGGCACATGGCAACTTCCTGGGGAGATTCATACTGGGGCCCTGTCATCTGGATATACACCCCCTGCTTTAAGGGAATACCATTGTCCAAAGCCGTCTTTTTTACAATGGTCTGTAAATCCTCATCATAAATATGGCTCATATCCGGGAAACGTGTGCCAAGCTCCTCCATATTCGCCCCCACTAAAGGAGATGGGACAAAGCTTGCAATCTGGCCGGTGATTAACATAAAATCCCCTGCTTTCATCCCCTGCATAATCCCCCCGGCTGCATTGGTCAAAAACAAAATATCGGCCCCCATAAGCTTCATAAGCCGGATGGGAAGCACCACATCTTCCATGGGATACCCCTCGTAGTAGTGAACCCTGCCCTGCATGCACACCACAGGGACTTCTCCCACATATCCGAAGACAAACCTCCCTGCATGACCCGCCACTGTGGACACAGGAAATCCCTCTATGTCATGGTAGTCGAGGGTCTCCTCAATTTTCATCTGATTGGCGAAATCCCCCAGCCCGGAACCCAGCACCAGGGCAACTTTTGGCGTAAAATCCACTTTCCCCATCACACTGTCTCTGCATTTTAATAGTTTTTCATATATTCTGTTCATAAAAATCCCTCCCATACTATATCTATTTTAGCACATTACCTTTGAAAAGTCATTCATATTGACAAACCCTGATAAAATGAGTATTCTAAAGAAAGACACTGTAAATATGGAAAACAAAGGAGAATTCTATGAAAAACATGAAAAAAATACTGCTGCCACTGGTTGCGGCAGCGACGCTGTTATCCGGTGGATGCGGCAAGCAGTTTGATGCAGGCAATTATGTAAAAGCATTGTTGGACAACTCTTATAAAAACGATTCCACAGCTTTTATTGAGCAGGAAGTGGGCACCAAGGAACAGGCGGAGGAATTATACAACGAGGGAATTAAAAACGAAGTGGATGCCATGTTATCCCAGGCATCTGTCTCGGAAAGCCTTTCGGAGGAATACACTTCTCTGATGAAAGACATTTTTAAAAACGTAAAGTATACCATAGGGGAATCCAAAAAACAGGACAACGGCTCCTATGAAGTGGAAGTCACCTATGAGAAAATGAACATTTTTGCCCCTGCAGTGGAAACTTATATGGCAAATTTAAACACTTATACAGAAGAAATTGCTGCAGCAACCGAGGATGCAGGAGAAATCCCCTCCGAAGAGGAAATCAATGAAAAAATATTTGTCATTTTAAAAGATGCTTTAAAACAAAGCCTTGACAATGTTACATATGAGCCGGAAGCCTCCATTACGATGCATGTGGAACTAAACGGCAATATGTACTCCGTAAACGAAAATGATTTAAAAGATATGGAAATGGCTTTGTTCGACATTGACGCTTTTAACGAAGCTTTGTCCCAGTAGAATTGTACAACCATTCTTTCTGCCGGAAAACCGGGGAAGGAATGGTTGTTTTTCACTACTTCCATAATCATTGCAGCACAATTAATAAATTTCCAAAATCTGCCGATATACTTTTTATAGAGATATTGACAGTCTGCACATATGTTCAGGGAAGAACGCCCTTTGGATGCCTGAAATTCCAAAGCGGGACAAAAGGAGGAAAATCTATGTATATGAAACTAGGAGAAGCCCAGCAGTTGTACCGAAACCAGCGCCAGGCGCTGATTGACCAGCGAAAATTACTGATACAGCGCAGAGATGAATTAAAGAAAAAGACCATCACAGAAAGCGACAAGGAACTTTATTCCGAGGAGGCTGCCACTTTAGAGCTGTCCATCTCTGAGGTGAACAAACAATTTGAGGCAAACCAGGAAGTTTTAGACCGTCTGGCAGAGCAGCATGCCGCTGTGTGGAATGCGGAAGTGGCAAGGCAGCAGGGAGATGCCATGCAGGAGGCGGCTGTAGATTTAGCCAAAATCATGGAAGTGGCAAGGCGGATATCCAGGGGCGCAAGTGTTCCCCCTAAAGATGAGCAGAAAGTCATGGACTACAGTATGGAGCTGTATATGGCGTCCAAAAACTTGGCTGTGATGAATGCACTGAAGAAGAAGGAAAAGTATGATTCCCTCTGGGATGATGAGGACAAACAGGAGAACGAATATGATCCCCAGGGCGAGGCGGATAATACTACTGTAAATATTGACATACCGGAATTATTTACTCCCGAAACATCTGATTAATCGGCCTGCTGTAAAATCCTTTTTCATTTATTGGCATCACCATCTCGATAAGTCGTTCTGCTTTTGATATTTTTAAGTTCTTTTTAAATGGTGACGGGCAGATTGCCCCTGCAGGATAAATTGATGTCCAGACTACAATGGAAAATGAAAAAGATAAGGAGATTTCGTCAGATGAAAACCATAGTAATTTATACTTCACAAACAGGGTTTACAAAGCGTTATGCGGAATGGATAGCGGAAGCCGCCGGGGCGGACTGTCTTGAATTATCCGCTGCAAAAAAGAAAGATTTCACTGCATATGAAGCAATTATTTTTGGAGGCTGGGCTTGCGCAGGCAATATCAGCAAAATTAGTTGGTTGAAAGGAAATATAGACAACTGGGCGGACAAGAAGCTAATTGCATTTTTTGTTGGCGCAAGCCCCATAGACAATCCAGAAATTAAAGCAGCTCTTAACCAAATTTTCAAGGAGTCAGAGCGGAAAAAGGTAGAAACATTTTATTGTCCGGGAGGACTCAATTATGAAAAAATGTCCACTCCGTCAAAACTTATGATGAAAATGTTTATCAAAACCCTGAAAGCAAAAAAAGATAAAACTGAGAAAGAACAGGTAATGTTAAAAATGATTTCTTCGTCTTATGATATTTCGGATAAAAAGTATATTGAACCGATTTTACAGTGTCTGAAAAAATAGGTTGTATGGACAAACTCCCCATGGGTCCACGCTGCCAGCTCCACCTGGTTCAGTTCCTTCCCTTTCCATGACAAGTCCGCATAAAAGTCCTTTATCTGCCTGTACATCATTGACGGGGGCGGCGGCATATGCCCTGCGCCGGATATATAGACCTGCACATCCCGGTATCCCCCGCCAACCTGGATGTTTTCCATCAGCAGGGCGTGGATGTCCTTGACTTTTCTTTCATCCAGGGGCATTCCCTGTCCGATGCATTCCTTCACATAACGGAACGCCTTGCGGTGGTTGACTGCCTCATAGATCTCCCGCAGCGACTTTCCCCCGATGGAGATCCCATCCTCCAGCAGCACCTTAGTCTCAATCAAGGACAGAGTGTTGCCTTCGATGGTTGTGGAATTATGGGTATATTCTATTTCAAACGCCTGCTCAAAAGTAAACAGCGTAATTTTCGGGATGGATGCCCGACGCTGGCCGTACAGTTCCTTTTTCTGAAGCAACTCCTGATAATCCACAAAAAGCCCTCCTTCTCTTTCAAAACTTCCTCCTACAGGATAGCACATTTACCCGTAGTAGTAAGCCGGAATTTCCTCTTTCAACAGGGAATACATTTTCATGTCCATCACTTTCCCATTTTTTACAGCGTTCTTTCTTAATGTCCCTTCATACTGAAAACCTGCTTTTTCCAGCACACGGCAGGAAGCCGTATTATTCGCAAATGGCTCTGCATAAATACGGATTATATCACTTTTATTCAAAACATATTCACAGACCTGTTTTACGGCCTCCGTCACAATTCCTTTTCCCCAGTATCCTTCAGCAATATAATATCCCAGCTCGGCTGTCTGCCTATGAATATTTCCCTGACGAAAAACACCGATACTTCCCACCACCTGTCCATCTGCTGTTATAGCAAAAGCAAAGGTTTCATTTTCATCCGCAGACAGCATAGCGGAAATAAAATCCACCCCGTCCTGTTCCGTATAAGGGTACGGCAGTCCATCCCTAAGATTATCCTGAACTTTTTTATTAGAAAGAGACGCCGCCAAATCTGCCGCGTCTGCCAAATCCCATTTTCTTATTTTGCAAAGCATTTTTCTTCCTCCCTGATGAATCGTCTTTGATCACAGACTCTATTATACAGCATATCCCCGGCTAATGGAACCGACATAGATCAAATTCCAGAGTCTTCCCGTTTACATCTTCAAGCCATATATTTTGAATGCCCTCTTCCATTCATCTGGAACATATCATGACCATACTGCTAACCATCTGTATCCGTCCGCAATTCATTCTCTAAAAATTGCTTTATATATGGATTATTTTCCTCACTCAACGTAGGCTGAAATGCCATGTAACGGCATTTCTGATACTGCTCACCATCCAGAGAAAAGGTATATCCCATTACACATTTGGGATTACAGTCATCGGGATTGACAAGCCGTTTACAGACAGATGCTTTCTTAATTTCCCTTTTTACCTTTTCGGGGAGTGTATCAAGAAAGCTCTGGTATTCCCCTATATGTTCGGGATAAATGCGGAGTTTCATCCCCGTTTTCCGGGATACAAATGTTGCCAAAGTCCTTTTGCTGCTGTTTAACACATAGGACACAACATATCCGCTTTTTTGTAGCTTGACATCACACTTACAGCCCTTTTCTGTCAGATACTCGTTGATTTGATTTACAAAACTACGGAAACGCTCGTCAACCGTTTCCATAAACAAATTAAATTTCTCGTCCATATGTCCCTCCCTTATCCCTTTTTCTTTGCCACAGGTATCCATACCTCATATTGTGCGTTCTGCGGATCTGGATTTAAGTAAACCTCAATATCTGGGGCGTTGGCATATTCATATCCAGAGGTCGGAAGCCACTCTGTTAGAATCCGCTGCTCTAATTCCTGTATGGACTGATTTGTACCTGTTCCAGAAAAGATTGCCCAAGTAGATGCAGGCACGGTATACTCTTCAAACTCACCGCTTGTTTTCGTACTGGAAACAGCAATATAATATTTCCATTGTTCTTCATCATTGCAGGCGCTCACGCCCAAAAGCCCCATTGGCGGCGTATCCATCATTCCTGCCAATTTCTGTATCGTTCCATTTACAGAGGCTTCCTGCCACATCTTAGGCACAACCATAAAATTCTTCTCGATTTCCTTATCCAGCGGTGCGGATACTCCAATAATGCGGAATGCTTCTTTTGTTTCAATTTTGTAATCCATTTCTGTTGCTCCTTTCACAGCAATTTTAAATACAATGGGGGAAAAAGACTTTACGGATACGCCCTCGTCTTTCACAGAGGAAGGGGCTATCCCGTGAAAAGACTGGAAGGCCCTGTTAAATGCAGTCGGGGAACGATAGCCATACTTTTCTGCAATATCAATAATCCGTTCATCCCCACCCTGCAGGTCAACCGCCGCTAGGGACATTTTTCTTCTTCGGATATACTCTGCCAGAGTGATGCCCGCCATATAAGTAAACATCCTCTGGTAGTGATAAGTGGAGCAGCAGGCAATCCGTCCAAGCTGTTCATAGTCAATTTCGCCTGTCAAATGTTCCTCAATATAATTCATGCTTTGGTTTAATCTGTGAACCCATTCCATGAAATACCTCCTATCCGCACATATTGTGCTTTGTGGACATCAATTTGTCTTTATTATTATAAGGTTTATTCTTTCATTTTTCCTCTCTATCCTTGCACAAAAAAGAGAGATTCTTGTTTTTCAAAAATCGGCTCAACATAATTCTTGATAAATTCAATCCTGTCCTTTGCTCTTGGCAGGAAAACAGAGGCAATCGCAACGACCATATTCCTTTCTGGGCTAACATAAATAATATTGCCCCCGTCACCCATTGCTGCATATCCTTTATCCTGCTCACCTGCCCACCACAAATAACCGTATGGCAGATTACACTGTTTCCATCGGCTTTCTTCCGATGTGCTTTCGTCAACAGTTTTTTTCTTTCACTGTGCACATTATATGATAATTACTGAAACAACTCAAATCAAATGCATAAACATTCCTATCCCCCATCAAAAATTTAACCCATTCCATCAAAACTATCCGCAAAAAAGCGACAAAGATTTAACCTCTGCCGCCAGTGCTTACTTATGTAAAAATGATTTCCTCGTTTACAGTCTCCCTTGCACAAACCATATGTTATTCATTCTTCCAACCCATTTGGTTTTGTCCATAGCAGCACCTCATTGCAAATGAATCGGTGGTGAGCCAGCTGACTTGGCTATACTGTGGTTTAGAGAAACTTTAAATGTAGAGTTCGTTATCCTTCCTTTCCGAACAGGCTTGTTTGAGTGCCAAAGCTGCTGCTGAAACCATTGCTCCATTTACTTTGCGGGCTGATTGCGGGCATTGCACAACACATCTCATGCAAGAAATACACTTTTTACTGTCCGCACACTTTACATTTTCTTTGCTAATTGCCTGTGCTGGACACTTTTCGGCACAAAGACCACAACTGACACACTTACCAGTAGCTTTTGGAACCAGGCCAACACCCCCAGCTTTCTTGTATGGACGATTACCGGGTATGTGAAATTCAGACAGATCTTCATTGCCAGATTCTATTTTTTCAAGAACCTTTGCCGCAAAACTGCGTAACTCATCTTTGTCATTTTCATTCGGCCTGCCTGCTGCATACTGGTGCATGATAGAATGTTCTGCGATTGCTGCAATAGCTGCAACTACATTAAAATTACTTTGTTCTGCAATATCTCGTAATTCAAGGAGCGTATCTTCGTATGCCCGGTTCCCATACACGCAGAGGATAACACATTGAGCATGATTCCCATTTATTTTTGTAAGCCGTTCAGCCGCAAGAGCTGGTACTCGCCCCCCATATGAGGGAGCTGCAATTACCACAATATCATCCTGTGAAAAATTCAAGGTAGAATACTCGTTCTTTGGATTGGTTAGGTCAACCTTATTGACATGATTTTCCCATGTGGATGTTACGGTATCTATAACTTGCTGCGTTCCTCCTGTGGGGCTGAAAACAATCTGTGTGACTTTCATGTTTATCCCTCCTGTAATTTTAAATTTTACACCATTATAGCAATCTTCTGATGTGATGTCAAGATTTACACCAGTGCAAATATATGTTACAATCAAACCTGGAAAGGAGAAATGCCATGCATATCAGCACAAAGTGTTCCGTTGCTATTCATTGCCTTATCTTTATTTTGGAATATGGAGATACGCAAAAAGTAACCAGTGACCTTTTGTCTTTATCTACTGGAATCAACCCTGCTACAATCCGAAAAATCCTAAGTTCGTTGAAAAAAGACGGTATCATATTTGTTAAATTTGGTACAGGCGGCACGACATTGAATTGCCCGCCAAATGAAATCACTTTATATCGCATTTGCAAGGCAATCGAACCGGACTTCGCTTCTAAGCTTATTGGACTTCACCCGTTCCCCTCTCCCTTATGTCCCATAGGAAAAAATATACACGATGTATTGGACTGTTCCTATCAGAAAATTAGTAATGATTTGTGTGAAAGTCTAAAAAATATAACATTGGAAAACATTATTTCTGATTATCACCACATTCAGCACAATCCTGATTAAATCTTAGTTCTAAAGAGATAATTTTAATAAACGATATGGCTATGAGAGGGATTCCGCAGCAGCCGGCACAAAGGCTGTAAGATAATGAAAAAAGAGAAAGTCCAGAAGCGTGATTTCAATGAGCAGGGACAGAGGGGCGAAATTATCTGCCCGCCCCTGCCTGCCCTAAAATCCAGTCTACAGAATCGTATTGTCTAAGAATTCATTGCTGAGCAGGCGATCCCATCCACTTGGAAAAACAGACTGCCCCAACGGGCAGATTCCGTCTGAAATGACTTGCGTACGGGATATCTTCCATTAAATCTTTTCTAATTCTGTCACGGGTTTTCTTTCGCAAACAGGACAGCGTATCGATTTCGTACAGTAAATTACACCTTCTTTTTACCGCAATACACAACAATAGCCTGTTTGACAAAATCAGCAGTTCCATCACCACCTGCTTTGTCAATATTGTTCTTGAAGCGTTCATCACATACATACATTTCACCCAATTCACAAAGAATTTCATCGGTACATACATAGTAATTATCGGTTATATATTTCTGCAATGCAGAGATTTTCTTTTGTACCTCATCAGAATTAGGTGTTAAATGTTTTAATTCTCCTAATTCTGAAAAGATTGTCATCAGCTCGTTTGAACTCTTGCTATAATTATCTCCATTCAGAGCAATATCCTTTTGTTTGTACTCTTGATATGCTTTGGTATTGCCCCATTTTTCTTTTACTTCCTCCTGAAACTTTTCGATTTCGCTCTTGTCAAAAATATCAAAATTCATTACTTTTGCTCCTTTTTTTTGAATTTCACGTGTAAGGGTAATAAGTTTCCCTATGTGTTTATATTGTAATTCTAACAGCTCAATTTGCTGAGCAATTACTTCTGATGGGTCAAAATTAGGGCTGTCAAGAATTGCTTTGATTTCTTTTAAAGGAAACTCTAATTCACGAAACAACAAAATATTTTGCAGCCGGCTAAGTGCTGTATCGTCATACCTTCGATAGCCCGCTTCAGTTACTTTCGTAGGTTTTAAAAGTCCAATTTTATCATAGTAGTGAAGTGTGCGGGCAGTGATACCGGTTAATTTAGCAACTTCATGGACAGACATAAGTTTTTTCGTCATACAAACCTCCTCCATACCGTCTAAAAATGTCTTTTACTGGTAAAAGTGTGCTTCAATCACACTCTTACCCGTTTTCTTTCATATGGCATCATCCTTTCTCTGTGATTTTTTATCATTATAAACTATTACGTTACGTCAAAGTCAAGTGTATTCCAAAAAAATGGCTTTATTGACAAAACTTATATCGTTAGTTACAATTATGTTTGAATTAATTTTAGGAGAGCGCAATATAGCAAGGGCAGGTCTTGATAAAAATAAAATTGTCAGCAAATCGGCAAAGGCAGGGAAAAATATGACGAAAGTGAAGAAAACAATGAAGATTTTATTAGGGATTGCAATAATTACATTTATTTTACTGCTTGCAATATATATAAATCACAAAATTCACTTAAACAAGGAACAGAAGCTGCTTTTACCTATCAGTACAATGGTAGAAATTGACGGGCATAATATGAGTGTATATACTGAGGGAAGCGGCGAAAAAACACTTGTATTTATGTCTGGTGGCGGAACCTGTTCTCCCATATTGGATTTCAAATCTCTTTACTCACTGTTAAGCGATAAATATCGAATTGTAGTTGTAGAGAAATTCGGATATGGTTTCAGTGATGTCGTTGACAAAAAAAGAGGCATTGAATCCGTATTAGCAGACACAAGGGCTGCTCTAAAGGCGGCAGGTATCGAAGCACCCTATATCCTTTGTCCCCATTCCATGTCAGGAATTGAAGCATTATATTGGGCACAACAATATCCCGAAGAAGTATTAGCTATCATAGGTCTTGATATGGCAGTTCCTAAGTCGTATCAAGATTATAATATCAATATGGCTATGCTTAAATTAAGTCAGTTTGCATCTGCCATTGGAATAACGAGATTACTGCCGGGTGTTTCAGATAGTGACGCAATAACAAATGGCACTCTCTCTAACAAGGAAAAAGAGATATATAGAGCAGTTTTCTATAATCGAACAGCAACAATTACAATGCTTAATGAAGTAAAAAGTATTAAGGAAAATGCAAGCAAAGTTGAATCGGATAATATACCACAAGTTCCAATGCTTCTGTTTGCATCGAATGGCCAGGGGACAGGTTGGGATAAAGAAATATGGCGAAGTTCTCAAAAAAAATATATCGCAAATGTTCCAAATAGTAAAATGATAGAATTAGACTGCCCACATTATATTCATGATTTTGAATACCAAGTGATAAGCGAAGAAATAGTTGAATTTTTGTCATATCCGTGTAGGTGAGAGAAAAATTCTACTATTTCTTATGGGGCAAACATAGCAAGCTGCATCACAAACCTTATAGGCAGTGCAGGATATTTCATTTGGTTAAAATCCCCAACAAAAAATAACTCTTTGTTCGGATAATAAAATGCAAATGAGCCGGTTGACCCGCTATGGCCTATCAAATCACCTTGACCCAAAAAAGAAGTGGAAAATCCGCCCATTTTTATTCTCATATAGCCGCCTCCATAATAGATAGGAAACATAGATAGTTGTAATTTTCTATACCGTTTTGAATCAAGCATTTTTTTGTCAAAAAGTTCACCACGGAAAAAAGCCTGTATAAATATCATTAAATCTTTTGTAGTTGTAATACAACCGCCACTTGCTTTACTGCACATTATGAATTGCGGTCTATATAGCTGCTTATCCCCATAGTAAACCCTAGGTATATATTCTTTTTCCGAAACAGGCAGATAAGTTTTTTCCATATTTATTTTAGAAAATATGTATTTTTCAAACACACTCTCTAATGAGCATTTTGTGACTTTCTCAATAATATCACCCAGTATATTATAATTAATATCCGCATAGTGAGCGTTAGTCTTGTAATTAGGCGGGAAATGAGCTTCTTTTTCTTTTGTTAAAGCGATATTTTTTTCAAAAGTAATAAATGTGTCGGATATTATAGCTTGCTTTTTTAAATTATTTTTTCCCTCCTCATATATATCTGCCAATCCGCTTGTCTGATAGAGTAAATCTGATATTTTCAATTCACAAGAATAATCTTTACCTTTATAAACGTGCAATCCCTTTAGATAAGCAGGTTCATAAAAATCCAACAGACTATCATTCAGTGTTATATCTCCTCGTTGAATGAGCGTAAAAATACACGCAGCAGTAAACATTTTTGTTATGCTTGCAGCTACTATTGGACTATCTATAGTTTTTCCCCCGTAAGCCTTTGAACATATAGTTTCTCCTGTTCCATTTTTAATTAACACAACGCTTTCACAAATCTTTTTTGACTGAATATATTTATCGAATAAATCATCATAACTTTTCGCTTTCATAACATCTGTTTTTCTATACCTTTCTGTTATATTTTCAGTTATTTCTAACTCCTAAAATATAAATGTATTTTGCTATTTAGTATGACTGACGATCATATCCATAAGCCAATCTATCTTTGGTAATGGTGTGTTTGGGATTCTGACTTTTTCCTGTGCGATTCCCTGTATGGCACCAAAAACAGCGACGCATAATGAATGGGAATCACCCGCTCGAAACTCGCCCCGCCGCTGCCCTTCTAAAATAATAGGGTTCCATTGCCTGCAAATATCTGCCGATTCCAAAAGCAGCTCTATCTCCTTTTCATTTACCGCTGTATGCTGCACATTATCCATAAACACAAACATCTTCCCAAAAGAGGGATTGCTTTCCAGCTGTTCAAACGTATTCTTTATCGTCTGAAAAAGGTATTCACAAGGTGCGTTTATCGCTGTTTCTGTATCAATTTTCATTTCTTCAACACCAATCTTTACCAACTCAAGATAAATACTATCTTTATTTCTGAAATAGTGAAATAATAAACCAGAACTGACACCAGCCCTTCTTGCAATTTCGCGGGTACTTGTACCGTAGTAGCCTTTTTCTATAAATACATCTAGTGCAACCCGTAAGAGTTGCTTCTTTCTTTCATCGCCTTTATCCATAAATTCCCTCCCGCAAAATTAAGCACATGCTTAATTTTATAATGTTAACTAAATATTGTCAAGAATTTTGCAGAAACTTTCACTCAATTTTCTTGAATTGCTAAAAGAAGCACTGAAAAATACCTCTATTGCAACTTTAATTTCTTTTGCCTTGGCACTGGATACATTTGTATTATCCGTCTCACCCAAATACACACAAAAGCAAATCCTTTTATCAGTGGTATCTGCAAAACCTGTATACCATGAATCTACAACGATACCATCTGCCTTGCCCATTCCTGTTTTTCCATAAATTGAAATGCCTGCGTTCTTTTGCTCTGATATCAGCATAACCTGTTTTAATTGGTCTAGTGTTTCTTCTGAATAATCTGTATTTTCACCAAAAATGCGGTCCATTACTTCTGCTTGCTCTTTAGGTGAAATAAGCAATGATGATTCAATCCAAAATCCTGTTAGGGTTGGATTGTTATTATTTGTATTTAATCTTCCCTCCCAATCAGAAATATCACAATTTCCATACCCAAGGTCATTTAAATGATCCTGCATCATATCTTTTCCAATTTCATCAATAATCTCCCGAAAATACCAAACACAAGAAGAGCGAAACGCATCAGAAAAATCTATATCCCTATTCCATTCCTCATTCCAAAATATTTCCCCACTCCATGTATGGACAGATTCGTTTGGTTTAATTATGCCGTTTTCCAACGCAATTAAGGAAGAAATAATTTTAAAAGTTGAACATGGCGAGCGCTGTGTAAGTGCCAAATCTTGATTATATATTTTATAGCAATTTTCAGTCGGTTCATAAAAAACAGCTGTACCATTTATTCCATCAAAATAATTTGACCAATCCATATCCTCTATAATCGGTTCAGCAGCTATTTCCTCTGATAGCGGCATTTCCATTTGTTGATTATCAAATATCCTCCAATCTTACTTCTTTTTTATATGGCGGGATATTCAGCGTCTATAAAGCCTATACACCATTAACTTAGACGCATATCTTTTTTGGAATAATATCGAAAAGTGTATCGTTTTGAATCTCTCACTTCTTTACAATACACCTTTTATTGTGTGGCAGCCCGCCAATACTCATCTACTGCCGTATTGCGTTTGGATGCAGGCACACATGCCCCTCTTTAATAACCGTACCTCTTCCTATATTTTAATAACGTAAATATGGACAATGCAAGCGCCATCAGTTCCGCCACAGGTGTTGCCAGCCAGATTCCATTCACACCCAAAATAAGCGGAAGCACGATCATCGTAATCAGCATAAATACAAATGACCTTGCAAATGCCAGGACAGCCGAAACCACTCCGTTGGATAATGCAGTAAACATGCCGCTTGCAAATATATTAAAACCTATAAAGAAAAGCGCAATCGTACAAATCCTGTTTCCAGTCACTGCCAGATCATACACCGGATTGTCCGGGCGTGCAAAAACAGACACCAAGGGCCTTGTCAAAAGAAGGGAAGCTGCAACCGTCACAAGGGAAATCCCTGCAATCACCCTCATGCTGACTGCAGCCAACTTCTTCAGCTTTTCATGGTTCTGTTCCCCATAATAATAACTGAGCATCGGGGCCACGCCATAAGAATACCCTGTATAAAGGGAGCTTGCAAACATCAGCACATACATGATAATGGTAACCGCAGCGACCCCATCCTCACCCACATAATGCAGCATCGTCCAGTTAAACATCATTGTAATGATACCGGTAACAAGTGCAGTCGCCATCTCCGAGCATCCGTTTGCAGCCGCATTTGTGAGAACTTTAAAGCGAAACACAGGTTTTTTGAAATGCAGAAGGCTCTTTTTTTGGCTGAAAACAAGCAATCCCACAACCGCCGTCACGGAATATCCCAGGCCTGTTGCAATCGCCGCCCCACTGATCCCCATGTGGAATCCGGCAATAAACACATAGTCAAGCGCCATATTCAGGACACCCCCTGTTACAGAGCAAATCAGGGAAAGGTTTGCCTTTTCACTGGCAATCATGTAAAGGGTGAAATTATTCATCAGAAGGATTGGCACAGTAAATACCAGATACCTGCTTAAGTATTCCACACAATACCCTTCTACATCTGCGGAGAGATTCATCCCCGCAAAAATATGATCCATGGCTAAGTACCCTGCCGCACACATGAAAATCCCTACAACGACATTCACTAAAATCAGGAAAGTAAAATCCTCCTTGGCCTCCTCGGCCTTCTGCTCCCCCATCTTTTTCATAATGACCGCACTGCCACCTGTGGCAAGCATGGTGGAGATGGCTGTCACAAGCTGAATAATCGGTGCCGTGAGATTGATTGCCGAAAGTGCGTTTGTCCCGATTAGATTCGACACAAACAGACCATCTACCATTGTGTAAAAGGACATAAACACTGTCATTGCAATCGTAGGTACGGCAAATTTTAATATGTTTTGTAATGTTACAGGTCTTTCATAAACATTTTGATTCTCCATAAACTTTTCCTCCGTTTACCTTGCATTTTCTCTTTCTACTTGGTATCATATACCGTACAGTAACAGTACGGTCAAGAGCTTTTTAATTATTAGAGGTAACTATGAATAAAGATAACAAACTCCTCACAATCGGTCAGTTTGCAACAATGCATGGAATCAATAAGAAAACTTTGATGTGGTATGATGAAATTGGTCTTTTTAAGCCTGCTTCCATCAACCCCGATAACAACTACCGCTGCTATAACTACCACCAAAGTTCCATTCTGGAAACGATCCTCCTGCTTCGGGAACTAGAAGTTCCAATCCACGAAGTACAGAATTTTATGAGGAACCGTTCTGCCCAAAATTTAAAACATCTATTGGAGGAAAAAATAGCAGACCTTGATTCACAGCTTGTGCACCTGCAGGCAATCAGGACAACCCTGTGTACACAGCGCCAGCATATGGTTACACTGATGACAATGGATTTATCAGAAATCAGTATCGTCGAGCAGAAAGAGCGCTGTCTTGTAACGGTTAATGTAAAGCCGGACACTTCCTTTGAAGAACAAGTCGAGCTGATTACTGCCGAAACGGAAAAATACCATCTCGGACGCCTGCACGATGCTTCCTACGGCTCCATGATTCCCGTTTCCAGCCTGCAGAAAGGAAACTTTGATGATTATTCCAAACTTTTTATTGAACTTCCTTTTCTCACATACCAGTCAACCATGCACACAACTCCCGGTGGAAAATATCTGAGAGCTTTCCATAAAGGAAGCTGGGACAAAATACCTGAGCGGTATGAAGAAATTTTTTCATACGCACAAAAGCACAAACTGGCTCTTCATGGATATTCTTATGAAATGGGCATCAATGAAAATGTCATTGACAAAATTGAGGATTATATCGTTCAGATTGAAATCCCTGTTATCGAAAATTAGAGTGCGTGCATTAAGGCGGGAAGTGGCTGCAGGCATATAGCCACTATTTACATGAAAACTTCTCACAATCCTTTAAAAATTTATTTTCCATTCGTGATTCTCCTTTATCGCCAAAAAATAGAGCATATAGATTTTCAGTTTCTATATGCTCCGACGCTGTTACTATATTTGATTTTAAACTGTTCCGTTGTACTCAAAATATCACATTCATTCGTTATTTTCATAATACACCCTTGCTCATAGATTCGGATACCACCGCAGCATACCGCCGGGCCCCTCGGCCTCGATGCGGGCTGAAATGATCGCCCCCATTTCCTCCACTGTGATATTCCTTTCACGGGCCAGCCTTTCAAATAAAGTTTCTTCTTCATTTGTCTTTATCTTGGTTTTATCTCATAGTTTTTAAAAAACCACTTGACCAAAAGAATAGCGGCAATAGCTATCGATGGCAAACCCAACAGATTGTTAAAGTTTATTTCTGGAAAGAAATAATTCAAAGCCATATTCAGCACAAAAAATGAACTGAAAGTTACAATCAAAATTTTCAATATAGAATTGTATT
>CAMWKH010000002.1 GCA_947174805.1 uncultured Roseburia sp. | reverse complement strand
TTGCGCCGAAAAAGAAGTGCTGGTGTTGGCATTATGGCGATTATGTGCGGTATCATGATAAAGAAATTATGCTTGATGAAATCCGGCAGAAATACGGAAGTAAGAAAGTCGGCAGTAAGTTAAAGCAATACGCAATTAGTTAGATAGGAGAATGGATAGGTATCTTCTGGCGTTCTCTTGCGCATTTATCAGTCCCACACAATGGCAAAACAATGAAAACCATCAGGAACAGGCGGTCTACAGGAAAATAGGGAATCCATCGCAGATTCCTCCCACTCCTCTGCCCCTCCCGAACACAGCCATTCGCATCTTGCAAGTGTTTCCAATTCCAGCGCTGAAAGAGAGGTGCATACTATGAGTGATTCTCCCGCAAGAACCAATACCTCTTTCCCCTCATACTCTGCAATCTCGGTGTCATTGTGCAGTTCAATACGAATCCATGCGACATCTGGCCTTTTCTCAAGTTCCCGCATCAGTTCCCATATTTCAGCAATGGAAGGGCGTCCAAAGCCACAGTCGTTTGGCGCAATGGAATCCTCCGCCTTATTTCCCTCAAAAAATTCATCAAGTGTCAAAAGAGGCAGGCGGTCATGGTTTTCCAGCATTAACTTTTTAAACACATTCAGCTCTATCATGGTCTTTTCCCCTTTTAATTTCGATTTTTCCAATTTCACAAACCAGAATTAGCCGATTTTATCCTCTCCCCGGATTTTCTTGTTCTTCCGTTCTTCTAACTCCGCAATTTGGTTCATCAAACAATCTGAAAAAGTCCCTTCAATCGGCGCAGCTTCCCCTGTTGTATAGTAGTCAAGAAGGACTATGTTGTTATCCTTATCAAAACAAAATATTTCATCACCATTCCCTACAATGGACAAGAATGGAATAAAATCAGTAAAACCTTCATCGTGTAGTTCTTTTGTTTTTTCTCGAATATCCAAAAAATGGGGTATTCCATTGGCAATTCCATAAACTATAATTCCACGACAGAACGACCAAAATGGTCCTATGTCATACGGTTTCGCTCTTGGCCATATTTCTTCCTGGACCTCCATATAAAGCCCGCCTAATGGGGACATAGTAAACTCTCTGAAATCAGCAGGAAGATTTATTCCATACTGATTTTCAAAATTCTTTATATCCTGTTCCGATGGCTCATTTCCCATACAAGCTACAACCTGATAAGTCTGCTTATCATAATTATGGAAATAATCATAAACTTTATCTAATGCCATAAGATACCTCCTACAACTCCCGATTTTCCAATTTAACTTTCTTTTCCAATTATACATGAAAACATGAGATTTTTCAATTTTCAAACGCTGTCGTTCACCTATGAATAAATTATCTCATTTTCAACAACTTCCTTACACACGCCAGAATGTTATTCATCTTTTGAATCCATAAGAACTGATTTCAACGCATGTCTCTGTCCCATACGCTGATATGTTCCCCTTATAGCAGACAGGCAGAATAATAAAACTGTCACTGTTAAGAATACTGCCACCTCCCTTTTGACAAGGTTCCTTTACAAAAACTTTTCTTATAAATTGTACAGAAAAGTGGGGGGCTGGCCTTCATAAGTTACGGCGGAAGTATAGATGCACAAATTGCTGCCTTGTTGTGGGATTTTTTGGGGTATAAGACAGCAGGATATTGCACAGCGTCCCAGGATAACAGAGCTGCTGGGCCCAGATAGAAAAAAATTTTTAAACATGCCATGCAGATTTCCTGGTTCTGAGGTATAATGATAGAAAAAGTCAGGAGAATAAGATATGATTAGGGAGGAAATAAGAGAAGAGCTGTTCCGGCTGCAGGATGAAAAATACCGTCTTTTTCAAGGCAGGCTGATTCCCACTGTGGAACAGGATTCTATGATTGGTGTGAGAACACCCCAGCTGCGGAAGCTGGCAAAGCAGTATGAAGCTGTGCTTCCTTATATTGACGGGAAAAAACTTGACCCATGGACCCATAACAAAGCCATCCAGAAATCAGTGGAAAGCAGTCGAATTATACCGGAACAGAAAGTATATTTGAAGAGCCTTAAAGTTTCCCCAAAATAGAAATGGGGAAAAAGGGAATAAAGAATGCACAGGATTTGTTGGAAGGCGGTGGTTTTTTGCATATACTGGAACATTGTTTGGTGGGAAAAGAAAACAATCCCCATACCTGTGAGGATGGCTTGATTATGGGGGAACATTTTATAACGGTGATAGATGGAGTTACATCAAAAGGAAAACGTTTATGGGATGGAAAAACAAGCGGATGTTTCGCAAAGGAGATTATATCAAAATATCTGCAGCAGGATGTGGCAGAACAAAATGCAGTGGAACTTTTCAAAAATCTTGACCGTATCTTGTATCAAAATATCAGGGATTGTGGGGAGCCTCTTTCCTGGGAGGAATATCCCAGGGCGGCAATTATCGTTTACAATGATTTGTACAAAGAAGTCTGGTCCTATGGCGACTGCCAGTGCAGAATCAATGAAAGGGTCTATACACATTCTTCTAAAGTAGATGAGTTAAATGCCTTATTACGTGCGTTTTATCTGGAATATGAAATATCCCAGGGAGCGGATAGAAAGAAATTGGAACAAAATGATATAGGGAGAGCGGGGATTGAAAAAACCCTTAGGATGCAGTTTGCATTTGAAAACAGGAAGGGAAATTTTGGATATCCGGTTCTAAATGGAATGGGAATTGAAGAGTCTATGATAAAAACTTATTCCGTAGCAAAAGGAGACGTGGTTGTTTTGGCCAGCGACGGCTATCCTGTGTTGAGGGAATCTTTGAGTGCCTGTGAGACAGAACTGGAACATATTAAAAAAAATGACCCAATGTGTTTCCGTTTATACCGCAGTACAAAAGGAATCAGGCAGGGGAATATAAGTTTTGATGACCGTGCATTTTGCAGGTTTATAATATAGTTTCCCTAAATATAAAGCGAGAGAAAAGAGGACAAGATATGAATAAAATATATGAATTTGAAGCCCTTATAGAGCCGGTTCCTGACAAGGGCGGCGCATTTGTCAGGTTTCCCTATGACATTCGGGAAGAATTTGGCAAAGGCAGAGTCAAGGCGGATATAACCTTTGACGGTGAGCCCTACAGGGGAAGTGTTGTGAATATGGGAGTGAAACATGAGGATGGCTCTATTTGTTACATTATTGGAATCCGAAAGGATATACAGAAAAAAATAGGAAAACAGCCGGGGGATACTGTATTTGTCACAATGAGAGAGGTACAGCAGTGACACATTCGGCGGATAATTGGCAGAAAGGGGAGTTACTATGAAGAACCAGAACAGTGATTTAACGAGAATACCAGGGGTAGGAGAAAATATGGAGCGTCATCTCAACAATATCGGAATCCATTGTGTGGCGGATTTGGTGGGAAAAGACCCGGAAGAGTTATACCATTTAGACTGTTTAAAAAAAGGATTTCAGGATGACAGGTGTGTCCTTTACGTGTTCCGCTGTGCAGTGTACTTTGCAGAACATGAAAATCATGACTCTGAAAAGTTAAAATGGTGGTATTGGAAAGACCGGGAATATCCCCCAAAGAACTAGGCTGTCTGGACGGGGTGACAGGGATTAGACATAAAAGACGGCGGGGATGCGGCTTAAAAAGAGGATCCGAAAAACATTGGGAACAAACATTAACAAATTTGTGGTTTCTGACGATATAGATAATAGAACAAGTAAACTTGTGATACAGGAATAGGATAATGAGAAAAGTCAGGGAGGACAAAGTATGCCAATGGAAATTTACGGGAATCTTTTTGACCCAACAGTGAGAGAGCAGAATTACAACAGCTATATTCCTAAGAATATGGCGGAGGAGTCTAAGGAAAAAGAAACGGCTTTTATGCAAAAACTGCAAAAGCAGGTACCTTATATGAAATTGGAAACAGGCTGGGGCCTGTCCATGGAACGGGATAAAAGAAGGGGGGTATTAACGGTAAATCCCAAACTTTTGGAAAAAATGCAGAAGGACCCGGAGGCGGAAAAGAAATATACCCAGCTGATGAAAGATATTGAGCGGGCGGAGAAGGCCGTGGATGCCTATTATAACGCCCTTGGGGGATGTGTGGAGCGCACCAGCCACACGTATATTGATGAGAACGGAAAATATTATCATTTTGCCTATACCAGACGTGACGACAGGTTGAATAAAATGCTTCGGGAGGAGGCAAAAGAAAATTCCGAGAAATTAATAGAAAAGGCTCGGGAGAAGGCGGCGGAAAAAAGGAAGGAGACAGAAAAGGTTCTGGAGGAAAAGAGAACAGAGTCCAGAGACGATGCTGTCCCTGTGCATCCGGCAGATTTTGAGACAATTATGGATGATATTTTAAGAGAGAGGGAAGGCCAGGGAGTGAAGAGCCAGGATGGTGTGGGTACAAATCTGGACGTGCAGGTATAGGCTAAACTGAATCTTATGTTATAGCGGACAAGAGAAATTGTTCTCTTAAATTTCATGAGAGATTCGGATGCAGACTAATTCTGCATCCGAATTTGTTCTTTTTTTATCATAGGATAGAGAATCAGCCTTGCACATTCCAGGTTTTCCCGGTGCATGTGGATGCCGGAAATCTGGTGGTTTTCATAGGATGTATAATAGTATATGCCTTTGTCCCCATTACAGCAGGAGGTGTATAGCGTGACCTCATATTTTCCGTCTCCCAGGCAGCAGCAGCCCTTCTGCTGTTCCACAGACCCTAAAATGTGAAAAAATTGGCTTACGCTCTCAGCTTCCGTGTCCCCGGATACAGAGTTCATTTTTACAAATGCGATGCGCACAAAACGGGACTGGGAGGATAAGTCACCGGGAAGTCCGATGGCTCCCATGCCCCGGCTGTAGGTGTGGAGGGGCAGGCTGCTGCAAAAATGGTTCTTGGGTTCCTGGGGGGAGAGGGACATATAGTTGTTTAGGGCAAACATCTGCTCGTGAAAGGGGGGATTATTTGTGAGCACCCCCACAGGATTTTCATATACCGAGAGGCCATTTTCTGTGGATTCCACGGTTATGGCCTGGTTTTTATCTGCAATTATCCAGTGCAGCTGTGCCAGAGGAAGTTCATTGTTAAAAGGAATATCCACAAGGTTTATAGATTCCAATAAGTTTTTTGCCTCGTCTACAGTGGCGCACTGCCCTAAAATCCAGGGGATAAATTCATAGGGAGACACATTGTGTTTATCTTTTTCCGGCTCTTTGTAAACTGCATTTCCCACAAAATTCAATCCTGCCATCCCCAGGCCCTTTTCATTTATGCCGTCATAGTACAGGGGATAATTGGAGACTACGTGTGCCATGCCGATTATGGCATAATGGCGTTTTAATTGTCCCATTCTGCAAAAGGGAAAACAGAAATTCCGGGGGGTTATCACAATATTCTCGCCATAAGAAATTTCATAATCCAGGGTGCGTCCAAAATAGAAATCTTTTGTGGTATATGTTGCTGCTGTACACATATTCTTGTCTCCTCTTTCCATGTTTTAATGCCAAAATACTGTCTTCCTATCATATGTTATTTCCCTTTGTCCTATTCTATTAATACATTATTTCTATCTTTTATATAATTTCTATTTACATTTTTCCTTTCTTCCATTATAGTTAATTATGTCTTTACGACAGGAAACCATGGTGAGGCAAAAAAATTTTGCCGTTTGTGAGTACGCTATGGAAGAGGAAAAGAAAGAAGGAAGAGAAAATGAGTGAGAACAAAGAAAAAAAACAATTACTGATTTATGTGATGATTGCCTATGGAGTCACTTTCCTTATGGGGCTTTTCATCTGGTATGGAAATTCCAAGGGAATGGACGTGTCCGTATTTCCCGCAGCCCAGATGATGTATCCCGCAGCAGGGGTGATGTTTGCCTATCTTTGCACCGGGGAGGAAAATCTTCCCAAAGGCTATTACATAACGTTTCTTATTGTGACGGGAGTTATGATTCTTTTGTCTTTTTTGTCCCTGTTTGTGCCGGTGGAAATGGAACTGCTGGAAAAAATGGGAC
The DNA here is from genome assembly GCA_947174805.1 of uncultured Roseburia sp. GTDB lineage: Bacteria > Bacillota > Clostridia > Lachnospirales > Lachnospiraceae > Roseburia_B. The sequence continues at coordinate 226,971 of CAMWKH010000002.1, read as the reverse complement.
TTACATTCTGGTCAATGATTTCCCAGTACGTGCTGATTCTTGGCAGCATTGCCCTGTGGATTGTTCTGCTGGCTACGAAAAAAGAAAAGAGAAGAGCTTACGGACTTGGATTTTTTAATGGGAAAGCATCTGTGTTCTGTGTCCTATTGTTTCTGATTTTATACGTGGGCAGAACTGCTTTTAGCTGCCTGATAGGGGGACAGATGGGAGAATTTGCGGAGCTGCTTAAAAGTCCCGCGACCTGGATTAGCACAGCGCTCCTTCCGGTAAACTTCTTTTTAGTCTTTGCAGCATTTTTCGGGGAGGAATACGGCTGGAGATATTATCTGCAGCCTTTGATGCAGAAAAAGTTTGGGAATCGGGCGGGGGTAATTCTCCTTGGCATTGTCTGGGGACTGTGGCATCTGCCTTTGGATTTCTGGTACTATTCCGATACAGGCCTGGCCATGTCGGCGGCACAGCAGATTACCTGCATTACCCTGGGTATCTTTTTTGCCTATGCTTATATGAAAACCGGGAATATCTGGGTGCCTGTTGCACTGCACTATTTAAACAACAACCTGATTCCCATATTCAGCGGAAACTATTCGGCGGATGTGCTGGAAAACCAGACAATAGCCTGGGGAGATTTGCCCGCGGCGTTATTGATTAACCTGGTGTTTTTCGGCCTGTTTATTTTTGCAAAACCCTTTCGGGAAAGAGGTTCTATCTCACAGCAGTAATCTGGTTCATAATAAGAAAAAGAAGCTTTCTGTTTTTTCAGGAAGCTTCTTTTTTAAAATTATTGAAACTTTTTTGGGCCCCGGGAGGTCTAACTAATAAAGGAGGGACGGTGATAACAATGAAGAGCCGAAAGAGAAAACTGGTAGAAAATATACTGCTGACTGATTACAACAAATATTACCGCATGGTTTTAAGCTGCGTCCACAGCAGGGAGGATGCCCTGGATATCGTTCAGTCCGGCGCATTGAAAGCCATTGGGAGCTGTGGGTCTTTAAAAAAAGAGGAGTTTGCAGGGACATGGATTTACCGGATTATGATGAATGAAATGTACCGGTTCCTGGACAAAACAAAGGAGAGTTCAGTGGATACGGTGGAGGAGACCGGGGTGGAGGAAGCTTACGGGGACATAGAGCTGCGCCAGGCGATAGAGCTTCTGCCCTTAAAGGATAAAGTGATTATTGAGCTTCGATTCTTTGAGGATATGGCCTTAGAAAGCATTGCGGAAATTACAGGGGAGCCCCTTTCTACAGTAAAAAGCAGACTGTACCGAAGCTTAAAAAAACTTCGGCTTACCCTGGAATAGACATGGAAACGGAGGATGGAACATGGATAGAAAAAAAGAATTTGAAACGTTAAAACAGGAGTACAGGGAGGTTATGATGGATGATAACCAGTATGATTCTTATAAAAAAGCCATTCATCTTGCAGGTGGAAAAGGGAAGATGGCAAAGATAAAAATTTCTATGGGAGCTGCTGCGGCAGTCATCGCAGCCTTTTTCATTTTACCTAATGTATCCCCGGACATAGCCTATGCCATGGAGCGGATGCCTGTTTTGGGAAATCTAGTGTCGGTGGTGACATTTCGGGATTACCAGTACGATTCGGACAGACATATGGCGGATGTTAAGGTGCCGCAGATTGTGGTGGATGAGACGGAGGAGACTGAGAGGGACAGTGAGACAGTGGAAAGGGCGAAAAAAACTGCCCGGGAAATCAATGAGGAAATGGAACGGATATCAGAAGAGTTGATACAGGAATTTAAGGAGAATGCAAAAGACCAGGAAGGATATCAGGATATTGTGATCCAGTCGGAAGTGCTCACTGCCACGGAGGAATATTTTGTCTTAAAGCTTATCTGTTACCAGGGAGCAGGCAGCGGTGCCCAGTGGGACTATTTTTACACGGTGAATTTAAAGACAGGGGAGCGCATGGCACTTTCTGATTTTTTCAAGGAGGGATCAGATTATAAAAAGGCAGTCAGCGATAATATTAAAAAACAGATGAAAGCACAGATGGAGGCAGACGAAAATGTGATTTACTGGTTGGACAATGAGGATATCCCGGAATGGAATTTTGAGACAATTACGGAGGAGACCGGTTTTTATATCAACGGGAAAGGAGAAATCGTCATTGCATTTAACGAGGGGGATGTGGCCCCCATGTACATGGGATGCGTGGAGTTTGTCATTGAGCATGAAGCTGTTGCTGAAATATTAAAAAAATAAAATGGTATATTTCCGGCAGATTTGGAAATATTAGTAATGAATTTTTATGATACCAGGAGGAATCTAATATGAGAGCAGTAGTGGATAAAGATACCTGCATCAGCTGTGGATTATGTGTTTCTACAGAGCCGGAAGTATTTGAGTTTGACGATGACGGAAAGGCCGTTGCCGTTTCGGATACTACGGAGGAAAATAAGGATATGGTACAGCAATGTATCGATTCCTGTCCGGTGGATGCCATTTCAAATGGTGAGTAATCATTGCCAGGAATGAAAAAGAAAGAGGCGGCATAAATATAGAGTAAAGAAAGCCCTGAGGTGCTTATGAAATATAAGAAAACACTTCTTGTTCTGTTACTTTTTCTATTGATGTATGGTGCCGGAGCGGGGGCTGCTAAAATCGTTGATGTTTTTAGCAGCTCTTCTTTTGTTCGGCGGGAAACAGAAAACTGGGGACTGGGTTTCGGCTCGGAGGGAAGTACGCCCACCGGAAATGTGGGGCAGGAGGAACTGGCAGAGTACAACGCCCACTATGTGGGGGATACGGGAAAAAAGGTGATTTATCTCACTTTTGACTGCGGTTATGAAAACGGAAATACGGAAAAAATATTGGACGCTTTACATGCCCACAACGCCAAAGGAACATTTTTTGTAGTGGGGAATTTTCTGGAAACTGCTCCGGAGATTGTAAAGCGCATGGAGGCGGAGGGGCATTTGGTGGGAAATCATACCTATCATCATCCAGATATGTCCAAGATCAGCGATGTGACTTCTTTTCAGAAAGAGGTGGATGATGTGGCCAATCTTTACAGGGAGATTACGGGAAAAGAGATGCCTAAACTTTACCGTCCTCCTCAGGGAAAATTTAGCAGGGAAAATCTTAAAATGGCGCAAAACCTGGGATATGAGACATTTTTCTGGAGCCTTGCCTACGTGGATTGGTATGAGGATAAGCAGCCCTCCCCACAGCAGGCTTACAGCAAGCTTTTGCCCAGAATCCATCCGGGAGCCATTGTGCTTCTCCACAGCACAAGTTCCACCAACGGGGCGATTTTAGATGAACTTTTGGGAAAATGGGAAGACATGGGATATGAATTTGGGGTGCTCACAGATTTGTGTTCCGGCGGCATGAAATATGGGGAGAGCCTTGGCACAGAGAGCGCTATAGAACAGCCGTAGCTATTTGGAAGGTTTAGTATTTTCTGCAGATGTTATAGTATATATGAAAAAACAGCCCTGGGAATCCAGAGCTGTTTTTTAAGAGAAATTCTTTTAGATTTATACATGCCGTACCCACTCCTCCAGAGAAGTCTGGGAATCCCCCACACGCAGGCCGTTTTTGGTGTACACTAGGGGGTACATACAAGCGGCAAATGCAATTCCGGTAATCACATCGAATACGGAGTGCTGCTTTAAAAACATGGTGGATAAAATAATGCTAATCATCAGAAGGGCGGAACAAAGGCGGATGCCTATCTTTTTCCTGAAATTTTCACAGTGCCATACGGCGATATTCACGCCGATGGAATTGTAAACATGAATGCTGGGAAAAAGGTTGGTGGGGGTGTCAATCTGGTAAAGGTGCGCCACCATGGCCGTAAAAATGTTGTCCCGTTGAAACTCCTCCGGCCGTAAGTAATGGCCGTTTGGATATACGGTGGACACGATGAGAAATACGGTCATCCCCACAAAGAGAAAAATACACAGCCTGTAATATTCTTCTTTATTTTTAAATAGAAAGTACAGCACTGCCCCTGCCACGTAGAGAAACCATAAAAAGTAGGGAACTATAAAAATTTCCATAAAAGGTATCTTATCGTCCATCGCAGTGTGTATCACATGAAACCGGGTGGTCACATGTTCTTCCAGGTAATTAAACCAGGGAAAGTAAATGCACATATAAAGCAAAAGGAGTGCGTGTTTGTATTTTCCGAAAAAATTGGAAACTGTCTCTTTAAAAGTACAGCTTTTACTGATTAAAAAATTCACTGTCGTCACCTCTCGTCCCTTTATCGACTGAATTATAGCACAGGAAAAATAGAGCTACAATCCTATTTTTTGTGTTTTAATAAAAATTATGAAATTCTTAATAAATTCATTCTAATCAATGAGGGAAATTGTGCAGAAAGCCAATAGAAACTTAAGAAAAAGACCAAAATCTTCCACAGTAAAAAAATGGTTTATTGACAAAGGGAAGTAAGAGGGTATAATAGTACAAGATAAAACTATGGAAGGAATCTAAAGGATTATTATTATGACACAAATCAGTTTGCAAAAAAAGTCCAGGGTGAAAACAGGGCTTATACTTTTCTTTGGGGCTCTCATTTTAGTATACCTGGCAGGGGCCGTGTATTTTCATTTCCACTTTTTTCCCAATACAACATTAAACGGCGTGGATGTGTCCGGGAAGAAAAGTGCGGCGGCGGAGAGTGCCATCCGAAAACAGGTTGACACCTATGTATTACATATGACAACAAGAAATGCCTCCGGGGAGGAAGAGATTACAGGGGAATCCATCGGGCTTAAACCGGAGTTTCACGGTGAGGTGCAAAAACATATTGACTCTCAAAACGTTTTTGCCTGGGTGATAAGGCTTTTTGGAAAGCAGAAGCTTAAAATGGATACGGTGGTGGAGTTTGACCAGGATGCCCTGGTCCGGGAGATGAAAGCACTTTCCTGTATGCAGAAAAAGAACCAGGAGGAGCCAAAGAATGCCTATATCTCCCAGTATGGGGAGAAGGGATATGAAATTGTGCCGGAAGAGCAGGGAAGCGTGATAAACGGAGATATTTTTCAGCCGGCCCTTGCCGATGCGGTAAAGACCCTCCAGAAAGACTTTGATTTGGAGGGAAATGGATGCTATAAGCAGCCGGACATTACGGCGGAATCCAAGGAGCTTATTATATTAGCGGATACCTTAAACAGATATGCGGGGGCAGAAATCACCTATGACGCAGGGGAGAAGACAGAGGTTCTTGACGGTGCCACCATCAGCCAGTGGTTGGAGGTAAATGGAAAAACTGTAACCATCGACGAGGCGGCGGTGGAGGAGTATGTCACCGCATTGGCCAAAAGACACAACACAGTATTCCGGGGCCATACATTAAAGACCTCCTACGGGAACAGTGTGGATATCAAGGAGGGGGATTACGGCTGGAAGGTAGATAAAGAGGGTGAGAAAGAACAGATTTTAAAAGACATCAAGGGGGGGACTCCGGTAAAAAGGGAAATTGTTTACGCCCAGAGGGCAAACAGCCATGGGGAAAATGATTACGGGGACACCTATGTGGAAATTAACCTTGCAAAACAGCACCTCTTTTTCTACAAAAACGGGAATCTTGTGGTGGAATCCGATTTTGTCTCGGGGAACCAGGCAAAACGCTACGACACGCCCACAGGAGTTTACGGCCTTACCTACAAGCAGAGGGACGCCACTTTGAAAGGGGAAAATTATGCCACTCCGGTGAGTTACTGGATGCCTTTCTGCAATAATGTGGGGATGCATGACGCCGACTGGCGCAGTTCTTTCGGTGGAAAAATTTATAAGACCAGCGGTTCCCACGGCTGTGTGAACCTGCCCCCGGCGGTGGCAAAAACTATTTTTGAAAATATAGAGGAGGGGGACCCGGTGCTGGTGTATAAGTATCCCGAGGAAGAATACGGCACACCGCCGCCTTTGATTAATCCAGGGGATGCAGCAGGGGTTACGGCTCTAATCAACAATATCGGGGCTGTGAGCCTGGCAAATGAGGCTGCGGTTGCCCAGGCAAGGCTCAGTTACAATGCGCTGCCGGATGACCAGAAGGCTCAGGTTCCGAATTATGATGTGTTATGTGCTGCGGAGGCTCAGCTTGACGTGCTGCGGGCAGGACAGCCCCAGTAGGCACAGAGAGGGAAGCGTTGTGAAAAATATCACCATTTCAGATGTGGCGGAGGCGCTGGGAGTTTCCAAAACCACGGTTTCCAGGGCGATTTCAGGGAAGGGGAGAATCGGGAAGGAGACCAGGGAGAGGGTACTTGCCTACATCGAAGAAAATAATTACAAACCAAGCGTTATTGCAAAAGGTTTAGCCCAGTCCAAAACATATAACATAGGTGTGATGATGCCGGCGGAGTATGACATTGTGGATTTGCCCTTTTTCCAGAACTGCCTCTTTGGAATCCAGGAAGTTGCGGCAATGAAAGACTATGATATTCTCCTAAGCATCAGCCATCCCGGGGATGGGGAGCAGCTAAAGAGGGTGCTTTCTAACCGGAAGGTGGACGGGGTGATTCTTATGCGGACCTTTGTGAAGGATTTGCAGGCGGGGCTTTTGGCAAAGACGGACCTGCCTTTTGTCACCATCGGTACCACGGATGTGGAAGGGGCCGTTCAGGTGGATTCGGACCACAAAAACGCCTGCAGGGAACTCACCTCTGTCCTGTTAAAAAAACAACTAAAAAAAATTGCCCTTGTGGGCGGAGATAAGGGACATGTGGTGACACAGAAACGTTTTCAAGGGTATCGGGAGGCATTTTTGGACTGCGGCGTGCCCCTGCAGGAGAATTTGATTTTTCTTGATATGGAAGGGCCAGATGTGCTGGAACAACAGATGGAGGAAATTCTTGTCCAGGGAGCGGAAGTAATTCTGTGTATGGATGATATGCTTTGCAGCAGAGTGCTGAAAAAACTCCGCACAAGAAAGATACGGGTGCCAAAGGATGTGAAGGTGGCCTCTTTTTACCACAGCACCATTTTAGAACAAAATGTTCCCTCCATCACTTCCCTCTCCTTTGACGGGAAAGAATTGGGCCAAATGGCCTGCAGGAGGCTTATGGAACAGATTGAGGGGGAAAATCCGCAGCAGGTGACCGTTCTTGGATATAGGATAATTATGGCGGATTCCACAGAATAAAGGCAATATCTTGACATTTCTTAAAAGAATCGATAAAATTAGGGTATTAGAATTTAAGAATACGTGAGAAGAGAAGGATGGAGGATTTTGCAATGGAATTAGAAGTGCTCAACGAAGAAGAGAAGCGGATGAATCTCATTTTGTTTGTGTTTATGCTTGCCATACCAATCGTGGCCACCACTTATGTCATGTTGTTTAATAACGGTACATGGATTGATTTGATTGCAGTGTCTATGAGCGGGGCAAGCATATTGGTAAGGCTTTTTGAAAAGACCCTGGGGAAATATGCGAAGTACATATATCTGTCCATTATGCCTGTCTTGGGGGCAGTGACAATCGTGGTAGGCAATGACGGTGTTTTCGGGGCCTTTCCGGAAGCATTTCTTCTTTTGCTGATGCTGGCGGTGCCCTATTATAACCTGAATACCATTAAGGCTACGGCCAGTTCCACACTTGCTGCCAATTTCATTGGAATTCTTATCCGGCCGGAGGCATACTTAAAGATGCGTTCTCTGTCAATTTGGGTGTTTATCGCAATGGTGTATGTCCTTGCCATTATGGTTTCCTGCTTTATTGTGATTCGGGCCAGGAAACTGTTCTGGGGCATGGAGGAAGGAAAGAATAAGAGCTTTACCCTGATGCAGAGTGTGCAGGAAGCTTTTGACCGTCTCCAGGAATCCACCTCAAAGATTTTTACATCCCTTCAGGAATTTGAGGAGAACTCGGAAGAGATTGCAGCGTCCACCCAGAGCATATCCGACAGCGCTGATGTACAGATCAGCGAAGTGGACGGCAGTTTGGAGATTTTTGACAGGTTAAACGATAAGATTGCCAGTTCCGGGGACCGGGTGAGACAGACCGTGGAAACCATTAAGGGAATGAGGAGCAAAAATGATGAGGGAATCCAGGCCATAAGCCTTCTCTCAGAAAAATTTGATGAAAATATCAAAACCACCCAGGCTGCTTTGGACGGAGTGGCGGAATTATCCCACAAGTCAAGTTCCATCGGAGGCATTATTGAGAGTATCCGTTCCATTGCTCAGCAAACCAACCTGCTTGCCTTAAATGCGGCCATAGAGGCAGCCAGGGCAGGGGAGGCAGGAAGAGGATTTGCCGTTGTGGCGGATGAGATTAACGCATTGTCCCAGGAGAGTTCCAACGCAACAGGTAAAATTGACGATATCTTAAAGGATATTATCGAGACTGTGGAAGATACCCACAGAGTTATCGAGGGCAACAGCAGCGTGGTGCATGAGTCCAATGAAAATCTGGAGGATACGGTAAAAATCTTTAAAGAGATGCTGGATTCCACCGAGGAAGTGATTCATGCCGTGGAGATGTTCCAGGATGAGTTAGACGGTATCGTGGAGATTAAGGAACAGCTTTTGGAGGCAATGAAGAGAGTGGAGGATATTTCACGGAAATCCGTAGATTCCACCACGGAGATTAACACTGTCACAGAGGAGCAGGTGGCAGGCGTGGATAATATTGTGAAAGCTATGGAAGGTGTGCAGGACAGTATGGAACGTCTTTCCACAACCCTTCACCAGGAAGCGTAAATATAAGGGGAAAGCAGTTCAGCCAATGGCTGAACTGCTTTTTTGTGAATATTGCAAAAAACATATTGACAGACAGGCCCCGCCTTGTTATACTTTACCTATAGAACAACCGATTGCGCACATTGCGCAGATGAAATTTTGACAACCGTAAATCAGCCGGAAACCTGACCATGGCATTGTGTCCTTTCCCAGGACGACTAGGCCCGAGTCCGGCAAAATATAAAGGAGAAGAACGATGGACAAATTTGTTGTAAACATTATTCACCGTCCGGAGATGGTTCCGGAGTACTCTGCAACCGTTACCGGACAGGGCAAAGAGGAGGATATCGGGGATAAGGCCCTGTTGACAGAATCCCTGGATATTTTTAAGACCCAGCAGAGACTGGCACATGAAAACGGTTTGAAGGTTACCATTCAGATGACCTATGCCTCCCTTTTTAACGATGAGGCGGTGGAGCTGGCAAAGCATGACCATGAGACTTACGGGGATGAGATTGCACTTTCTCTTTTGGGACTTCCCTGCGAGGAGTTCCGGGAAAAGTATAAGACAAAGGATTTCTGTATCTGGATGTTTTCCATGGAGGACAAGAAGGCCATTGTAAATGATGTGTTTGAGAAATTCCATGACAGATTTGGTTTTTATCCGGAATCCACAGGATCCTACTATATGGACGCAGATTTGACCAATTACATAAAAGAAAAATATCCTATGGTAAAATGTGCTGTGGCAACCTGCTGGGAGGAAGGGCCCAAGGCATACCATACCTGCAACAATTCCTGGTACACTCTTTTTGACGGAGGCCCCTGGGCTCCCTGGATTCCCTCTAAGCAAAACACCCATGCCCCGGCGGCAAATGAGGCGGAGGATTCCGGTATTGTGGCAATTCCCCATCTTTCCAGGGATTTGATTGCATGTTATGACGGAAACGGTTCCAATTTCGGCACACATCCCCAGAATGTGCTCCGTGGAATGATTTACGATACAAAGACTTGGGAGTACCCTTATCTTTACAACCTGATTGACCAGTACCGCGCCCTGGAAAAATACAATAACGGCTATGCCTACAACATGATGTTTGTAGGGCCGGGGTGGATGAATAAAATGGGCCGTTGGGAAGCTCCCTATGAGCTCTTGGAGAAATCATACAGCGACGGCTGCAAATACTACGGCAAGCTGAAAAAAGAGGGCAAACTTATCGATATGACTATGGCGGAATTTGCCGATTATTACAGGGAGAAAAAAGGGGTAAACAATAAAGTTTACACAGAGCCGGAATGTGCCCTCTGGAGAGATATCTTATACGGATCTGACAAGCAGCTCTTCTGGTACTGCGATCCCTTTATGAGAGCCTGTGTGAATATGGACCAGGGCGGAGCGATTGTTGATTTGCGCCCCTATGCGGCAAAACTTGAGTGGCCTGTAGGTATCGGCACAAAACATGTGCAGGATGCATCCTATCCCTTCTTAATTCAGGAAAAATACCGGGCAGGCTATTTCACCCATTACGCGGGGGAGGGAACTGTGAGAAGCGCAAAGCTTTCCTACCAGGGTGAGGAAGTAGACCTCTGCCTCTGCCCCACAAAAGCCCATTTCTCCCAGGAGGGAAAGACAAGAATTTTAACTCTTGACCCTGTGACCATTGAGTTCCGGGGGCTTACAGTAAAACTTCAGACAAAAGAGTATTTTGAGGAGGGGGCTTCCAATATTAAAATCGAGAGGACGATTTTGGAGATGAGTGACCCCGCCGCAGAGGTGCAGCTAAACGAATATATGGTGGCATGTTACGGCACCACCGAGTATTCCGAGGACATGACAGGCATCACCCTAAAATGTGAGGGAAAAGAAGAAAAGACCATCCAGTACGAGTATAAGTGCCGTGAGGAGTCTGTGACAGGGGCAAAAGTCAGCGCAGTGATTCCTGAGATTGAGACGAGAGTGGAGATGAGCGCATCCGACGATACAGCGGAGGGTTACATCAAAGAGGGATATGCTTTCTCACCTATGTTTACATTGGGATATAAGAAAAATATCAAAGACAAGGAGGTGTTTGCAACATGGCTCAGCTTACAAAAGGCAAATTAAATTACAGATGCCCATCTTGTTTTATGAGAGATTTGGACATTGATATGTTTTATAATAAGGATACGGGGATTTACAGCTGTATCCGGTGCCAGTACAGAGGAACGGAGAAAGATATTTTAGAGAAAAATGAGATGGTGCGTTTCCGTTACGGCGCAATGAATCAGAGATTTGAAAAGTTTGATTTTGATTAGAGGACAATTTTTATGATTAAGATGGCAGATGCGAAAAAAGGCATCTGCCATACTTACTATAATAAGGGAGGGAATCATGGATTTTATAAAAGGAGCAGATTTGTCCACGCTTCTGGAATTGGAGCAGTGCGGGGCAAAATATTTTGACCGGGGGGAAGAGGCGGATATCCTTGATATTATGAAAAGGTATGGCATTAATTCCGTGCGTCTGCGCCTCTGGAACGATCCCTACGACGGCGGGGGAAAGCCATACGGGGCAGGGACGAATGATTTGGATGTGACCATAAAAACTGCGAAAAAAGTGGTGGAGGCAGGGTTTGGATTTCTCTTTAACCTCCATTACAGTGATTTCTGGGCGGACCCGGGAAAGCAGATAAAGCCAAAAGCCTGGGAAAATTATTCTGTGGGGGAGCTTGAGCAGGCGGTTTTTGATTTTACAAAGGATTCTATGGAAGCCCTTCACAGGGCAGGGGCAAAACCCACCATGGTGCAGGTGGGCAACGAGCTCTCCAACGGCCTTTTGTGGCCGGAGGGGAAAAAACCAAGCTGGGATAATATTACCCGTTTTGTCAATGCGGGGATTCGGGGTGTCCGGGCTGTAGATAAAAATGTCCCCATTATGCTTCATTTGGACAACGGAGGAAATAATGGGCTTTACAGGGACTGGTTTGACCATTATACTAAAGGGGGAGAGGATTTTCAGGTGATCGGATTATCCTACTATCCTTTCTGGCACGGAGATTTAAAGAGCCTGGAGGAAAATATGAATGACGTGGCAAAACGCTACGGCAAAGACGTGGTGGTGGCTGAGGTTTCCATGGGCTACACCATGGAGGACTATGCAGAGTATGAGAAGCTTAGGCCGGGGGAGCGGAAAGGTTACGCCACGAAACCGGAACTTGCGGCAAAGATTGAGTACCCTATGACAAAACAGGGCCAGGCTGATTTTATGCAGGATTTCCTTACCAGAGTGAAAAATGTAGTGGAGAATCACGGAAAAGGTTTTTATTACTGGGAGCCGGCGTGGATTCCGGTGCCGGGGAGCGGATGGGCGACCCCGGAGAGTTTAACGTATATGAATGACCCGGGCCCCTGCGGAAATGAGTGGGCTAATCAGGCATTGTTTGACTATGATGGAAATGCAAACCCAGCGCTTATGGTGATTCGTGATTTTTAGCAGAAAGAAGGGAAAATATGATTCAGGGAAGAATTTTGGATTTGGTGGACTATGCATTGGCAACAGAGCTGATTACGGAGGAAGATAGGATTTATACAACCAATCGTCTCTTGGAGTTGTTTCAGTTAGAAGAACTTGAGGATGATAAGGTAAATGCCCACAATAATATCTGCACAACCAGAGAGCAGGCGGAGAATGCACTGCCGGATATTTTAGGGGATATGCTTAACTATGCCTATGACCAGGGGATTACACAGGAGAACGGGATAGTGTACCGGGATCTTTTTGACACAAAGATCATGGGGCTTCTTTTGCCAAGGCCCAGTGAAGTAACAGAAAAATTTTGGGAACTTTACAAGAAGTCTCCTGTGGATGCCACGGACTATTTTTATACCGTCAGCAGAGACAGCGATTACATCAGGCGTTACCGCATCAAGAAGGATTTGAAATGGACAGCGGAGACGGAGTACGGCACGTTGGATATCACCATAAACCTTTCCAAGCCGGAGAAGGACCCCAAGGCCATTGCAGCGGCAAAGCTGGCAAAGCAGAGCGGATATCCCAAATGCCTTTTGTGTAAGGAAAATGTGGGGTATGCGGGGAGGGTGAACCATCCCGCAAGGCAGAATCACAGGATTATTCCCGTTACCATTAATGAGAGCCAGTGGTTTTTCCAGTACTCGCCCTATGTGTACTACAATGAGCACTGCATTATATTTAATTCCAGTCATACCCCTATGAAAATAGAGCGGGCAACTTTTGGAAAACTCTTGGATTTTGTCACCCAGTTCCCCCATTATTTTGTGGGGTCCAATGCAGACCTTCCCATTGTGGGGGGCTCTATTTTAAGCCATGACCATTTCCAGGGAGGGCACTATGAGTTTGCCATGGCAAAAGCTCCGGTGGAAAAAGAGATATTCTTTGCAGGGTATGAGGATGTGAAGGCAGGAATTGTAAAATGGCCCATGTCCGTGATACGTCTGGACTGTTCCGATAAAGAGCGCCTGATTGAGCTGGCAGATAAGATTCTGCTTAAGTGGAGAGATTACACAGACGAGGACGCCTTTGTCTTTGCCAGCACAGAGGGGGAAAATCACAATACCATTACCCCCATTGCCAGAAAACGGGGGGAGATGTTTGAGCTGGATTTGGTGCTTCGGAATAATATTACCACGGAGGAACATCCTCTGGGTGTGTACCATCCCCACGCAAAGCTTCACCATATTAAAAAAGAGAATATCGGCCTCATTGAGGTGATGGGCCTTGCAGTGCTTCCTGCCCGGCTGAAGGATGAGATGGCGGAGTTAAAAGAAGCTGTACTGGCGGGGAAAGACCTGCGGGGAGAGGAAGCTTTGGCAAAACATGCGGACTGGGTGGAGGAGTTTTTACCCAAATACGAAAACATAGATAAAGAAAATATTGATAAAATAATAAACGATGAAATCGGTTTTGTATTTTCCCAGGTGCTTGAGGACGCCGGGGTGTATAAGTGTACAACCCAGGGGAGAGAGGCATTCCTTCGTTTTGTAAAAACAGTATAACCGAAAAGAAAACGGTACAGCGGGGAGCTATACCGTTTTCTTTTTAATCATTTCCCATTTCACTATCTTAATCCTAATAGACAAACATCACATTTATATATTATGAGAAAGGTACGTTGAAGAGTGCTGATTAATGGTGTAGATTACTGAACTACTGTTACGTTGGTTGCCTGTGGTCCTTTTGCGCCTTCAACTACTTCAAACTCAACGGCTGCGCCTTCCTCTAAGGATTTGAAGCCATCCATGTTAAGTCCTGAGTAGTGAACGAATACGTCATTTCCTGCCTCGTCTGAGATGAAGCCGTATCCCTTCTGATTGTTGAACCATTTTACTGTACCTTTGTTCATTGTAGTACCTCCGAAAAAATTATCTTTGCCGATTTTACGGCATAAGTGCAGTATAGCATAAGACGTGGGAAAAGTAAAGATGAATCCTGCAAAACTCTTGACGCTTTAAAACATGCTGTATTATAATCTATAAGGAAACGCCATGCCAAATGACACAGCAAAAGAATAAGAGGGAGGCAAACATGAAGATTCAGGAAGTAAAACCGGTAAAAGAAGGAAAAGTACGGGAAGTTTATGATGCAGGGGACAGTATGATAATTGTTGCCACTGACAGAATTTCCGCGTTTGACCATATTTTAAAAAACCAGATTACAGACAAGGGGGCAATTTTAACCCGTATGTCCAAATTTTGGTTTGATTTCACAAGAGATATTGTGCCCAATCACATGATGTCCATTGAGGTTGAGGATATGCCGGAGTTTTTCAGGCAGGAGAAGTATGACGGAAACAGCATGAAATGTAAGAAGCTTACCATGCTCCCCATAGAATGTATTGTCCGGGGTTATATTACAGGCAGCGGCTGGGCAAGCTATAAAGAAAACGGCACAGTCTGCGGCATTTCCCTGCCGGAGGGACTGAAGGAATCCGACAAGCTGCCGGAGCCCATTTACACCCCCAGCACAAAGGCGGATTTGGGGGACCATGACGAGAATATTTCTTTTGAACAGAGTGTGGAAGTGTTAAAGAAAATTTATCCCGAAAAGGGAGAGGAATATGCCTTAAAGATAAAAGAGTATACCCTTGCGCTGTACAAAAAGTGTGCGGAGTATGCTTTGAGCAAAGGAATCATTATTGCGGATACCAAGTTTGAGTTTGGGCTGGATGAAGCAGGCAATGTGGTGTTAGGGGATGAGATGCTCACTCCGGACAGCTCCCGCTTCTGGCCCTTAGAGGGATATGAGCCGGGAAAATCCCAGCCCTCTTTTGACAAGCAGTTTGTGAGGGACTGGTTAAAAGCCAATCCTGACAGCGATTATCTCTTGCCCCAGGAAGTGGTGACAAAGACCGTGGATAAGTACAAAGAAGCTTTTGAACTGCTGACAGGCAAAAAATTTTAGAACGCAGGAGAAGTTCATGACTCATAATACATTAGTGAATACAAATACATGGGATAGCCTGCATGAAGAGTGCGGCGTATTCGGCATGTATGATTTTGACGGCAAAGATGTGGCTTCTACCATTTATTATGGATTGTTTGCCCTGCAGCACAGGGGTCAGGAGAGCTGCGGCATCGCCGTCAGCGAGACAGGGGGCCCCAAGGGGAAAGTGAGCACAAGAAAAGATATGGGGCTGGTAAACGAGGTGTTTACACAGGAAAATTTAGAAGCCCTCTCCGGAGATATCGGCGTGGGACATGTGCGGTATTCCACCGCAGGGGCTTCCACCAGGGAGAATGCCCAGCCTCTTGTTTTAAATTATGTGAAGGGCACACTGGCCCTGGCCCACAACGGAAATCTGATCAATGCCAATGAGCTTCGCAGGGACTTGGAGTATACGGGAGCTATATTTCAAACTACCATTGATTCCGAGGTGATTGCCTATCACATTGCAAGAGAACGCCTGAACTCAAAAACCGTGGAGGAGGCGGTGGCAAGGGCCTGCAAAAAGATCAAAGGGGCCTATTCCCTTGTGGTGATGAGCCCCAGAAAACTGATTGCCGCCAGAGACCCTTTTGGATTTAAGCCTCTTTGTATCGGGAAAAGGGACAATGCCTATATGGTGGCCTCGGAAACCTGTGCCTTAGAAACCCTTGGGGCAGAGTTTGTGAGGGATGTGCTTCCCGGTGAGGTTGTAACTATTTCTCCGGAGTGCGGGATATCATCGGATATGTCTCTGTGCCTTTCTGAGGGGGAACAGGGCAGATGTATTTTTGAATACATTTATTTTGCCAGGCCGGACAGCCATATTGACGGGGTAAGCGTCTATGGCGCAAGGATAAAGGCGGGAAGGTTTTTAGCCATGGATTCCCCGGTGGAGGCTGACCTTGTCACCGGAGTGCCGGAATCGGGAAATGCGGCGGCTCTGGGATATTCCTTGGAATCCGGGATTCCCTACGGCACGGCATTTGTGAAAAACGGCTATGTGGGAAGGACATTTATCAAGCCCAGGCAGAGCAGCAGGGAGTCAAGCGTCAGGGTAAAGTTAAATGTGCTAAAAGAGGCAGTGGCAGGGAAGCGTGTGGTTATGATTGACGATTCCATTGTCCGGGGTACTACCTCAGACCGCATTGTTAAGATGCTAAGGGATGCGGGGGCTTTGGAAGTCCATGTAAGGATTAGCTCCCCGCCCTTTATGTGGCCCTGCTATTTTGGCACGGATATTCCCGAGAGAGAACAGCTGATTGCCTATAACCGCAGCATTGAGGAAATTCGTGACATAATCGGGGCGGATTCTTTGGGATACCTTGAATTAAACCGTTTAGACGAGATGGCAGAGGGGCTTTCCATCTGTAAAGGATGTTTTACCGGTAAATATCCCATGGCGCCTCCCACCCAGGATATCCGTGGGGAGTATGAGAGATAAAATGGTTCAAAGAGCAAGAACCGTTACAAAGAGAGGAGAAATTTATGTCAACTGACCGTTATACAAGTCCGCTGTCGGAGCGGTATGCCAGCAGGGAAATGCAGTATATTTTTTCACCGGAGATGAAGTTTAAAACCTGGAGGAAACTGTGGATTGCCCTGGCTGAGACAGAGCGTGAACTGGGGCTTGATATTACAGAGGAACAGATAAATGAATTAAAAGAACATGCGGAGGATATTAACTTTGAGGTGGCAAAAGAGCGGGAAAAGCTGGTGCGCCACGACGTTATGTCCCATGTCTACGCATATGGCCAGCAGTGCCCCAAGGCAAAAGGAATCATTCACTTAGGGGCCACATCCTGTTATGTGGGGGATAATACAGATATTATTATCATGGCAGAAGCCTTAAAACTGGTGAAAAAGAAATTGGTAAATGTAATGGCGGAACTCGCAAAATTTGCGGATACCTACAAAGCCCTTCCCACCCTGGCATTTACCCATTTTCAGCCGGCCCAGCCAACTACCGTGGGAAAACGGGCTACCCTTTGGCTTCAAGAGTTTATGATGGATTACGAGGATTTAGAGTATGTTCTGTTAAGCCTGAAACTTTTAGGTTCCAAGGGGACCACAGGAACCCAGGCAAGTTTTTTGGAGCTTTTTGACGGCGACAATGAGACCGTGGATAAAATTGACCCTATGATTGCAGAAAAAATGGGATTTAAGGAGTGTTACGGGGTTTCCGGCCAGACATATTCCAGAAAGGTGGATACAAGAGTGGCAAATGTTCTGGCAGGCATTGCGGCAAGCGCCTACAAAATGTCTAACGATATCCGCCTCCTCCAGCATTTAAAAGAAGTGGAAGAGCCCTTTGAGAAAAATCAGATTGGTTCCTCCGCCATGGCATACAAGAGAAACCCCATGCGAAGTGAGAGAATCGGCTCTCTGTCCCGGTATGTGATGATAGATGCCTTAAATCCGGCTATTACCTCCGCCACCCAGTGGTTTGAGCGCACCTTGGACGACTCTGCCAATAAAAGGCTCTCTATTCCAGAAGGATTTCTTGCCATTGACGGTGTTTTGGATTTGTGCCTGAATGTGGTGGACGGCCTGGTGGTTTATGATAAAGTGATTACCAAGCGTCTTATGAGCGAGCTTCCCTTTATGGCTACGGAAAATATTATGATGGATGCTGTGAAAAAAGGCGGAGACCGTCAGGAACTCCATGAGAAAATCCGCAAGCTTTCCATGGAGGCGGGAGCCCATGTAAAGCAGGAGGGACTGGAGAATAACCTTCTGGAGCTGATTGCGGCGGACCCGGCATTTAACCTGACGATAGAAGAACTTCAGGCTTCCATGGAGCCCTCCAGATACGTGGGGCGTTCCCCCCGCCAGGTGGAGAAGTTCCTTAAAAACAGCATACAGCCGATTTTGGATGCGAACAAAGATTTCATCGGGTTAAAAGCAGAGATAAATGTATAGAAAACGGGGCTGAAATTGAAGAAAAAAATTTGTGCAGTTTTGCTTCTGGTCTTTGTATTGGCATTGGTTTTCTATGGAAAAAACCAACGGATGCCGCAGCAGAAGGATGAACCAAAAGAGTTGCAGATGGAAAAAAACAGTAGAATGTACGCGGGGATAAACCAGGAGATACAGACAGATATCTTTGATTCAGGACTCATAGGCACAGATTTTCGGGCAAGGATTATCACGCCGGAGGAACGGGCGGAAAGTATCTATACTTTTCTTCAGGGGCCCAAGTCCTTTGAGGAAATGCGCCCCTGGTCCGGGGAGTGGTGCCAGAAAATTGTAAAGTGGCATTCCTTTGGGGCATTTGGCTGCGGGCACTGCTGCATGGCAAATATATACAGCAGTTTAAGCCCCTATGAGTGCTCTCCTTTCGATATGTTCCAATATGCCACCCAGGTGACGGATTACTATCCCAGCAAGGAAAGCGGTGCCATTGGATGGCGGGATATGCGCACCACATTAAGGGCGGCGGGGCTTTCCTGTGATCTTCACAGGAAACCGGCCACCTACGAAGAGTTCCAGGAGCAGATGCGCCAGGCAAAATCTGCCATAGTTTTAGTGTGCAGCGGAAATGACGACACATTCTGGAAAGATACCGGCGGCCATTATGTGAATATTTGGCTCTATCAAAAGGACAGCGATATGGTGTTTCTTGCAGAGCCGGGAGACCCGGAAAACAACCGTACCTGGATTCCCCTGCGGTATATTTATGATGCCTTAAAAACCGTGAGCCAGTATCAGTATCTTTCTGTGGCTGAGTATGTGGAGGAAAACAATCCCTGGAAATGGAATGGAATCCAAGATGTGTGGAACAGACAGTAAACAAGCTGAAATATTTGATAAATTATTTTGTCATGGTTAATTATCTGAAAATTATGCCGATATTATAAGTGAAACCACAAATATAGTTTCAGGGAGGGATGAGCCGCATACGGATATGATGGGGATTTTAAGGTTACGTCAGTAAAAGTAATCACAGCCATGCTGGATTCCAAGTCAAAACGCAGACAGGACGAAAGGCTGTTTCAGGGAAAACAGGGGAACAAGCGTCATGTATTGGAACACACCAGCCAGATGGAATTGGATGACACCATTGCAGGCAGGACGTTAGGCTACACCAGAGATGCCCGTGTTTATGTAGGGCAGGAACTGAAAAGAGAATATAAGTATTAAAAAAGGGCGTTTGCACAGAGGTCGGTGCAACGCCCTTTTTTTGGGGGTTAAATTTCTTTTGTAATAAAATTTGATCTTGAAGAAATAAGATATAGAATACTTATAATTGCTGAAAGCATATGATAGAATGGGTATAGGACAATCGAAGCAACAAATATTTACTTATGCAGGAGGTATCAAAATATGGGAAACATGAAGCGGGTCAATATTAGTCATTTAAGCTCTTACAAGGCAGAAGGCGCCATTGTGGATTATCCAGATAAATATTATTTTAATGATAAAGATGTCGCCAGATACTGTAACAAGGTAACTAAAGTAATCATTCAATCTTGTCAATTTGTAGATGGAATTGAATTTATTTATGATGACGGCGTATCTGCCGGTATTCACGGGAATTATTCGGGGGAGACAAGTGCCTTTTCCCTAAAAGAGGATGAGTATATAAAATCTGTCTCATGGCAGACAGCAAATGCAGAAGATTACGGCGGATGCTCTTTAAAGGGGGTTGTAAATTATATTGAATTTAAGACAAATAAGGGTTCTGTTTTTGCTTCAAATTCTTTTGGAAAAAATTGGGATGGATGGAAAAACAGAAAATCCTTTTCTTATACGGTGGAAGAAGAGGGCCAGGAAATTGTGGGACTGGCTGGATATTCCGGTTCTCATAATGAGTGGATGTACTCTCTGACCAAAATTTATTTCAGGGATCGGGGAGCCCAGTATTCCCCTAATGAAACATACTATAATGACTACTATTCGATATCTAATTGCCGGCGGTTAGGGAAAATAAAAGTTTACCACGGCTGGGTCATTGATAAACTACAGTTTGTCTATACAAATAGTGATGGGGAATTAGATGAAACGATTACGGAAATGCATGGAGACGGGCAGGGGGGCTCACGGAGGTATGCTTAAGCGCTAACGAGAAAGAGGACAAAAAAGAAATCTTAAATCAGACCGACGCGTATATTTTGTTCATTAATTGTACCCAGATCTATGATCCTAAATTAAGGAAACCAGTTCCGGACCCAGTTATTACGAATGTTTACAAAAGATGGAGAACATGGAAAGGTCAAAATACACAGCGGTTGAATAGGTTGTATAAGTACGGGGATATAGACATATTAACGGAAAACCAGGCAACCAATGAAGTTGTTCAGCGGGCTTTTTTAAGCGGTCAATACCGGTATATTTCTATAAGAACACATGGTTTTCAAACCAGTCTTGTGGGAGTAGAAAGTCTGCCCATGTTAAGTAAATTTACAATAGAGAAAGAGTCTGCAAAATATAAAGAAGCTTTAAAGGACACGGTTATCAATTTGTTTTGCTGTAACTGTGCATACAGGAAAGAGGGGCTGGCAGTTACTCTCGTGAAGAATAACGCAAAAGCATGTTTTGGCTTTAGTGTTCCCCTGGCTTTCAGTTCAAGCTCATTAGGGTTTTTTGTGAGTTTTGCTTCTTATATCGATAATGCAATCCTGATAGAAAGGGAAACCGCAAATAATACGGCAAAACAAATGCTTTCACAATTTGACGATTATATCCAAGAGATAGTCAGATGCTATAATTTGAAAAAAGATATCACGGATGTTTTGAAAACAAAGATAAAAGAGAGCGATAGAGACGTAGATAATTGGCTGAAAAAAAAGACTAGCGAGGATCAAAAAGACAAATATATGTTATATTGGTATATGGAGAGAAACAAGGCCCATTTTTGCGGGCCAGGACCTGGCAAGGCAAAGAAAGCGCAGGACAACTATGGTGAATTGTGTAATGATTTCGGGGATTTTGATTGTTCGTTAAGAGACGGCAAATGGGTGCATGACTCTGAACTTTAAACCAAACTATAAACCCGTGAAAGAATCACGAAAGATTGAGATTCTTTCACGGGTTTTTATATGCATTCTATAAATTCTCAAGCACTTCGGCTTTCAAAATTTTCCCTGCAGGAATCAAAACGGCAATAAGTGAAATCAAAAGATTTAACACCAGGACCATGATAAAAATCTCCCTGGGAACCGCCGCAGTAAAGTGGAGGAACTGCAGAACATGGGCCATATAGTAATTCATGGCCTGGCGCAGGAAGATGTGATACAGGAGAAAAATAAACACATCGGTTAAAATCCCATAAAGAATTCCGGCGCTTAAAATCATACGGTAAAATTGACCTTTCGTAATTCCCATGGAAAGGATAATGCCGTATTCCCGCCTGTGGGAAAGGATAGAGTGATTTGCGCTGTTCATGATGTGAAACAGGCTGATGGCAAGGAAAATGACTGCGATTCCTGTAAAAAACAGCTGCTGCTGGCCCAGGTAATTTCTCTGGGCTTGGATGGCCTTTGTATCGTCTTTAAGGACTGCCCTTGGCACGTTTTGGATTGCCTGTAAAAGTGCATCAAAAAAGGCGTCGTCCGCTCCTTTCACAGGTTCGATATCTAAAAAACTGTAGTCAGCAATGTGATACAGTCTCTCCATCTGTGGGTTTGATAAAATGAGGCTTGGATGGTTTTTCCAGCCGTTTACATTGAAAAATCGGTTTTCCTGGGTAAGGGGGCGGCTGACAATGGCAGCGAGTTCAAATTCCATTTCCAGGTAATCTTTTTTGGGGTTTTCAAATCTTAAAATTTCCCCATCATCTTTAAATGCTTTTGGCACCTTAAGGAGAAGGGTATCCCCGGGGTGTTTTCCATAAAAGTTAAAGTTGCCCTGGCCGTCCTGATTTGCCACGGCTATAATTTTGTTTCCCTTTTCCCAATCTTTTTCGGAAATTTCCCCTTCTAAAATATAATCCTTAAGCTGGGTTATAAGATTTGAATCATAACCGTAGACATTATATTTGATGCCATAATTATTTCCACGGCTGACACAGATGCCGCCAAAGCGTTCCCTAAAATAACTGTCCTTATTTCGTTCATCGAAATATTCATCCCATTCCAATTCTGTTTTTCCAATGGTAATTTCACCTGGTATATATTTTGTGGCATGTATTTCAGCAAGCTGGGGCAGTTCTTTGATTTCTTCCACCGTCTCTTTTGGTATGGTATCTCCCAGCGTATGGGACATTAGTGAAATCCGGTAGGGACTGGAAAGGCCTTCGTCGGACTTTAAAGACATTTCTGCGTGGATTTTCAGGTTTTCTACCATGTATGTGGTGCATAGGAAAATGCAGCCGCCCATAGATAAGGAGAGTAAGATTCCTGTTATTTTTTTGGGGTTGGAAAACATAAATTTCCTTATCACAACGCCTGTGAGGTTTCTGTTTCTTCTGCTGTAGATTTTTCTGCTGCCTTTCAGAAAACATGGGTCTTCTGCCATGGCCTGGCGCAGAGTTTGTTTTTTCAGAGAGAGGAGGGTTAAAATTCCTATCAAAAACATTGCAAAAAACAGGAAAAGAAAGCCGATAAGCATCACCCAGCAGGCTGTGTGAAATTGGGGAGTTTTGGTATCCCCCAGGGAGAGTGAGTCTGCGGCGGATATCTCTTGGGCGTTGGCAGAAAAGTACAGGGGCGTAAAAATCCCCGCAAGGCGGCGGTAGGATAATTTCAAAATGCTGTTTCCTGCCAGACAGCCTAAGGGATATCCAATCAGGAATAACATCCATAGTTCTGCCAAAAGAGTGCCCCCCAAGGCCCTGTCACTGATTCCCAATGTCTCCATGATCCCGTACTGTAAGATTCGTTTTGACACGGAGATTTGAAAAATACTGTAAATCACACATAGGCTGAACGCACAGAGA
Source organism: uncultured Roseburia sp. (assembly GCA_947174805.1). Lineage (GTDB taxonomy): Bacteria > Bacillota > Clostridia > Lachnospirales > Lachnospiraceae > Roseburia_B. The sequence continues at coordinate 203,993 of CAMWKH010000002.1, read as the reverse complement.
AGAAGCACCATACCGTAAAAGGCCAGATTGTATTCCGCCTGGAGTTTTAGCACAATATAGGTGAAATTCCCTTTTTCATCCGTCAGGGCAAATTTTAAAATTTGATATAGATGTTCCGGCTCTTCTCCCCCGAGATATTTTGTAACCTTATCGTTGTTTTCCACATCATTGCCGGAAATTTTGTAATAGTCTAAAAAAGCATATAGCTGCCGGTAAAGTTTTCCTTCTTCCCTGAATTTTACATATAGGGTTGAAAGTACATCTGTAGATTTGAAATCTTCACTGACAAAGACCTCCATGTGGTCCGTATCTGCCGCCCAGGGGCTGTTAAGGATTCCCGAAAGGGTGTATTCTGTTTTGTTTAGTGTAATAATTTCTCCCGGCTTCCCTTTGTAACCTAGATTGGAAAGCGTAAAAATATCTGCTGCAAGTTCCCCGGGGGTTGCGGGATAGTTCCCTTTCACAAGTTCCCTGTCTGTCATTTTAAGGTAAGATGTATCGCTCCAAACAAAAGAGATTTCATATGGAGTTGTAATTGTTTCACGTATCTCTTTTACCCCGTACTGCTCTAAGAAAAATCCTTGTTCCCTGTCTCCCTTTTTGATGGACTTAAGTAACTGGGGATTGGAGGGAAGCGCATAGTGCCAGTTCCCATAAATCCTCTTGCTGTTTTCTGTTTCGTTTAACTGGCTGCTGTATAGGAGAGAGCCGATACCAGATAGAAGGGCGGCGGTAAGGAATATGCTGAAAAAAATTGCCATTGTCTGGCTCTTATAATAGCGCATGTTTTGGAAGGCAAGTTTTAGCACGTGAAATCACCGCCTTCCCCTGCATCCGAAGGTTTTGTATTTATGAAATTGTTTTCATTTACAATTCTGCCGTCTTCTATATGGATTATCCTGTCGCAGATTTGTGCAATTCCCTCGTTGTGGGTCACCATAAGAATCGTTTGGTTGTATTTTCTGCAGCTTGTTTTCAGAAGCCCCATGACTTCCACTGTTGTGGCGGAATCCAGATTTCCTGTAGGCTCGTCGGCTAAGAGGATGGCGGGCTTGTTTACCAGGGCTCTTGCAATGGCGACTCTCTGCTGCTGTCCCCCGGAGAGTTCCTGGGGATATTTTTTTCGTTTATTCCATATCCCAAGTTCCTTTAACAGTTCCTCAATATACCCGTGGTTTAAATGATTTCCACTGTCAAAAGTGACAGGGAGGGCCACATTGTCATAAACATTTAATACAGGCATCAGACTGTAATTTTGAAAGACAAACCCGATGTTTCGCCTTCGGAATATGGTGAGGGCTTTTCTCTTCAGGGAGCCGATTTCTTTTCCCTTTACATAAATGGCCCCTTTTGTGGGGGAGTCAAGTCCTCCCATGAGATTTAAGAGTGTTGATTTTCCGGAACCTGAGGTTCCCACAATAGCAATAAATTCTCCGGGATTTACCTTAAGATTTATGTCCCCCAAAGCCTTTACCTGGTTTTCTTTTTCGCCGTAGATTTTTTCCACATGGCGCAGTTCTAAAATATGCATAGTCACCTCTCCTTTGTCTTGGTAAAAGATTAGAAAATAAAACTTTTATGTTTTTAATAGTTTAAGGGGAGAATCTTGCATTTTCTATACAGAAAAGAAATTATTTCTTACAGTTTTGCAAGAAAACAGAAAAAGCACTTCCGTTTCCATGCTGGGATTTTACCATCATATATCCTTTTTCTTTTTCCAGAATCAGATTGGAGAGGTAGAGTCCAATTCCGGAACCTTCTATATTTTCCGCCTCAGGGCTTCGGTAAAAACGCCTAAAAATACGGGTGATTTCTTTTTCTCTTATTCCTATGCCGGTGTCGGTAAAACAGATTTCAGTGCAGAGTTCATAAGGGTGGATGCTAATCTGGATGGTTCCCCCTTTTTCTGTATATTTTACCGCATTTTCCAGTATGTTTACAAAAACTTCCGCCGTCCATTTCCGGTTGTGGTACAGCCTGTAATCCTGGTCAAGCTCTGCGGCAAAATGAATTCCTTTTTTCTCTATTTTTTCGTACACGGCGTCTAAGGCGTCAAGAATGGTTTCTCTTATGGGGCAGTCCTCAGGTTCAAATATGATGACATTCTGCTCCAGTTTTATCATCTTTAAAAGGGAGCTGGTAATCCAGTCCAGTTTTTCTACTTGCTTTTTTAGTTTTGTTACGGCCTGCTTTTTTTGTTCCTCCTCTAACTTTTCGGTTTCCAAGATTTCTGTGTAGAGAGATAGGTTTGCCAGGGGAGTTTTTAGCTGGTGGGACATGTTGGAGACAAGGCTTTTTACCTGTTCCTTTTCCTCCTGGGCAAGACTTACCTGTTTTTCCAATACATTTTGGATTCTTTCTATTTTGCCCGCCAATGCCGAAAAATTTCCTTCTCTTAAAGAGGAGCAAGGAATTTCTTCCCGGTTTAGCACACAGTCTAACAGGCGGTTTATCCTTTGGTAGGTTTTTCTGTTGTAAGAAAGGGCAAAAAGGATGGTGAGACATAAGAGCAGGGATAATATGAAAATGGCCATGTTATTCTTCCTTCCAGATATATCCGATTCCGTGGATGGTTTTTATAAATTTTGGGCTGGACGCATCTTTTTCAATCTTGGTGCGGAGCCTGCTGATATTGACGGAAACGGTATTGTCGTCTACATATTTTCCCTCCCTGTCCCAGAGCTGGTTTAAAATCTGTTCTTTGGAAAGCACATGGTTTTTGTTTTCCACAAGGTACAAAAGAAGGCGGTATTCCAGTTTGCTTAAGGGAATTTCCTCCTGGTTTTTGGTGACTTTGCACAGATTTTTATCTATCGCAATATTTCCTGAAATCAGTTTTTCCTTTTCTGTTTTTTCCGCCAGAATCCGTTTCATTCTGGCCTTTAAAACCCCCAGGGAAAAGGGCTTTTTCATATAGTCGTTTACCCCCAGGGTGAGGGCTTTGATTTCATCCATCTCCGTGTCTCTGGCTGTGAGCATAAGGATGGGGATATCACTGTATTCCCGGACCTGGCGGCAAAGGTCAAACCCCAGGCCGTCGGGTAAGTTGCAGTCTAAAATAACCATATCGTAAATGCCTTTTCTGATTTCCCTTAAGCCCTGTTTTTCTGTCTCTGCCTCAAAAACGAGATATCCGTCGTTTTCAAAGGCAAAGTGAAGCCCTTCCCGCAAATCTCGGTCATCTTCGATAATCAGGATTTTTTTTGCCATGGCGTCCTCCTTTTTATTTTGGAATGGGTAGGTATGTATGCTAAAACTTATTATACGGATACAGAGGGAAATGGTCAAATTGAAAAAGATTAATCTTGAAGTAAAGATATAGATGTGATAAACTTTTATAAAAGAAAAGAAGAATTTTATGGGGCGAAGATCTGTATGACGCAAAGATTGTACTGTATCCAAAAAAATAACCGCGATTCCCGGATAGGGTGAGATAAAAGAGCGGCTGGCCTTAGGCAGGAAGCAGAGCGCTTTGGATAACCAGAAGAACAGATATTTTTATTCTAAATTTGGAGACAGGTATCATGATAAAGACTGTGAGATGATAAGGGAAATTCCCCCTGAGGACTTTCTTGCATCCACTGTCGTGCCGGAGGGATATAAACCTTGCAGGAAATGCTGGAGGCGGACAGGAGGAAAGGAAGAGTCTCTTTAGCAGATTGAAAAAATTTGTGAAGAGATTATTTTTGAGGTTTGTTTAAAAATATATATACGAATGTTTTGGAAGGGGAGATACAGTGAGTATTCAGTCAGATATTGAAATGATTTTCATACAGGCAGTGGAAAAATATGCTTTAAAGAATAAATTATCTGCAAGAGAAGCGAAGGATGTATTTCATAAACATCAGGTAATTGAAAAAATGATTCTACAGCATGAGTATTTGCATCAGATATCTTTTGACGAAATTATGGAGTATGTGGATAAATTGATTGGGAAAGATACAAACGACCTTGTTTTGTTTCATGGAACGATTTATAATTTTGATAATATCAATCTAAAGAAGTCACATAACCGAAGGGATTTCGGCAGGGGATTTTATACGACCATTTTGGAAAAACAGGCCAAAGAATGGGGATACCGCTTGAGCCTGCGGGAAAAAAAGGATATATATTATGTGTATCAGTATATTTTTCAAGATTCAGATATGCTGCGCATGAAAAGATTTGATGCATTAAATGAAGAGTGGCTGGAGTTTGTGAAAGAAAATCGTTCCCAAGGTGGATTGCAGCATCAGTATGACATTGTAATAGGCCCGGTGGCAGACGATGACACAATGGAAACAATTCAGCTTTATACAGCAGGGATTTTATCTGTAAAAGAAGCGATTGACAGGTTAAAATACCATAAAGTAAATAATCAGGTTTCTTTTCATACAAAAAAGGCTTTGGAGAATTTGAGATATGTTGGGAGGAACTCTTATGAATGATGCAGTTTATATTTTTAACGGTAAAGATATTACAATGAGTGTCTGTATTCAAATACGCGCAGTGGTAGATGTACTGCAAGAGCGGTTGAATATTGATTTTGCGGAAGCCATTGACCGTTTTTATAATTCCAGGACATATGAAGTTTTGCATCAGGTGGAAAATGGTTTTTGGGCAGAGTCGGCGGAATATATAGCAGATAGATTTATGGAAGAGCAGTAAAGGTACAGGATACATTCAGAATAAGGAGGTTAAATCAAGATATGAATTACAATTTTTATGGATGGGAAAGTGCGGTGGCACAGCCGCTTCACAAAGAGTATGAAAAAATAAAATCTCCCAGGGAGCTGTACGATATATTGTCGGGGCTTTGGTGCGCCGACACCTGTGCCCCGAGGATGCGCCATGAGTGGACGAAGGAAAATAAAACCAAGGGCCAGTGTTCCATTACGGCTTTTCTTGTGCAGGATATTTTCGGGGGAAAGGTATATGGAATTCCCTTAGAGGACGGGGCGGTGCACTGCTATAATGTGGCAGATGGCTGCTGTTTTGATTTGACAAGCGAGCAGTTTTTGGACAGGGCAGGGGAGTTGGTGTATGAGAATAACCCGGAACAGTTTCGGGAAGTGCATTTTGCAAAGGAAGAAAAAAGGCTGCGGTATGAGCAGCTTAGGGCAGGGCTGCACAGAGTTTTGGCAGAGTATTAGAGGTGTGGGTTTATGAAAGTGAAAAAAAGAAACCTTTTGCTTATTGCCTGTCTTGTATGGTCATGCGCCGGATTTAATGTATTAAGGATAGGTGTTTTGGCATATCCGGGATATTTGTCCGTGTTCAACCTATTTCTGTCGGTTGTTGTTTTTGGGGTGTTTCATTTTTTTGTTTTTGGAAAGCTGGTGAAAAAACATACGGCACGGATTACAAATTATGAGGAAGAATATCAGTTTTTCCTAAAATTCTTTGATGTAAAAGCATTTATCATTATGGCTGTTATGATTACCGGAGGAATTTATCTGCGGGTGTCAGGACTTGCACCGGACTATTTTATCGCCGTGTTCTATTCCGGTTTGGGGGCATCTCTTCTGTTGGCAGGGCTGCTTTTCGGCAGAAATTATTGCAGAGCCATAGGCAGGTCATAAACGAAGGGGTGAAAGAGAGGAAAACGAAAAGAAACGTAAAGGATGGGCCAAAATCTGGCTCAATCCTCGTTTTTGTACAGTACATAGTAATCAGAGTCCAAATTATCCATCATCTGGACAAACCACTTTTTTGCATCATCCAGGGCTTTGTTATAAATCATGGGCGCCAGTTTCTGTTCAAATAATTCCAGCAGCTGCATCTGTTCAATCATTCCGATTTCCTCGCCCCGTTCATCCAGATAAAATGCTTTTATCTCGTCCTTTAACTTCTCTTTCTGAAAATCTGACAATTTGATTTGTGATAACATCTGTCTTTTTTTCATATCAAGCTCTCCTTGTCCGTGTATTTGATGTTTTAAGCATATCATATGGAGATTATAAAGTCTATGGAATTAGTCTCTTCACATTGAAAATGCCAATCACTTATGATAAGATAAGAACGATACAAAGGAAACTACAGTGTTTTATATAGAAAACTACAGGAGAATATAGGAGGAATCGTTGTTATGGAGCAGTATAAACAGGAATTTATTGAGTTTATGGTAGAAAGCAATGTGTTGAAATTTGGGGAGTTTACATTAAAAAGCGGCAGGAAGTCTCCCTTTTTTATGAATGCGGGGGCATATGTGACAGGCTCACAGTTAATGAGATTAGGGGAGTATTACGCAAAAGCCATCCATGATAATTTTGGAGATGATTTTGATGTGTTGTTTGGCCCTGCTTATAAGGGGATTCCCCTTTCCGTGGCCACGGTGATTGCCTTTTCCAAGCTTTACGGGAAAGAAATCCGCTACTGTTCCAACCGGAAAGAGGAAAAAGACCACGGGGATGCAGGAATTCTTTTGGGGAGCAAGATAAAAGATGGGGATAAGGTAGTTATCATTGAGGATGTGACCACCTCCGGAAAATCCATTGAGGAGACATTTCCCATTATCACAGCCCAGGGAAAGGTGGAGATCAAAGGGCTTATGGTTTCCTTAAACCGCATGGAAGTGGGGCTTTCCGGGAAAATGGGTGCTTTGGATGAAATTAAAGAAAAGTATGGATTTAACGCCAGGGCTATCGTGACCATGGAGGAGGTTGTAGAGCATCTCTACAATAAGCCCTGCCAGGGAAAAATTCTCATAGATGACGAATTAAAAAAAGCTATCGATGAATACTATAAAGAGTATGGAGTGAAGTAGATTAATGTAAGGAGAGTATCTTGGAGGAAAAGAAAAAAAAGAAATTACTTCACAAGATAGAAATTCTCTTATTTGCAGCTTATGTGGCCATGTTGTGCTATTTTTTGTTTTTTGCAGAATATTTAGACAGGAATTTTGCAGACCGGACGTACCATTATAATCTCATCCCCTTTCAGGAGATTAAACGGTTTTGGACATACAGAAATACCTTAAATCCCTGGTCGGTTCTACTGAATTTAGTGGGGAATGTGGTGGCATTTATCCCTTTCGGCGTTTTCCTTCCAGTGCTGTTTCAAAAGTGCAGGAATTTTTTCCTCACCGTGCTCTTCAGCATGGAGTTTAGTTTGTGTGTGGAAGTGATTCAGCTGGTGGGAAAAGTGGGTATTATGGATGTGGACGACGTTATTTTAAATACCCTGGGGGGACTGTTGGGTTTTGTGCTTTACTGGCTGGCAAGTTTAATCTGGAGAAAGAAGAATGAGGCGGAAAAAAAATAATTTTAAATTTACAAAAAAGACACATTCCAGGCGGGGAATCCGTTCCTGTTTTCTGTCAGTGGTTTCCATGGCGGTAATGGGATATGTGGTGTTTGATTCATTCTGTCATGGGGGAGAGGGAAACGTTTACCTGGGAAGTGCAGGTTTTCTTATGATGGTGCTCTCGGCGGTGGCATTTACCTGGGGGGTAAAAAGCCTTGGGGAGGAAGATTCTTTTAAGGGAATCCCGGTGGCTGCGGTAATCCTTTCTTTTCTTGCCACAGGGGCCTGGGGAACGATTTATGCGGCAGGTTTTTTTGTTTAAGACATGGAACAGATGTTGTGAAATAAGAGAAAAAGAGAAGTGATTTGTGAATATAGAAATGGAAACAGGAGGATGAAAACAAATCAATGGGTTATCAGGAATTGTTTTTAGAGTCAAATCAGGAAGCTTTAGAGCGTTATGAACTGGTGATGGAGCGGATTAAAAAAATCCCGGCAGAGCGCACCGTGAAGGAAAAATATCAGGACTATTTTACAAAAATGGCAGAGTTTATCGTCTTGGCGGATACTGTCATGGGACAAAAGGAGCGGGGGGAATTAGAAAGCCGCAGCAAAGAAGCCTGTGAGGAGACAAACCGGAGGCTTTTTGAGGACCTTTTTCCAGAAAATTATGAGGGGAGTTACGGAAATCCCAAAGCGGCAGTCTCTCTTTTGGGGGAGAAATTCGCTCCGGCGCTTTGTTTCCTCTATGCAGAGCTTCGGGCTATGATTGGATATGCTTTTGAGGGCAGAAAAATGAATATGGTCCTTCTCTGTGAGCTTTTTGTGGAGATTTACAACTGTTTTGAGTCGGAGGAGGAGCCGGAGGAAAAAGAAATTTCAAATATTATCTACTGGTTTTTCCACGATTACAGCGAGATTTTTGCAGAGGATAAAGTGCGGGATATGGTGGAGCCTTCCTACGACTTTTTTACCAGGATTATATTGGATTCCGATTTGACAGACGGGAGATATCTGTATTTATACGGGGAATATATCGGAGAAAATGAGTTGGGGCTTTTTCAGTATTTAAACACCCTTACGGAGGAGGAAGTCCAGTCCATGGCGGATACCATGACGGAGGGCTTTCGCATTGGCTATGCGCATATCGGAAAGGATTTAAATGCCAAGGATACGGTGTGCCTGGAGTATCCCATAGGTTTTGAGCGGGTTATGAGGAAAGCCATTGCCAATTTTGAAAAACTGGGGTTAAAATCCACAGTTTACAGAAATCCGGTGTCCTCTTTTGCCAGAGGGCTTCGGGGACAGCGGGGCTGCTATGGAATTTCTGTGAACAGGCAGTATGATTTTGACCATAAGGCGGATAAGAGGTTTTATCTGGACAAGGCCTATGTGGAACGCCAGCTTGAGTCCATGAAGGCCGCCTATGAAAAGTATAAAAAGCAGGCAAAGGGACATGCGGGGCCTGCAGTAACTGAAATTTTCGGGGAAGTGCCTTTTGAACCGGAGATAAAGCCGGAGGCAGGCAAGTATACCCCGGAACAAAATGAACTGAATGTATACCAGATGAGCCGCATGGGCCAGATGACAAACACGTATATCCCAGGTGAGGAGAGGAGTTTTACCATTATCGCCTACCCCATTCCTGCCATTGGGGAAAAGTTTGAAGAGATTTTTAAGGAAACGGTAAAAATCAATACGTTAGACTATGTCAGCTACCAGGATATGCAGCAAAAAATCATTGATGTTTTGGATAAGGCGGAGGAAGTCCATATCACGGGAACCGGAAAAAACAAGACGGATTTGTGGATAAAGATTCATCCCATTGAAAATCCAGAGAAAGAAACGGCTTTTGAAAACTGTGTGGCGGATGTAAATATTCCGGTGGGAGAAGTGTTTACCTCCCCGGTTTTAGAGGGGACAAAGGGAAAGCTACATGTGACAAAAGTGTATCTGGCAGGGCTTTTGTATCAGAACCTGGAAGTGGATTTTGAAGATGGAAAAATCACCTCCTACACCTGCACCAATTTTGGCACAGAGGAGGAAAACCACAGATTTTTATATGAAAATCTCTTACAGCAGCATGACACCTTACCCATGGGGGAATTTGCCATTGGAACCAATACCATGGCGTACCGCATGGCCAGGGATTATGGGATAGAGGACAAACTGCCTATCCTTATCGCAGAGAAAACGGGGCCTCATTTTGCAGTGGGGGATACCTGTTATTCCCACGCCGAGGACACAGCGGTATTTAACCCGGACGGAAAAGAGATAATTGCAAGGGACAATTCTGTCTCTATTTTAAGAAAAGAGGATATGTCCAAGGCATATTTTAACTGCCATACGGATATTACCATACCCTATGACGAACTGGGGAGCATTACGGCAGTGTCAGAGAATCAGACAGTAGATATTATCCGGGAGGGAAAATTTGTACTTCCCGGAACAGAGGAATTAAACAAACCTTTTTTATAAGATACAGAGGGCTTTGCCCGGAATGGAGGAAATATGGCAAAAGTTGGAATTGTAATGGGAAGCGACTCAGATATGCCGGTGATGGCAAAAGCGGCGGATATTTTAGAACAGCTGGGCATTGATTACGAGATGACGATTATCTCCGCCCACAGGGAGCCGGATGTGTTTTTTGATTATGCGAAAAGTGCGGAGGAAAAGGGTTTTAAAGTGATTATAGCAGGGGCTGGGATGGCAGCCCATCTTCCGGGAATGTGCGCGGCTATTTTCCCTATGCCGGTGATTGGAATTCCCATGCACACAACTTCCTTGGGAGGCCGGGATTCCCTGTACTCCATTGTACAGATGCCCACAGGAATTCCCGTGGCAACCGTTGCCATTAACGGCGGGGCAAACGCAGGGCTTTTGGCAGCAAAAATCCTTGCCACAAGCGACGGGGAGCTTTTGGAGAAATTAAAGGCATACTCCAAAGAATTAAAAGAGCAGGTTCAGGCAAAAGACAAAAAGTTACAGGAACAGGGATATAAAAATTACAAATAAAAGGAGAAAGCAATGGATTACAAAAAAGCAGGTGTGGATATTGAAGCCGGATATAAATCCGTAGAGTTGATGAAGAAATATGTGAAAGAGACACTCCGCCCGGAGGTATTAGGGGGGCTTGGAGGATTTTCCGGCGCATTTTCCTTAGAGAAAATTAAAACCATGGAAAAACCGATACTCCTATCCGGCACAGACGGAGTGGGGACGAAGATTAAACTGGCATTTCTTTTGGACAAGCATGACACCATCGGTATTGACTGTGTGGCTATGTGCGTCAACGATGTGGCCTGTGCAGGGGGAGAGCCTTTGTTTTTCCTGGACTATATTGCATGTGGGAAAAATTTCCCGGAAAAAATTGCAGCCATTGTAAAAGGGGTGGCGGAGGGATGTAAGCAGTCCGGCGCAGCCCTTATCGGCGGTGAGACGGCGGAACATCCCGGACTTATGCCGGAGGATGAGTATGACCTGGCGGGATTTGCCGTGGGCCTTGCAGATGAGAAGGAGCTGATTACCGGGGAGAACATCAAAGAGGGGGATGTGCTTATCGGGCTTTCAAGTTCCGGCGTCCACTCCAATGGTTTTTCCCTGGTCCGGAAAGTGTTTGCCATGGAAAAAGAGGTGTTAAATACTTACCATGAAGAACTGGGAGCGACCCTTGGGGAGACCCTTTTAACCCCCACCAGAATTTATGTGAAGGCCCTTAGGGAAATCAAAGACGCCGGGGTAAAGGTGCGGGGCTGCAGCCATATCACCGGAGGAGGATTTTATGAAAATATTCCAAGGATGCTGCCGGAAAATGCACATGCAGTGATCGAAAAAAACAGTTACCCCATCCCTCCAATTTTTTCTATGCTGGCAAGGGAAGGAAATATTGAGGAAAAGATGATGTACAATACATATAATATGGGACTTGGCATGGTGCTTGCAGTGTCGCCGGAAGATGTGGATACGACTTTGGAAGCCGCAAAACGTGCCGGGGATACCCCTTATATTGTGGGAAAAATTGAAAAGGGAGAGAAAGGGGTTTCGTTATGCTAAAAATCGGGGTTTTAGTCTCCGGGGGCGGGACGAACCTTAAGGCTATCATGGACTCCGTGGAAAACGGCAGTATCAGGGATACGGAAATTTCCGTGGTTATCAGCAACAATAGAAATGCCTATGCCTTAGAGCGGGCAGAAAAAAAGGGGATTCCCCATGTGTGTATCTCCCCGAAGGATTTTTCAGACAGGGAGGAATTTAACAAAGTTTTCCTGGAAAAATTAGATTCCTATCATGTGGATTTGGTGGTGCTGGCTGGATTTTTGGTGGTTTTGCCAAAAGAAATGACGGAAAAGTACGAAAACCGGATGATCAATATCCACCCCTCTTTAATTCCATCTTTCTGCGGAAAGGGATTTTACGGACTAAAAGTCCATGAGGCGGCTCTTAGCCGGGGGGTAAAAGTTACAGGGGCCACTGTGCATTTTGTGGATGCTGGGACAGATACCGGGCCCATTCTCCTGCAGAAGGCGGTGGAGGTAAAAGATGGAGATACGCCGGAGATTTTGCAGCGCAGGGTGATGGAGGAGGCGGAGTGGAAGATTCTCCCCCAAGCCATTGACCTGATTGCCCAGGGAAAAGTTTCAGTGGAAAACGGCAGGGTAAGGATTGCCCAGTAGAGGATACAGGAGGAATATATGAAGGTATTGATCGTAGGAAGCGGCGGCAGGGAACATGCCATTGCCATGAGCGTGGCGAAAAGCAGCCGGGTGGAGAAAATTTACTGTGCCCCTGGGAATGGGGGAATCGGACAGTTGGCAGAGTGCGTACCTATCGGCGCTATGGAATTTGAAAAACTGGCGGATTTTGCAGAGGAAAATAAAATCGATTTTACCATTATCGGCATGGACGACCCATTGGTGGGAGGCGTTGTGGACGTGTTTGAGGCTAGGGGCCTTAAGGTTTTCGGGCCCAGGAAAAATGCTGCTATCCTGGAAGGTTCCAAGGCATTTTCCAAGGATTTGATGAAGAAGTACAAGATTCCCACAGCCGCCTATGAAGTGTTTGACGACGCAAAGAAGGCTTTAGAATACCTGAAAGGGGCAAAAATGCCTATTGTGTTAAAGGCCGATGGCCTTGCCCTTGGGAAAGGGGTACTTATCTGCAATACCTTAGAGGAGGCAAAAGCCGGGGTCAAAGAGATTATGGAAGATAGGAAGTTTGGCGACGCCGGAAAACATATGGTAATCGAGGAGTTTATGACAGGGCGGGAAGTTTCTGTTTTATCTTTTGTGGACGGGAAAACCATAAAGATTATGTCCTCCGCCCAGGACCACAAGCGTGCCGGGGACGGGGATACGGGCTTAAATACCGGGGGAATGGGAACCTTTTCCCCAAGTCCTTTCTACACAAAAGAGGTGGACGAGTTCTGCAAAAACCATATTTACCAGAAAACTGTGGATGCCATGGCAGCGGAGGGCAGGCCTTTTAAGGGCGTGATTTTCTTTGGACTGATGCTGACGGAAGAGGGACCTAAGGTCTTAGAGTATAATGCCAGATTTGGAGACCCGGAAGCCCAGGTGGTGCTTCCCAGGATGAAAAATGACATCCTGGATGTGATGGAGGCCTGTGTGGAAGGCACCTTGGATACGGTGGATTTGCAGTTTGAGGACAATGCGGCAGTGTGCGTGGTCCTTGCTTCCCAGGGATACCCCGTTTCCTATGAGAAGGGGAAAAAGATTACCGGGGAAGAAAATTTTAATGGGAAAGAGGGCTATTACTGTTTCCATGCCGGGACAAAGCAAAACGAGGCAGGGGAGATTGTCACAAACGGTGGCCGGGTTCTTGGAATTACCGCAAAGGGTGCGGATTTAAAAGAGGCCAGGAAAAATGCCTACGATGCCACAGAATGGATTTCCTTTGAGAATAAGTATATGCGCCGCGATATCGGAAAAGCCATTGATGAGGCGTAGAGAGAAGACAAATCATGAAAAAAGGAATTATTTTTGATATGGACGGGACCCTCTGGGATTCCTCAGAAAATGTGGCAAGGTCCTGGGATGAGGTGGTTTCTTACGAGACGAATCATAAGCTTTGTGTCACCGCGGAGGATATGAAACGGGTGATGGGTCACACTATGACGGAAATTGCCGAAATGCTCTTTTCCGATTTGGGGGAGGAGGGGGCAAATCTCCTTATGGAGAAGTGCTGTGAATATGAAAATGAATATCTGGGCAGGCATGGGGGGATTTTGTACCCCAAAGTGGAAGAAACCTTAAAAGTGTTGTCCCAGAGCTATCCCTTATACATTGTCAGCAACTGCCAGGACGGATATATAGAGGCGTTTTTGAAATATTATGATTTTTCCCGTTATTTTGTGGATACGGAGTGTTTTGGCCGGACGAAAAAGGATAAGGGGAGCAATATCTCTCTTCTGGCAGCCAGAAATGGGCTGGAGGATGCGGTTTATGTGGGGGATATCCAGGGGGATTATGATTCCAGCAGGATTGCGGGGATAAAGTTTATCCATGCAGCTTACGGTTATGGGACGATAGAGGAAAGTGTTCCTTTTATCCGGGAATTTGCAGAACTTCCCCAGGTTCTCCCCCAGGTGTTTTGATTTTGTACCCAGTGTATCATATACAATGTAATAAAAAAGGAGATTGGTAAAATGGAAAAAAAAGTTATGATTGCAAATAGCAAAGGGATGCGGGCACATGTCTGCACATTGGGGGCAACTTTAGTTTCCCTGTATTTTAAGGACAAAAACGGCGTGGAAAAGGACCTTGTGCTGGGATATGACCATCCGGAGGATTATTTAAATCACACCACTTATTTTGGGGCTACGGTGGGAAGAAACGGAAACCGAATCAAGGATGGGAAGTTTACCTTAAACGGGATAGAGTATCTTTTAGAAAAAAATGACGGGGAAAACAATCTGCACAGCGGGTCAAAGGGACTGTGCTATAAGGAATGGGAAATTGAAAAAGAGACGGAAAACAGCGTGACCCTTTCCTGTGTCAGCGGGGATTTGGAGCAGGGATTTCCCGGGACAATGACCGCCAAAGTGACTTACACCATTGGGGAGGACAATGACCTTAGTATTGACTACGAGGCAGTTTCCGACAAAGATACCGTGGCAAATTTTACAAACCACAGTTATTTTAACCTGGGGGGACACGACAGCGGAACTATGGTAAACCAGAAGCTGAAACTTTACAGCAGCAAGTTTACCCCGGTGGACGAAACCTTGATTCCCACAGGGGAAATGCGGGACGTGAAAGGTACGCCCATGGATTTTACGGAATTTAAAACAATCGGTAAAGAGATTGACGCCGAGGATGAGCAGTTAAAATTCGGAGGCGGTTACGACCACAATTTTGTCGTGGACGGCCAGGGCTACAGGATTATGGCGGAGGCGATAAGCGAAGAAACCGGCATACATATGAAGGCTTACACAGACGCTCCTGCCGTACAGTTTTACGCAGGGAATTTTATTGGGGACCAGGCGGGAAAAGGGGGAGCAGCCTACAGGGACCGCCACGGTTTTTGCCTGGAATCCCAGTATTGCCCGGATGCTGTGAATAATTCAGTGTTTGAGTCCCCTATTTTAAAGGCAGGAGAGACTTACCGCACAAGGACGGTATATCAGTTTTCTATAGCGTAAAATGATGAAAAAAACAGGTTGGATTCTGTCCCTTCTTTTGGTATGCTTTGCCGGGATGCTGATTTTTACTGGAGTTTTTTATCTGGAAAAAAAGGAAAAACACCAGAAGGAGGAAGAAGCCAAAAAGGAGAAACAAAAAGCAAAAGAGAAAGAGATGCAGGCATCCTCCCAAGGGAGTGTTGTTGGGGATGTGCTGGTTGAGGATGCGCAGAGGGAGAATGTGTCTTTGGAGGAAAGAACCACCGAGGAGCAGGGGGATGGGGAGAGCGTTCTTGTGTTTGCCGGGGATGTGTATCTTAGCCGTCATGTGGAAGCTAATTATGACGGGGAGGGAATTGACGGTGTCATCTCCCCAAGTCTTTTGGAGGAAATGCAGGGGGCCAATCTCTGTATGGTAAACGAAGAGTTTCCCTTTGGAACGGTGGGCACGCCGATGGAAGACAAGCAGTACACCTTCCGGGTCAATCCCTTTTATGTGTCTCTCTTTGAAGATATGGGAGTGGATATTGTAAGTCTTGCCAACAACCATGTTCTGGATTACGGCACAGACTGCCTGAAAGAAACTTTTGAGACTTTGGAACAGACCGGAATTGCCTATGTGGGGGCGGGAAATACCAGGGAGGAGGCATCTGCCCTTAAGACCTACGATTTTAACGGGGAGACCTACGGGATTCTCTCTGCTTCCCGGGTGATTCCGGTGCCGGAGTGGAATATAGAAAACCGGCAGCCAGGAGTGTTTACCACTTATGACGAGACGGCATTGGTGGAGGCCATAAAAAGGGCAGAGGAACTCTGTGACTATGTGATTGTCTATGTCCATTGGGGAGTGGAACATACCACGGAACTTGAGGAGCATCAGACCTATCTGGCCCACGCCTATGCGGACGCAGGGGCGGACCTTATTTTGGGCAGCCATTCCCACAATTTGCAGGGGATTGAGAGTTATAACGGCAGCCTGATATTTTACGGCCTGGGAAATTATATTTTTAACCAGAGTATTGAAAAGACCATGCTGGTAAAATTAAAAAGTTCAGAGGGGGAAAAAGAGATATCCCTGATACCCGCCTATGCTGCTGGGGCAAAGACGGTGGAGTACGAGAACCGTGAGGAGTTTTTTTCTTATCTGGAAGGACTATCCCCCGGGATTCAGATTAAGGACGGGGTGGTTTTATCCCAATAGGTTTGTTCTGTTTTACGCCTTGTCTGCATAGGATAGAGCAAGTACTTTTCTAGGGAAAAAATATGACAAACGGAAAAATGGAAAATCTTTTAGATCTGGCTCTCAGTGCCACGGAGGAGGAGAGGCAGAAATCCCTGAACTTAAATGTGGGCTATTCCCCGGCCACAAACACCTGGGAGGTAATTGTGCGGCATACCGCAGATGGTTTGGAGCAGATAGAGGCCCTAGGGGAAAGTGTGGGGGAGCCATTGAGGCAGCAGATTGGGATTGTACCCCTGAATCAGTCCTATGCCATTTTAACTTTACCTCAAGCGCTGGTGGAGCCGGTATCAAAGCTTACAAATATTATTTATATGGAGAAACCAAAGAGGCTCTTTTTTGCTGTAAATGCGGCAAAAAGAGCCTCATGTATTACCCAGGTACAGTCTCCCCAGACAGGAAGCGGGGATATTGGAGTGGAGGGGACTCTTAATCTTACGGGAAAAGGAGTTTTGGTGGCAGTGATTGACAGCGGCATCGACTATGCCCATCCGGATTTTATTTATCCAAACAACACCAGCAGAATTTTAAAACTCTGGGATCAGACATTAGACGCCGGCCGTCTCAATGATACGAAAACGGAGTTAAACGGGAATATTACCTATGAGCCGCCCAAACCCTATGGCAGAGGAGTGATTTTTACCAATGAGATGCTAAATCAGGCCCTGTCCCAGGGAAATGACAGGGACAGACAGAAAATCGTGCCCAGCAGGGATGTAAGCGGCCATGGCACCCATGTGGCAGGGATTGCGGCGGGGCTTGGCAGGGCTTCCATGGGCAGATACCGGGGGGTGGCCTATGAGTCGGAACTTTTGGTGGTAAAGCTTGGCAGTTCCGGTGAGGAGGGATTTCCCAAAACCACGGAGCTGATGACAGCAGTGGACTTTTGTATCCGGGAGGCGGAACGTCTTCGCAAGCCTGTGGCCATAAATCTAAGTTTTGGAAATAATTACGGCTCCCACAGCGGCAGCAGCCTGATTGAGACGTTTTTAAATGATATGTCCAATCATCATCAATGCAGTATTGTGGTGGGAACCGGAAATGAGGGGGTGAGCAACAAGCATTTTACCGGGAAAATTTCCTCCGGGGAAACAAATGAGGTGGAACTTTCCGTCAGCAGCTTTGAGGCTAGGCTGAATGTCCAGATGTGGAAGCGTTATCAGGACGACATCCGCCTGGAGATTTTTCTTCCCAACGGGAGAAGCACCGGGGTTCTTTTGGGCCGGGGAACTTTGCGGGCAGACTTTGATGCCCTGCGGCTTTTAGTCTACTACGGGGAGCCATCCCCTTACAGTATCTACCAGGAAATTTATATTGATTTTATACCCAGGGAAAATTATATTCCCTCCGGCCTGTGGAAGTTTAAGCTTACTGCAGGGCGGATTTTAGACGGCACTTACGATTTCTGGCTGCCCTCCGGGGGAACATTAAATGATATCACAGGCTTTCCCTACCCCTCGGAGATCCGTACCTTAACGATTCCCTCCACCGCCGACAGAGTGATCAGCGTAGGGGCCTACGATTCCCAGACAGACAGTGCGGCTCCTTTTTCCGGCAGGGGCTTTACGGCATGGACCGACCAGGCGAAGCCTGATTTGGCAGCTCCCGGGGTAGATATTATGTCTGCCTCCCCGGGAGGGGGGTACGCGGCAAGAAGCGGGACTTCCATGGCGGCGCCCTTTGTTACGGGAAGTGCGGCGCTTTTGATGCAGTATGGAATTGTGGATGGACGGGATGTTTTTTTATACGGAGAAAAGTTAAAGGCTTATCTTTTAAGGGGAGTGAGGGAACTTCCGGCCTTTGATGCGTATCCCAATCCCCAGGTGGGCTGGGGCGTGCTCTGTGTGAGGGACAGCCTGCCGGTGTGAGAGGATTCCTATTTTGGTTATCAATATATGACAAAGGAGAACTTATGCAATATACATGGAATGACATAGAACAACATATAAATACCTGCCCTTTCCACATACCATCCCTCGGCAATTCTTCGGGATGTATCCAAATATGACATTTCAAAGGCAGATTTTTTTGAGATTGTAAAGAAACATCAAGAATTTTGTGAAAATATATCATCAAATTCTTGCACAATGCCATAGAAACCATGTATAATATTCCTTGAATTGAAAGAAAAGAGGATAAATACATGGGCGGTTTTTTTGGAGTGGCATCACAACAGGATTGTGTATTTGATTTATTTTTTGGAATTGACTATCATTCCCATCTGGGAACGAGACGGGGAGGCATGGCGGTGTATGGGGAAAACGGGATTAACCGGGCCATTCACAATATTGAAAATGCTCCCTTTCGGACCAAATTTGACAAAGATGTGAATGAGATGAAAGGGTGGTATGGAATCGGGTGTATTTCGGACTATGAGCCCCAGCCGCTTATGATACGTTCCCACCACGGCACTTATGCCATCACTACGGTGGGAAAGATAAATAACAGCGAAAGCCTTATACAAAAGCTTTTTGACGGCGGCCATTCGCATTTTATGGAACAGAGCGGTGGGGAGATCAATGCCACAGAACTGGTGGCGGCGTTGATTAATCAGAAAGAGGACTTAACCCAGGGCATCCGCTATGCCCTGGAATCCGTGGAAGGTTCCCTGTCTTTGATTCTCATGAACCAGGCAGGGCTCTATGCCGCAAGAGACCAATATGGCAGAACGCCGGTGGTGATTGGCAAAAAGGAGGGGGCATTTTGTATTTCCTTTGAAAATTTTGCCTATCACAACCTGGGCTATTCCGATTATAAAGAATTAGGTCCCGGGGAGATTGTCCTGGTGACGGATAAAGACTGTGTTTCCCTGTGCGAACCTGGAAATGAGATGAAAATCTGTACTTTTCTCTGGGTGTATTACGGATATCCCGCCAGCTCCTATGAGGGGATGAATGTGGAGCAGATGCGTTACCACTGCGGCAGGAAGATGGCCCAGAGGGATGACGTGAAACCGGATATTGTGGCGGGAGTCCCGGACTCCGGCGTTCCCCATGCAATCGGATATGCCAATGAATCCGGAATCCCTTTTTCCAGGCCCTTTATTAAATATACGCCCACATGGCCCAGGTCTTTTATGCCAACCATCCAGAGCAAACGCGACCTCATTGCAAAAATGAAGCTTTTGGCAGTGAAAGATTTGATTTGGGACAAGCGCATGCTTTTAATTGACGATTCCATTGTAAGGGGAACCCAGCTTCGGGAAACCGTGGAGTTTCTCTATCAGAGCGGAGCCACAGAGGTGCATGTCCGTCCTGCCTGCCCGCCGATCTTGTATGGCTGTAAATATTTGAATTTTTCCCGTTCCACCTCGGATATGGATTTATTTTCCCGCCGGGTGATTGATAACCTGGAGAATGGAAATGTGACGGAAGAAATTTTGGCGGAGTATGCGGACCCTAATTCCGAGAGATATGAAAAGATGGTGGAGGAGATGCGCAAAGAACAGGGATTTACCTCCCTGCATTTTAACCGGCTGGATGATATGCTGGATGCCACAGGAGTGGATAAGTGCAAATTGTGTACTTATTGCTGGAATGGAAAAGAGTAAAGAACCTTTCACGAAATAAAAAGATCAGCTCCCTAAGGTATGTATCAATTACATGATACGTTCCCTGGCGGAGCTGATTTTTTTATGGAATCATTCACGGATTTGGAACTGCCCAATCAGATGATTCAGTGTCCTGGCTTGGTTGGAGAGTTCAGTGGAAATTTCAGCGCTTTCCTGGGCGGCAAAAGAGTTTGCCTGTATTACCTGGGAAACTTCTTTGATGCTGTTTTCCACAGAGACAATCATTTCCGACTGTTGGACGCTGGCAAGTGAAATATCATCCATAAGCATCTTAATGGACTGGATACATTCGTTGATGACCTGCATGGCGGAGATTGCCAGGTTTGTGGATTCCGTGCCCGTTTTCACATCATGAATGGAGCGTCCGATTAAGGTGTTGGTGCTTCTGGCAGCTTCGGCGGACCTGGAGGCCAGGTTTCTCACCTCATCGGAGACCACAGAGAACCCTTTTCCTGCAACACCTGCACGGGACGCCTCAACGGAGGCATTTAGCGCCAGGACATTTGTTTGGAAAGAGATATCCTCAATGGTTTTTATGATGCTGCTGATTTGTGCTGAGGACTGGTCAATATTTCTTGTGGCGGCAATGAGCTGCTCCATCTTAGTGTCAGCCTCGGAGGCATAACCTGTGGCTCTGGCTACGAGGTCGCTGGCGTTGCCTAAGCGCAGGGCGCTGTTTTGGATTTGTGCGGTGATATCTGTAACATTGGATACAAGCTTATCCATAGAATCCTTTTGCTGCATAGTTCCCTGGGACAGTGCCTGGGCCCCGGATGACACCTGGTTTGCCCCGTGATTTACCTGGTTTGCAATCTGGGTGATTTTACGCATAACATCCAACAGGTGGGTGCGGATGCTTTTTAGACTTTCCGCCAGAACTTTAAAATCGCCAATGTAGTAGGACTCATTTTTTGTTACGTCCACGGAAATATTTCCCTCTGCCATTTCCCCTAAAATCCGGCCGATATCATCAATGGTTTTTCGCAGACAGTCACAGACGTGGTGGATTGTCTGGGCTATCATGCCGATTTCATCTTTCCTGCCGTAGAATCGTTCCAAATCCCGGTCTGCGGAGAGTTCAAGGTTGCCAAGGCGCCGGATAGCGCGTTCCATTACCATTAACGCCCTGCTTTCCCTGTGGAGGATTAACAGTGTCACAAGTACAATTACAGCCGCCACACCGGCGCACAAAACACCTACGGTTTTACCTATGGCAGATACTTTTCCGTAAACTTCCGCCGCATCATCCCGAACCATAAAAATCCAGTTTCTGTCTTTCAGATATTTGTAAGTCACAAGCTGGGAGACTCCATTTTCATCCACATAGGTATGAGTGCCTGCCTGTGTGTCCCCATTTGTCTTAACCTGCTCCATGATATGGAGATAGCCAGTGTCCTCTGTTTTGGTGTTTAACATAGATTCGTCTTCATGGTAAAGATACAAGCCTGTATCTGCATTTATAAATACATATTCGCTGTTGGGCAGGCCTTCGATATTTAATCCCAGCAATACATCCATCAGGCGGCTGGCGTAGACGCCGGCTCCTACATAGCCGATGCATTTCTGGCCTTCAAAGATAGGATAATACATGGAGAGAATCATGCTCCCGGTTCCCGGGGACTCCATGATCCCTAGATTGGTGAGGGTAGGACTGGCCAGAATCGTGTTTTGGAATTCCTCCAAAGACTCGCCGGACCTTGTGGTGATACCGATGGCTTTCTGAGAAGTGTGGGTGAGAATATAGGTATCGGGTGTGCCGATATACAGCCCTTCAAAAATTCCTTTTACCGATGCAAAATCTTCGGTATATTTTTGTCCTTTCTGCAGCAGCACAGGGTCGTTGGGATTGTGAAGGAGTTCCCTGACCTCACTCCCCAGTGCAAAGGCTGTCATATATTCTTCGGCTGAGGACACATAGTCATTGATAATGGATGCCCTGGATTCCACGGCGTCAATCATCTGGTTGGTGATATCATTTTCAACCATCGTGGCAATTCTTGTAGATACAATATACCACAGTGCCAGCATGCCCATAAAAGTTATACCTGTGGTAATGATACTGATGCGGGTAGCAAGTTTTCGGTTTCTCAGAAATTTCATAACAATCCTCCTGAAAAAATAGTATTATCTGTCTATAAATTGTTAAAAACTACTGTTTCCTTTTCCAATCCTTTCACAACTTCCTGGTTGATACCCATGCGCTGTGTGATATCTTCCATATCATCGGCAAGGTTTCTGGTGTTTCCTGCAACTCCGGCGATACCGTTGGCGCCTTCGTTGATGGCGTCTGTGATGGTGCCGATGGACTGGGCGATTCCCGACATGGAAAGTTTTAGGTGTTCTGTCCTGCTCTGGAAGTCGTCCATGATGCGGCGGATGTAGGCGGCATCCTCTTTATACTGGCTGCCGGAGCGCACAAATGCCTGAAATTCCGTAAGGACAGACTCATTCATATAATCCACAAGATGCTGTGCATGTTTGGAGAGGTTATATACGGCGGCAGTGACCACGGTGTTGACTTCCTGAATCCGGCTTGCGGTCTCCTGGCTGGAACTGGCCAAATCCCGGACTTCCCTGGCAACAGCGGCAAAACCTTTGCCGGCATCCCCGGCATTTGCGGCTTCCACTGAGGCATTTAGGGAGATGAGCTGCGTCTGTTGGGAGATGGCAAGAATTTCCCCGGTGAGGGTTTTAATCTGGTCCACGCTTTTGCTCTTTTCTATGGCGTCGTTTAAAGAGCTTAAAATCTGTTCCGCTTTTGCCCCGGTAATCTCGGCGCTGTTTTGGGCGGACTGCTGCATCTCTTGGGCCCGGTCGTTCATGTGGACGGTATAATCGGTGATGGCGCTGCATTCCTCCGCTATATTATGCACATCGGACATAACGCTTTCCGTATTTTCATTGATTTGGGATACATTGTCCGCCACTTCCTGTATGGTGGAGGATAACTGCCCGGCAAGGGCGGAGAGGCCGGAAGCGCTCCCCTTGGAAGCATGCGTCCGTTTCAGAACTTCACCTGTCATATTGTGGATTTGCCCGGAACTTTCCTGAATGGTTTGAATAATGCTCTTTACCGGAATCACCACATAATTGGTGATGAGTTTCAGGTCGGCAAAAACCAAAGAGATACAGATGAAAGCTCCAGATATACCAACGGCCAGGGATATTAGATACACCATGGATAGGCGTTTCCTCGCCTGGGAGGTCTGGTTGCGGATGGAGGAATTTAGGGTATCGATATCTTCTTTCATGGCATTGGCGTAGAGGGCTACTTCCCCGTTGGCCAGGGCGTAGGCATCCTGAGTTTTATGGCTGGCGCTGGCACATACCAGGTGGACCAGGGCGTGTTTCAGGGAGTCGTAATCTGAGAGAAGGGCGTCGTAATCCGGCTGGTCTTCAGGTGTGATATGAATTTTGTAATCCGCAAGCTTTTCGTCCAAAAGAGTTTCCTCTTTCTTCATCTGTTCCACAAGGGTAATCATAGTATCGTAATCTGTGGCCACAATGTGGCTTAATGCCATTTTATGTATATTCATGGAGGACTGACAGATTTCCGCCAGACGGCTGTTTCCCTCCATGTAATCGTCAGCAATATTGGCGGCACTGGAATTTACGTTGTGGATATTAAAAATAAAAAGAATATTTGACAAAAGTGCTACCATGCCCAGGAGGGCGATGGGAATAATTAAACGTTGTTTTAATGTAATGTGTTTCATAGTGGCTGGTACTCCTTTAATGTCTGCTGTGGATATTTTGGGATGCTATGGGGCTGTGATGCCCTCAACCATTTCGTCTAATTGTTCTTGTAGACTTTTCCCCCCAGGGTTTCCCGCCAAAATCTCCGAGGTAAATTTGGAGACTGGGTCCCAGAAGTTGCCGCCGATGCGCTGGAGGAAGGAATATTCTGACTGTTTTAACAGTGCGGTGATGGCAGGGGAGTTCTGCACCTCCTCCCAGGCTGCGGCGTTTTTATTGGAGGGCCCTTGCCCCCGCATGAGAAAACGCAGTTTCTGGTTTTCCTCGCTGGCAATCCACTGGGCCAGTTTTGCAGCCCATTCTTTATTTTTGGAGTATGCGTTTACCCCGATTAGCTTATATCCGGAGAAAGAGGCCATCTGCACCTGTTTTCCCCCACAGGTGTAGGAGGGCAGTTTTGTCGCCCGATACCCATTGCCCCAAGCACTTTCCACAGCCACTGCGTTCCATACGCCGTTTATCCCTGCGATAATGGTGCCGTCGTTGACGCCCTGGAGAAACCCTTCATCGTCAGTGCTTAAAAATCCAGGGTGGGCTGCCATATTCGTCATGGCCTGGGCCACGTCAATGCCTTTTATTTCGCCCTCCGTGCTGTTCCAGGTGCAGTAGTTTGTGATGCCGTCGTCATTTAATCCCAGGGTGAGTCCCGTGTTTCCAAAAAGTGAGTACACATACCACCCGGAAGACCATTCCATGGAAACTTTTTTATTCTGGGAGGCAGCCTTATCCAGCATTTTATCCCAGGATAAAATATCCTCCTCTGAAAAATAATCACTGTTATAATAAAGAAAATATCCGTTGTCCGCTGTTAAGGGAAGGGCATAGAGGGTATCTTTTACAGATGCCGCCATAACCGCTTCCGGCAGATTGGAGTCCTTGACAGACTCTGGATTCTCCACCGGTTCCAGTGCCCCGGCGGCCACCAGGGTGTTTAACTGGTCGTCGGCGAAGGCAAACACGTCCGCACCGTTTTCCAGATCAGCCATCAGGCTGTTGGTGCAGGTGCTTTCACTCTGGGGAGTATAAGTAATGGAAAAATCAGCCTGTCCCCTGTATTGGGTTTTAAATTCCTCTAAGATCTGTCCCAATAGTTCTTCGTCTTCCTGGGCGCCCCAGACAGTGAGATTGACCGGATCAGCATCGGGAGCCTGGGCTTTCTCCAAAGGTTTGGAGTTTTCCCTTTGGCATCCGGATAATAATGCGGCCAACAGTAGGGGCGGAAACCATATGTTAAATTTTTTCTTCATGACTTTCTCCATGCTATGTATAATTTTTATATATAATATCATTTTTTTTTGATTTTTGCAATCCGGTATCCTTTTCAAATAAAGGCTTTGCAAAAAAATTTGGTGCGGGATACCCATAGAAAAACTTGCAATTTATCTATTTGGACAATATAATAAATATGGCAGGAACTGCCTGGATTTTGCAAGAGACAAAAAGAGGTCGAGTGATGAGAAAAAAACTGTTTTCCCTTAAGAATCTGATACGAGCGGCATGGATTATATTTGCTGCAGTGAGTATTGCAGTGTGGGTGCCCCAGATAGACAGGCTTTTGACAAAGGACTATGATGTGATTTCAGAGTATGTCTCCTTAGATGACGGGTGGGACATTGGCATAAATGGTGAAATATTTCACGGCGTTTCCCTGGATACCTTTCACTTTCCGGCCGTCAGCACAGGGGACAGGATTGTGATGGAGCGCATGATTCCGGAGGACTGGGAACTGACGGAGGCTGTGCTTAGGCTCTATGTCAGGCACTCGGCGGTACATGTTTACATAGACGAGGCATTGGTTTTTGAATACGGGTATGACCGGGTCCATGAACATAAGACTGTGGGGAGCGGTTTTCAGTTCGTGAATTTTCCCCAGGAATACAAGGGAAAGACGCTGAAAATCCACCTGTATCTTGCGGAGGATAAGATTTACACAAAGCTGGATTCTGTACGGCTCTACCCCTGGGAAAACGCCTACCGGGTGGTTTTGACAGAAAACAGGCTGCCTTTGTTTTTCGGCAGTTTCCTCTTTATTTTCGGTCTGGCTGTCTGTACTATGACAATATTTGCCGTTGTATTTTCAAGAAAATATATCAGAATTTTGTGTATTTCCGTTTTCTCTTTGTGCATGGGGCTTTGGACTGTGTGTTATTACAGGGTGCTGGTTGTTTTTGCCATTCCCCTGTACTCCATTTCCCTTATGGAGCATATCGCCTTTTATATGGCGCCTTTTCCTCTTTTGATTTACCTCCGTGAGGATGTGGTAAATTTGGGAAAACAAATTTTTCGGGTATTGTACCGTATCCTGCTCATATCCTATGTGGTGTTTTTTGGGGTGGCTATGGCATTACACTCCTTTGACATTGCCCATCTGGCTGCCATGCTGCAGTATATGGTAGTTTTACTTGTACTCTGCCTGATATTTTCCCTCTTTGTTGTGGTCATGAATTTCAGGGGGAGCAAAGCCCAGAACAGGCTGTATCTTCTGGGCGTGATGATGATTGTCCTTTGCATCGGATATGACCTGGCAGGGTACGGAAGCGACAGGTACTTTGGGGACAGTTCCCTTTTGGTGGTGAAAGGGGTGTCCAGTATCGGAGTGCTGGGTTTTATCTTTCTTTTGTTTCTCTCTTTTTATATAGAAATAACCAGGAAGATGATGCAGGAGGCGGAGAGAAATTCGCTGATAAAAAGCGCTTATACCGATGAATTGACACAGCTGCACAATCGCCGCTACTGCATGGAATATATGAGGGGAATCCAGGAGGAAAAAACAGATGATTACACAATTTTCTGCTTTGATTTAAATAATCTAAAAACAGTAAACGATACTTGCGGCCATGGGAAAGGTGATATTTTAATCAAAAGCGCAGGGGATGTGCTGGCAGAGACCTTTGGAGACCATGGGGTGGTGGCCAGAATGGGCGGCGATGAGTTTATTGCGGTGATCCGTACCTCCGACAGGGATAAGGTCAGGGAATTGACGGAGCAGTTTCAGGAAAATATCTGCAAAAAGAATCGGCAGATAGAAGATTTAAATATGTCCATTGCCTGTGGGTTTGCCCTGGGAAATGAGATGGAACAGGAGATAGAAAAGGTGTATCAGAAGGCGGATAACCGGATGTATGATAATAAAAAAGAGATGAAAAAGGCGGCGGGAAAGGTAAAATAACAACCTTGAATAGTCTATGGAGTTTATTATGAAAAAAGAAATCAGAATCAAAAAGGGTATAAGAGAATGTATTTGCCTTGGAATGATTTTCATGCAGATGCTGGCATTTTCAGTAATGTTTCCGGGGATGATGGTGCAGGGACAAGAGATACGCACGGTGAGAGTGGCATTTTTCCCCATGGAAGGGTTTCATGTCTATTCGGAGACGGATGGATACGGGGGCCTGGATGTGGATTACCTCAGGGAACTGTGTAATTTTACCGGCTGGAAGATTGAATATGTGGAGTGCGGGAGTTGGAATGAGGCCCTGGATATGCTTGAGGCTAAAGAGGTGGATTTGGTGGGCTCTGCCCAGCATTCAAAAGAGAGGGAGGAAATCTTCGACTACGCATCCCTCTCCAGCGGATACACCTTTGGCTGCCTCTTTACCAACAAGGGAAAATGCCTGCCTTTTGAAGATTTTGAAAGCATGAAGGACATGACCTTTGGTGTTGTGAAAAGTTATATCCGCAAAGAGGAATTTATCGATTACATCCACAGGAACGGAATTAAAAATCCACGGATTTTGGAGTACGGCACCACTCAGGAACTGCAGGAGGCATTAAATACAGGAGAAATTGACATTGCGGCCCATACTTTAACGGAGGTCTGGGAGGGACAGTGCCTGATTGGGAAATTTGCCTATGCCCCCTATTACTATATTACGTGGCGCGGAAACCATACCCTGTTAGATGAGATAAACAGGGGGATTGAAAATTTAAAGATAAATAACCCTGCTTTGGAACAGGAACTTATTACCCGGTACTACGGAAACCGCCGGGAAAACTTCGGCATGGAAGAAAGAGATTTTATCAGCCGTGGGAAGACGGTGAAGATTGGTTTTTACAAGGATACAAGACCCTTGGCGTATGTAAACAGCCAGGGGGAGTATGACGGGATTTATATCCATATTTTAAAGACTGTTTCCCAGAGAAGCGGTATTCCATTGGAGTTTGTGCCTCTGGATAGAAAACAGTACTGGAAAGATTTTCTTTTAAGAGGAGAAATTGATTTTTATGCAGGCTCCAACAGCATGCAGCTTGCCGGGGATGAAAAGATTGTAACCACATGTGAGTTTATGCCGTACAATTCTGTGATTGTATCCCCCATTGATTATGTTTTGGCTGACGAGGTGACGATGGTGCTCACGAAAGGGCGCGCTTACTGGGCAGATAAATTGGATTTTGACGGGGAGGTAATCTACCGGGACAGCGCCAAAGACTGTCTTCAGGCCCTGGAGCGGGGGGAGGCGGATATAACCCTTTTAAATACAATAGAATATAACTACCAGTCGAAAAATGAGCGGTTTTCCAATTTAATTGAGTGGGAAAATTACAGGTATCAGTCGGGCACCACCTTAGCGGCAGCAAAGGAGTCGGACCCGGTGATGTTTGAGGTTATGAATAAAGCCCTTGGAATGGTATCCCAGGATGAGAAGGAGGATATCATTAACCAGTATATGAATATTCCCTATGACAGTTATAATATGGTAGACTATCTGTATCAGAGTAAAAATGTGATTACTATTTTTGCTCTTTTAAGTGTGTTTTTTCTCATCTTTGGATTTGTTTTTTTACGGATGCGGAAAAAGTCATATCTTGTTTTAGAGAAAAAGAACGGGGAACTTCAGCGGGCCATAAAGGATGCAGAGAGGGCCAACCAGGCCAAGACAGAATTCCTCTCCCATATGTCCCATGATATCCGAACTCCCATTAACGGGATTATGGGTATGTTAAATATTGCGGAGAGAAATCCAAAAGATTTGGAACGGCAGGCGGACTGCAGAGAAAAGATCAAAACTTCTGCCCAGCATCTCCTCTCACTGATTAATGATGTGCTGGACATCAGTAAAATGGAGAGCGGCAACGTGGAATTTTCCCGGGAAAGTTTTAATCTGCCGGAGCTTTTGAAAAACTGCTCTGTCATTGTGGGAGGGCAGGCGGAGGACCGGGGCATAAAGCTTACAACAGAGTTTGAGGATGAGGATAAAATGTCCGGGGGATATTTTGTGGGAAGCCCCCTCCATATCAAGCAGATTATAATTAATATAGCGGGAAACGCTGTAAAATATAATAAACCCGGGGGAAGTGTAAGCTTGAGATGTTATGAACTCTCACGGGAACACAGTGTGGCCCAGATGTGCTTTGAGATTTCTGATACCGGAATAGGGATGAGCAGGGAGTACCTGAAACATATTTTTGACCCCTTTACCCAGGAGGAGGGGGGAGCCAGGACAAATTACCAGGGAACGGGACTTGGAATGACGATTACGAAAAAACTGGTGGAGGGCATGGGAGGGACCATCACGATAGAAAGCGAACTGGGGGAGGGAAGCGTTTTTACGGTGGTTCTGCCCTTGGAAACAGCACAGCCGCCCAGGCTTTTGGAGGAGGATAAAGAAAAGGAATCTGTGGATATAACAGGCAAACATGCGCTTATTGTGGAGGACAATGAGTTAAACCAGGAGATTGCAGAATATATCCTTACGGAGCTGGGGGTAAATGTCACTCTTGCCGTCAACGGACAGGAGGCAGTGGATATTTTTAAAAACTCTGCACCCGGAAGCTTTCATATTATTTTTATGGATGTAATGATGCCGGTGATGGACGGCCATGAGGCCACCAGGACAATCCGAAAACTTAAGCGTCCAGACGGGGCTAAGATACCCATTATTGCTATGACGGCAAACGCCTTTGCGGAGGATGTAAAAGCGGCCATGGATGCGGGGATGAATGAACATATCACAAAGCCTTTAGAGCCGGAAATTATAGACCGTGTTTTGAGAGACTGGCTGACAGAGGAAAAATAGGAAGAATAACTATATTTATTTTAGAAATACCAGGGGAATACTTGTTTTCCTGGAATAAATAAAGTATAATAACATCAAATGATTTTAAATTTGTATAAATTATTTCAGACAAAAGGAGGAAGTGATATGTACCATTGTCATGTGCGTTTTTATTTGTTGGGCAGACGGTGCAGTATATTTGAAATAATTAAAAAAATGCAGCCTTTGGAGCATTTCACCCATGAATTTTCAGAGGGCGTAAAGGCTGACGAGGCATTGGCGGCAAAGGCTGACGTGATTTTAGCTGATTTACAGGATTTGGACGTTAAGGAAACGGTGAGGACGCTTGTGGAGGCAAAAAGGGAGGATGCGGAACTGATTTTGCTTGCAGATAAAAGTCAGACGGAATTTCTCTCAGAAAACATCCGAGGGATACACGATATCTGGGTTTGCCCTATGTCACAGGGGGAGACAGAGTTTCGTTTTCTCAGATGGCAGCAGGCGTTTAAATTGAGCAAAGATGCCTGGGAGACAAGGCACTTTTTTGAAACCACCCTTGACGGTGTGCCCAATCTTGTATGGTATAAAGATAAGGACGGCATTCATGAGAAAGTGAATGAAAGTTTTTGTAAAGTAGTCAACAAGACGAAGCAGCAGGTCCAGGGCCGGGGCCATGCGTACATCTGGGATGTGGAGCAGGATGACCCGGCCTGTATCGAATCGGAGCGGGAAGTTATGACCAAGAGAAAGACCTGCGTTTCCGAGGAGACGATTCAGACAGGCGCAGGCGTCCGCACGCTGATGACGTATAAATCTCCTCTCTATGATTTGGACGGCAGCGTGATGGGAACGGCAGGTGTGGCTATTGATGTGACCCAGGAGCGGGCTTACGAGCAGGAAATCTTGGAAAAGAATAAGATGATGGAGAAGATTTTCACAACCATCGACTGCGGCGTAATGCTTCACACAGCCGACGGCTCCCATGTGCTCAGTATAAACAGGGCAGCCTTAAAAATACTGGGATATGAATCCCAGGAAGAGATGATGGCAGACGGGTTTGACATGGTTGCAAAAACCGTGATGGAAGAAGATAAGGGAAAGCTGAGGGAGTGCATCAAGACCCTGACGAATGTGGGGGACACTGTAGGTGTGGATTACCGTGTACAGCATAGGGACGGGACGATTTTGCATATAATGGGCAATGTGAAACTTTTACAGGAGAACGGACAGCTTTTCTATCAGCGCTTTCTTTTAGACTGTACGGCCCAGAAACTCCAGGAGCAGAGAAATGAGAAGCGGCAGATGGAACTGGTGCATGCCTTAAGTATAGACTATAATATCGTCTGTTCCTTCGATTTACATACGGATATGGGGATGCCCTTGAGGAGCAACAAAAGGGCAGGGGGGATTTTTGCGTCGCCTTCCGGAGAGAAGATTTCCCTTGCCGGCTGTTTAGAGCGATACATACAGGAGTATGTCTATGAGGAGGACAGGGAGTTGATGCGCCGGAAGCTTTCGGCTGAGAATCTGTTAAAGGAGCTGGAAGATAAGAAGATATATGTTGTAAATTACCGGATTTCTACGGAGGGGCATACAGAATACTATCAGGCGAAGGCGGTGCGCACAGGAAAGTGGGATGAGAGCAAAGATATTGTTTTAGGGTTCCGAAGCGTAGACCAGGAAATGAAAAACGAGATGGAAAAGAAGACGCTGCTGGAAAATGCCCTGCAGCAGGCGAACAGGGCCAATAAGGCAAAGAGCATCTTTTTGTCCAATATGTCCCATGACATCCGCACTCCCATGAATGCCATTGTAGGTTTTACTTCCCTTGCCATAAATCATATAGATTCCAGGGATTTAGTGGAAGAATACCTGAAAAAGATTATGACCTCGGGGAACCATCTCCTAAGCCTTATCAATGATGTGCTGGATATGAGCCGGATTGAGAGCGGAAAGATACATTTGGATGAAAATCCATGCCGCCTGCCGGATATTATTCAGGGGCTGCGCAATATCTTACAGGCAGATATCCATGCAAAGCAGATGGATTTAAATATCGATGTGGTGGATATTGTGGATGAGGAAATTTACTGTGATAAACTTCGGTTAAACCAGGTGCTCTTAAATCTTTTGAGCAATGCGGTAAAATATACGGGAACCGGCGGCACGGTCACCATGCGGATAACAGAAAAAGCCGGGGCGCCGAAGGGCTGTGGAAATTACGAGTTTAATATTAAAGATACGGGAATCGGTATGAGCGAGGAGTTCGTATCCCATATTTTTGAACCTTTTGAGAGAGAACAGAGCAGTACCACCTCGGGCATCCAGGGCACGGGCCTTGGTATGGCCATCACAAAAAATATTGTGGATATGATGCACGGCACCATTGAGGTGAAAAGCCATCAGGGGGCCGGGACGGAAGTGAATGTGTGCTTTACTTTCCGGCTCAACTCCGATAAGAAAGAACCTCAGAGTATCCCTGCGCTGAAAAACTGCAGGGCACTGGTGGTGGACGATGATTTTAACGCCTGTGACAGCGTTACGGATATGTTAGGGCAGCTTGGAATGCGCACGGAATGGACGCTTTCAGGGAAGGAAGCGCTGCTTCGCACGCGACAGGCGGTTGCCAGGGATGATATTTACAATGTGTATGTTGTGGACTGGATGCTGCCGGATATGAACGGGATTGAAGTTACCCGTAGAATCCGAAAGGAGATGGGCAAAGATGTTCCCATTATCCTTATGACCGCATATGACTGGGCGGACATTGAGGAGGAGGCAAAAGAAGCGGGGATTACCGCATTTTGCAGCAAGCCCCTGTTCTTGTCTGAACTGCGGAGATGTCTCCGCTCTATTGTTGATTCTGAGAAAAATGAGAAAAAGAAGAAAGAAGGAGATTTGGCAAAACAATATACCGGGCGTATTTTGCTGGCGGAGGACAATGAGCTGAACCAGGAGATTGCCACAGCGATTCTGGGGGATGCCGGGTTTACCACAGAGATTGCCGGAAACGGACAGATTGCTGTGGACATGTTGAAAAAATCCCAGCCTGGGTATTATCAGATTGTGCTTATGGACGTTAGGATGCCTGTGATGGACGGTTACCAGGCCACCAAGGAAATCAGAAGTCTTGAGAACAAGCAGCTGGCCGATATCCCCATCCTGGCCATGACGGCAAACGCTTTTGAGGAAGACAAACAGGAGGCCTTAAGGTGCGGCATGAACGGGCATTTGGCAAAGCCAATTGACATAAAGGGACTATTTGAGACATTGGATGACATATTGCAGTAGGAAGAGTAAGGGATAAAATATGGAAAATATGTTTGCGGCAAAAGCGTATAAAGTCCTTGTGGTGGATGAC
This sequence comes from uncultured Roseburia sp., assembly GCA_947174805.1. GTDB lineage: Bacteria > Bacillota > Clostridia > Lachnospirales > Lachnospiraceae > Roseburia_B. The sequence continues at coordinate 171,206 of CAMWKH010000002.1, read as the reverse complement.
AATCTGATTAACAGGGAAGTTGCCAAAGATTTTTTGAGTACATATCATTTTCAGCTCTGGGAGGCAGAGGGTGGTTTTCAGGCCATTGATCTGGTGAAGGGCATAAAATTTGACTTGATTTTTATGGATCTTATGATGCCGGATATGGATGGCATCCAGGCGGTGGAAAAGATTCGCAGGGAGTGCGGCGGAAACGGGAAGAATCCTGTGATTGTGGGACTCACTGCCAATGAAACGGAGGGGTTGAAAGAGAAGTTTCTCACCAGTGGTTTTCAGGATTTTCTCACGAAGCCCCTGCACAGGGAGCAGTTAAACCAGGTGCTTTCCCAGTGGGGGTTTTGGGAGTTTGGGGAGGAGTTTCAAGAAGATGTTTTGCAGGGGGAGGCTGACCCGGGGTTTTCTGAACTTCACATTCCCGGGATTGACAGAGACTTGGCGCAAGAATACCACGGAGATTCCCTGGAAGATTACCAGGAACTTTTAAAACTTTATGTCTTAGATGGAAAGCGTAAAAAGGAACTTTTGGAACAACTTTTTGCCGATAAAAATTTCAGGAAATATGAAGTGGAGGTTCACGGTCTGAAAAGCGCCTCCGCCAATATCGGGGCCTTGGAACTATCCAAATTGTTTTTGGAGCAGGAGAGAGCTGCGGAGCGGGGAGACGGGGAATTGATTTCCCGGAATTTCCCTGAACTTTTGGCTGCCTATGAAAAGCAGTTAGAACGTATACAAAATTACCTGAAAACCTTGGAGGAAGAGAGGGGACAGGGCGGTATACCCTTGTCAAGAGATACATTAATCACAGAACTTAAGGCAGCTTTGGAGCAGGTTTTCAATTTCCGTTCCAGGGAATGCCTGAAAAAAATAGAAAACCTGCTGCGCTGTAACGTTTTGGAAGACGTCAGGGAGAGGTTGACAGAGATAGAAGAACAGCTTAAACTGTATGAGGACAGCAGGGCGGAACAGCTTTTGCAGGAACTTTTGGATTGTTTAGTCGAGGAGGAGTTATGACATGCGAATGCGTATTTTAGTAGTGGATGACAGTGTTATAAATTTGTCTACAGTGGAGCAGAAGTTAAAGGACAGATATGAAGTGATTACCGCAAATTCTGGTGACAGGGCCCTTAGGTATTTAAAAAACGAGAAGCCGGACCTTATACTTCTTGATATTAAAATGGATAACATGGACGGAATCGAGACCCTGAAACAGATACGTGAAATGGAAAACGGCACTGACATACCGGTGATCATGCTTACCGCAAGGGGCGACAAGAGAAGCATTGTGGAAACCCAGAGGCTGGGAATCTGCGATTATGTGTTAAAACCCTTTGATCCCCAGGAGCTTCGCCTGCGCATTGAGAAGGCCCTGAGGAATCAGGCAAATTCCTGATAAATCCTATTTTGGAAGGATATAGGAGGCACCTACTTCGTGTAAAAACATTGACAAAGAGATATAAAAGAGGTATCATATTAAGGTGTATATATAATAAAATACAAGAGAGAACACGAACTTGATGTTTGGGAGGCAGGAGTAAGTGATTACCGACAATGAATTTAGGCGGATCGTAGCATATGTAAAGGGGAATTATGGCATAGATTTGAGCCAGAAAAGAGTGCTGGTAGGCGGAAGGCTGGAAAATTACCTTGTGCGAAACGGCTATGCAAGCTGCGATGAATATATCAAGAAAGTCGAGTCAAATCCCAAAGGGGGGGAGGCGGTCGACTTAATTAACGTGTTGACGACGAACCATACATATTTTATGCGGGAGAGCACCCATTTTGACTATCTTAGAAATGTGGTCCTTCCCTGGGTGAGACAGAAGGCCGGCGGGGAGCGGGATTTGCGGCTCTGGTCCGGGGCATCTTCCACGGGGGAGGAACCTTACGCCCTGGCTATGGTGCTCCTTGACTACTTCGGTATCGAGAGTTCCCAATGGGATACCAGGATTTTAGCCACGGATGTATCCACCAGAGTACTGGAACATGCCATCAAAGGCGTTTATTTAAAAGAGGAGATTGCACCGATTCCCTCCCATTGGAAACAGAAGTATTTTAAACAAATCAGCGCAGAAGAATTTCAGGTAAAAGACGAATTAAAGAAACAAGTGATTTACCGTAAGTTTAATTTGATGAGTCCTTTTCCTTTTAAGAGAAAGTTTCACGTTGTCTTTCTGCGGAATGTTATGATTTATTTTGAGGATGATACGAAATACGAACTTGTTAAGAAGATTTACGATTTTACGGAGCCGGGAGGATATCTGTTTATCGGTACTACAGAGAGCCTTGACCGGGACAAAACACAGTTTCAGTATGTTCAGCCATCTATATATAGGAAAGTTTAAAAGCAATAGAAAGCAGGGGATTTATAATGAGGCCGATTAAAGTATTAGTTGTAGATGATTCCATGGTTTTTCGCAATTTGCTTGTGCAGGGGTTAAATGCAGACCCGAATATCGAAGTGGTTGCCCAGGCGGAGGATGTATACGAGGCGAGGGATGCGATTCTAAAATATAAGCCAGATGTTATGACGCTTGACGTGGAACTTCCAAGAATGAACGGCATTGAGTTTCTGAAAAAACTTATGCCTCAGTATCCGTTGCCGGTGGTTATGATCAGCGCCTTAAGCGATAAGGTTTTTGATGCCTTAGATGCCGGGGCGGTGGATTTTGTGAATAAGCCGGATAATTTAAACAGAGCCCAGCTCAACGCTTTTCTCACCCAGGAGCTGGCGGCAAAAGTGAAAATTGCCTCCACAGCCAAAGTGGGGAAAATGAAACGGGCGGAAACCAATTCTGTATTTGCACGTCTCAATGTGGGGACAGACCGCATTGTGGCAATCGGGGCGTCCACCGGAGGCACAGAGGCCATCTATGAGGTGGTAAAGAAATTTAAGAGGGATATTCCCGGAGTGGTGATTGTTCAGCATATGCCTCCCGGGTTTACGAAAATGTATGCGGACCGTCTCAACAACCAGTGTGAAGTGGCGGTGAAGGAGGCGCAGACAGGCGACAGGGTTCTTCCTGGCCAGGTGCTTATCGCACCGGGGGATAAACACATGCGCCTTGTGAAAGTAGCGGGAGCTTACCAGGTAGAATGCAACGGCACGGATAAAGTAAACGGCCATTGTCCTTCCGTGGATGTACTGTTCCACTCTGTTGCGAAAGTGGCTGGAAAGAATGCGGTGGGAGTGATTCTCACAGGCATGGGCGGCGACGGGGCCAAAGGGCTCTTGGCCATGCGCAATGCAGGTGCCCTCACTGTAGGGCAGGACGAAGCTACCTGTGTGGTGTATGGAATGCCTAAAGTTGCCTATGATATCGGGGCGGTACAGCATAAGGTTCCCTTGTCAGTGGTTGCTGGAAAGGTTTACAGCCTGTTAGCAAATAAATATTAATTTTGAAAGGAGAAGGAACGGATGAAGATTTTATTAGCAGAAGATGATTTTGCCAGCCGTAAATTTATGGATAAACAACTGTCACGATACGGGGAATGCGATGTGATGGTGGACGGTGAGGAAGCTGTAGATGCCTTTATGATGGCGCTGGAAGACGACGAACCCTACGATTTGGCATGTCTCGATGTGATGATGCCTGTGATGGACGGTTATCAGGTGCTAAAGGCAATCCGGAATATTGAGAAACAGAAAAAGATACCCAAGGATAAGTGCGTGAAGGTTGTTATGACAACGGCGCTGAATGAGGAGCGCAATGTAAAAATGGCATTTGACCTTGGATGTGAGGCCTATGTGGGGAAACCTATTGATGTGGAGAAGTTTGAAAAAGTGCTGAAAAAGCTGGATCTGATTTAAAGTACAGCGCAAAAGAGAATTCTTTAGATTGGAGGAAGTATGGCAGAAGAATATAATACAGACACAGATAGTATGCTTTCCGTTTATTTGTATGAAAATGGCCAGCTTTTGGAAAAACTGGAAGGCATTATATTGGAAAAACAGGATGAAGAATGTTTTGATGATTCCGACATCAATGAAATCTTCCGTATCATGCACACAATCAAAGGTTCCTCGGGGATTATGATGTTTGAGAACATCACGAAGGTGGCACATAAGCTGGAGGATGTTTTCTATTATTTAAGGGAGTCCCATCCCGATGATGTTCCCCATATGGAATTGGTGGAGAAAGTTTTGGATGTATCGGATTTCATTACCGGTGAGATTGAAAAAATCAAGGAGGGTGACGAGCCCGACGGCGATGAGAGCAAATTGCTGGAGGAGTTGGATGAATTCTTAAGCCGTATTAAAGGTGAGATTAAGAAACAGGGCATTCGGCTTCCAAAGACAAATAAAAGCGAAGAACCTGCCCAGTTTTATGTGGCTCCGGTGGCGGAAGCGGACAGCCATTTTTATAAGATTGTCATTCACTACAAGAATGATACTCAGATGAGTAATATCCGGGCATACTCTGCTACATATGCCTTAAAGGAGATTGCGGAAGATCTTTTGTATTCACCGGACGACATCCTTTCCAATGAGGCAAGTTCCGACACTATTCTCGCAGAAGGCTTTCACATGATTCTGCAGACAAAGACGGGTAAAGACGATGTCTTAAACCTGATTGGCAGCTGTGAGACGGAGGAGATTGATTTTGAGGAGATTACCGCCGAGGACTTCGGCAGGGAAGTCGTAAACCTTGGCCGTGATGATTTGGATCCTGTGGCGGAACCGGAGCATGATTCTCCTGCTCCCAAGGAGGAAAAGAAAGCAGCACCGGCTCCCGGTGATTATGTGGTCAAGACAAAGGCGGCAGGGAAAGGAAAAACCCTGGCAAAAAATCAGCCGAAACAGCAGACCATTATCAGCGTGAATGTGGAGAAGATGGATGCTCTTATGGATTTAATCGGAGAGCTTGTCATTGCGGAAGCCGTTGTTTTGCAGAATCCCGATTTGAAGGTGCCGGGACTGGAACTTGGAAATTTCCAGAAAGCATCGGCACAGCTTTCTAAGATTACCACAGAGCTGCAGGAAGTTATCATGTCCATGCGAATGATGCCTCTGACTAATACCTTCCAGAAGATGAAGAGGATTGTCTTCGACGCATCCAGAAAGCTGGGGAAAGATATTGAACTGGAGGTTATCGGTGAAAATACCGAGGTGGATAAAAACATTATCGAGCATATCTCAGACCCCTTGATGCATCTTGTGAGAAATTCCGTGGACCACGGTATCGAGGAGGATGTGGAGGACCGTAAAGCCTATGGAAAACCGGAGAAGGGCAAGATAACCCTGGAGGCGAAAAATGAGGGCGGAAAGGTTTATATATGCGTTAAGGATGACGGTAAGGGACTGAACAAAGAGAAGCTTTTCGATAAGGCTATGGCCAATGGGCTTATCGACAGCAGCAAGGAGATTACCGACTTCCAGGATAAAGAGATTTACAGGTTCATCACGTTGCCGGGCTTTTCCACCAAGGAACAGGTTACGGAGTTATCCGGCCGTGGCGTCGGCATGGACGTGGTGGTGAAAAATATTCAGGATATCGGCGGCAGGCTGGACATTGAGAGCGTGGAGCACGAAGGCTCAGAGATGACATTGATTATTCCCCTGACTCTGGCTATTATCAACGGAATTGTAGTTCAGGTGGAGAATTCTCTATTTGTAATTGAAACAGCTTCCATCAAGGAATTTGTGAGAGTATCTGAGGATTCCCTGATACAGGAACCCGGCGGGGAGGAGTATCTGGTTTTAAGAGGCGAATGTTATTCCTTTATCCGTCTGAATGAAAGGTATCATCTGTCAGACGCTCATGAAAAGATAGATGACGGAATCGTTGTGGTACTGGAACATGAGGGTACGCAGGTTTGCGTGTTAATTGATAAACTGCTTCAGGAACAGGAGATTGTGGTGAAACCTATTCCTCCTTATGTGAAAAAAGTCAAAGGTCTTTCCGGATGTACACAGCTTGGGGACGGAAGCATTGCACTGATTCTTGATATCGGCGGTTTAATACTGAGCGAGGAAAGGAGATAGTACATGGCGGAAGAACTGAAGGATGAAGTAGTAGAAGCATTAGAAGCAGTGGAAGAATTTGAAGAAGACGGCCAGAAGGGCATGTTTATGACCTTCCAGACAGGGAAAGAGTATTATGGAATAAGTATCAGTTATGTGAACGAGATTATTACCATGCAGCCGATTACGGCGATACCTGAAGTAGAAAACTATATTAAGGGCCTGATTAACCTTCGAGGTAAGATTATTCCTGTGATTGATGTTCGGGCAAGGTTTAAGATGGAACCACAGGAGTACACAGACAGAAACTGCATTATCGTTATTGACGTGAAATCCACAGTAATTGGTCTGATTGTGGAAAAAATAGCGGAAGTGGATTCCATCTTAGAAGATGACATTATGCCTCCTCCTGCCTTAAGCCATAAAAATACAGAGAGAAACAAGTATATATATGGCCTGGCTAGGACAGGGAACACGGTGAAACTGCTGTTGGAGCCGGAGCGGCTGATTCAGCAGGATGTTTTAAATGTGATAGAAGACATTAAAGAAAAAGAACAATCATAAAAAGGAGAATTTACCATGAAGAAAAAGAAATTTTCAATCCATGACATGGCAGTCAGAAGCAAACTTATCATGTTCAGCGCAATCTTGATTTTCCTGATGATTTTTATCTCAGGTGTTGGCTTGTGGGTATCTTTCAATATTAATAAAGCAAGGTCTGCCAGGTATGACAATTATGCCATTGGAAAGTTTTATGTCAGCGAGTCCTACAGCTGCTTTGCAGATGTGAAGGTCCGTCTGAGAAATGCCCTCTACATGTACCATGAAGATCCAGAAAAACTGGAAGAGCAGATTAACCAGATGCAAGAGTACAAAGTAAAGCAGGAGCAGAACTTTGCTGAGTTTGAAAAGAGGCTTGCATATTTAGGCAGTGAGATTGAGAGCCAGTATCACGAGCTTGACGACAAGATGAATACATATATAGTTACGGCGGAAGATATTGTCAGGCTGGTAAAAGAAGGAAAAGTTACAGAAGCCCGGGAAGAGCTTACAAACGAGGGCGTGGCTGTGGCAGACATAGTGGAAGATAATTTGATGACATTGATGGCTACCATGGAGAAAGCGGCAGAGGAGAACGGTGAGCTTGTTGATAAGCAGTTAATCGGCATGGCAATTATCTTAGTTACCGTTTCTGTCCTTGCAGTAGTTATTACCTTAGCTTATTGCTTTATGCTGATAAAGGCGATTACCATTCCGGTACGGAAATTGTCAGTGGCAGCAAAACAGCTTGCTGAGGGTGATGTGGATGTGGATTGTGAGAAAATTTACAACGATGATTTAGGCGAGTTGATGGATGAATTCTCCATTATGGCGGATGCCATCAAAGAGCAGGCAAAGATTGCAGATTTGATTTCCCAGGGCGATTTAACCATAGAGGTGAGCCCCAGAGGCGACAAGGACGTTTTAGGCCAGTCATTCCGCAAACTGTTAAACGACCAGAATATCACTTTGAGCAATATCAAAGAATCCGGTTCCCAGATAGCAGTAGGTTCCGATCAGGTGGCACATGCGAGCCAGGCTCTGGCACAGGGTTCCACCGAGCAGGCAAGCGCATTAGAGCAGGTTACTGCATCTATGGATGAAGTGACACAGCGTACCAAAAATAATGCTACCGAGGCAGGAGAGGCAAATACTCTTGTAAATACCATTAAAGAGAAAGCGGCAGAAGGAAACGGACAGATGAAGTCCATGATTGAGGCTATGGACAGCATCAACGAGTCCTCCGAGACCATTTCCAAAATTATTAAAACGATTGACGACATTGCATTCCAGACAAATATCCTGGCATTGAATGCGGCTGTTGAGGCGGCTAGGGCAGGTATTCACGGAAAAGGTTTTGCAGTTGTTGCGGAGGAAGTCAGAAACCTGGCTGCCAAGAGTGCGTCTGCGGCCAGTGAGACGGCAGAGATGATTGAGGATTCTATCCGCAAAATTGCTAACGGTACAAAACTTGCAGAGGAGACAGCAAGTTCCCTGGATGAGATTGTACAGTCCATCGATGAGATTGTAGGATTAATCAGCGGAATTACAGTGTCCTCCAGTGACCAGGCAACAGCAATTTCCCAGATTGATCAGGCAATTTCCCAGGTTTCCACTGTTGTCCAGACCAATGCGGCTACCAGCGAGCAGTGTGCGGCTGCCAGCGAGCAGTTATCTAACCAGGCAGCTACTTTGAAAGCTCTCATCGGCCAGTATAAACTCTTGGCAACAGGACAGAGCAGTTCCTTCGTGGATACTTCAGACAGTGTCTACAGTGACAACGAACAGGTAATTTCTCTGGAGGGAGATTTCAGCAAATATTAAAAGTTGCAGATCATGATATGAATACTGGGAGCGGTTCCGATTGAATCGCTCCTTTTCTTTCGCATACAATATATAATGACAGGAATGGGAAGATTTGAAACGGAGGAGGAACATGATGAAGGAGAGGACAACAATTTTAATTGCTGAGGATGTGGAGATAAACCGTGCTATTTTAAAAGAAATGTTTGAGGAACAGTATGAAGTGGCGGAGGCGGAGAACGGCCAGGTTGCCATTGATTATCTCTACAGCAACGGGGAAAAAGTGGCATGTCTTCTGTTGGATTTGGTCATGCCGGTAAAAACCGGTTTTGATGTGATGGAGTATATGAAAGAAGCCGGGATGATGGCTTCGATTCCTATTATATTAATTACGGGGGATGACTCCAAGGAGACAGAGGAGATTGCATATAATTACGGAGCATCGGACATTATATATAAGCCCTACATTGAACGTGTGGTTATGCGCCGTGTGAAAAATGTGGTAGACCTTTATACCCACAAAAATGAAATGGAGGCATTGGTTCAGGAAAAGACGCTCCAGGTACAGGAGCAGTCCAAACAGCTGAAAGAGACCAATGAAATGATTTTGGATGCCCTTGGCAGCGTGGTGGGATATAAGACAAATGAGTCTAAGGAGCACACCAGGCGCATACGGAAGTTTACCCGGATTATGTTGAAATATGCGGCGGAATTCCATCCTGAATTTGAGCTGGGTGAAGAGAAGATTGATATGATTGTCCGGGCAACTGCACTTCACGATATAGGAAAACTGGGAATTCCCGATGAAGTTCTGCTGAAATACGGAAAACTTTCTCCTGCAGACGAGAAGCTGATGCAGTCCCACACAACGATTGGATGCGAGATTTTAGAGTCTTTCAGCCAGATCAGCGACCGAAGGTTTTACGATTACTGTTATGATATCTGCAGGCATCATCATGAGAGATGGGACGGCAATGGCTACCCGGATAAACTGGCAGGGGATGATATATCTTTTGTTGCCCAGATTGTGTCCCTGGTGGACGCCTATGAGGAGTTAGTTACAGAAAATGCATACCATACCCCATACACCCATCACACTGCCGTACAGGCGATTATGGATGGGGAAGAAGGGATGTTTTCGCCTTTGGCACTGGAATGTTTTCAGTTATCCAATGAGGAATTCCAGAAGTTGGTTGAATTTTCAGATAAAATAAGTCTTTTGTAATGAAAGAGGATAACTATGAGCAAAAAGGTACTAATCGTAGACGACCTGGAAATAAACCGGGATATGTTGGAAATGATTCTGGGTGATACCTATGATATTTTACAGGCAGGCCAGGGCAGTGAGGCGTTGTCCCTGGTGGACGCTTACCATGAGGACATTGTCACGATTCTCTTGGATTTGATTATGCCGAAAATGGATGGGTATGCTGTGCTGCAGGAGTTGGAAAAGAAAGGTTATATAGGAAAAATCCCGGTGCTGATTATCAGTTCTGAGACCTCCTCGGCGGCAGAGCGCAGGTGTTTTGAATACGGGGTTTCCGATTTTATCCACAAGCCTTTTGACGCCGGTTTAGTGAAAAAAAGGGTGGACAATATTGTTGAACTGTTTTTGTACAAAAGTGAGCTGGAGATCAAAGTTAAAAAGCAGACGGAGATGATCAGTAAACAGTACAGGATGCTTCAGAAGCAGGCGGAGAGGCTGAAAGAGAGCAACGTAAGGATTATTGAAATCCTGGGTACTGTGGTGGAGGGGAGAGATTTAGAGAGCGGGGAGCATATCCAAAGGGTAAAGGGATTTACAAAAATTCTTGCCCGCCAGGTGAAGGAGAACTACCCGGAATACGGCTTGGACGACGGTATGGTGGATATGATTTCGGAGGCCAGCGTGCTCCATGATGTGGGAAAAATTTCTATCCCCGACGATATTTTATTGAAACCCGGCAGGCTTACCAAAGAGGAATTTGAGATAATGAAGACTCATACCATTTTGGGAAGTGAGATTTTAAAAAGCATTACAGGGGCATGGGATGAGATATACGGCAATCTCAGCTATGATATCTGCCGCCATCATCACGAGCGCTATGATGGGAAAGGATACCCTGACGGGCTTGCAGGGGATGAGATACCTATTTCCGCCCAGATTGTGTCCATAGCGGATGTGTATGATGCCCTGGTAAGTGTGCGGGTATACAAGGATGCCCGGTCGAAAGACGAGGCGTTCCGCATGATTATGGAGGGGGAGTGCGGGACATTTTCTCCAAAACTCTTAAACTGTTTCCAAAAGTCAAAAGATGCATTTGAAAAACTGGCGGACGAAAACCGGTAGGAAGAAAAACCGCTCCGGCCTGGGTTTCAGGGAATATAATGAAAAAAGCAGTCACAGGACCTGTGAACTGCTTTTTTTATTTAAGAGTTTGCACCCATGGCTATTATCTTGGAGGGTGGGAGAACATATTTTTCCAGAAAATCTTTGTAGGAACAGGGTTTTCCATAGTAGTATCCTTGAATAAAGTCGGGGGAGAGGTCAAGTACCATGGATAATTCCTGGTCCGTCTCCACCCCTTCCACGCACATGTGAAGATTCATACTGTGAATCATACCGCTCATGAGAGATAAAAGTTTAAACTCATACTCATTGTTTAATGCCTGAGTGGTAAGGGAGCGGTCAATTTTGATAATGTCCGGTTTTAAATTGTACAGGTAGTGGAAATTGGAGTAGCCTGTTCCAAAGTCATCTAAAGCCAGCCGGACACCTTTTTCCCGCATACATTCCCACAATTTAGCAAAACGGATATCGGAATCCAGCACACCGCTTTCCGTGAGCTCCAAAACTACGCTGGAGGGGGAAATATCATAGTATGTAATGGCGGTGGCAATCTCCTCAATAATATCGCTTTTCATAATCTGTATGTAGGAAACATTAATATTAATGCGGAAATCAGGGATATACCTCTGAATGTTTTTACATGCCTGCAAGGCTTCATGGAGAATCCAACGTCCCGCCGGGATAATCAGTCCCGTTTCCTCCATGATTGGGATAAACTCTCCCGGGGAGACTGTGCCGTACTGCTCGCTTGTGAAGCGCATCAGTGTCTCCGCACCGTAGAGAACTCCGGTTTCCGCATCAATCAAGGGCTGGTAATAGGCTTCAAATCCCTGAAAATCGTTATATACAGCCTGTCTCAAATGTTTTGTCAGCTTCTTTTTCCTTAAAAATTTGTCATAATCCTGAGGATCAAAAACGTAACAGCGGTTTTTTCCCAAACGTTTTGCTTTCTGCAGGGAAAACTCGGAGAGCTTCATAATATTGGAATATGTGTGCTCGGTACTGGGATTGCAGCTTAAAATACCGCAGGAGATGGTGAATGTGGCTTCGTATTGGTTTTCCTCCACGAAAGTGTGAATACGTGCCTGAATTTTGTCATAGAGCAAAACAGCCTCCCCGGTGCTTTTGCATGTATTGTCCACAATGATAAATTCATCCGCAACAACCCGGTACAACTGCTGGTGCGGGCTTATACATTCCGAGATACATTCGGCTGTCTTCCGAAGAATCATATCACCGTATTCGATTCCAAGTTTTTCATTGATTTCCTTAAAGTCATCCAGTCCCAGGCGGAGAATGATGCTGGATTGATGCGCAGTTTCGTCCAGATAGTTGTGCAGGCTGGATTCGCTGAGAAGGCCGCTGATGTTGTCCGCCTTCTGCTGACGTCCGATTTCATTGATACAACCGATAATATAAAGAGCACTGCCCTCCTGATTCCGCACCACATATCCCCGGTAGTTCACCCAGATGGGTTTGCCGTTTTGGTCCACTAGGCGGTATTCCAGATTGTGGATTGTTGTCATTTCTGAAATATATTTCTTAAAATCGGATTTCAGATTATGAAAATCATTGGGATAAATAAACATGGAGTAAGTTTTGGAAGCATTATGGAAACTGTTAGAGGGCATGGAAAAGCGTTCAACTGCACTGGGTGAAACATAAAAGAAATCATTGTGAAAGTCGTAGATATACAGATAATCGTCCATGCAAGGATGCAGCAAATCGATAACCTGGCAAAATTGTTCAACGGAAATTTCTTTAAATATATGTCCCTGATATTCCATGTCTTACCTCCTAAATATCATCAATTACCTTTATTATAGTGGAATTTGGTAATTTTTGCAATCGTCACTTAGTCCTAAATTTGCCTCTGCACTTTGTTAAAGTGATGAAGTATGGGATAAAAAACAGAAAAAAGTTCTTGACAACTAATGGGAATTAGATTATACTAACCACATAGAAAAGAAAAATACATTTTGCAGGGAAAGGGATGATTGTATGCCGTTGTCTATGGTGAGAGAAGGGGAAAAAAGCAGGATAAAAAAAGTGGGAGGCAGAGAGGAGACCAGGCGTTTTTTGGAAAATCTGGGATTTGTAGCGGGAGGATTTGTCACCGTGGTGAGTGCCATGGAGGGAAATATAATTGTGAATATCAAGGATTCCCGGGTGGCCTTAGGGAGAGATATGGCCAATAAAATATTTGTGTAATTTTTTATAAAGAAGAGAAGAGGAGGATTCTTATGAAAACATTAAAGGAAATTCCCTGCGGGGAGACGGTAAAGGTGAAAAGGCTTTCCGGTGCCGGTCCAGTCAAAAGACGAATTATGGATATGGGCATTACCAAGGGCGTGGAGTTATTTGTGAGAAAAGTGGCACCTTTGGGGGACCCGGTGGAAGTTACGGTGAGAGGATATGAACTGTCACTTCGGAAAGACGATGCCTCCATGATTGAGGTGGAATGAGTCTATTTTTTTTCTGTATAGGTTAGTTATATCTTACTATTGAAAGATGGGAGAAACAATAGTTAGTTTAAATTGATGACACATATTTTAAAAAAGAAAAGAGAGAAAAGGAGAAAAAAATGGCAGTAAAAATTGCATTGGCAGGAAACCCCAACTGCGGCAAGACTACTTTGTTTAATGCCCTGACAGGTTCCAATCAGTTTGTGGGCAACTGGCCGGGTGTTACCGTTGAGAAAAAAGAAGGAAAGTTAAAAGGGAAAAAAGACGTGGTGATTTTGGATTTGCCCGGGATTTATTCCCTGTCCCCTTACACCTTGGAGGAGGTAGTTGCCAGGACATACCTGATAAACGAAAGACCGGATGTGATTTTAAACATTGTGGACGGGACAAATATTGAGCGAAACCTGTATCTGACCACCCAGTTGATGGAGTTGGGAATCCCGGTGGTTATGGCAGTGAATATGATGGATCTGGTGGAGAAAAACGGAGACAAAATCTATATAGATAAGCTGGGAAAGGCCTTGGGATGCCAGGTTGTGGAGATTTCTGCCTTAAAAGGAAGAGGAGTGGAGAAAGCAGCGGCGGAGGCGGTTGCCCAGGCGGGGAAAAAAGGTATGGCCCCGGTACATAAATTTGGGGATGAGGTGGAAAAAGCCATCGGGGAGGTAGAAAAAAAGCTGGATTCCTCTGTTGAAGAAGCCCAGAGACGATTCTTTGCCATTAAGATTTTGGAGAGGGACAGTAAAATTGGAGAACTGCTTTCCGTTCTGCCCAGGGCAGACAGGGAGATTCAGAGACTGGAAGATGCCATGGATGATGACGTGGAGAGCATTATTACCAATGAGCGCTATCTGTATATCTCCTCCATAATCAAGGCATGTGTGACAAAACAGGACAGGGGGAGAACATTGACGGCATCGGATAAAATTGATAAAATTGTCACAAACCGCCTTCTGGCTCTTCCTATATTTGCAGCAGTCATGTTCCTGGTATACTATGTCTCTGTGACAACCATTGGAACGATTGTGACAGACTGGACAAATGATGTACTATTCGGCGAACTCATCCCTTCTGCGGTGGAGTCAGGCCTTCTGGCAATAGGCTGCGCAGACTGGCTTTCTGGGTTGGTTTTAGACGGTATTGTGGCAGGTGTGGGGGCAGTTTTAGGTTTTGTGCCCCAGATGCTGGTATTGTTTGCATTTTTGGCATTTTTGGAAGCCTGCGGATATATGGCAAGGGTGGCCTTTATTATGGACCGGATTTTCCGTAAATTCGGATTGTCGGGGAAATCTTTTATCCCTATGTTAATCGGAAGCGGATGCGGCGTTCCGGGTATTATGGCAAGCCGCACCATAGAAAATGACAGGGACCGCAGGATGACCATTATGACCACCACGTTTGTTCCCTGCGGGGCAAAGCTGCCTATCATCGCATTGATTTCCGGGGCATTTTTCCACAATGCAGGCTGGGTGGCATGGAGCGCATACTTTGTGGGAATCGCCGCTATTATCTGCTCTGGAATTATACTAAAAAAGACAAAAATCTTTGCCGGAGAGCCGGCGCCCTTTGTCATGGAGCTGCCTGCCTACCACATGCCCACAGTGGGAAATGTGCTGATGAGTATGTGGGAGCGGGGCTGGTCCTTTATCAAAAAGGCGGGGACCCTTATCCTCCTCTCCACCATCGTTCTGTGGTTTTTCATGAGCTTTGGATGGAGGGATGGAAGTTTTGGCATGGTGGAAGATTTAGATGCCAGTATCCTTGCCATGATTGGAGGCGTGATTGCACCAATCTTTGCCCCCCTTGGCTGGACCCAGGGAGGAGAAGGCTGGAAGATGGCAGTTGCAGCAGTTACGGGGCTTATCGCCAAGGAGAACGTGGTGGCTGCATTTGGCGTGCTCTTTGGATTTGGGGAAGTTGCAGAGGACGGTGCGGAAATCTGGGGGTCCCTGGCATCTATTATGACGGGGGCGGCAGCCTACGGATTCCTGGTGTTTAACTTACTGTGCGCCCCCTGCTTTGCGGCTATGGGAGCCATAAAAAGAGAGATGAACAATAGGAAGTGGTTCTGGTTTGCCATTGGATACCAGACGGTCTTGGCCTATGGGGCGGCAATGTGTATTTACCAGTTAGGCACATTTATTTTAACCGGAGTTTTAAGTGTGGGAACCCTTGGAGCTATTCTCTGTGCGGCGGGATTTTTTTATCTTTTGTTCCGTCCTTACAGTGGGAGAGGCGAGTTTGATTTACATGCGGGAATAGCAAAAAACAGATAGGAGGTTTTTATGGGAACTTTTGTGGTAGCGGCGATTCTTGCGGGAATTGTGGCGCTGATTATCCGGAGTATGATAAAGGATAAGAAAAGCGGAAAATCACAGTGCGGCGGAGACTGCGGACATTGCAGGGGATGCCGCTGAAAAAATAAAAGAATATAATTTTGTTTGAAATTTTTGCATAAATCCGGGTTGGGGAGGAGAAAACTGTATATAACATTCGATACTTTTTGAAAGAAGGATATTTTATGTACTATGCCCTGGGAGAAGAGGGAATCCAAACCCTTGGAAAAAAAGAGTGGGAAGGGATACATGGAGGAATTGGAATCTTTGATGAGGAGAGTTTTGCCAGAGCGTTAAAACTCAGGGAGGAGTTTTCCATCCTTCAAAATCCCGACGCTGTTTTTTTCTGTAAATTAGAGCATCATGCCAATTATCTATTGTGTACCTTTCACATTCCCGTAAAGAAAAAGGAAAAACGTCAGTATGCCTTCAGTCTCTATCTTCTTCCCGGAAAAATGATTTTTGTGGACGAGGGGGAGATTGTCCGGGAAACTGTAGAAAAAATAGTGCGGCGGGGAGAGGGGAAAAAATATTCCCCGGACAGGTTTTTAGCAGAATTTCTCATGTCCTTTATTGAGGAGGATACCCTTTATGTTGCGGAGTTAGAGCGCACTATAGCGGATATGGAGGAGTTGGTTTTAAAAAAAGATACCGGTAATTTTAATTATCAGATGCTTGGGCTGAAAAAGGAAATTTCCCGTTTCTATTGTTACTATGGACAGATGATTAATATGGGGGAGGCCATAGCAGAGGACAGTTCTGACTATCTGGAGGTGAAAGACGGCAGGGGATACCAGTTATTTATGGAGCGGTGCCAGAGGCTTCAGCAGGAAATCCAGGTGCTTAGGGAGTATGCCATGCAGGTTCAGGATGTGTATCAGGCGGAAATTGAAATCCGCCAGAACAGTATCATGAAGCTTTTGACCATTGTCACCACCATATTTCTGCCCCTCTCCCTTATTGCAGGGTGGTACGGTATGAATTTTGAAAATATGCCGGAGCTGAAATGGGTATACAGCTACCCGGTGGTATTTGGAGTCAGTGTTCTCATTGTGATTGTGAGCCTCTGCTATTTTAAAAAGAAAAAATTTTTATAGCATGGGAGGGTTTCTCTTACAGTAAAACAAGAGTCCCATTGCAAAAACAATAAATTCAGTGACAGGGCAGGACAGAAACACCCCTGTCATGCCAAATAAGCGGGCTAAGAGAAAGGCTGTGGGCAGAAGGAGAAAGAATCCCCTGGACAGTGAAATTCCCTGGGCCGGAAGGGCTTGTTCCCCGGAGGTAAAATAGGTGGAAAGGATAATATTAAGCCCCATAAAGGGAATGGAGGTAAAATAAAGTTTCATCCCCATAACGGCAATCTTTTGCAGGTCTTGGTTTCCTTCGCTGTTAAAAGCGGTTGTGATGGGGGCTGCGGCGCAAAAGAAAACAAGGTAAGTAATCCCGGAAATGAAAAGCACCAAAGTCAGGGCATAGTGGAGGAGTTTTTGGATCTCTTCTTTCTTTCCTCTCCCATAGGAATGGCTGGCAAGCGGCTGAAAGCCCTGGGCGATTCCTGTGAAAATGGAAGTTACCACCAGGGAGAGATTTGCCACAACGCCGTAAGCTGCAACTCCGGTGTTGCCAGAAAGTCCAAGAATTAGAGAGTTAAAAACAATCATTGCAATGCCGGAGGCAACCTCTGTTATCAGGGAGGGGATGCCAAGGGACAGAATACCTGCCATAAATCCCGGTGAAAATTGGGATTTTTCCAAACCGAAGTGGTTTTTCCCGGAAAATTTGTGTTTTAGGAGAATGCACATGCTAATCACCGGGGAACATCCTGTAGCCAAAACAGCGCCTAAAATCCCAAGTTGTAAAGGAAATATCAAAATGTAGTCCAGTATGATATTGGATAAACTTCCCACAAGCATTGCCGTCATGGAAAGGCTGGGATTTCCGTCATTTCTCACAAAGCACACAAAGATGCCATTGAAAATAAAGGCCGGGGAGAAAAGCAGGATAATCTGTAAATATGTTTTTGTCATCCAAAACACTTCCCTGTCTGCTCCCAATGCCAGGGCAAGGGTTTCGGAGAAAAAAATTCCGGCAAGGATAAAAACCAAGGACAGAGAGGATGCAGCCAAAATCACATGGAAAAAACACCGGTTTCCCTGCCGGTATTCTTTTTTCCCTAAAAATATAGAATATTTTGTGGCTCCTCCCATGCCCAGCATAAGACCGCATCCGTTGACGAAACTGTATATGGGAATAGCCAGGTTTAAGGCGGTTAAGCCCTTTGCCCCCAGCCCCCTGGCGATAAAAAAGGTGTCCGCTAAAATATAGCAGGATAGGCCAATCATCCCAAGGATGTTTAGGCACACATAGCGGAAAAATTCTTTTAACAGTGTGTTTTCTCTCATAGTTTTCCTCTCTTCTTTAAAAAAAGCGCCAAGCTTTCTATCTCCAAAGACCTATGGATAGGAAGTTTGACGCGTTCTCTCTTTACCCGGTGGCAAAGAGTACGTTTTTACTTATGTTTATTTATATATCGGACAAATTTATTGTACAATGTGGGACAGGGAAAGTCAAGACAGCGGAGGGATGCTGCTTTAAAAAGAAGCATCCTTTGTCACATACAAGGGATGCCTCTCTCTGGGCAGTTAGCAGGAAGCTGTCATGCCGTTCTGCTGTTTATATTTGTAAATCATTTCCGCATGCTGCTGTTCCTGGGTCTGGATGCGGTTTAACACCTTTCTTACATCGCTGGAGCCAAAACGGAAGACTCCCGCATTGTAGTCGCTGGATACCATTTTTTCATTGCCGATACTGTCGGAACAAAGGATTTCGTCGTGCTGTTTGTCTCCCTGGTTGGAGGTGCTGTCATAGGCAGCGGCGGGGTGATAGGAGGAAGAATCCAACCGGCTTTCCGGCAGTGCGGGAATCTCTCCTTCCATAAGTTTTCCAAGCACTCTGTAATGGTCCTGCTCATCCTTGGCAATCTGGGAAAATAAATCTTTTAATCCCTGGTCCTTTGCGCTTGCGGCGCACAAGTTGTAGTGGTCCATGCAGATTTTCTCCTGAGTCTGCAGCTCTTTTAAGGCAGTAGTTTCTTTTTCGGTTAAAATCATAGCAATCTCCTTTTCTAATATTTTCTTTTCTCTGGTAGAATTACCAATTTGGGAAATAATATGCAGGGAAAATGTTGAAATCTTCATTTTCTCCGGTATTTGACTTTAACGGAAAAAATTGTTACTATGGAGAAAGAATATTTTGCGATTATAAAAATGGGGGAAGACGCATGGAAGCGTACAGTGGATTTGCAGAGGTCTATGACCTTTTTATGGACAATGTACCCTATGAAATATGGGGAGAGTATCTCCTGGACAGGCTGTTAGAAAGCGGGATAAGGGATGGCCTTATCTTAGATCTTGGCTGTGGGACAGGGAAGATGACACGTTTTTTGGCTAAGGCAGGCTATGACATGATAGGGTTGGATGTTTCCCAGGAAATGCTTGGAATTGCTGCGGAAAAGGAATCGGAGGGGAAACCGATTCTCTATCTCAACCAGGATATGCGGGAGTTTGAACTCTACGGCACGGTGCGGGCTGTGGTATCTGTCTGTGATGCCTTAAATTATCTCACAGAACAGGAGGATTTGCTCCGCGTATTCCGTCTGGTAAATAATTATCTGGACCCCGGAGGGATTTTTATTTTTGACATGAATACCATTTACAAGTACGAAGTGGTGCTGGGGGAGAATACCATATGCGAAAACAGGGAAGAATGTAGCTTTATATGGGAAAATTATTATGATGCAGAGAGCCGTATCAACGAGTATGACATGACTTTTTTTGTGAGAGGCCAGGATGGCAGGTATGAGAAATTCCAGGAGACCCATTACCAGAAGGGCTATGATTTAAAGGAAATCCGGGCGCTTTTAGAGATGGCGGGCCTGGAATTTGTGGCGTGTCTCGGGGAAGATTCCCTGGAGCTTCCAAGGGAGGACTGTGAGAGGGTCTATTTTATTGCCAGGGAGTGCAAAAAAAGCGGAAGCAGGGGAATCTGGAAGTCAGAGATTGTAAATGCATAGAGAAAAGAGGATTGAAGGAATGTCAGATTATATGGTGAGGGCCACTGCGGCGGAAGGACAGATTCGTATATTTGCAGTGACAGCAAAAGATTTGGTGGAGAGGGCAAAAAACCATCACAATACCAGCCCTGTAATAACGGCGGCCCTGGGAAGGCTTTTGATGGGGGGCGTTATGATGGGGGCTATGATGAAGGGGGAGAAAGATATTCTCACCATTCAGATTCAGTGCAGCGGGCCGGCAAAAGGCCTTATTGTCACAGCAGACGCCTTAGGGCACGTAAAGGGATACCCCTTTGTGCCGGATGTGATTTTGCCTGCCAATGAGAAAGGAAAGCTTGCTGTGGGACAAGCTCTTGATTTGGGAGTGATGAGCGTAATAAAAGACATAGGCATGAAGGAGCCCTATGTGGGGCAGGTAGCCCTGCAGACAGGGGAGATCGGGGACGATTTAACCTACTATTTTGCCACATCGGAACAGACTCCCTCCTCGGTGGGACTGGGGGTTTTGATGAATAAAGATAACACGGTGAAAGCTGCCGGGGGATTTATCCTTCAGCTAATGCCGGGGGCCAAAGAGGAATTCATCGATGAGATAGAAAAGAACATCGGGTCATTGCAGTCTGTGACAGCCCTTATCCAGAATGGGGAGACGCCGGAGGAGCTCATGAAAGCGGTGCTCTCAGACATGGAATTTGAAATTACGGATTCCCTTCCCGTGGAGTTTCGCTGTGACTGTTCCAAAGAGCGGATTTTACACTCTCTTGCAACCCTGCCCAAAAAAGATTTGGATGAGTTGATTTTGGGGGGAGAAGGCATTGAGGTGAAGTGCCAGTTCTGCAGCAGGGCTTATCAATTTGACCCGGAGGATTTAAAGGAGATTAGGAGTTGAGAGACGGATATATAAAAGTTGCCGCTGTTACCCCAAAAGTATCGGTGGCGGATACAAAATTTAATGTGGAAGAGATTTGTAAAAGGATAAAGGAGTGCGAAGGCCAGGGGGCGAAAATTATAGTCTTTCCCGAATTGTGCGTGACAGGATACTCCTGCGGGGATCTTTTTTTCCAGGAGCTATTGTTAAGGCAGGGAGTGGAAGGGCTTTACGCCATTGCGGATTTTTCTAAACATACAGACGCAATCATCTTTGTGGGACTGCCGGTGTGTTTCAGGGGAAAGCTCTACAATGCGGCGGCAGGAATCAGCCGCGGGGAAGTTTTAGGGCTTGTGCCCAAGAGCCATATTCCTTTTTACAATGAATTTTATGAGGGAAGACATTTTACTGCCGGGGAGCCCAATTTTGGGGAGATTACACTGATGGAGGGGAGGAACCCCGTACCTTTTGGAAGCGCCTGCCTTTTTCAGACGAAAAGTATCCCGGGCCTTGTGATTGCAGCGGAAATCTGTGAGGATGTGTGGAACCCTATGCCTCCCAGCATCCGCCATGCCATGGCAGGGGCGAATGTTATTGTAAATCTCTCCGCCAGCGACGAAACTACGGGGAAGGATGTGTACCGCAGGGATTTGGTAAAAGGACAGTCTGCAAGGTTAATCTGCGGTTACATTTATGCCAGCGCAGGAATTGACGAGTCCACCCAGGATTTGGTGTACTCCGGCCACAATATTATTGCTGAGAACGGAAATATTTTATCGGAATCCTCCCGTTTTGCCAACGAGACGATTTACTCTGAATTGGATATCCATAAACTTTTGGAGGAGCGCAGGCGGATGGGGACATTTCCCTATCGGGATTCTGAGGCGAAGGAGCATTTTTCCGTAGAATTTTCATTGAATCCCCAGGAGGTAACGCTGACCCGTTTTATTGACCCGGCTCCCTTTGTTCCGGGAAACAGGCAGGAGAGGGAAAAACGCTGTGATGAAATTCTCTCTATTCAGGCTGCGGGTCTTAGAAAGCGCCTGAATCACACCCACAGCAGATGTGCGGTGGTGGGAATTTCCGGAGGATTGGATTCCACCCTGGCCCTGCTTGTGACTGTCCGGGCTTTCGACAGCCTGGGGCTTGACAGAAAGGGGATTAAGGCGGTTACCATGCCGGGATTTGGCACTACAGACAGGACATACCAGAATGCCCTCTCCATGATAAAATGCCTGGGAGCGGACTTTCTGGAGATTTCCATCAAAGATGCGGTGAATGTCCATTTTAAAGATATCGGCCATGACCCAGAGATCCATGACGTAACCTATGAGAACAGCCAGGCCAGGGAGCGTACCCAGATTCTTATGGATGTGGCAAATAAATACGGCGGGCTGGTAATTGGCACCGGGGATATGTCGGAGCTTGCTTTGGGCTGGGCCACATACAACGGAGACCACATGTCCATGTACGGGGTGAATGCCTCTGTGCCAAAAACTCTGGTGCGTCATCTGGTGCGGTATTATGCCGATACCTGCGGGGAGGAGGAATTGGCCGGGGTGCTTCTCGATGTGCTGGATACTCCGGTAAGCCCGGAGCTTCTTCCACCATCGGAGGGTAAAATTTCCCAGAAGACGGAGGATATTGTAGGACCTTATGAACTCCATGATTTCTTTTTATATTACATGCTCCGGTTTGGCTTTCCGCCGAAAAAGGTATTTCGTCTGGCAAGGCTGGCATTTTCCGGGGTGTATGAGGATAAAGTAATTCTAAAATGGCTGAAAAATTATTATACCAGGTTTTTTATGCAGCAGTTTAAACGTTCCTGCCTGCCTGACGGGCCGAAGGTGGGAACCATAGCGGTTTCCCCAAGGGGGGATTTGCGGATGCCCTCAGACGCCAGTGCAAGGCTGTGGCTGGATGAGATAGAGGAATTGGAGGAAAAAAATGCAGTATCGTAAAGACAGAAAAGGAAATGATATATCCGTGCTGGGATACGGATGTATGCGATTTACCAGAAAGGGTAACAGCATTGATATTGACAAGGCGGAGAGGGAAGTGATGTCTGCCTTAAAATCCGGGGTAAATTATTTTGATACTGCCTATGTGTATCCCGGCAGCGAGGCGGCTTTAGGGGAGATTTTAAACAGAAACAACTGCAGAAAGCAGGTTTATATTGCCACAAAGCTGCCCCATTACCTGATAAAGTCCATAGAGGGCGTGGAAAAGATGTTCCAGGAGGAGCTTAGGCGTCTTAAGACAGATTACATTGATTATTATCTGATGCATATGCTCACAGACGGGGATACCTGGGAAAAACTGAAAAAAATTGGCATTATAGAGTGGATAGAGGAAAAGATGAAGTCCGGCAAAATCCGCAATATCGGTTTTTCCTACCACGGAAATACTGCGGTGTTTAAACAGCTTGTGGATATTTATGACTGGGATTTCTGCCAGATTCAATATAATTATATGGATGAGTATTCCCAGGCAGGGAGGGACGGCCTTTTATATGCCCATAAAAAAGGGATTCCTGTGATTATTATGGAGCCCCTTCGGGGAGGGCGGCTGGTAAACCTGCTGCCCCAGAGTGCGAAAAAGCTTTTTCAGGAGAGTGGGGAGAAACGTACCCCTGCAGAGTTGGCTTTTCGGTGGCTTTATAACCAGCCGGAAGTTACCTGCGTGCTCTCGGGAATGAATTCCATGGAGATGGTGGAAGAAAATGTAAAGACGGCAGATGAAGCGCTGGCAGGCTCTTTTACAAGATCCGATGAGGAATTGGTGCAAAAGGTTAAGGCGGAGATAGAGAAGACGGTGAAAGTGGGGTGTACCGGGTGCGGTTACTGTATGCCCTGTCCCATGGGCGTAGATATTCCGGTTACATTTCGCTGCTATAATGAGATTTATTCCGAGACAAAGGGAGGGGCCAGGAGAGAGTATCTCCAGTGCACTGCTTTCAGACAGAATCAGAGCAGTGCGTCCCTGTGCATTCAGTGCGGAAAGTGTGAACAGCACTGCCCCCAGCACATAGAAATCCGAAAAGAGCTGAAAAACGCCCTGCGGGAATTAGAACCCCTTCACTACAAGGCGGCAAAGAAAATAATAAAATTGTTCAAAATGTGGTAATCCATGAATAAAGTTACAAAAATTGGAAATTCTTCTGATAGAAAGCTATCAGGAGGATTTTATGAACAGGAAAAAAATAGTAATCTACATAATTTTGGCGTTGGTTTTGACTGCAGGGGCTTATCAGTACCGGGTACGGAAATTTCAGCGGGATATTTCCCAGGACATTTTCCGTTTTCATGTGTTGGCAAATAGTGACAGTAAAGAGGATCAGTCTGTAAAATTAGAGGTGAGGGATGAAATTGGCAGATATATGAAGGAGCAGATGCAGGATGTGGAAAATCTGACGGAATGTATGCAGGCTGCGGAGGAGAATCTGCCAGAAATTACCAGGATTGCAGAGGAAGTCCTTAACCGGGAGGGGTTTTCCTATCCGGCAAAGGCAAGGGTGGGGAAGGTGGATTTCCCTCAAAAACAATACGGCTCTTACACTTTTCCCAAGGGGAGTTATCAGGCTCTTCAGATTACTTTAGGGGAAGGGGAAGGGCATAACTGGTGGTGTGTGATGTATCCCAATATGTGTTTTGCTGGAAGTGTCTATGAGGTAATTGAGGAGGACGCAAAGACAGAACTCCGGGCGGTGCTTACACCGGAAGAATATGAGGAACTAATGGCAGAGAGCAGTATATCAGTGAAGTTTAAGTACTGGGAAAAAATAAAAGAATTGTGGGACACTGTGAAAAATGAGCAGGGGAGGAAAAGATGACAAAGGATGTTTTAGTGACAATCAGCGGCCTGCAGGTAATGCAGCAGGAGTCGGGTATGGAGCCGGTGGATCTTATTACCCCAGGGGATTATTATAAGAAAAACGGCAGACATTATGTGATTTATGATGAGATTATGGAAGGGTTTGAGGGTGTCACAAAAAATATTATAAAAATACGTGACGACTGTGTGGACATCACAAAAAAAGGGCTGACCAATGTACATATGGTTTTTGAGAAAGACAAACAGAATATGACATGTTACGAGACGCCTTTTGGGAGCCTTATGGTGGGAATCAATGCAAAATCCATCCATGTTCGGGAGGAGGAAAATGATATTTCCCTGGATTTGGAGTATTCCCTGGAAATTAACTATGAACATTTGGCGGACTGTACCATAAAAATGGAGATACGGTCCAAGGAGAGCGGGGAGTTTCGGATTTGCTCTTAGAAAATAATTGCCAGCCCTGAGAGTATAAAAGGACTGGCAAAATTTTTTTATTTCTTTTTCTTATTTTTCTGCTGCTCTGATTTCTCTTTCTCCAGGGCCTCGCTGGTTTCCTTATATTTGCTGCGAAGTTTGTCTTTGAAACTTTTTTTCTTGGGGGCCGCCTGGGCAATGGGGCCGTGAAGCCCTTTTACGGAAGTAATATAAAGGCCGCTGACGGTGGCTTTTACTTCTTTTTTCACAGGAATGGAATCAAAAATGGATGCCTCGCAGATGAAGGACATAACCTTTGGACCCACCTTTGCCTTTACAATGGGCAGCTTGGAACGGCGCATAAGCTTTGGCATCTGGTTTACCACCGAGGCGGGGAAACCTGCTTCAGTAATCTTTAGCTTTTTCTTATCGATAACCAGCATGGAAACGGACTGGGCGGCAGCGGCAATCTGTTCGTCCTGCTGGGCTTTCTTTTTCTCTGCCTTTTTCCCCAGGAAATATAAAACGACCAGAACGGCTACCATGACGATAGCAATAATCAGCAATATAATCGTTACTTTTGACACGACAAAATCCTCCCTTACTTTTAACAACTGCAAATTATTTTAACATTAAATGGGACAAAAAGCAACAAAATTACGTTTTTGGCTGTTCGCCCAGCAAAACTAGAAAAGCTTAAGATGCAAAATTTGAGAGGATTAGGTGAAATTATCACAGTTATCCTTTTATTTTTCACAATTTTGTGATATGGTAATACTATTGTCCGCACTGTAGACTATACCGTGCGTAATTGTGAAAGTTGAGGTAAATATGATGAAAAAAAAGATAGTGTTGCTGCTCTTATGTATGATTTGCATTGTCCCTGCCGGCTGCGGCAAGGAATCTTCCGATAAAAATGCCCTGGAGGGAACTGAGACAGCGGGGGAAAAATCAGGAGTGAACAGTACGGATATCAAGTACGATGTCAATGACTATGTGACCCTGGGAGATTATAAAGACGTGGAAGTCACCATTGGAAGCGAGGCAGATTATGAAGTGACAGAAGATAAAATTAACGACTATGCGGCCCAGATGATTTCTTACTATTGTCCCTATGTGAAGGATGACACAAAGACCCAGATAGAGGAGAATGATATTGTAGACGTGGATTACGTGGGGAAAAAAGACGGGGCTGCTTTTGAAGGCGGAAGCGCAGAGCATCAGATCATTGATGTGGCGAAAAACAGCGATGCCTTAAGGGGCACAGGCTATATTGAAGGCTTTACCGACGGGTTAAAGGGAGCAAAAGTGGGGGAGACTGTAGACTGTAATGTGACTTTTCCTGAGAATTACCAGTCCCAGGAGCTGGCCGGGCAGGAGGTGACATTTACCTTTACGGTAAATTCTGTGCAAAAGCCCATGACTCTTGAGGATATGGACGATGCCATAGCAAAAGAGTATTTTCAAGAGGATACGAAAGATGCTTTTATGGAGAATGTAAAAAAGGTATTGGAGAGCCAGACAGAAAACACCCGGCAGTCGGATATCCGCATGAAAGTCATTGACGCAGTCACAGAAAAATGTGAGATAAAAGAACTCCCGGAAGGGCTTTTAGATGCCAGGGTGGAGGAGTATATTGCCGGATTTGAAAAGACATACTGTACAAACGGCACCACATTGGAGGAATATGTGAAAAATTCCGGATCCACCATAGAAGATTTTCGGAAAGAAATTACGGAAAACATGAAGGATAATATCAGACAGGAAATGGTATTTGAGGCCATTGCAGAGAAAGAGAACATTGAGTTTAATGAGGATGAGTACAACAACTATGTCTCCAATCTGGTACAAAACGGCGGCTTTAAAGACGTGGACACCGTGTATGAGACATACGGGGCTGACAAAGAATCAGGAGAAAAATATATCAGAAAAGTATATTTACAAAATAAAGCGTGCCAGAAAATAGCAGACGGCGCAAAAGTAAACTATGGAGAAAAGGAGAACAGTTAAAATGGAACTTGTAAACATTCGGGATTTGTACCGCAGGAAAGAGGAATATCTGGAAAAAGACATTGCCATCGGAGGATGGGTGAGAAGCATCCGGAGTTCAAAGGCATTTGGTTTTATTGTGGTAAATGACGGGACTTTTTTTGAACCCCTGCAGGTGGTTTACCATGATACCCTTCCCAATTTTGAGGCGGTGGAAAAATTAAATGTTGGGGCGGCCATTATTGTTTCCGGGAAACTGGTGGCAACTCCCCAGGCAAAACAGCCCTTTGAGATTCAGGCAGAGGAGGTGGTAATTGAGGGGGAAAGCGCCCCGGATTATCCACTGCAGAAAAAGCGCCACAGTTTTGAATATTTGAGAAGTATTTCCCATTTAAGGCCAAGGACAAACACCTTTGAGGCGGTATTTCGTGTGCGTTCCCTTATCGCTTATGCTATTCATAAGTTTTTCCAGGAGAGGGACTTTGTCTATGTGCACACGCCGCTAATTACCGGAAGTGACTGCGAGGGGGCAGGGGAAATGTTCCAGGTAACCACACTGGATTTAAAGGATGTTCCCAAAGACAAAGAGGGAGGCGTGGACTTTTCCCAGGACTTTTTCGGAAAGCCCACAAACCTTACTGTGAGCGGCCAGTTAAACGGCGAAACCTACGCTATGGCATTTAAAAATATTTATACCTTCGGCCCCACTTTCCGGGCGGAAAATTCCAATACCACCAGACATGCGGCAGAGTTTTGGATGATTGAGCCAGAGATTGCCTTTGCGGACTTAAATGACGATATGATTTTAGCGGAGAGCATGCTAAAATATATTATCCATTATGTATTGGAACATGCCCCGGAGGAGATGGCGTTTTTCAACAGCTTTGTGGACAAAGGGCTCATTGAAAGGCTTAACCATGTGGCAAATTCAGAGTTTGCCAGGGTGACTTACACAGAGGCCGTGGAGATATTGGAGAAAAACAATGACAATTTTGAGTACAAAGTTTCCTGGGGCGCCGATTTGCAGACGGAGCATGAGAGGTATCTCACAGAGGAAGTGTTTAAGCGCCCGGTATTTGTCACAGATTATCCAAAAGAAATCAAAGCTTTTTATATGAAACTGAACGAGGATGGAAAGACTGTTGCGGCCGTGGACTGCCTGGTTCCCCAGATTGGAGAGATTATCGGGGGAAGCCAAAGGGAGGACGATTACGATAAACTGGTGGCAAGAATGCGGGAGCTTAACTTAAAGGAAGAAGATTATGGTTTCTATCTGGATTTGCGGAAATACGGCACAGCCAGACATGCAGGGTTTGGTCTGGGATTTGAACGGTGCGTGATGTATTTGACAGGAATGTCCAATATCCGTGATGTGGTTCCCTTCCCAAGAACCGTAAATAACTGTGAGTTGTAGGAGAAAGGCTAAAATATGAGAGTTATGTTAAAAAATCAACAGCTTTCGGTGGAAATCGAGAGTTTCGGCGCAGAGCTTAAATCGGTAAAATCTGCGGAAGACAACAGAGAATATATGTGGTGTGCAGACGAAAAATACTGGAAAAGGACATCACCTGTGCTGTTTCCTCTGGTGGGTTCCCTAAAGGGACAGTCTTATCAATATGAAGGGGAAACCTATCCCATGTCCCAGCACGGATTTGCCAGGGATAAAGAGTTTACCATGATTTTAAGAAGTGAGGATAAGGTGGTATTTCAGCTGAAGGCGGATGCAGATACCTTAAAATCCTATCCCTTTGATTTTACCTTAGAGATTGGCTATGAACTTTCGGGAAATTCCCTGACAGTGATGTGGAAGGTAATCAATGAGGAAGAGGAAAAGGAGATGTATTTCTCCATTGGCGCCCATCCGGCTTTCAACTGCCCCATGTACGGGGAGGAGAGCATGACGGGATACGGTATGAAATTAAATGCCAAAAGCGATGTGCTCTATTCCAGGATAAACAAAGACGGGCTGATGCTAAATTCTAAAAGCGAGCTGAAACTACATGACGGCCTTGCAGTATTTACGGAGGATTTCTTTGATGAGGGGGTATATATTATCGAAGATTACCAGGCCAGTGAAGTTTCCCTTGTGGACCTTAAGGGGAAACCTTATGTGACGGTGAGTTTTGATGCGCCTTTATTTGGAATATGGACGCCGGGGGGAGATGCGCCCTTTGTGTGTATTGAGCCCTGGTACGGCAGGTGCGACAGGGAAAGTTTTGCGGGGGAGTTAAATGAGAGGGAGTGGGGGCAGAAATTGCCGCCGAATGAGGTTTTTGAAAAGAATTATAAGATTACGTTTTCTTAGGCATTGTGGAAAATATCATTGAAACAGAATATTTGAAAAAAGCAGAAAGGCTTTCGACACGTGTTGCGTGACGGAAGCCTTTTGTTATGTGGCTGTATCTTTCAAAACACTGAGGTTGATTTTGGCAAAAAAAGGTTAGTTTTACCAATAATAACGTATTTTTTACCATATCAACTATATTTTATAATAAAAAGTTTATATTAGATAAAATATGGTCAAATAAAAAAGGGAAGAGGAAATATTTATGAACAAAAGAATAACAGCATTTCTTCTGTCTGGGGTAATGATATTTCAGACGGATATTTATGCAGGTGCAGCGGAAGTACAGACCCCGGAAGAAAACTATGTGGTTATGGCAGAAGAAATAGATGCCATTCAGGAAGTTTTAGGAACAGAAGTTGTAAATGAGGAAATTCCGGAAGAAAGCCATGAAACTTTGATGCAGGATGCAGGAATTGTGGTAGCAGATTTAAATTCCTGGGAAATACGTCAATTAGAAAAAGCAGATATTATTGTGGAAGAGGATATATTCTTTGACGCAGCGGCATCCTGTGACATCCAGCAGACAGGAGAGGCTGCAGAGGAGGAGACAGAGCAGGGTACCCGGCCGGAACCGGAGAGCAAAACAGGGGCGGAAACAGGGGCGGAGCCTGAAAATGAAACAGAGTCTGAAAGTGAAACAGAACCAGGAGTTGTAACAGAACCGGGAAATGAAACGGCATCGGAGGATGTAACCCGGCAGGAAAATAATATGGAACCGGAAGAGGAAACAGAAAGTGAAACAGAGCTGGAGGATAAGACAGAAACGGAAGAAGAGGACGATTCGGACAGCAGGAGTATTGCAGAGCCGGCAGCAGAGTGGAACCTTTCTGCCGTCCATGCACAGGATTATGTGAAAGATGGGGCAGCCGATAGAGTTAAAATTGCAGTTTTGGACTCAGGAGTGGCGTATCGCCCGGATATTCCTGTAGAAGAGCATGTGACGGAAAACGGTGAGGCGGGATTTGTTATGCTTGAGGACGGAACAGGCCATGGTACGGCAGTTGCCTCCCTGATAGTGGGCAAGCCAGAGGGAGAGGGCATACAGGGTATGAATGAGGATGCCCAAATCTATTCTGTCCAGGTTCTTGACAGTAAAAACAGAGGGAAGTTAAGCAGTATTGTCAAAGGAATTTACTGGTCTATAGAGCATGACATGGACATTATTAATATGAGCTTTGGGACGGGGCATGATTCGGAAATTTTGCATAGGGCCGTGAGGGATGCAAAGGATGCAGGAATTTTACTGGTGGCGGCAGCGGGGAATGAGCCGGGGGAAGCCGTGCAGTATCCAGCCGCCTATGATGAGGTGATTGCCGTAGGGGCAAGCAGCATGAAAGGGGAAATTGCAGAGAGCAGCGCCAGAGGAGAGAAAGTTGATATCTATGCGCCAGGGGAAGAAATTTTGGTGGACGCTCCCCTTTTTGGGATGGATGTTGCAGACGGAACCAGTATGGCTTGTGCCCAGGTAACGGCGGCGGCATCTTTGATTCTGGAGAGAGACAGGTCAAAAGACATAGGTTTTGTCCGGGGACTTTTAGAGGACACGGCAAATAAAACGATAGACCCGGAATCTAAAAAAGGGCTTTTGGATGTGGAAGAGGCGTTGAAGCAGTATGATACCTATACAGCAGGAGGGCAGAAAGTAACAGACAGTGCAGAGCAGAAACCGGTGGAGGTTTTTGAGGAGGAGGAAATAAAAGCTTTATGGGGAGGAAAAGACCATCAAAAGACCATACCGGAAGGCGTAGGAGGATATAAACTAATGTATGCCGCCTCTGTTGTACCGGATCAAAGGGAGCTGGCACAGTGTGATCCCAATGGTTACTGCGTTGCCAGGGATAACCCTTTATTCAAAAACAGAAGGTTTCATGGTTCAAAAAATTACAAATATACTATGGAGTTTTTAATTAATCTTGCACATGCCTATTACAATAATAAAAGCGTGCAGGATGTATATAATTCCATTGAACCAAGACTGCATAAAGTAGAAGACCATTTTGAATATTCTACCGTGCAGGCAATTGAAATGTTTTTGGGCAGAAGCTATTTTTCCTATTTGGGAGTAGACGAGATGACGAAAAAGAATAAGGCATATAAGATTATGGGAGTGGCGGTTCATGTGGCAGGTGATATTTATGCCCATAGGACAATAGTGACAAAAGATATGATAAGTCAATTTAAAGAAGCAGATTTTAAAAATATGGAGGAATTTAAAAGAAAAGTTGCTACGGGAACAGTGGAGTTTAGAGCAGTGAAAAATGATTTAAAGAAAACTTGTACAAAAGATTATGAAGATGATATACATTTTATCAGTTCCAGATATGAAAATGCAAAAAAAAGTGTGAGGCAGTTATTAACCCCAGGTGAGAAATATGATTTTCGAACTAAAAGATGGAGTAATGGTGCACTGCCACATAAGGAAACACTGAAACAATATTAGTTTATAATTAATTGAGATGTGTTACAATGAAAAAAATAGGAAAAATTTTGTGCTTTTGTATGTTATTTTTGGGATTTTCGATGAATGCCATATCTTTGAGGGCGGAGGAGACAGTACCGGAAACAGGTTACACTGTGGAAGGGATGCGTTTTAACTGGAAGGACGGGGCAGTCCATATTAAGACAAAGGATTACGGCGTGAATGAAATTCGCATAAATATGTCCCAGGAAAATTTTACGGTAAAAAATGTAAAGTCCAGCAGTAAAAATCTGCGTTTTTGGACATCCAGGACTTGTGTCGTAAAGCATTATGAGAATGAGGAAGATAAAGATTATTACAGTATGGAAAAGAGGGTATATCTTTCCATGTTTGCAAAAAAGTCCGGGAGTTACAAGGTAAGTTTTGATGTCTGTGATAAAGAAGGAAATTGTCTTGGAAGTGAGACATTAAAAGTATTCGCCTCCAAAGACACAGGAATTAAATCTTTTCAGGTGGCAGGGAAAAAAATATCTCTTTCTTCCCATACAGTTGCTGTTTTTAAGGAAAATGTTACAGTGAAAGTGTCTTTAAATAAGGGGTATAAATTAAAAAAGATAGAAAGGCTGTATGAGAAAAAGAATTATGACTTAGTTTCAAAAAAGAAGATTAAAAATGGGCAGAAAGTAAAGGTAAGCAAAAAGTATAGGTCTACCCTTATCCGTGTCACCTATGTGGATAAATATACAAAGAAGGATGTTGTGGAGGAGTTCTGGCTGGAAAACTGGAAAAGATAAAGATTGGGTTTGTTTTCTTTCATCACCAAAAACAATACCTTTCATTCCATCAATCTGAAATGCGAAGAAATCCTGTCGATATAAGAAATGAGTACACATTAGAAACTGAATTATTATATCAAAAAGGAGAGTATGCTTATGGCTGTTTCGGGAATTGGAAATAACAACTGCAATTATCTGTACGAAAGTACATATGCCTCACAGAAGGACGGGGAGCAAAAAAAAGCGGAACTGGAAGATTTTATGCAAAAAATACCGGAAATTAAAAAGCAGGGATATGAACAGCTCTCTGCCCGGAACAAGGCTCTGGGGGGAACCGTGACTTATTACCAGCAGTCCTTTACAATAAATAAGGACGGAAGCATTCAGAGTACCGTATATTCTGTGACGGAGACGGAAATGACCAATGCGGAGAGAATGAAGAAAGGCATGGAGGAACGCCTGGAGAAACAGAAGGAGGGGAAGAAGGAAAAAAAGGTAAAAGAGCAGAAGGTCGAGAAAGAAGAACTGGAGACAAAGCAAAAAAAAGAGACGGAGGCTCTTAGTACCAACAAAATTAATATCTCAATTTAATAAAATTATGCCAATTTGTATTTATGGAATTCATGATACAGAAGAAATCATTAGGGGATGAACAGAAATTCATCCCCTTCGGCTTAGTGAAATACATTTTTGTCATACTACCCCCTGGCATTTCATAAGATGTGCCAAGGGGGTAATTTTTATGGAAAAAACAGAAAAAGAAAAAAATCTCACCGGGGATTTTATAAAAATCCTATTTGTCATGTATGTGATTACTTTACTGCTTTTACTTCTTTTGGCTTTTATGTTGTTCCGCATGGAAATCTCCGAGACAGTATTTCGTGTCTGGCTTATTGCAGTGTATATTGTCAGTGGTTTTGCCGGGGGATTTCTCATAGGAAAGAGGGCAAAAAGCCGGAAATTTTTATGGGGGTTTCTCATAGGGGCAGTGTATTTTGCAATTCTTTTTGGTGTGTCCCTTATACTCCATAAGGGGTTGGACGAGGATGTGATGCATTTATTCACTACGGCTGTGCTCTGCCTGGCTTCCGGTACAGTGGGAGGGATGTTGTCGTAGCTGTCTTATAAGGTTTTGCCCCGCCAAATGGCGGGGCGGTTATCGTTCTTTAAAGAAGAAAAAGTTTATTCAGCCGTTTATATCGGAGGGCATTATCTATTCGCACAGCCATATTTTTTGTGCCTTGACATAAGTATTCACATAAATATTTGTTCCCTTTATCCACCTGATTTATAGCAATTTCTATAAAATGTGAATCACATAGTTTTTGTGGAACATAGTCAAAAACTGCTGTTCCTTCTGGAGAAATAAGATATATTGGTAAATTTTATCGGCTCCTCTCAGTGAGCTGAGGCCAATCAATAAAGGGTAATCCACGGTGATGATATTTTCTTGAGGACAGAATTTTGCATTATACCATTTTAAAAATTCCGGTATGCTTTTTATGGTGTCACAGAGGCATTTTACGCCGAAATCTTGGAAGGAAAGGCATAGTTCATTGAAAATGTTTCGGATTTTAAATTCTTTTTCCTTTACAAGGCATAAACCCAGCTCATATTTTTCCTCTATGGAAATATGGCTTGTTTCTGGAATTGCAGAGGGGACTTGATGATATTCATCCAGACAGTAAATGACGGCCTCCATCAGTGACTGGGCTCTTTCATAAGAAATAGACGTACTTTCAAACCCGGTGTAATCCTGGGCAAGTTTAGAGAAGATAGGGATTAATTCTTCCATGCCCTGTGAAGCCTGACACCCCTTGTAACCTGCGCGGATGGCCTGGGCAAAAATGTTAAGGCATGTGCTTTCCAGATAATCGAAATCTCCGGAACATACAGTTTCAAACTGTACTTTCATAAAGTTTAACAGTTCATCGTCTGAGATTTCATCCAGCATTTCATTTTTGTAGAGATAGAATATTTCCTGGAGCCGTATTAACGAGTCCGCATAATTGCCCTGGAACAGAAAAGAAGAGTCGCAGAATGTGTAGATAATCCGGGGGGGAAGTGTGTTCAAGGCTTTAATTATCCTTTCTTTTGTGGTATAATAAGGCAAAGAAGCAAAGGAGTAAAAGTATTTTATGAGTTATGAAGAGTTTGTTACAGAAATTAAAAAATATTGGGAACTTCGCAGACAGGGATTAAAAAAGCAGGCAAACCGTTTTCTATTTCAGTTTACAGAGCACTTTAAAAAAGATATATCCCGGGATGAAGCAGATGATATCCTGTTTCAATTTTGCCGGGATTATATTGATGAGATAAAATTTCCCGGAGAAAATTTACCCCGCCGCCATATACCCTTCCAGATATCAGAATTGTTGTATGACTATTTGAGACGAGAATGTGAAGAGAATAAAATGCCCCAAATGCGCTGGGCATTTCAGATTTTTGGAAAGTATTATAATTCCAAGGAGCCCGAGGGGGAGCAAAATCCGTATTATATCTTGGAGAAGGCATATGCACATGACAAGTGCGACCAGCAGACGGTAGACCTTTATTTTGGCGAACAGGTGGAAGTTTTGTGGTGGGGTCAGCATCACTTTCCGGAGGTCTGTTTGATTTCACGGGAGGATTTTGAGGACACAGTGGGCACCGCAAACAAAATACTTAGAGAAAAATCGGTGGACAAGTCCCTTGTGGAGGATTTTTACTATTATGTAAAGTTGTATCATATATTTTTTGACTGGGAAGAAAAGGGAAGAGAGGGAGGATTTTCTTGGTTGTGTGAAAAGGAGGGGCTGAACTTTGAAGCTCTGCCGGCCTTTTATATACAGGTGCAGCAAAAGAAAAAATGTCATAACAGCTGACGGTACATTGAGCAGGGGGGTAAGCTCCCTGCTCGATTTATAATAATCACAGAAAACCACTTTATTCTCCTGCCTTTGCCGCTTTTAATTCTTTTTCCTCTATTTCGCTCATTCTTTTTTCCAGAGTTTCTTTGTCGTAATTATCCATGGCATACTGGCAGCACTGCAGTACCAGGGAACTTAAGGAGATGCCTTCGTGGTCTGCGATGGCTTTCAGTGTCTGAAACATATCATCGGTAAAGCTTATGGTTCTGGGGATTTTTTCTTTATTGGGTTTTTTATCGATTTTAAACATATTTCTCCTCCGTAACAAAATTATCAATATAAGTATAACAGACAAATGCGCTTTTGTATATACCGGTTTTCATTTTTATATTCAAATTGCGGATGATTGTGGCAGTTTACGGAACCACATTCTTTTATTTTTCCGAAAATATCTTTTCAGTATTTGTATTCACCAATTCCTTCTGGTATACTTAAACTATATCAAAAGAAGAAGGAGGATTTTACTATGTTGGAGAGTATACTGCCGAAGATAGTGATTGTATTCATTGTCGTACTTATACTGGTTATCCTGATGTGCGGTTATGTAAAAGCAGCGCCGGACCAGGCCATATTGATTTCCGGCCTGCGGAAAAATGCCAGAACATTAATTGGGAGGGCGGGTATTAAAATACCTTTTTTAGAGCGGAAGGACGTGCTGAGCTTACAGTTGATTTCCATCGACGTAAAAACCAGTTCCTCCGTGCCCACAGCGGATTACATCAATATTATGGTGGATGCCACGGTGAATGTGAAAATAAGCGACAAGCCGGATAAGTTAAAGCTGGCAGCCCAGAATTTTTTGAACAAAAAGCCGGATTATGTGGGCAGTGTGGCCAAGGAAGTGTTAGAGGGCAACGTCCGGGAAATCGTGGGAAAAATGCGTTTGGAGGAGATGGTAAACGACAGGCAGAAATTTGCAAATCTGGTGAAAGAAAACGCAGAACCGGATTTGGCGGAAATGGGTCTTGATATTATCAGTTTTAATGTTCAGAATTTTGTGGACGACAATCAGGTGATTGAAAACCTCGGTGTGGACAATATTGTAAAAATCAAAAAGGAAGCTGCCATTTCCAGGGCAGAGTCCGAAAAAGAGATTAACGTTGCCAGGGCAAGGGCGGAAAAGGAGTCCAACGATGCCAGGGTTGCGGCAGATACGGCCATAGCGGAGAAAAATAATGAGCTGGCCTTAAAGCAGTCGGAGCTTCAGATTGTGGCGGATTCCAAAAAGGCGGAGGCGGACGCAGCCTACAGTATCCAAAAAGAGCAGCAGCGAAAGGTAATTGAAGTTGCAAAAACCGAAGCGGATATTGCAAAACAGGAGAAGGACAACGAGTTAAAGGGCAAGGAAGTAGAGGCTCAGGAACAGATTTTAAATGCAGAAATCCGCAAGAGGGCAGAGGCGGAAAAATATGCGAAAGAGCAGGCGGCAGACGCCCAGAGATATGCTGCGGAGCAGAAGGCAAAGGCGGATTTGGCTGCAAGACAGGCGGATGCGGATGCCAAAAAGTATGAAATAGAGAAAGCTGCGGAGGCAAAGGAGAGAAATGCTGCCGCAATCCAGAGAGAAGGAGAGGCGGAGGCAGCTGCCACCAGGGCAAAGGGTGAAGCGGAGGCGGAAGCTCTATTGAAAAAAGCGGAGGCCATGAAACAGTACGGCCAGGCGGCTATGGTGGAGATGATTGTAAATATGCTCCCGGAGATGGCAAAAGCCGTGGCGGAACCCCTTGCTTCTATCGATAAAGTAACTATTATAGACAGCGGGGACGGAGCCGGGGTCTCCTCCATGGGAGATTACACCCCTGCCATTTTAAAGAAAACCATAGAAGCGGTAAAAGAGACTACCGGCTTTGATTTGACGGAAGTTATGAAAGCTTCTACATATGATGCAAAGGTGAACAATAACTTAAATATTTCCGGGCTGACGGAAATTAAAAAATAGTCTTGTGTTTTACCTGGGGAAGATAGTAAAATAAAAGAAACAGCAATGAAAATTATATTTTAGAAGGAAGGAGATTGAGTTATGGGAATTGGCAGAGTGGCATCGTGGAATCGTATGTCAAGTTTAACAGATACAAAAAGCAAAAGCATTCAAAAAGAAATTACCGATGTACAGCAGCAGATACAGAAACTGCCTTCAAAGGAAGAATTTTCTGCCAATGAAAAGGCAAATGAACGAAAAAAGCTTCAAAAAGAAATATCCAGTCTCAATATAGAGTTAAAACTGTATCAGGAAGAACTTCTAAAGTCACAGAAAAGAGAAGTTATGATGGCAGAGTTACAGGAAAAAAGGGAGAATTCTGCAGATAAGACGGACAAAGATGAGCCTTCGGCCGCCAGGGAGCAGGAAGGCCCCCAGGGAACAGTCATAACAAAAAACACCGACGGCACAGTTATTTTAAAGGAAGAAATGAACCGGGATGGGAGATACAGTGCAGAAACCCCAGATGAAAAGAAAGAGAACATAGAAACTGATATGGCAAAAGATGCCGAATTATCCCGCAAAGAGATGCATGCCGTTGTATCAGCGGACAATTCCCTACAGCGGGCAGGCCGTCAGGGAGTTGTCATAGCCAGAATCAGAGACGGCATTGCGATTTTAAAGGGAGAAATTAAACAGGACGAGAGACACGGCGCAGATACAGAAAAAAAGCAGGCAGAGTTTGAGAAGATGGAGAAAAAAGAACAAAGAGCAAGAACTTTTCAGTTTTCCGCTTTAGGCGAGGCGAATCAAACAATGAGGTCGGCGGCTAAGATTAAGGCGGCGGGTCCGAAGGATAATGTGCAGAACCATACAGAAAATAGTGCTGTAAAATTTTTGGGGGAAGAACAGGCAGCCCGGCAGAAGTTCCATATTTCTTTTGGTAATTAAACGGCAGCCATGGTTGTCCACTTGGAACTCGGGGCATTTAAAGGTTCTTTAGACCAGTTTAGGCGGGAAGAATTTCCCGCCGTTTCTCATATGTAAGAGAAAGAAATTTGTAGATGGGGTGAAGGTATGCAGATAGGGATGGATGTCTCCCTTGGGCAGACACAGCAGTTAATTTTAACGCCGCAGATGGAGCAGGCGCTGCAGATTCTTCAGATGGGGGCGGAGGAGCTGAATCAGTGCATTGAGGAGGAGGTTTTGTCAAACCCCATGCTGGAGTACACAAAAAAACGGGGGGAGTTTTCAAAGTACCAGTCTTATGTAAATGTTCTGGCAGACGAAAAGAGCTGTGAGCCGGGGCTAAAAGAATATTTGAGAATGCAGCTTTTAACCAAAGGGCTCTCTGCCAGGGAACAGAACATTGCGGATTATTTTATCCAGTGTATGGAAGAATCCGGATATCTGAAAATAGATGTGGGGGAGATTTCAAAAAGGCTTGGGATTTCCAGTCAGGAGGGGGAGAAAACCATCTGTTTTTTGCAGGGATTTGATCCCCCTGGAGTCTTTGCCAGGGATTTAAAAGAATGCCTCCTGTTACAGCTTACAGGGAAGGATGAAAACACCAACAGGGCCCGGCTCTTGGTGGAGGGGTATCTTTTAGATATTGCCCAGAATAAACTTCCCAAAATCAGCAGGGAGACAGGGCTTTCCCTGGAGGAGACAGCGGAGGGGATCGCCTACATAAAAGACAAATTAGAGCCGGTTCCGGGGCGGGGGTACGGATATGCACAGGAAAAAAATCTGTTTCTTTACCCTGATGTGACAGTGAAGAAGCAGGAGGGGCAATACCGGATTTTTTTAAACAGGGAGAAAGTTCCTGCCTTAGAATTATCACCGGAAAATCTGCCCCTGCTGGCACAGGCACGGGGCAGAGAGGAGAATGCATATTTAAAAGAGCAGTACACCAGGGCAAAGATGTTTTTGAAAAATGTAGGAAAGCGAGAGGAGACGCTTTTTGCCGTAACGGAAGCTTTGGTGGATTGGCAGGAGGAGTTTTTTGACAGGGGAAAGGGATATTTAAGGCCCATGAATCTTTTGGATATTGCCCAAGCATTAAACCTTCATGAATCCACTGTGAGCAGGGCGGTGAAGGACAAGTATCTTGAGTGCAGGTGGGGAGTTTTTGAGATGAAATACTTTTTTTCTTACAAAGGGCCCCAGGGAGATGTGTGCAATTTGAAAGGCAGAATCCAGGAAATCATTGAGGGGGAGGATAAGAGAAAGCCCCTTTCCGACGCAGACATTGCAAAGCTTTTAACAGAGCAGGGGAATGGCATTTCCAGAAGGACTGTGGCGAAATACAGGGAGCAGCTTCAGATTCCAAACACGCAGATGCGAAAAACTTATTTATAAAGAGGGGCAGGACAATGGGGAAAACCACAGTGGAGGAGAAAATAAAAATTAACTGCAAAAACGGGCTGCATGTCAGAGTGGCAGCTATGATTGTGCAGAAAGCGGACAATCTGCAAAAAGAGCACAGAGTGACATTTTACATCCGAAGGGAGGGGATGCACAACGTCCCTTTAACCAGTATTCTGTTGGTGACAGCCCTTAAAATCCGGCAGAATGAGGAAATCTTCCTGGTTACAGTGGGGGAGGGGGCAGTGGAAGCCGCCGCTGAAATGAGGCGGCTTTTGGAGAGCGATTTTTCCATGAGCCCTGTGGAGCTTGGCCAGGTGGATTCTCTTTTGCAGGACAATGCCATCACAGCGGAAAATATTTACAGCAATATAGAGACGGGGCTTGTGGTGGTGGACAGCCGTTATACGGTGATTATCTATAACCGCCAGGCGGAAAAAATATTCGGCATTCCAGAAAGGGAAGTGCTGGGGAAAAAGGTGACGGAGGTTTTTCCCCAGTCTAAATTGCCGGAAGTGGTGGATACGGGGAAACCTGTGCTGGGTTATGCAAAAACCATCGGGGATGCCAGCATTGTGGTAAACACAACGCCGATTCTGGAGAATCATGAGGTGAAAGGCGCCGTCAGCAGTATTGAGGATGTGTCAAAACTCATGCAGGTGGCCTACACCTTTGCAAACCAGCAGGCCATGGAGGGAATATCCGTTGTGAAAAGCTTAAGCGAGATTCAGGAGCTTATGGACAGAATCAGCCGGCTTTCCGCAAAGACGGAATATTTGGAGGAAGAGTTAAACAGGAGGCAGAAACTTAACCCTGCTTTTAACCGGATGGTGGGAGTCAGCAGCAAGCTTTACGATGCCATGAAAATGGCGGCCAAAACTGCGGACAACAATTTTAATGTGCTCATACGGGGGGAGAGCGGCACGGGGAAAGAGCTGGTGGCGGAGGCCATCCACTATTCCAGCGAGAGGGCAAAGCAACCCTTTATCCGGGTAAACTGTGCCGCAATCCCGGAAAATCTCTTGGAGAGCGAGATGTTCGGCCATGTCCGCGGGGCTTACACCGGTGCCGTAAAGACAAAGATTGGTAAATTTGAGCTGGCGGATAAAGGAACGATATTTTTGGATGAAATAGGGGAACTAAATAAAGCCATGCAGGCAAAAATGCTGCGGGTAATCCAGAAGAAAGAATTTCAGCGGGTGGGGGACGAGAGAACTATACAGGTGGATGCCAGAATAATTGCCGCAACCAACAGGAATTTGGAAGAACTTGTGGAAAAAGGAGAGTTCAGGGAAGACCTTTACTACCGGCTCAATGTGATTCCCATCTGGCTGCCCCCTCTAAGGGAGCGGAGGGAGGATATTCCCCTGCTCTGTGAACATTTCCTGAGAAAAATCGGGGAGGAGCTTAAGTGTGAGGCCAAAAAAATTTCCCCGGATGTGATGGAGGTATTGGTAAATTATTCCTGGCCGGGAAATATCAGAGAGCTTGAGAACGTGATGGAGCGGGTGAATATTTTGGCAGAGGGGCAGATAATACAAAAAATTGACCTTCCCGGTTATATCAGTGAATATACTTCAGGCAAAGTCCTTTCCCTGGACGTGGCTAAAGAGGAAGAAATTATGCCCTGGGAGTACTATGAGAGAGAAATTATAAGAAAAGCTCTGAAAAAATATAAAAGTTATAACAGGGCGGCGAAAGCCCTTGGGCTCACACATAAAACCGTGGCTGCCAAGGCCCGGAAATATCACCTGGAAGAGTGAATATGCCTTTCCAGTTCTTGTTTCAGGGATAAAGTGGCACGGTTTTTGCTTATAAATATAGTATAAGATTCGTAACGGTTCAGCTCTTGAACGGTTAACAAAGAGAACAGGAGGGTATTTACATGTCAGCTAAAATTTATCAGTGCATGGAAAAAATCGGGAATGACATTATTGAAAACAAGGAATTCCTCACGGATTTGGACAGGGAAATCGGGGATGCCGACCACGGGGTAAATATGGCGAGGGGATTTACGGAAGTCCTTGCCCAGCTTCCCCAGGACGAGGAAGATATGGGCAAGGTGTTAAAAAAAGTGGGGATGACTCTTTTATCTAAAGTGGGGGGAGCATCCGGGCCTCTTTACGGAACCGCCTATATGAAAGCTGCGGGGGCGGTGGCGGGTAAGACATCTATCACCCTTTTAGACGGGAAAGAGATGCTCGCCGCAGTCATCGGGGGAGTGAAAATGCGGGGAAAGGCCCAGAGGGGGGAAAAAACCATGCTGGATGCCTTAGAGCCTGCTTTTGATGCCCTGACCAAGGCGATGGAAGAGGGAAAAAGTACGGAAGAATGTCTGGAGGCAATGTGCCAGGCGGCGGAAGAGGGTGTGGAATTTACTAAGACCATCCGGGCTACAAAAGGCCGTGCAAGTTATCTGGGCGAGAGGAGTATCGGGCATCAGGACCCGGGAGCTACATCTTCCCTTATCACCCTTCGGGCAATACAGGCATTTTATCTGAACAATTTGAAATAAACAGGAGGGGAGACTATGGTAGGAATATTGATTGTATCCCACAGCAAGAAAGCTGCGGAGGGTATCTATGAGCTTGCTGTCCAGATGGCGGGGGAAGACCACCGGGTATTGGCAGTGGGAGGCATGGAGGACGGAAGTATCGGAACAGACGCCATCCGTATCAAAGAGGGGATTGAAAAGACAAACGACGGGGACGGCGTGGTGCTTTTGGCAGATTTGGGCAGCGGGATTTTAAGTTCCCAGATGGCAATCGATTTGCTGGAGGAAGATATTGCAGTGGAAATCGCAGACGCACCTATTTTGGAGGGGGCAGTCAGTGCAGCAGTGCAGGCCGCAATCGGGGGAACTTTAAAGGAAGTGCTTGAGGCTGCGGAACTGGCAAAACAGATATCAAAATTAGAATAGGGAGACGTGTGAGATGAAAACAGGTACATATACGGTAAACAATCAAATGGGCCTTCATGCAAGGCCTGCAGCGGAAATTGCAAAATTAGCAGGAAAACATAAAAGCGTTGTGACACTCCTTGCCGGGAGTAAGAAGGCCAACGGAAAAAGTGTCTTGATGCTCACCACCCTGGGGGCCAAAAAAGGCACGGAGATTACCCTTCAAGTGGAGGGTGAGGACGAAGAGGAAGTGTTTGAAAAGCTGGACGATATGTTTGCAAACAGCTTTTATGAAGAATAGGTA
Source organism: uncultured Roseburia sp. (assembly GCA_947174805.1). Lineage (GTDB taxonomy): Bacteria > Bacillota > Clostridia > Lachnospirales > Lachnospiraceae > Roseburia_B. The sequence goes on along the minus strand of CAMWKH010000002.1, from coordinate 128,649 downwards.
CTCTTATAGTCTTGGTCTTTCGGAAATGAGGTGAGGACATGGAAAGAAAAGGCAGCGTTGTGGTGGAGGGAATTGCCGCAGGCGCGGTTTGTTTTTTAAACCTGGATTATGAAACGAGATTACAGAGGTACGTGAAGGAGGATGCAGAGAGGGAGAAGGAGAAGTATGAAAAGGCCCGTACAAGCGCCGGGGAAGACCTTTGCAGTCTCTTACAAAACAGGGAAGACCTTACAGAGAGTGAGGTGGAAATATTAGAAGCGCACCAGCTTCTTATGGAGGATATATCTTTCCAGGACGCCATTTCAGATTACATGGAAAAAGGGGAATCTGCCCCGGAGGCGGTGTTAAAAGCCGTTTCAGATTTTAAAGCCATGTTTGACGAGATTGACGACGAATATTTAAGGGAGCGCCAGAAAGATATTATCGATGTGGGAAACCGTTTCTTACGAAAACTTCTGGGCATGAAAGAGTTCTCCATAGAGGGGGAAAATGTTGTTTTATGCGCAAAGGACATAGAGCCGTCTTTGATGGCCTCTTTATCAGAAAAACAGGTGAAAGCCGTTTTGTTGGAAAACGGAAGTAAGACTTCCCATGCGGTAATTATTGCAAAGTCCAAGGGTTTTGTCACAATGGTGGGGGTAAGCTTAAACCCGGAGGAGATTTCTGAGGGGGAGAATGTCATTGTGGATGCCAATCAGGGAGTGATATATTTAAATCCCTCGGAAAAGGAGATGGAAAACTATCGGGAACTTGCCAAAAAACAGGAGGAGCAGAAAAAATATCTGGCTGAGAGGGCAAAACTCCCTGCCAGGACAAGGGACGGCAAAAACGTGACGGTGGCGGCAAATATCAGCGGAGAGCAGGATATGGAGAAGGCCCTTTCCCTGGGGTGTGAGGGGGTCGGACTTTTCCGGACAGAATTTCTCTTTATGGACAGAGAGGAGCTTCCCGGGGAGGAACAGCAGTTTTTGGCCTACAGAGAGGTGGCGGAGAAGGCAGAGGGAAATCTCTGCATTATCCGTACATTAGATATCGGGGGAGACAAACACTGCAGTGCCCTTGGCCTTTCCCCGGAGGAAAATCCTTTCCTGGGATTTCGTGCTATCCGTATCTGCCTGGCAAAAAAGGAGATGTTTAAAATCCAGCTTCGGGCAATTTACCGGGCTGGGGTTTACGGAAAAGTGGGGATTATGATTCCTATGGTATCTTCTCTTTCGGAAATTCTTGAAACAAAAAAGCTGGCAGAGGAGGTGAAAGAGGAGCTTCTTGCAGAAAAAATCCCCTTTGCCAAGGATGTTCCACTGGGAATTATGGTGGAGACCCCCTCGGCTTCCATTATGGCTCCTGTCTTTGCCAGACATGTAGATTTTTTCAGCATCGGTACAAATGATTTGGTGCAGTACACTCTGGCGGTGGACAGAGGGAACCAGTCAGTGGGTTATCTCTATGACTATTTTAACCCAGCAGTGCTCCACTCCATCTATAGAATCGTTACAAGTGCCCATGAGGCGGGAATCTGGGCGGGAATGTGCGGGGAGATGGCCGGAGATAAGCTTGCCCTGCCCTTCCTTTTGGCCCTTGGCATGGATGAGCTCAGCATGAGCCCGTCCCAGGCCCCCGGAATCAAAGAACAGATTCGGAATATGGACAGCAGCGGGATTAATCTGGATGAGATTTTAAGCCTTACGGATGCAGGGGAGGTTCGGGAGTATTTAAAGAAGTGCTGACGAAATCAAGCTTTCTCACAGTAATTGGCGCGCGAAACGCTCTCATCAGCGTTTTACGCATGGGCCTTCAGAAAAACTTGGGAAAAATTCCCCGGCATTGAGGGAAGGGGAAAACAAGGCTGGTAAAAAATATCAACTTGAGAAAAATTACCAAGAAATGATTTCGGTTTGGACACCAGGCATACAGTGATATTTCCAGGGAAAAAGTTTCTTTGGCCCACAAGGGGAAATATGGAAAACTGGCACGGATTTTGCTTTATTAATAAGTATCACGCATCGCAACGTAAATATAAACTTTCAAATTGGAGAAGGAGGAAACTACATTGAAAAAAATGATTAACAACCCGGACAATATCGTAGACGAAATGTTAAGGGGAATGGTGCTGGCCCACCCGGAATATGTGAAAAGGGTAGAGGACTGTGACGTATTGGTGAGAGCCGGCGGCTCTCAGGGAAAAGTGATTTTGGTAAGCGGCGGCGGAAGCGGACATGAACCGGCCCACGGCGGATTTGTGGGGAAAGGTATGTTGGATGCAGCAGTTGCCGGAGCTATGTTTACCTCTCCCACCCCGGACCAGGTATACGAGGCAATTAAAGCGGCTGACGGGGGAAAAGGAGCCCTTCTTATCATCAAGAATTATACCGGGGACGTGATGAATTTCGAGATGGCTGCGGAGATGGCGGCTGACGAGGGGATTTCCGTGGAAAAAGTGGTGGTAAATGACGACGTGGCAGTGGAGAACAGCACCTGGACTACGGGAAGAAGAGGTATTGCAGGAACTATTTTTGTACATAAATGCGCAGGGGCATGTGCAGAGGAAGGAAAAGACTTGGCAGAAGTAAAGGCTGTTGCAGAGAAAGTTATCGCCAATGTGAGAAGCATGGGAATGGCCCTTGCACCCTGTACCGTACCCTCTGCCGGAAAACCCAGTTTTGAGCTGCCGGAGGACGAGGTGGAAATTGGAATGGGAATCCATGGGGAGCCGGGAACCCACAGGGAAAAAATCCGCTCTGTGGAAGATACCACAGTACATCTTCTGGGAAAAATTTTGGAGGAAGGCATTTACAAAGAGGGAGACGAAGTGGCAGTTTTAGTAAACGGTCTGGGGGCAACGCCCTTACAGGAACTCTATCTTGCCAACCTTACAGTGTCAAAGGTATTGGGAGACAATAAGATAAAAATTGCCAAAACCTATGTGGGGAATTATATGACTTCTATCGATATGGCAGGCTATTCCGTTACCCTGTTGAAATTAGATGAGGAATTAAAGAAATATTTGAATGCCTCCGCTGATACACCTGCATTTGTTCAGGTTTAAATTTAATGAAATAGGTTGACAGTTTGGCTAATATTTTACTGTCATGAAATCCGCCCCGTTTTCAGACCGGCTTTGGTAAACGGGGCGGATTTTTAGCTGCGGCGTATATACTTTGGATGTTAGAGGATGGATGGGACAACAAATACAAATATTGTAGAATAATACTGTAAAATTAATAAAAAGTGTGGTATTATAGGATAAAAGTACCGGTGTTTCGTATATGAAAAGAGGAAGAGGTATGAAGAGAACGGGGAATCCAAAATATCTGATTTGTATACTATTTGTTCTGGGCATCTGTTTTGGTGCCGTCAGCCAGGTATCAGCCTTGGAAACGGAAAAGCGGGTGCTGTTTATCAGTTCCTACTCTTACGGCTGGGAGACGGTTCCGCTTCAGATTGAGGGAATCCAAGAGGGGCTGGGGGATGGCGTGGCCTTGGATTATAAGTTTATGGACACAAAAAATGTTACCTCCGGTGAGGGCATGGATTTATTTTATCAGAGTATGCGCCTGTATCTGTCAGAGGTAAAACCTTACGACGGTATTATCGTGGGGGATGACGCAGCTTTTCAGTTTGTTTTGGAGCACAGGCAGGAGCTGTTTTCCGGAATTCCCATCGCCTTTGAGGGGATAAACAATAAAGCCCAGGCATCGGAGGCGAGACGGTTAGACCCCTTGATTTCCGGCGTGGTGGAGGAACTTTCCTATGGGAATACCCTGGAATTGGCCTATAAACTCTACCCCCATGCCAACCGTGTGCTGGCTGTTTTGGATAACAGCATGACAGGGGAGGGCGAGAGGGAAGAATTTTACCGTTTTCAAAATAAATATCCTCAGTTGGAATTTGGGGAGATTAACGCATCAGAGTACAGCAAGGAAGAGTTTGGAAAGAAACTGGAGGAACTTCAGGATGACACCATACTGTTTTATGTTCTGTGCAGCAGCGATAAGGAAGGAAATATATACACCAGCAGAGAGGCAGCCCAGTGGATTAGCGCCCACGCCGGGATTCCCGTATTTACGGTGATCTCCCTTGGAATGGGAAACGGCGTGCTTGGAGGGGAGAGGGTATCCCACAGGCAGATGGGATATCTTGCAGCCAATATGTTAAAAGAAGAATTTGATAATCAAAGGGGGAAACTGCCGGATGTGATTCAGGGTTCTCCCAGAGAGTGCTGTTTTGATGAGGACGTTATGCGCAGGTTTGATATCAAAGCGTCTGAACTGCCCAAGGGCAGCCGTATTATCAATCATCAGACAAGCTTTCTGGAGCGGAACTGGGTGTACCTCTTAATCGCCCTGGCGGCTGGGACGGTGATGGCAATAGTTGTCATCCGCCTGGTCCTGGAAAACAAAAAAAAGAGCCGGATTAACGATGATTTGCAGAAAGAGAAAGAGAATTTTGAAATTGAGGCCAAATACGATATGCTCACAGGGCTTAAGAACCGGGCTGTATTTTATCAGGAACTCCAGGAAAAAATTGACGGGCACAGGTCCTTTGGCATGATACTCTTTGATGTGGACGGTTTTAAAAATGTAAATGACACTTTGGGCCACAACAACGGGGACGTGGTTTTAAAGGAGCTGGCCAGACGCTGCAGTAAAATGGAAAACGGCCTGTTTCGGGTGTACCGCTTAGCGGGAGACGAATTTACCGCCATTGTGGAGGCAAGAAATGAAGAGGTGGCTAAAAATTATGCCAGAATGATTAAGGTTACGTTTAAAGATCCCTTTATTTTAAATGAGAAGGAATATTCTCTTCATTCCAGCATCGGCATCGCCATGTTTCCGGAGGACGGGGGCAATTCCAAAGAGATTGTGGATGCGGCAGACTCCGCCATGTATTATGTGAAAAATCATGGGAAGAACAATATAGCGTTTTACCGGGAGGTTGCGGGAAAAGTGTAAATTTTATTCTCCCTGATATCCCAGTTCACCGGATAATTCCCGCTTTACTTTTAAGACTTCCCGGGAGAGTTCATGGATACGCCCGTCTGTCAGACGGCTGATGGGGCCGGAGACAGAAAAAGCATATTTGACTTTCCTGTGGTAGTCGTAGATGCAGGCGGCGATACACCGCACCCCCAGTTCATTTTCCTCATTATCCAGGGCATACCCTTGCTTTTTCACCTGCTCTAAGACTTTTCTGAGCTCATGAAAATCCGTGATGGTATGCTCTGTCTTTTTTTCTATTTTACTCTCATTCCAGATTCGGGCCAGTTCCTCCTCCTCCATGGTAGCCATAATAGCCTTGCCCACGCCGGAGCAGTACATGGGAAAAGCCATGCCTACATGGGACACCATGCGGATGGAACCCACGTTTGCCTCCACTTTGTCAATGTAGAGGATGTTGCTGTTTTCCCGCTGCACCAGATGAACGGTTTCTCCAGAAAAGCGGGACAGATGCTCTAAATAGGGCCTTGCAATGGGAAGAATATTGGTATGCTCCAAAAGTTTTCCCGCCATAGTCACCAGTTTAAAGGTCAGTTTGTACTTCTGGGTATCTTCTTTTTGTGCGGCATATCCCATAAAAATCAGAGAGGAGAGCATACGGTGTACCGTGCTTTTGTTGAGATGCAGTTCCTGGCTGAGTTCCAATAATCCCATTTCCCCTTTTTCTGCAAGAAGTTCCATAACCTGAAAGATTCGCTGTGCTGACTGGATTGGATTTTTTTCTTCCATGGCAGTGTTTTCCTTTCTGTTCCACATTATGGAACTAATATATCATAACAGGGGAAGTATGGCAAGATGCATTTTGGAGGGAATCAATATGAAACTCTTGGAATAAACAGGTTGACATTTGCCAGAATAATGTTATAATCGTTTTATAAAATTCATTTTATGAAACTTGGTTTCATAATGTGAAACAAGAGGGTTTTTACACGACAACTATTTTCAGGAAAAGGAGATTACTATGAACAAGGTATTAGAAGAGTTTTCTAAAATCGGTATCATTCCTGTCATTGCATTAAATGATGCAGGTGACGCAGAACCTTTGGCAAAGGCATTGATTGAGGGGGGGCTTCCCTGTGCAGAAGTGACATTCCGGACAGAGGCGGCAGAAGAATCCATCCGAATTATGGCAAGTAAGTTCCCGGAGATGTTGGTGGGGGCTGGCACAGTACTTACCACAGACCAGGTGGACAGGGCAGTAAATGCAGGGGCAAAATTTATTGTAAGTCCGGGGTTAAATCCCAAGGTGGTAAAATATTGCGTGGAGAAAAATATTCCCATCACACCGGGATGTGCAAATCCCAGCGATGTGGAGCAGGCCATTGAGCTGGGGCTTGATGTAGTTAAGTTTTTCCCGGCGGAGGCCAACGGCGGGCTTCCCGTGATTAAAGCTATGTCTGCGCCCTACAATAAGATAAAATTTATGCCCACCGGCGGAATCAGTGCGAAGAATATTACTAGTTACCTGGACTTCAAAAAGATTATCGCATGCGGCGGAAGCTGGATGGTAAACGGGGATATGGTGAAGGCAAAAGACTGGGCGGGAATCACAAAGCTGACAAGAGAAGCTGTGGCTACCATGCTTGGATTTACCATCAAACATGTGGGAATCAACAATGAGAAGGAAGAAGATGCCGTGAGCCAGGCAGACAAATTTGCTTCTATCTTCGGGGTGGAGAAAGCGGAGGGGAACAGCTCCATTTTTGTAAATCAGATGATTGAAGTGATGAAAGGCCAGGGCAGGGGCAAAAATGGGCATATTGCAGTGGGAACCAACTATGTGGACCGTGCAGTATATCACCTGGAAAAACGGGGATTTACCTTTGACGAGTCCTCCAAACAGTTTGATGAGGACGGTACTTTGAAATTTATCTATTTTAATGACGAAATTGGCGGATTTGCCGTACATCTGACCCAGAATAAATAAGCCAATTCCTAATCCTAAATTTATATATACTTGAAAAAGATGCCTGAATTTGGCATCTTTTTCGTTTTGTCTGTACATACTATACTCCAGAGCATACTTATTTGGCTTGCGGTATTAGAAAAAATGTGAAAAAGGAGTAGGAAGTATGAAATGCTATTTAGAGATTGAGGAAGTTTTTGCCCGGGAGATTATGGACTCCAGAGGGAATCCTACGGTGGAGGCGGAGGTTGTGGTAAAACGTCCGGGAAAAGGCCGGTTTGTGGGCTGTGCCGCAGTGCCCTCCGGTGCTTCCACAGGAAGATTTGAGGCGGTGGAGTTAAGAGACGGGGATAAGCGTTACGGCGGCGCAGGGGTGAAAAAGGCGGTATCCCATATAAATGATAAAATTGCAAAGGAACTGGTGGGAAGAAACGCTTTAAACCAGAAGAAAATTGATGAACGTCTCATTGAGTTGGACGGTACAGACAATAAAAAGAGGCTGGGCGCAAATGCCCTTTTGGGGGTGTCCATGGCGGTGGCAAAGGCAGCGGCAGCGGCTTTGGAGCTCCCCTTATATCTGTATCTGGGAGGGGTGTATGCCCATCAGCTGCCCGTTCCCATGATGAACATTTTAAACGGGGGAAAACACGCGGAAAACACAGTGGATTTCCAGGAATTTATGATTATGCCCATCCAGGCCGGCAGCTTTTCTGAGGGGCTGCGCATCTGCTCCGAGGTATACCACACTTTAAAACGGCTGTTAAAGGAGAAGGATTTGTCCACCGGCGTGGGGGACGAGGGGGGATTTGCCCCGGATTTAAAAGATGCCAGGGAAGTTTTGACCTACCTTATGGAAGCAGTGAAGCTTGCAGGGTACAAACCGGGGGAAGATATCTGTTTTGCCATGGATGTGGCTGCCAGTGAGCTTTACCAGGAGGACACCGGCATGTACTATTTCCCCGGTGAGAGCAAAATGCGGGGAGAAAAGATTTTGCGGGACGACCAGGAAATGATTAGCTATTACGAAAAACTTTTGGAGGAGTTTCCCATTTTTTCTATTGAGGACGGTTTAGCGGAAGACGATTGGGAGGGATGGAAGAAAATGACCCAGCGCCTGGGGGATAAAATCCAGCTTGTGGGGGACGACCTTTTCGTCACAAACCCCAAGCGATTAGAGGCAGGCATCAAAGTTCCCGCAGGAAATGCGATTTTGGTCAAGGTTAATCAAATCGGAACAGTCTCCGAGGCCATGGAAGCGATAAAAATTGCCCACCGGGCCGGATACAAAACTGTGATTTCCCATCGTTCCGGGGAGACGGAAGATACCTTTATTGCAGATCTTGCTGTGGCTGTAAATGCAGGGCAGATTAAAACAGGGGCGCCCTGCCGCAGTGAGCGGGTGGCCAAGTATAATCAGCTTCTGCGCATAGAACAGGAGCTTGGGTCCGTTTCAAAATACGGTCTCTAAAAGCTGGTTTTTCTTGTGTATTCTCCCTTGTATTTCAATTCTTATCAGTTTATAATAGTAATGCATAATGAACGCAAAGGTGAGGGAAGAGATGCAGGGAGAAAAACACTTAGAAGAGAGGGTACAAAGAGAAATCGAGAGGGAGCGTAAGATCTTCAGACAGCATATAGACAAGAATGCGGAGTTGAAACTTTTGTTGGAGACAGTGCTCCATGGGGTTACAGGGGGAATCAAAATCAGCCAGGATGATGAAAAGCTTTCTATTAAATATGTGAGCGAATCAGCAGCTGCCATTCAGGGTTACACGGTGGATGAATATATGGAAGTTTCCGGGGGGAACACCTTGGATAACTGTTATACCCCTGACAGGCATCTTCTTGTGATGCACAAACGGAAGGATTTCAAAGTGGGAGATACCTATGCCGTTAAATACCGTGTTAGGGCGAAAGACGGAACTCTGAAATGGATTTTGGACAGTGGGATGAAGGTTCTTGACCCTCACGGATATTATCTCTATTACAGCCTGCTCCAGGATGTGACAGAGGTGGAAAAAGGAAACATGAAGATTAAAAATACCCTGGATATGCTGGCACAGATGGTGGGTTCATTAAATTCCGGCGTGCTGGCTTACAGCATCCCGGACCATACGGTTTTGATGATGAATGAGGAGGCCAAAAGGCTTTTCGGGATTGAGCAGGAGTCTGTGGAGGGAGTATTTCATCACCTGACAAGAGATAAGGTGGTGGAGGAAGATTTTGGGGAAATCCAGTCTGTGATCCGGCTTCTTAAGGAATCAGGAGACGGCGTTACCTACGTGTTCCGTACCCGTATGAAGGACGGGGAGATTTATAAGATTCAGGCCCACACAAAACTGCTGGAGTTTGACGACGGCACACGTTTTATCTTAAGTTCCCTTTTGGACATTACGGAACAATCCGCATTGACGGATCTTTTATCCCAGGAAAGGAAGCAGTACAGGGATGCCCTGATGGCAAACTGTGAGTTTTCTTTCTCCTTTGATGTGACGGAGGGGATTATTCGGCGGGAATTTATCACAAAACAGGGATTTAATCTTTTGCGCGAACTGGAACTTTCAGTGCCCGCAAGATTTGATTTGATGATTCAGGAGTGGATACGTGTCATGTCCCCGCGGTTTTTACATGCCAACGTGGCAGATACCTTAAACTGTGAGGAAGTGATTTCACGTTTCCGGCAGGGCGAGTCCAGATTGGAATTGGAATACAGTAATCCTTCTGAGGACAAATATACCAGGATTACCGCGCTTTTATCAGAGAACAGCGAAAACGGCCACGTTCTTGCTTTTGTAAGTGCCGTGGATATCACGGAAGAGAGAATGATGGAACAAAAGTCTAAGCAGGCTTTAAAAGACGCCTATGAGGCCGCTAACCGGGCAAATCAGGCGAAATCTGATTTCCTCTCCCACATGAGCCATGATATCAGGACTCCCATGAATGCCATTATCGGAATGACGGCCATTGCGGCAACTCATCTGGACGACAAAGAACGGGTGGCGGATTGCCTGGCCAAGGTGACAAGTTCCAGCAAACATCTTTTGACATTGATTAATGAAGTTCTGGATATGAGCAAGATTGAGTCTGGAAAAATGGAACTTACGGAGGAGGAGATTAATCTTCCGGAGCTTATTGACAATCTTTTGGTTATGGTGCGTCCCCAGCTGGATGCCAAGGGCCATGAGCTGAAAGTGGCTATCCAGAATGTGGAACACGAGGACGTGGTGGGGGATAGACTGCATATTCAGCAGGCATTTGTAAATATCATGGGGAATGCGGTGAAATATACCCCGGAACATGGAAAGATTTCTCTTACCATATCAGAAAAAGTTACGAATCAGCCCAAGGTAGGCTGCTATGAGTTTGTCTTTGAGGACAACGGAATCGGCATGTCGCCGGAATTTTTGGAGCATATTTTTGAGCCTTTTTCCAGGGCAGATGAATCCAGCCACAATAAGGTTCAGGGGACAGGTCTGGGATTGGCTATCACTCTGAACATTATCCGCATGATGGGCGGGGATGTAAAAGTGGAGAGTGAGCTTGGCAAGGGGTCAAAGTTTATAGTGACCATTTACTTAAAGCTTCAGGAAGTGTCGGAAGTGAATTATGAACAGTTTTTAAATCTCCCGGTTCTTGTGGCGGATGACGAGAGAGATGCCTGCGAGAGCGCCTGCCAGATGTTAAAGGAACTTGGGATGAGCAGTGAGTGGGCGCTGACCGGGGAGGAAGCGGTAGAAAAAGTCAGAGCGGCCATAGAGTCTGGCACCCAATATTTTGCTGTGATTCTGGGATTGCAGATGTCTGGAATGAACAGTGCTGCCACGGCAAAGGAAATCCGAAGACTGGTGGGGGATGATGTTACGATTATTATTCTCTCCGCCTATGACTGGACGGAAATCGAGATGGAGGCCAGGGCGGCAGGGGTGGATGCATTTATCAGCAAGCCTTTGTTTAAGTCCAGATTGCTGTATCTCTTCCGCAGTCTTGTGGGAGAGGAAATCTCCGGGGAAAAGGAGCAGGAGCAGGAAAGCCGGCAGGATTTTACCGGAAGGCGTGTGCTCTTGGTGGAGGACAATGAGATTAATGCGGAGATTGCACAGGAAATTTTAGAGAGCACAGGGCTTATGGTGGACCATGTATGGGATGGAAGCCAGGCGGTGAACACTTTGATTGATATCGAACCTGGGTATTACGACCTTGTATTCATGGATGTCCAGATGCCTGTGATGAACGGCTATGAGGCAGCCAGGGCAATCCGTGCCACAGACAGAAAAGACCTGAAAAAGATTCCCATTATCGCTATGACAGCCAATGCCTTTGCGGAGGATGTACAGACTGCCATGAATGCGGGGATGAACCAGCACATTGCAAAACCACTGGATTTTTCCCAGCTTATGAATGCGCTGAATAAGTGGCTGGAAAATTAATGGTTGAAAAATATTGTAATATGTGATATTCTTAGTAAAGTGTGGTAAAATAGTGTTTAGCAGGAGGGAAGATTCGTGGCAGTTGTTAAGACGATTTTAACAGTAGTTTTTATAGTATTATCTTTGGCATTGACAGTGATTGTTTTGCTTCAGGAGGGCAAATCTGCAGGACTTGGGGCCATTGCAGGTGCGGCGGACACATATTGGGGCAAAAATAAGGGACGTTCTATGGAAGGTATTTTGGTAAAGGCCACCAGACTTATGGTGATTTTGTTTCTGGTGATTGCAGCCGTGTTGAATACCAATATATTTTAGGAACATAAGAGACTGTCGTGGGATTGCGGCAGTCTCTTTTCATGTTCTGGCGGTCTTGGTGCAGAACATGTTGAAAAGGAGTATTTATGAATAAGGAACAATTGGAAAAGCGGAAAAAAACCATATATGACTTTATCTGTGATGAGCTGTATGTGCCTATGAAGGCAAAAGAGATAGCTATGATTCTCTCTGTTCCCAAGGAGGAGCGGGAGTCTTTGCGGGAGGTTTTGGAGATTCTTGTTTCGGAGGGTAAAATTGAAATTTCCAAAAAGGGAAAATATGTGAAGGCGGAGAAAAAATATCTCTCCGGCACATTTACCGCAAATCAGAAGGGGTTTGGATTTGTCACGGTGGAGGGGGAGGAAGAGGATATTTTTATCTCTCCAGATGATACCGGCGGTGCCCTTCACTTGGACGAGGTGACAATTAGTCTGTTTCCAGCATCCGGAGGAAAGCGGAGAGAGGGAAAAGTTGAGAAAATTTTAAAAAGGGGGCTGACAAAGGTTGTGGGCACATATGAGCCCAGCAAAAACTTTGGCTTTGTAGTGCCCGACGACCCTAAAATCGGCAGCGATATTTTTGTGCCTGTGGAGCGTTCCAAGGGAGCTGTAAGCGGTCATAAAGTCGTGGTGGAAATTACGGATTACGGCAGCGGGGATAAAAAACCTGAGGGAAAAGTGGTGGAGATTATAGGCCATATCAATGATCCGGGAACAGATATTTTGTCTCTGGTGCGGGCTTACGATCTTCCCATGGAATTTCCACAGAAAGTGCTAAACCAGGCAGAGCGGGTGGCAAAAGAGGTGACCCAGGCGGACATGGCAGGGCGGATGGATATCCGGGATTGGCAGATGGTTACCATAGACGGGGAGGATGCCAAAGATTTGGATGATGCCATCACCCTGACAAAGGAGGGGGATGTGTATATCCTGGGCGTCCATATTGCAGACGTGACAAACTATGTCCAGGAGCACAGTGCTTTGGATGTGGAGGCATTGAAGCGGGGCACCAGCGTATACCTTGTGGACCGGGTGATTCCTATGCTCCCCCATGCCCTTTCCAACGGTATCTGTTCTTTAAATCAGGGGGAAAACCGACTGGCTCTCAGCTGTATTATGACCATAGATGAGAAGGGAAGAGTGATTGACCACAAAATCAGTGAGACGGTGGTACAGGTAAACCGCCGTATGTCCTACACAAATGTAAAGAAAATTCTTGTGGACAAGGACGAGGCGTTACTAAAAGAGTACGAGGATTTTGTGCCCATGTTTCAGATGATGGAGGAACTTGCGGCTATTCTTCGGAAAAAAAGAATGAAACGCGGTTCTGTGGATTTTGATTTCCCTGAGACGAAAATTATTTTGGATAAAAACGGACATCCCCAGGAAATCAAGCCCTATGAGCGGAATGTGGCCACAAAAATAATCGAGGATTTTATGCTCATTGCCAATGAGACAGTGGCGGAGGATTTTTTCTGGCAGCAGATTCCCTTTGTGTTCCGCAGCCATGACACTCCGGATCAGGAGAAAATTCGGAAATTAGCTGCATTTATCAATAATTTCGGGTATTCCATGCATGTGGGGCAGGAGGAAGTCCACCCCAAGGAACTGCAGAAACTCCTGGGAAAAATTGAGGGTTCCCCGGAGGAGCCGTTAATCAGCCGCCTCACCCTGCGGTCTATGAAACAGGCAAAATATACTACCATGAGTATAGGGCATTTCGGGCTGGCAACTTCCTATTACTGCCATTTTACCTCCCCTATCCGGCGCTATCCTGATTTGCAAATCCACAGGATTATCAAAGAGAGCCTGCGGGGGAAAATGGGTGATAAACGGCTGTCCCACTATGAAAAGATTCTGCCGGAGGTGGCAAAACATTCCAGTGAGATGGAAAGGCGGGCAGACGAGGCGGAGCGCGAGACAGAGAAGATGAAAAAAGTAGAGTATATGGAAGGGCATATTGGGGAAATTTTTGAAGGGGTGATTTCCGGGGTCACGGCCTGGGGGATGTATGTGGAACTGCCCAACACGATTGAGGGGCTTGTTCATATCGCCTCCCTGGATGACGACTATTATGTCTATTATGAATCTTCTTATGAGTTGGTGGGAGAGGCAAAAAATAAGCATTATAAACTGGGGCAGAAAGTCAGCGTAAAGGTGGAATCCACGGATAAACTTCTGCGCACCATAAATTTTGTACTGGCTTAGTCTGTATTTATTAGGGAGGTTTGTATGGGAAAAGACACAAGGAAACTGATTGCCAATAATAAAAAGGCAAGGCACGACTATTTTTTAGAGGAACTCTATGAGGCAGGAATCGGTTTACACGGAACAGAAGTGAAATCCCTGCGCATGGGCAGGTGCAGCGTAAAGGAGTCTTTTATCCGCATTGAAAACGGGGAAGTGTATATCTATGGTATGCACATATCCCCTTATGAGAAGGGGAATATATTTAACAGGGACCCTCTCCGGCCCAAAAAACTTCTGCTTCACAAAAATGAAATTTTAAAACTGCAGCAGAAGATTGCGGAAAAAGGGTATACGCTGGTGCCTGTGGAGGTATATTTTAAGGGAAGCCTAGTGAAAGTTCAGATTGCCCTGGCCAAGGGAAAGAAGCTGTATGACAAGCGCAAGGATATTGCAAAGAAAGATGCAAAGCGCGAGGCAGAGCGGGATTTCAAGGTAAAAAATCTTGACCTATAGAGATATTTTGGGTATAATATTAGAGCAAAGAAATCTTTTTTCTGAAAATGAGCAGAAAAGGGTTTTATATAAGGGCTAGTAAAGGTTTCGACAGGGATCTTGAAGCTGGAGAAGCGAGTCGCATGGGATGCGTGAAATGCCAAAATTAAAATTAAACGCTGAAGATAATTTAGCTTACGCTGCCTAATGGCAGCAGTCTGACCTAGTGCACCTACACATTAGGACCCAGGCTTCGACTATGTAGGAAACGACATTGGCAAAGCTTTGAGCCAATGGGCGTATCATGAAGCTACTAAAACCGTCAGGGTGTCTCTCCCCGGGCGGCGGAGGGAATGTAAAAGGAGAGACTACACTCGTAGAAGGACAGGGGATTGGTTTTTGGACACGGGTTCGATTCCCGTCTAGTCCATTTCATGTAAAAAAGGGGATGGCTTATAAAGCTGTCCCCTTTTTAAGCTGGAATCTCTTTTGGTAAATTTGACTAACAAAAGAAATATTTTTATCACAATTTTAACAAATCAAGGCTGGAATTGTTAAACTGACAAAAAAATGGCCGGATAAAACAATACATTTGTGTATCCGGCCAATAGTACAATACCATTCCCTATGCTATTATAATTCTTGTAAAACCCCCAATACATTATATATAGTTTTTGCTATACCCCATAGTAAAAATACCTTCTCCTAAAAGAAACAGCCTCGGCTGTTTCTTTTTTTACAGATTTGCCTTTATCTTAGAAATCATTTCTTCGTATTCTTTTTCTGACAAATAATTTTTGTCGGGATTCATGGCAAATGTGCCTCCCCACTCAAATGCACCGGTGTATTTTGGAACCAGATGGAAGTGGAGGTGGCATCCTTTGTCTCCGTAGGCGCCGTAATTGACTTTGGCGGGGGAGAAGGTTTTGTGTATCACCTCCGCCATATGGTTTACATCCTGTAAAAATGCAATTCTGTCCGCTTCGCTTAAGTCCACCATCTCGCTGACATGGTGCTTGCTGGCTACAATCAGCCGGCCGGGATGGCTTTGTTCTTTGAAAAGATACACTTTAGAAGCGGGAAGTTCACATATTTTTATGCCAAATTCAGCCACTAATTCCCCTTCCATACAGTAAGCGCAAGTATTGTCCATCAGTTAGACCTCCTTAGATACAGTTTTTCATTACTTCATAGGTGCCTTTTTCATCAATCATGTCAAGATATTTGGCAACTTCCTCTTCAAATCCGGCTGCAAGGGATAAATCCTCCCCCCAGAAATCTGTGTTGGAGCAGACGGCATGTGCTAAAGTTTTGTTGTCGTCATCTTTGTGGGCAAGATAAAACTCTAAAATAGAGGCATCGTCCTTGATGGTGTATGCATTGTCCCCGCGCTGTCCTATCAAGCCCTCTTCCCCCATTTTTTTGCCCTTGTAGAAAGCAATGTAGAAGGCGAAGGAGGCGGTAATACAGGGCGGAAGTTTCCCGAATTTGTCCACATAGCCTTTAAAGCTTGGCATTACCCTTGCTTTCCACTTGGAGGTGGAGTTTAAGGAGATAGCCAAAAGGGAATGGTCGATAAAAGGATTTTTGAAACGCTCTGTGACGGAGGCTGCAAAGCCTTCCAGCTCATCCTTTGGCAGGGTGAGGGTGGGGATAATCTCGTCATAGATGGTCTTATTCATAAATCCCTGGATTACCTCATCTTCCATACAGTTTCTAACGATGTCTTCCCCTGCTAAGTATGCGCCTAAAACCATAGAAGTATGAGCGCCGTTTAAAATCCGGACTTTTCTCTGTTTGTAGGGTTTGTGGTCGTCTGTAATTAACACGGGAAGCCCTGCTTTTTCAAAAGGAAGTTCTTCTTTTAAGGATTCCGGCCCCTCGATTACCCAGAAACCAAAGACTTCTCCTGTGTCGATTATATTGTCCAGATAACCGTTTTCTCTGCAGATTTCCTCCGCCTCGTTTCTGGGATATCCTGTGACAATTCGGTCCACTAAGGTGGAGCAGAAAATGTTTTCTTCCTTTATCCAACGGATAAAATCATCTTCCAGGTTCCATAATTTGGCATACTGTAAAACGCATTTTTCCAGCTCTTTTCCGTTGTTGTCAATGAGCTCGCAGGAGAGGATGACAAATCCTTTGCCCGCCTCCTTTCCAAAAACTTGAAAGCGCTCATACATAAACTGTGTCAATTTGCCGGGGTAGCTTTCTGCCGGGGTGTCTGTCAATTTGCACGCCGGGTCGTAGGCGATGCCGGCCTCTGTGGTGTTGCAGGCGATAAATCTTAAGTCGGGATTTTTTGCACAGTCCAAAAGCTCCTGGAACTGGGAGTAAGGATTTAAGCATCTGCTGACACAGGAAATAATTCTCTTGTCATTCACTTTCTGTCCCTTTTCAAATCCCCGGAGATATAAGGTATAAAGGCCCTCCTGCTCATTTATCATATCTGCAAGTCCCGGTGCGATTGGCTGGCAGAGAACGACTTTGGAATGAAATCCTGCCTTTTCGTTCATCATGTCAATAAAGTAGTCTACAAATGCCCGAAGGAAATTTCCCTCTCCAAACTGAAGTACCCGTTCCGGGGCGTTTTCCAAAAGATAACCCTCATAGTTCATTTCCTTTAATGTTTCATAAGATAATTTTTTCATAGTAAAAATCCTTTCCTTTGCATTGCAAACGTATTTATAAAGTGACCCCCTGTTTAAAAATAGCCATATCGTGGAATCCTGCGTTTTCCGATTTGACTTTTGCCCCCGATGCGACGGAAATCACAAAGTCAAAAAGGTACTGTTTTAAGTCTTCCAGGGAAGTTCCGTCCACAACAGTTCCGCAGTTAAAGTCAATCCAGTTAAACTTTTTATCGTTTAAAGCGGAATTGGTGGAAATTTTTATTGTGGGCACCGGGGAGGCAAAAGGAGTTCCCCGTCCCGTGGTAAAGAGTACGATATGGGCGCCGGAGGCGGCGAGGGCAGTGGATGCCACCAAATCGTTTCCCGGGGCGCTTAAGAGGTTTAAGCCCTTCTTTCCTTTTTCACAGATGCGTTCTCCGTACTTTAACACGCCTCTCACCGGGGCGCTGCCGGATTTCTGCGTACAACCTAAAGATTTGTCCTCCAGGGTGGAGATACCTCCCTTTTTGTTTCCCGGGGAGGGATTTTCGTATATGGTCTGATTGTGGGAAGTAAAATAATTTTTAAAGTTATTAATCAAATTCACTGTGTCATGGAACAATTCTTCGTTTTCACAGCGGTTCATCAGGAGGGTCTCCGCACCGAACATCTCAGGAACTTCCGTTAAAATTGTAGTTCCCCCCTTGGAAATCAGCAGATCGGAAAATCCTCCTACAGTTGGATTTGCCGTAATGCCGGAGAGCCCGTCGGAACCGCCGCATTTCATGCCGATAATCAGTTCGCTGCAGCTTATGGGCTCCCGGTGGAAACTGCCCACATAGCGGCTCAAATCTTCCAGGATGGCCAGGGCTTCTGCAATTTCATCTTCACATTCCTGGGCCACTAAGAAACGGACCCGGTTTTGGTCATAATCTCCAATGTATTTTTTTAGCTCATCGATGTTGCTGTTTTCACAGCCAAGGCCCAGGACAAGGACGCCTCCTGCGTTGGGATGCTTTACCAAATCCGCAAGAATCCGCCGGGTATTTTCCTGGTCCTCCCCCATCTGGGAACAGCCGTAGGGATGTGGAAATGCCACGATTTCCTCCACTGTTCCGGAAACGTATTTTCTGGCCTGTCTTTCAATGGAAGTGGCCACATTGTTGACACATCCCACAGTGGGGATAATCCAAATCTCATTGCGGACTCCAACGGAACCGTCAGGCCTTCTGTATCCCCAAAACGTGACCTCCTCTGTGGGGGGGATTTCCGTACTTGTTTTCTTATAGGAATAAGTTAATAGGTCTCCCAGCCCGGTTTTGATATTGTGGGTGTGGACCCAGCTTCCCTTTTTGATATCCTCTTTGGCAATGCCGATGGGATTTCCGTATTTTAAGACAGATTCCCCGGCAGCAATATTTCTCAAGGCAAATTTGTGGCCCTGGGGGATGTCTTCCTCCAAGAGAATATCCTCCCCCTCAATGGAAATGGCAGTTTGGGAAGCTAAGGCCTTTAATGCTACGGCGACACTGTCCTGGGGATGAATTTTAATATAATCCTGCATAGAAATTGTTATCCTTTCCATAATAGTTGATGGGTGACTGAGAAAAAAGTGTAAGCGCTTACACATACAATACGACAAAACCTTCCATTAGTCAATGGCTTTTTGCAAAGAAATAAGGAATAATCATTGAAATCAGATAAAATTTGTTGTATAATGAGTGAGAAAAAAGTGTAAGCGTTTACATTGCGTAAAGGATAACCAGACTATGAATATTTATGACGTGTCAAGGCAGGCAGGGGTGTCCATTGCCACCGTTTCGAGAGTGTTAAACGGCAATGCGAAAGTCAGCGAAGCTACAAGGCAGAAAGTCTTAAAGGTTATGGAGGAGATGGGGTATACTCCCAATGTCTTTGCAAGGGGACTGGGGCTGAATACCATGCAGACGGTGGGGATTATGTGCGCAGATTCCTCCGACAGTTATCTGGCCTCTGCCATTTACTATCTGGAGCAGGAGCTTCGCAATTATGATTACGATGTGCTTCTCTGCTGTACCGGGTATGAGTGGGAGAACAGAAAAAAGTATATGGAACTTCTTTTGTCCAAGCGGGTGGATGCAGTGATTCTTGCAGGTTCAAATTTTGTGGAGCAGACAAAGGAGAAAAACCGGTATATTGCGGAGGCGGCATCTAAGATTCCCGTGGTGATATTAAACGGATACCTGGAGGCGGAAAATGTGTATTGTGCACTCTGCGATGATGCAGATGCCCTGTACCGTGTGACAAAGACATACTTAAGCCAGGGGAAAAGGGATATACTTTTTCTTGGAAGGAGCCTTTCTTACAGCGGGGTAAAAAAGCGCAGCGGTTTTCTCAGGGCCTATGAGGAAATGGGCTTAAAATGCCGGAAAAATCAGATTATCATACAGGACGGAACAATCGATGAGATTCGGGATATGCTCATAGGCCGGGCAAAACAGGGGATACGGGAGGAAGTGGTTGTGACGGCGGACGACGAGCTTGCCATTGGCGCAGTAAAATATGCAAAAACCCTGGGGATTCACATTCCCGGAGATTTAGAAGTTGTGGGGTATAACAATTCCAAACTGGGACTGTGCTGTGAGCCGGAGCTTACCTCTGTGGACAACAAATTGGAATATTCCTGTATGAATGTGGTAAACGTATTAATGAAGGTGTTTCATCACGGCAAAGTGCCTGCCCGCACAATGATTTCGGCAGATTTGGCTGTCAGGGGAACAACATCAACGAATTTTCAGAATTTTTTAGGAGGGTTTTAACATGAAGCAGTTTATGGATAAGGACTTTATTCTTTCAACGGAAAGTGCACAGAAGTTATTTCACGATTATGCGGAGCAGATGCCGGTTTTGGATTATCACTGCCATATTAATCCCAGGGAGATAGCGGAAGACAGGAAATTTGAGAATATTACCCAGGTGTGGCTGGGGGGAGACCACTACAAGTGGCGCCAGATGCGTTCCAACGGCGTGGAGGAGCGCTATATCACAGGAGATGCCCCGGACCGTGAAAAGTTTCAGAAATGGGCGGAGACTTTGGAGAAGGCTATCGGAAATCCACTCTACCACTGGAGCCATCTGGAGCTGCAGAGGTATTTTGGATATTATGGATATTTAAACGGCGAGACGGCGGAAGAGGTGTGGAACCTTTGTAATGAAAAGTTAAAAGATGATTCTATGTCAGTGCGAAATATTATCAGAAAATCAAACGTCACTTTAATTTGTACTACAGACGACCCGATAGACAATTTGGAATGGCACAAAGTAATTGCGGAGGATAAAAGTTTTGAAGTGCAGGTTCTCCCTGCATGGAGGCCGGACAAGGCCATGAATCTGGAAAAACCCGATTATCTCTCTTACCTGGAGAAATTAAGCGATGTCAGCGGCGTAAAAATTAATTCTTTTGTAAATTTGCTGGAAGCGCTCAGAAACCGGCTGGATTTCTTTGCTTCCATGGGGTGCAGTGTGTCTGACCACGCATTGGAGTATGTAATGTACGCCCCCGCTTCGGAGAAAGAGATAGAAGAGATATTTGCAAAGAGACTGGCAGGGAATGAGATTTCAAAGGAAGAAGAATTAAAGTTTAAAACAGCTTTTATGCTGGCCCTTGGGAAAGAATACCACAAGAGAAACTGGGCGATGCAGCTTCACTACGGATGCAAACGTGACAATAACCGTTACCGTTATGAACAGCTGGGACCGGACAGTGGGTTCGATTGTATCAACAATTATGCCCCAAGTGCCCAGATGGCTGATTTCTTAAATGCATTAAATGCCACGGACGAGATGCCCAGGACGATTCTTTACTCCTTAAATCCCAATGATGACGCTTCCATCGGTACGATTCTGGGATGTTTCCAGGATTCCTCCACCATCGGGAAGATTCAGCAGGGCAGTGCATGGTGGTTTAATGACCACAAGGCCGGGATGATGGATCAGATGATAAGTTTGGCAAATCTGGGGCTGTTGGGCAATTTTATCGGAATGCTCACAGATTCCAGAAGTTTCTTATCTTATACAAGGCATGAGTATTTCAGAAGAATTATGTGCGATTTAATCGGTGGATGGGTGGAAAACGGAGAGTATCCGGCAGATGATAAGGCATTGGAGAAAATTGTAAAAGGAATTTCCTACAACAATGCAGTGCGTTATTTTGGCTTTGATTTAGAGACGAAATAGAAAAATAGGGAAAGCAGCGGCCGCCTGAGTTTGGGCGGGACCGCTGCTTTTTCGGAAATACGTCCACTGTTCCCGCCTTCAGGCATTATAGACAAAAATTAATTGATATGTTAATCTGATAAAAAAATAAAAACAGCAGTTATCGGATCACTCACTATAGAAAGGACACAAAATGGATTCAAAAATAAACTTAGAACATGCCCTTGGACAGTTTAAAACTCACATTTCAGTCTATGATAAGAACGACCCAAAAATCAATCTGAAAATCACCCACACCTACCGGGTGATGGAGATATGCGGTATTTTATCGAGGGCAATGGAACTGCCGGAGGAGAAAAGAAAGCTGGCAGAACTTATCGGGCTTTTACACGATATTGGAAGGTTTGAGCAGCTTAGGCTTACAAACAGTTTTGATGACTCGGTGATTCCCCATGCAAAGTGCAGTATTATGGTTTTATTTGACCAGGGGCATATCAGGGATTTCATCGAAACGAAAGCCTACGATACCATTATTTATGAGAGCATTAAAAATCACGGGGTATTTTTGGTGGATGAAAACCTTAAGGGGGAGGAGCTTCTTTTTACAAAGTTAATAAGAGATGCCGATAAGCTGGATAATTTTCACACAAAGCTCATTGAGGCCATGGAAACCATGTTGGATGTGTCCATGGAGGAGTTAGAGAGGGAGGAAGTCTCGGATTATGCCTACGACACTTTTATGGAGGGGAGGCCTCTTTTAAATTCTAAACGGGAAACACATTTGGATATGTGGGTTTCCTATATCGGCTATATGTTTGATTTAAACCTTCCCCAGAGTTTTGCCTATGTGAGGGAACACGACTATGTCAACCGCCTGGTGGACAGGGTGGCCTATAAAAACCCTGCGGCAAAACAGAGGATGGAAGATATACGGAAGAAAATGATTGAGTTTGTGGAGAAAAGATAAAATCAGGACATGGGAAAATGTCCTGATTTTAAGGGGATTATAGGTTTACGTCGTTCTGCAGTTCACTTGCAATGGAAATCGTCTGTTCCAGCACGGATTTGATGGAACTTATATTGTCCATATAGCTTTTTGCCATATCATTTGCTTCTGTAATAGAATTCATGATGGATTCCAGATGGTTGACAATTGCGGACAAGGTGGCTTTTATCTCGGCTGCGGAACTGCCGCTGTCCTTTGCAAGTTTTCCCATCTCTGTGGCCACAACGGAAAATCCTTTTCCGGCTTCTCCGCTCCGTGCCGCCTCAATCGATGCATTCAGCGCAAGTATATTGGAATGGGATGCATTATTGCTGATTTTATTCACAACACCCGCAGCTTCATTGACATCCTGTTCTACTTCGGAAGTCATCTGATTCATGCTGGTGAGCATATGAAATAAAACTTCAATTCCATTGGTGACATCCTGGATGGAACTGTCAATTTCCTGAATCGATGTCTGAAACTTTTCGGCAATATCCTTAACCTTTTCTTTGCCCTCCACGGAATAAGAGCAAATGACACAGCCCACTACCTGCCCGTCGTCTTTAATAGGAACTAAATTTCCTTCGATAGGAAAGCCCATAACCTCCTTGGGAAGATAATTATGTTTTGTAATCCCTTTGGCAATTACTTCATCAAAAACTCCGCTGGGGTCTTCAAATACGGAACCGATCTCCATCTGTGGAGGCATTCCTTCTGGCAGGGAAAAACCTTGTACAACATGATCTTTATCTATAACAGAGATAATCATTTCTTTGTTATACAGCTGCCGAATTAAATCAAGGTTATCAATCATATACTGTAATTTGTTATTCATGCTATGTATTCCCCTTGTACTTGTTATTCTCGATTCTTTTGTATGCAATGCACTTTTTGCATTGTACGACTCCAATTTTAGCATAATCTGTAGTTATTTTCAAGTTGTCTTATCTTAGGGTTTCCCCAGAATTTGCCAAGATAACAGGATTAAACCCGTTGACTTTTTAGCTAAATAATACTATAATTAACTTAAATTTTAGTGGAAAATTGTAAGATTCTAATAATCTTTCTATTTGATATAGAAAACAGGGAATCGAAAGGAGAAGCTTTGATTACATTTGATGAAAAAACAAAAATTTTGAAATTGGATACTCCGGAGAGCAGTTACGTGATGGGGATTGCGGACAACAATTATCTGGGACATGTATATTATGGGAAAAAATTGAATGACACAAATCTTTCTTATCTGATGCGCACAGAGGAAAATCCCTTTGTTCCTTCTGAAAATCTGAGAGAAAAAGTGACCTTTTTTGACAGTTTTCCCATGGAATATCCCTGCGGCGGGCTGGGAGATTACAGGGAGAGCGCCCTTCTGGTCTCCAGCGGCGGACAGGAGGGAGCGGAGTTGTCTTATGTAAGCCATGAGATTTTTTCCGGGAAAAAAGAGCTTAAGGGCCTTCCCGCTACCTGGGGGGACAACTGTGACACGGTAGAGATTACGCTGGAAGATAATGTTTTGGGTTTAAAAGCGATTTTAAGCTATACGGCGTTTTCCGATACGGATGCTATTGCCAGGAGTGTTAAGCTGGTAAATGAGGGCAGTGAGCCTCTCTATCTGAAAAAAGTCCTCTCCGCCTGTGTGGATATGGACGATAAAGATTTTGAATTTTTGTCCCTTTTTGGCTCATGGGCCAGGGAGCGGCATATGGAGACGGTTCCTGTGGGACATGCAGGGACGTATATCGAATCTCTCCGGGGAGAGTCCGGGCATCAGGAGCATCCCTTTTTTGCCCTGACCACGAAAGGATGCAGCCAGACCAATGGGGAGGTTTACGGTTTCCATTTTGTGTATTCCGGTAATTTTGTGGGAAAAGTGCAGAAGAATCAATTTGGAAGCGTAAGGGCGGTTATGGGAATCCACCCGGAGCATTTTACCTGGAAGTTAGAGCCGGGGGAGGAGTTTGCGGCGCCGGAGGTGATTCTTGTGTATTCCGGGGAAGGACTTGGGAAAATGACAAGGACTTACCATGATTTGTACAGAAACCATTTAATCCGCAGCCCCTGGAAGGATAAAAAGAGGCCGGTTCTCATCAATAACTGGGAGGCAACTTATTTTGAATTTGATGACGAGAAACTGCTCTCTATTGCAAAAGAGGCATCCAAGGCGGGAATTGAAATGCTTGTGATGGACGACGGGTGGTTCGGCCATAGAAATTCCGATAACAGCAGCCTGGGGGACTGGCAGGTAAATGAGAATAAGTTAAAAGGCGGGCTGGAAAATCTGGTGGAACATGTCAGGGAACTGGGAATGGAATTTGGCATCTGGTTTGAGCCGGAGATGATTTCGCCGGATTCCGAACTTTACTGCAAACATCCTGAGTGGGCCCTGCAGTTTAAGGGGCGGGCTCCCGGGCTTGCAAGGGAACAGCTTGTTTTGGATTTTTCCAGGCCGGAGGTTTTGGAGTACGTGTATGAATCCGTGGCGGCCATATTGAGAAGCGCCCACATCAGCTATGTGAAATGGGATATGAACCGTCCCCTGGCGGACGCAGGAAGTTCTTATCTGCCGGAGGACAGACAGGGGGAGATTTACCACCGCCATGTATTGGGGGTGTATGAGCTTCAGGAAAGGCTGGTGAGGGAGTTCCCCAATCTTCTTCTGGAAAACTGTTCCGGGGGAGGGGCCAGGTTTGACCCGGGAATGCTTTACTACAGCCCCCAGATTTGGTGCTCCGATGATACGGATGCGGTGGAGCGGCTTATGATTCAGGAGGGGACTCAGCTGATTTACCCCCTTTCCGTGATTGGCGCCCATGTATCCGACTGTCCCAATCACGCCACCGGGAGGGTGACGCCCTTTGAGACCAGGGGAATTGTGGCCATGGCGGGGACCTTCGGCTATGAGCTGGATATCACCAAAATTCCTCAGGAGGACAGGGAACAGATTCCAGGGCAGATAGAAACTTTTAAAAAATATTATCCCCTGGTAAATGCAGGAGACTATTACCGTCTGGCCTCCTACCGGGAGAATCACATTTACGACTGCTATCAGGTGGTGTCGAAAGATAAAAAACAGGCATTGGTCACTTTTGTCCAGGTGATGGCAGAGCCAAATATCCACAGCCGAAAAATATACCTTCAGGGCTTATCTGAGGATACGGTGTATGAGGTGGAAGGAAAGCGGTATACAGGAAATGTTTTGATGCATGGAGGATTGTTAATTCCCGGTCTTTGGGGAGATTATCAGGCAAAACTCATAGAGGTCCTGGCAGTTTAGGACCAGAGGGAGTGTGTATGGCAAAATCGATTAAAATGGCTGATATTGCAGGGCGCCTTGGAGTCAGCGTGGTGACAGTCTCCAAGGCGCTGTCAGGGCAAAAAGGCGTCAGCGATGAGATGAGGGAAAAAATAAAACAGGTGGCGGACGAACTGGGGTATGTCCGCACTGTCCAGGAGAAGAGCGAACAGAGCCGAAAAAGCTATACCCTGGGGATTATTGTGGCGGAACGTTTTTTGGCGGACAACCAGTCTTTTTACTGGTCTTTATACCAGGAAGTTTCCAGGAATGCCGTGAGAAAAAGCTGTTTTACCCTCCTTGAGGTAATCAGCTATAGGGATGAGGAAGATTGTGCACTGCCCAAGGTTCTCGCTGAAAATAAGGCGGACGGTCTGGTGATTATGGGCTCTTTTGGGCGGAAGTATATTAATTATCTTAAAACAGTCTCAAAGAAGCCTTTGGTAAGTTTGGACAGCTTTGACGTGGAGGGGGAGATGGACTCTGTGGTTTCCAACAATATGGTGGGAGCTTACACGGTGACAAATCATCTCTTTGAGATGGGGCATAGAAATATTGGATTTGTGGGGACTAGGCTTGCCACCGCAAGTATTGATGACCGGTATTTCGGTTATTTAAAATCTCTGATGGAACACGGCGTGGATTTAAACAATGCCTGGATTTTGGACGACAGGGACAGAAAAACAGGAAGGGTGGATTTTGAGGATTTTTTTGTCTTGCCAAGAGAGAATATGCCCACAGCTTTTTTCTGCAACTGCGATTTGAGCGCAAACCTTATGATACGCAAATTGAAAGAGGCAGGATACCGGGTGCCGGAGGATGTCTCTGTGGCGGGATTTGACCATTTTCAGGATATGCAGATGCCTGAGATAGACCTTACCACTTATGAGATTAATGTGAAGAGGATGGCAAGGAGGGCGGTGCATATTCTCACCCGTAAAATCGAAAATCCGGATTATTTTTCCGGCATGTGCGTCATAGCCGGAAAGTTTATTCCAAAGAGGAGTGTGAAGCAGGTTGGTTTTCCCGTGCCTTTTGTTTAAAGGCGTTGGGAGTGGTTCCGTTATATTTCCGAAACAGGGAGATAAAGTGATTTACATTCTCATATCCTACATAGCTGCTTATTTCATAGATGTTTAAATCTGTGGTAAGCAGCATTTCTTTTGCCTTATTCAGCCGCACCTGGGTTAAATATGCCAGGGGAGAAGAGTGGAAATACCGTGAAAATTCCCGGCAGATACGGTATTTATTAATAGAAAACAACTCCTCGTACTGGGCCAGGGAGAAAGTTTCCCCATAGTGATGGTCCAGACGGTCTTTCAGCTCGTAGAGATAGGATGGGATGTTTGCGTCCCTCACATTCTCTTTTGGCACAAGGGGGAGGGAAATGTCTGTTAAAATATCAGTGAGAATCTGGTTCATTTTTATGGCATCGGATAGAGAGTAGCGTTCCGGTATCCCCAAGAGAGAGCGGAAATATTGGTGCAGAGGGGAATACTGTGACAGGGTATAGCTGTATTGGCGTTTCTTTTTCCCGATACCTCCAAAAATTTCAAGCTGTTCTCCCTCCAAAAAAAACAGAAAGAAATTCCAGGGCACCATGGATGTGGTAAGGGTAAAGGGTTTTTGGCAGTCCCACAATAATACGCTGTTTTGGGAGAGGGCAATTCCCCCAGGTATTTCCGGGGTTTTTAAGACGCCTGCACCTTCTGTGGTGTACAGGAGCAGATAGGTTTCTGCCATAGGGGCAAAAGATACGGAAAAGAGCTGTTCGCTTTGTACGCTCCCTCCCCCTAAAAGGGAGAGGAAAGTGTTTTCTTTTGTATCTATTGCTTCGTATTTATTTGGAAGCAGCATCTCAGGGTCTATGGTATAATTTGCCACCATTTTACCGGAGGCGGATGCCTTAAATACCTGGGTAAAAGTCATTTGGAATTCCTCCTAGTTAAGAAATGCTTGGCATTTACTTTCCTTTTGCATATTCCAGCATGGCGCGGTTCAGGGCGTCTAACTTGTCTGCTCCGTCCTGCAAATTTTCTCCCACTACCCCAAAGTAGAATTTAATCTTAGGCTCCGTTCCAGAGGGGCGTACGCAGCACCAGGAATTGTTGCTTAACTCGTAGTAAAGCACATTGGAACTGGGAAGCCCGGTTTTTGTCACTGCGCCTGTGGATAAGTCCTTCCGGGTGTCTTCTTTGTAATCCCTCACGGCAAGAACCTCAAGCCCCGCCAGCTCTTTCGGGGGATTTTCCCGCATTTTCGTCATCATGTCCTGAATCTGTTTTGCCCCGTCAATGCCCTTTAAGGTCATGGTTTCCAGGCCCTCTTTGTAGTAGCCGTATTTTTCATACATCAAAAGCATGGCATCCCACAGGGTCATATTTTTTGATTTGCACCAGGATGCCACCTCGCAGAGCATCATCACAGCCACGCAGGCATCCTTGTCCCTGGCGTAGGTGCCTGCCAGGCATCCATAGCTCTCCTCCAAACCAAACACGTAGTTGTGGGTGCCTTTCTCCTCAAACCATTTAATCTGCTCCCCGATATACTTAAATCCGGTGAGGACTTCAATGAGGGTCACGCCGTATGCTTTGGCTATGGCTTTTGCCATATCCGTTGTGACAATGGTCTCCACCAGGGCGGGATTTTTTGGCATGGTATTTGTGGCGGTTCTCTCCCTTAAAATATATTCGGCGATGAGCATGCCTGACATGTTTCCGGTAAATGTAACATATTCCCCGGTTTTCGTGTCTTTGCAGTACACTCCCAAACGGTCGGCGTCCGGGTCTGTGGCAAGAACGATATCCGCATCCACTTCCTTTGCAAGTTTAAGGGCAAGCTCAAAAGCTTTGGGGGACTCGGGATTTGGGTATGCCACAGTGGGGAAATTGCCGTCGGGTTTTTCCTGCTGGGGAACCACGTAGACATTTTCAAATCCCAGCTCCTTTAACACCCGGCGCACCGGAAGGTTTCCTGTGCCGTGGAGGGGGGTGTATACGATTTTAATATCCTTTGCCATATCCTTGATCACTTCCGGATGGATGGACTGTCCCTTTAACTCTTCCATATATAAGTCGTCGATGTCGGAGCCGATAGTGATCAGGAGCCCGGCTTCCCTTGCCTCCCTTTCTTCCATGGTCTTTACCATGGAAAACTCTGTGACTTTTGCCACTTCCGCTAAAATATTTTTGTCATGGGGCGGCGTAATCTGTGCTCCGTCCTCCCAGTAAACTTTGTATCCGTTATATTCCCTTGGATTGTGGCTTGCGGTGATTACGATGCCTGCAATACATCCCAAATGGCGCAGGGCAAAGGAAAGTTCCGGCGTGGGACGCAGGCTTTCAAAAAGATAAGCTTTGATTCCGTTGGCGTTTAAGCACAGGGCCGCCTCCTTCGCAAACTCCGGCGACATAATCCTGGAGTCAAAGGCGATGGCCACGCCTTTCTCCTGCCCTTTTTGGGAGAGGATGTAGTTGGCAAGTCCCTGGGTGGCCTGGCGTACCGTATAGATATTCATGCGGTTGGTTCCGGCCCCGATGATTCCCCTTAATCCTCCGGTTCCAAATTCTAACTGACGGTAAAACCTGTCCTCGATTTCTGCATCGTTTCCTTTTAAAGCCTTTAATTCTTCTCTTGTCTTCTCGTCAAAATAGGCGTCGCTGCACCATTTCTCATAGTTTTCCAAATATCCCATAGGTCCGTTCTCCTTTTCTCAAATATTTTAGATTAAGCTAAATATAACTTAAATAAATTACTGTATCTTCATTTTATCGGAAAAAGCCAAAAAGCACCATATACAAAATGAACAATTTGCACGTAAATAATTGTAAATATTATACAAAAAGACGAAACTTATCAAGAATATATGATTTATAGCAAGAATAATTGATGCAATATTGAGTTAAACAGTTATAATTAAATTAAGTTAAATGAAACGAGCATTTAACATAAAACTACAAATTATTTATCAGGAGGAAAAAAGTATGAAACTGAAAAGAGCAGCAGCACTTATGATGGTATCTGTAATGGCCATTGCATCAGCAGGATGCGGCGGCGGAGATGACACAAAGGACAGCAGCACAGGAAGCGCAGACAAGGCAGCAGAGAGCAGCGCAGATGATGCGGCAGAGGACGCAGGGGATGCAGAGGGCGAAGGAGAGGACAGCAATGCATCTGCAGCTTCCGGAGATTTAAAATATGCTGATATTAAATTAGGGGAAGATTACACAGACTTGACGGCGACCATCAGCCTGTTTAACCACAGAACTGACCTGGAATCTGAGGACTACAACGGAAAGAAGTGGAGCGAGTACCTGGCTGACTTTAACGAGATGTATCCAAACATCACCGTAGAGCTTACCACAGATACAAACTATGCGGACGATGCCCTGATGCATCTGCAGTCTGGGGATTATGAGACGATCATGATGATTCCGGCAGTGGATAAATCAGACCTTAGCACTTATTTTATTTCCTACGGTGACCTTTCTACCATGCAGACACAGATTAATTACGCAACTACATGGGAGTATCAGGGAGAGGTTTACGGAGTGCCCTCCACAGCAACCACCCAGGGTATTGTTTACAACAAAAAAGTATTTGAGGCGGCAGGAATCACGGAGCTTCCAAAGACTCCCGATGAGTTTATCGATGCTTTAAAAGCCATCAAAGAAAAAACAGATGCAACACCTCTTTATACAAACTATGCAGCAGGCTGGACCATGGGAGCATGGGACGCTTACATCGGAAACAATGCAACAGGGGACAATACATACATGAACCAGAAACTGGTACATACCAAAGACCCCTTTAAAGATTACGGCGACGGAACACATGCTTATGCAGTTTACAAAATTCTTTACGATGCAGTGGCAAACGGCCTGACAGAGGATGACTTCTCCACAACAGACTGGGAAGGATGTAAACCGGCAATTAACAACGGGGAAATCGGATGTATGGTACTTGGCTCCTGGGCATATCCCCAGATGGAAGCAGCAGGG
The DNA here is from genome assembly GCA_947174805.1 of uncultured Roseburia sp. GTDB lineage: Bacteria > Bacillota > Clostridia > Lachnospirales > Lachnospiraceae > Roseburia_B. The sequence continues at coordinate 98,237 of CAMWKH010000002.1, read as the reverse complement.
GAAAACAGCGCAGATATCGGATATATGCCGTTCCCAATCACTGTCAACGGAACACAGTACGCTTCTGCAGGTGCAGATTACTCCTACGGTATCAATGTAAATGCTTCCGATGATGAAAAAGCAGCAGCTATGGTATTTGTAAAATGGATGACCCAGGAATCCGGATTCTCCTACAATGAGGACGGCCTTCCTGTAGCAGCAGGCTCCACAGAGACAAAACTTGCATTTGACGGCGTTACATTCCTTGAGGACGAACCTTCCGTAGCAGGAGAGGAAGATTTGTTAAACGAGATGAACTCTGAATCCGAGTTAAATATCAATGCAGGCGGAGACAGCAAATTACAGAACATTATTGAGTGCGCACACGACGGCAGCAAAACATTTGACGACATTATGGCAGAGTGGAACCAGGCATGGTCAGACGCTCAGGAAGCATGCGGAGTGGAAGTGACAGAGTAATGGAACAAAACCAGGAGGCGGAACTTCCGCCTCCGGTTTCATAGAGGATGCGTGTTCATAATATGGAGGAGTTATCTATGGAAACAGGGAAAAAGAAAAAAAGCCCCATGCAGTGGGCCAGAAGCAGAAAAGGACAGCAGATTTTAATCAGTATTGCGTTTATCGCCATCCCACTTTTGCTGCTCTTTGTATTTACCTATCTCCCCTTTGGCCAGATGGTAAAATTCAGCTTTTACAAAATGAAGTATACCACTCCGGCGGATAAACGGGTGTTTGTGGGATGGAAAAACTATCTTGACGTATTCCGAAGGGACGATTGTTTTGGAGCTTTAAAACTGAGCTTATTCTATGTGGTAGGTGCGATTTTGCAGTTAGTGTTAGCCCTTTATCTTGCAACAATCTTAAGTTTTAAAGTAAAAGGCGGAAATTTCTTTAAGGGACTTATGTTTTTCCCATACTTAATCAGCGGTATTGCCATTGGTTTTATCTTTAAATTTTTCTACACCAGAGGATTTGTGTTTGATACCATCCTTCAGTGGTGCGGATTTCAGTTAGATAATCTTCCATACTGGTTAAAAGACCAGAAAATAAACAACTGGTCTTTGGTGGCCACCTCCGTATGGCGTTATTTCGGACAGAATATGGTACTCTTTATCGGGGCCATCATGTCTGTGGACGCAGATTTGTACGAGGCGGCAGACTTGGATGGTGCAAATAAATTCCAGCAGTTTATCCATATTATTCTGCCGAGTATAAAAACCATTGTCACCCTTAATGTAATTTTATCTATCACAGGTTCCTTAAGCGCATTTGAGCAGCCGTATGTTATCACAGACGGTGCAAACGGAACAGGAACATACTTTGTTATTATGAATGAAATCGCCCACACAAGCCAGAAAGTAGGATTGGCATCGGCTATGGCGGTAGTGCTCCTTCTCATTATCTTTGCATGTACCATTCTCCAAAAGCTGTTCTTTAAGTATATCTTCAGGGATGCGGAGAGCGAGGACGAATCCTATGCGGCAAAGAAGGCAAGGCTTAAGGCGGAAAAGGCCCAGAAAAAGGCCCAGAAAGGGGTGGCTTAAATGGTAAATGTAGGAAAAAAGAGTTATTCACCGTTAGGTATTTTATGGATTATTGTAGAATATGTATCTCTAATCTTTTTTGGCCTCTGTGCAGTTGTGCCGGTAATTTCCTGTGTTATCACAGCATTTAAGACATCGGAAGAGTACCAGCAGACAAATGTTATGACGCTGCCGGAAAGCTGGCTGAATTTTGACAACTTTACAAAAGCCTTTGAGGCGGCAAACATGGGAAGGGCTTTTTTAAACTCCGTGATTGTAATGGTGTGCGTGTTAATCGTTTCCGTAATTTTGGGAACACAGCTTGCATATGTGTTAAACCGGTTTAAATTCCCGGGAAACACTTTAATCCGCAATTTGTATCTTTTTGCATCATTGCTTCCCGCAGTTGCCATGCAGGTAACGGTATTTAACATTATGTCAGCCCTGCATCTGGTGAACAGCCTGGCAGGTTACATAATCATGATGTGTGGAACAGATGTTATCTCCATTTACATATTTATCCAGTTTATGGAAAACATTCCCGTATCCTTGGATGAATCCGCCATCATTGACGGGGCGTCTTACTGGACGATTTATTGGAAGATCATGCTTCCTCTTTTAAAACCGGCAATCGTAACTTCCTGTATTTTAAAGGGCGTGGGAGTTTATAACGAGTATTACTGTGCTAACCTGTATCTTATGGACAAAAAACTCCACACCATCGCCAGATGTCTCTACACCTTCGTAGGGCCTATGGGAAGCCAGTACAACCTGATTTGCGCAGGTGTAATCATTTCCCTGCTGCCGGCATTAATTGTATTTATTTTGTGCCAGAAACAAATCTACAGCGGTATTGCAGCAGGAGCCGTAAAGGGTTAAAATTAAAGGAGGGGTACATTTATGAGCGGATTGCAAAAACTAGCCGGTGAGGCGAAGGAGCATTTATGCTCCACCATTATCCCTTTCTGGAGAAATTTAAGGGATGAGGAGAACGGGGGATATTACGGTTATATGGATTATGAATTGAATCTGGATAAAAAAGCAGAGAAGGGCTGTATTTTAAACAGCCGTATTACCTGGTTTTTTGCCAATGCCTATATGGTATTGGGGGATGCCTCTTTGAAGGAGGAGGCATCCCACGGATTCTCGTTTCTGAAAGACCATTGTTTTGACAAGGAAAACGGAGGGGTTTTCTGGTCTGTAAACTATGACGGAACCCCAAGGGATACCACAAAGCATACTTATAACCAGGCGTTTTCCATTTACGCCCTGTCCTCCTACTACGATGCCACAGGGGATAAAGAAGCGTTAAAACTGGCGGAGGAATTGTTTCATCTTATTGAGACGAAGTGCAGGGATAAAGAGGGGTATTTAGAGGCTTTTGACAGGACATTTTCCCCGGCGGAAAATGACAAATTGTCGGAAAACGGTGTGATTGCAGAGCGCACCATGAACACGCTTTTGCATGTCTTAGAGGCATACACGGAGCTTTACCGGGTAAATAAAAGTGAAGAGGTAAAAAGCTGCCTTCACTGGATTTTAGACACAGTGGCGGAAAAAATATATAATCCTGAATTGAAAAGGCAGGAGGTATTTTTTGATAAGGATTACAATAGCCTCATTGATTTGTACTCCTACGGCCACGATATTGAGACCGCATGGCTTTTGGACAGGACGTTGGAAATTCTTGATGAAAAAGAATATTGGGATAAAATGTCTGTGATTACAAAAACCTTAACGGAGCAGATTTACAAAATCGCTTTTGACGGACACTCATTAAGCAACGAGTGCGAGAAAGGCAAAGTGGACACCGGAAGAGTCTGGTGGGTACAGGCGGAGACGGTGGTTGGTTTTGTAAACGGCTATGAGAAATCCCCGGAAAAGACAGAGTATTTAAAAGCGGCGGAGGCAGTTTGGGAGTTTATTAAAACCCATGTGGTGGATAAAAGAGAAGGTTCCGAGTGGTTCTGGCTTGTGAGACAGGACGGGAGCCCCGTGGAAGAGAAACCTATTTTGGAGCCCTGGAAATGTCCCTACCACAACGGCAGGATGTGTTTTGAACTGATAAGGAGGAATGGAAATGCTTCATAAAAATTATTATATTGAACAGGAAAAGCAGGAAAAACTGTTAAATAGAAAGAATGTTAAATCTGATTTTTATAACGGCACCTTTGACAGGTACGAGTATCCCGTGCTCACCAGGGAGCATATCCCCCTTACCTGGCGGTACGATTTAAATCCCGAGACAAACCCCTATTTCATGGAGCGCCTGGGAATCAATGCGGTGATGAATTCCGGCGCCATAGAGTTAAACGGGAAATATTACCTTGTGGCAAGGATTGAAGGGGCGGACAGAAAGTCATTTTTCGGCGTGGCGGAAAGCGACAACGGCATCGACGGTTTCCGGTTCTGGGATTACCCCATTCTTTTGGAGGATACCTGCCCCCAGGAGACAAACGTGTACGATATGCGTCTCACCAAGCATGAGGACGGATATATTTACGGGGTTTTCTGCTCTGAGAGCAAAGACACCTCTGTAAACGACCTTTCTGCGGCAGTGGCGGCGGCAGGAATTGTAAGGACGAAGGATTTGAGAAACTGGGAGCGGCTTCCAAATTTAAAGACCCTGCGTTCTCCCCAGCAGAGAAATGTAGTGCTTCATCCCGAATTTGTAAACGGAAAATATGCTTTCTACACAAGGCCCATGGATGATTTTATCGAGACAGGCAGCGGCGGCGGCGTGGGATTCGGCCTGTGTGACGATATTACAAATGCGGTGATTGACGAAGAAAAAATGACCAGCCTGCGGAAATATCACACAATCACCGAGGCTAAGAACGGTGCGGGGGCGCCCCCCATTAAGACGGATAAAGGCTGGATACATATTGCCCACGGTGTGCGGAATACGGCGGCAGGCCTGCGCTACGTTATCTATGCCTTTGCCACAGACTTAAATGACCCGGCCAAAGTGATTGCAGAGCCCTCCGGTCTTTTGATTGGGCCAAGGGGCGAGGAGCGGGTAGGGGACGTCTCCAACGTGGTGTTCACTAACGGTGCCATTAAGACAGAGGACGGAAAGGTGTATATCTACTACGCTTCCAGCGATACCAGGATGCATGTGGCAGCTACAACAGTGGATAAGCTGATTGACTACGTATTTAACACCCCCACAGACCCCCTGCGCTCGGTGGAGTGTGTGGCTCAGAGATGTGAACTGATTAAAAAGAACCTGGAGTTTTTAGGGAAGGAAAAATAAAATATTGTTTTAAAAGGAGAAAGAAAATGAGCAAATATACAATGATTAGCCCCCAGGTACCCAATGTGCCCTGGCAGGAGAGACCTGCGGATTTAAAAGGTGCCCCGGTTTGGAGATATAACGAGAATCCCATTATCGGGAGAAACCCGGTGGAGGGCGTGGCAAGAATTTTTAACAGCGCAGTTATGCCCTACGAAGGAGAGTTTATCGGTGTGTTCCGTGCAGAGCAGACAAACGGAATCCCCTACATTTACCTGGGAAGAAGCAAAGATGCCATTCATTGGGAGATTGATAAAGAAAAAATTAATTTTGTGGACGAGGACGGGAAAGAATTTATGCCTGTGTACGCCTATGATCCAAGACTTGTAAAAATCGAGGATACCTACTATATTATGTGGTGCCAGGATTTTTACGGTGCATCCATCGGCCTGGCAAAGACTACGGATTTCAAGACATTTGTAAGGCTGGAAAACCCCTTCCTGCCCTTTAACAGAAATGCGGTGATGTTCCCCAGGAAGATTAACGGCAACTTTGTGATGATGTCAAGGCCCTCCGACAGCGGCCACACGCCTTTCGGGGATATCTTTATCAGCGAGAGCCCGGATTTGGTTTACTGGGGAAAACACCGCCATGTAATGGGGAAAAACCCGGAGTGGTGGGAGATGTTAAAAATCGGCGGCGGCGCAGCTCCCATTGAGACCAGCGAGGGATGGCTCTTGTTCTACCACGGGGTAACGGGAACCTGCAACGGATATGTGTACTCCATCGGCGGTGCAATTTTGGATATCGACGAGCCCTCCAGGGTAAAATACAGATGCGAGACATTTTTGCTCACACCGGAAGAGTGGTATGAGGAGCGGGGATTTGTGCCCAATGTATGTTTCCCCTGCGCTACCATCCATGATTCTAAGAGCGGAAAGATTGCCATTTATTATGGAGCGGCGGACAGCTATGTGGGATTGGCATTTACCACTTTAGATGAGATTATCGACTATATCAAAGACAACAGCGTGGTAAGGGAAGCTGACACGGAGATTGGCAGGAGATAATTATGCAGATTACACCGAATCATGAATATTTGCAGTATTGCGGAAGAATAGATTTTGACGACCCTATGGCCCCTGTGATGGTGTTCCCCTGCAGTTTTGTGGGGATGAAATTTACCGGGAATACCCTCAAGGTGACACTTAAAAACAAGCAGGCCTATTGGGATAACTATATGGGCTATATCTTAGATGGGGAGCAGGGGCGTTTTCTGCTCCCCCTTGAAGAAATGTGCCATATGGAAATTCCCGTGGAAAAGGAGAAGGAAGAACATGAAATTTTACTTTTCAAGCGCATGGATTCCTGCCATACCGTGACATTTTTCGGCTTTTCCATCGGGGAGGGGGAACATATTTTAGAACTGCCGCCTTTGCCGGACAGGAAAATAGAGGTATACGGGGACAGTGTCTCCGCCGGGGAAGTCTCTGAGGCAGTGGAATTTGCGGGAAAGGAAGACCCGGAGCATAACGGGGAATATTCCAATAGCTGGTACTCCTACGCCTGGCTTGCCGCCAGGAAGTTAGGGGCGCAGATTCACGATATTGCCCAGGGGGGCATTGCCCTTATGAATAACACCGGATGGTTTTGCGAGCCGGATTATATTGGCATGGAGTGCGTATATGACAAAATTTCTTACCACCCGGATTTGGGGGAGATAAAGAAATGGGATTTTAAGAGGTATACCCCCCATGTGGTGATTCTTGCCATCGGGCAGAACGACAGCCATCCCGTGGATTTTATGAAGGAGAATCCCAAAGGGGATATGGCGGATAAATGGAAGAGACATTACCGGGATTTTGTGTTAAAATTAAGAAATATTTATCCCAAGGCAGTGATTATACTTACTACCACGGTTTTAAACCACGCAAAAGAATGGGATGATGCCATAGAGGAAGTATGCTTCAGTCTTGGGGATAAAAAAGTACATCATTTCCTGTATCGGGATAATGGCTGTAAAACTCCGGGGCATATCAGGATTCCCGAGGCAGAGCAGATGGCGGAGGAACTCTACGCCTATATAGAATCCCTGGGGGATGAGATTTGGAGGTAATAGATGAGGTTTCAAATAAAAGAGGAACTTGGCATTTCTAACCGGGGAAACCAGGCCAGATTAAAAACAGTAATGAAAAAGGCGGCGGCGGGGGAAAAGCTCACCATCGCATTTTTAGGAGGATCCATCACCCAGGGAAGCCTTGCCACGAAAATAGAGCTCTGTTATGCATCCCGGGTTTCAGGCTGGTGGAGGGAGACATATAAAGAAGCGGAGTTTACCTTTATCAATGCAGGAATCGGCGGCACCACTTCCCATTTTGGTACGGCAAGGGTGAAGGAGGATGTGCTTTCCTGCCATCCGGATTTAGTGTTTGTGGAATACAGTGTAAACGATGACCCCACCCCCTTTTTTATGGAGACATACGAGGGGCTTATAAGAAAGATTCTCTTATCCGATACCATCCCGGCGGTGGTGCTGATCCACAACGTGCGCTATGATACCGGGGGAAATGCCCAGACCATCCACGGCGCTGTGGGAAGGTATTATAATCTCCCCGCAGTGAGCATGCAGAGCACCATATTCCCTTCCGTGGTATCTGGAAATCTGCCGGTGAGGGACATTACAGAGGATGATTTGCACCCCAATGACCTGGGACATGAGCTGGTTGCGGAAGTGATTACCTCCTTTTTACAGTGTGTGGACAAAAACAGAGAAGAAAAGGAAGAAGATTATAGAGTACCGGAGAAACCTATGACGGAAAACCGTTATGAGAATTGCATCCGCTACAACAATAAAAATCTTTCTGTCACTGAGTCGGATTTTTCCAGAGATGAGGAGAGACAGCAGGGAATCACGGATATCTTTAAGAATGGATTTTATTCTGCCAAAGTGGGGGATGTGATGAAGTGCAGAGTGCCCGGCAGTGAGATTGCCATTCAGTACAGAAAAAGCGTGGCCCACCCGGCCCCTGTGGCAGAGCTTATCCTAGATGGGGATGAGGGACACAAGGTCATTCTGGACGGGAATTTTTCAGAAGACTGGGGGGACTGCCTGTATTTACAGCCTGTCATGGTTCACGGGGAGAGCCGTGTCCATACAGTGGAAATAAGGATTGCCGAGGCGAGAGATAAAAACATTCCTTTTTATTTAAATTCCATAATTGCCGCAGATGCAGCGGAGTAAGGAAGGAGATTATCATGAAACCAATATTATTTTTGACTCCTGTTTTTAAGGAGATGGTCTGGGGCGGAGACCGTTTGCACGCGGAGTTCGGCTACGACATACCCGGAGATGACACCGGGGAGTGCTGGGGCATCTGCGCCCATCCAAACGGGGACGCAGTGGTTACGGCGGAAGGATTTACGGGAAAAACTTTATCCCAGCTATTTCGGGAGAGGCCGGAGCTTTTCGGAAATATAGGGGGAGATAGGTTCCCGCTTCTCATCAAAATTATTGACGCCAAGGCGGATTTAAGCATCCAGGTACACCCAAACGATGCCTATGCAGGCAGCCATGAAAACGGCTCTCTGGGAAAAATGGAGTGCTGGTATGTCCTTGACTGTCCAAAAGATGCAAAGCTGGTTTTGGGGCATAAGGCAAAGAGCCAGGGGGAAGTAAGGGAGATGATAGAACAGGGAAAATGGGAGGATTTCCTTCAGTATGTCCCTGTGAAAAAGGGAGATTTTATCCAGATTGACCCGGGGACGGTACATGCCATTACAACGGGGTGCCTGCTGCTTGAGACACAGCAGAACAGCGACGTTACCTACCGTGTGTACGATTACGGCAGGTTGAGCAACGGAAAGCCCAGGGAGCTTCATGTGCAAAAGAGCATTGATGTGATTCTTGCTCCTGCAAAAGCCCCGGAAGATATGGTAAAACATGTGCAGAATCTTCCAAAAAATACCCTGAATGAGCTGATTTCCTGCCAGTACTATACTGTATTTAAGCTGGATTTGGAGGGGGAGATGACATTTGAACAGAGTTATCCTTTCTTTAATATCAGTGTGACGGAAGGGGAGGCAGCGTTAAACGGCACAGCCATTAAAAAAGGAGACCATCTGATTCTGCCTGCGGATTTTGGAAATGTGAAACTGGAAGGAAAAGCGGAAATCATTGCTTCTGTGGCAGGACAGATGAAAAAAATCTAAAAAATCTATTAAATAAAATATTTCTGCTTGATATAAAAAATTTATTCGAGTACAATGTTAGTTGCCAGGTAAAAATTGACAGTTTTCATCTGGCAGCTAATTTTTTTATGGAGATGATAAGGATGCTAAAGACACTTGGAGCACAGATTAAAGAATTTAAAAGCGATTCCATTAAGACCCCGGTTTATATGCTTTTGGAGGTTTTCATGGAGACATTGATTCCCCTTTTGATGGCGTCAATAGTGGATCAGGGGGTGCAGGCAGGTGATATTTCCCATATTTATAAAGTGGGTGGAATTATGGTGGTTGTGGCTGCCATAGGACTGTTTGCAGGGATTATGGGCGGGAAATACGGAGCCAGGGCTTCCGCCGGATTTGCCAGAAATTTAAGGGAAGCCATGTACGGGAATATCCAGAGATTTTCCTTTTCCAACATTGACAAGTACAGCACGGCAGGGCTTGTCACAAGAATGACAACAGATGTGACAAATCTTCAAAACGCCTACCAGATGATTCTGCGGATGTGCACAAGGGCACCTTCCAGCATGATTTGCGCCCTTGCCATGGCTTTTTTTATCAATGCAAAAATAGCAAGCATATATCTCGCTGCAGTGATTTTTTTGGCCCTGGTGCTGTTTCTTATCTGTAAAAGGGGAATGAAGTATTTTGACCAGGTTTTCCGGAAATATGACGATTTAAATGCCAGCGTCCAGGAGAATATTACGGGAATCCGGGTGGCAAAGGCTTTTGTGAGAGAAGACTATGAGATTAAGCGTTTCCACGGGGCAAACCATAACCTCTACAAAATGTTTATTAAGGCGGAGTCTGTGGTTATCCTCACCATGCCCTTGATGCAGTTTACGGTGTATGGCTGTATTCTTGGCATTAGCTGGCTGGGCGCCCATATGATTGTGGCGGAGAGCCTTACCACAGGGGAGCTGATGAGCCTTTTGACCTACTGCATGAATATTCTGATGAGCCTGATGATGCTCTCCATGGTGTTTGTCATGATTACTCTCAGTATGGCAAGCGCCCAGCGTATCACAGAAGTCCTTGAGGAGGAGCCGGATTTGGTCAATCCAAAAAGCCCGGATGATAAAGTGGAGTCCGGCAGTATTGATTTTGAGAATGTGAGTTTTGACTACCATAAAAATGAGGGAGACCCGGTGCTGAAACATATCAATATCCATATTGATTCCGGGGAGACCATCGGCATTATTGGGGGAACAGGAAGCTCCAAGACAAGCCTTGTGAACCTGATCAGCCGTCTTTACGATACCACGGAGGGAACCGTAAAAGTGGGGGGCAAAGACGTTCGGACTTACGATTTGGAGACCCTTAGAAATGAAGTTGCGGTGGTGCTTCAGAAAAATGTGCTGTTTTCCGGCACCATACTGGAAAATCTCCGCTGGGGGGATGAAAATGCCAGCGAGGAGGAGTGTATCCGGGTCTGCCGTCTGGCCTGTGCCGACGAGTTTATAGAGAAGATGCCGGAGAAATATCACACTTACATTGAGCAGGGGGGCTCAAATGTCTCCGGTGGGCAGAAGCAGCGGCTCTGTATTGCAAGGGCCCTGTTGAAAAAGCCCAAAGTGCTGATTTTAGACGACAGCACCAGTGCAGTGGACACTGCCACAGACGCAAAAATCCGAAAAGCTTTTGCACAGGAGATTCCGGGCACTACAAAACTGATTATCGCCCAGAGGATTTCCAGTGTCCAGAATGCGGACAGAATTATAGTGATGGACAACGGAATGATTCACGGCTTTGGCACCCATGAGGAACTTCTTACCGGGGATGATATTTACCGGGAGGTATTTGAGTCCCAGATGGGCGGCAGCGGTGACTTTGACGAGAAAGGGGGAGTGTAACATGCCGGGACCGGGAATGAAAAAAGGAGCTATGGGCAGGCCGGGGCCCAAACTGGAAAATCCTGGTAAAATATTTAAGTGGCTTTTGTCTTATGTGGCAAAACAGTATCTCTTTGCCTGTATTGTGGTGGTAGTGTGTATTTTTGCCAGTGTGTTGGCAAATGTACAGGGGACGCTTTTTACAAAGACGCTGATTGACTCCTATATTCTGCCCTTAATAGGCAGCAAAAATCCAGACTTTTCCAGCTTGTTTTATGCCATATTGAGGGTTGCGGGATTCTACCTTATCGGAGTGGGGGCGACACTGGTCCAGAGTATGGTTATGATGTATATCAGCCAGGGAACGTTAAGACGGCTTCGGGATGACATGTTCCATCACATGGAGAAACTCCCTATTAAGTATTTTGATACCCATCCCCACGGAACGATTATGTCTGCCTACACCAACGATATCGATACTTTGCGTCAGATGATTAGCCAGAGCCTTCCCCAGATTTTATCCAGCACCATAACCATCGTAAGTGTATTAATCAGCATGTTTGCCTTAAACGTGCCCCTTACGGTGATTACTCTTGTTATGGTGGCGCTGATGCTCTTTGTCACAAAGTCCCTTGCCATGAGAAGCGGCAGTTACTTTATGAAGCAGCAGAAGGATATCGGGATTGTGAACGGTTATATCGAGGAGATGATGGAAGGTCAGAAGGTGGTAAAAGTGTTCTGCCACGAGGAGGAGAGCAAGAAAAAGTTTAAGGAATTAAACGACGAGCTCTTTGACAGCGCCTACCAGGCCAACAAGTTTGCCAATATATTAATGCCGGTAAACGCCCAGATTGGAAATATCAGCTATGTCATCTGCGCCATCGTGGGAGGCATCCTGGCTTTAAACGGCCTGACAGGGCTTACCATCGGGGGACTTGCAAGTTTTCTGGCCTTTAACAGAAGTTTCAATATGCCGATCAACCAGGTGAGCCAGCAGTTTAACAGTATTATCATGGCTTTAGCGGGAGCTGACCGGGTTTACCGTTTGATTACGGAGGAGCCGGAGAGGGACGAGGGATATGTGACCCTTGTGAATGCCAGGGAGGAAAACGGTAAACTTTCGGAATCGAAAGAGCGCACCGGCCTTTGGGCGTGGAAGCATTACCACAAGGACACCAAGACTACGGATTACATCAGGCTTCAGGGAGATGTGGTGTTTAACGGTGTGGATTTTGGATATACCGATGAAAAAATCGTGCTCCACGATATCAGGCTCTATGCAAAACCGGGACAGAAAATTGCCTTTGTTGGCTCCACCGGGGCGGGGAAAACCACCATTACCAATCTGATTAACCGTTTTTACGATATCCAGGACGGGAAAATCCGTTACGACGGCATTAATATCAACAAGATTAAAAAAGATGATCTGCGCCGTTCTCTGGGGATGGTTTTGCAGGATACCCATCTTTTTACCAATACAGTGATGGAAAATATTCGCTACGGAAGATTGGATGCCACAGACGAAGAGGTAATGGCGGCGGCAAAACTGGCCAATGCAGACAGATTTATCCGGCAGCTGCCCCAGGGGTATGAGACAGTTCTCCACGGGGACGGCGCCAATTTAAGCCAAGGGCAGAGACAGCTTTTGGCCATTGCCAGGGCGGCGGTGGCAGACCCTCCTGTGCTGATTTTAGATGAGGCCACATCTTCCATCGATACAAGAACAGAAAAAATTGTGCAGGACGGTATGGATAAACTCATGAAGGGCAGGACTACCTTTGTGATTGCCCACAGGCTTTCCACGGTAAAAAACAGCGACTGTATTGTGGTGTTGGAACAGGGGAGGATTATTGAGAAAGGAACCCATGAGGAACTTTTGGAGGAAAAAGGAAAATATTACCAGCTCTATACCGGGAACAGTATTACAGCCTAAGAAAAGCCCTGAAATTTGGTGAGATATACGGTTGCCAATTTTTTCAAAATCAGGTAATATTAAATATAAGGGGAATTTTGAGCCGCGCCTCTGGTGCGGCTCATACAATTTTTACTATAGGAGATTTTGGAGGAAAGATAGTGTATATGGTGAAGATGCAGATAGCTTGTTTATGTGTGATTCTGTTACTTTTAGTATCCTGCTACAGAAACAGGGCTTTAAATACAAGGAATGTGAGGATATTCCGGCTGTTTCTTGCCTTGGCAGCAGTAAATCTGGTATTTGATATGGTGACGGTGTATACAGTGAATCACCGGGATGTGCTGCCCGATTTCATAAACCGGGGGGCTCATATTATGTTTATCGGTTCCATGACCGCAGGTCTGTGGCTTTTGCTTTCTTACGTGGTTGTGCTTTTGGATCTCGGAGGCCGGAAGAATGGGCTGGTAAAATATTTTTGCAATGTGCCTCTGGCGATAGCCCTCCTTGTCATTGTATTTGCACCCATCACCTATGTGGACACGGAGTCGGGAAGTTATGCCGCCGGGATTCCGGTGTGGACATGCTATATCTGCGGATTTTATTATGTATGCCTGGCCGGGGTTTTATGTGTGAGTTACAGGGATAAGATTGACAGGGAGAAAAAAGAACTTTTTTTTGTCGCCTTAGGGCTTATTTTTGCGGGTATCGTGATACAGATCATCAATCCCACCCTGCTGATATCCGGCATGTGGGTGGCGATGATTGCACTTAGTATTTTTTTGATTCGGGAGAATCCCGAGGACTTGTTTGACGTTGACACAGGAACCTTTAATGAGGCGGCATTCTTAAAAATGATTCATGAAAATATCTACACCAGAGAAAAGTTTCATGTGATTCTTTTTACCGTCTCCAATATGGATATGATACGGGAGGGCTATGGCAGCCAGACGGGAAAGGCCTGCCTCCGCACCATCAGCAATAAGATTTACAGTACTTTCCGGCACAATACCTATGCACTGGACGACAACGAGCTTGTGTTTTTTGCAGGGAGCAGGCAGGCGGCGGATAAGAGCGCTGCATTTTTGGAACAGCTCTTTGCGTCCCCCTTGTCTGTTTTGGGGGAGGAGATACAGATTCAGGCTCAGGTGCGTCCCTGGACCTTTGAAAAAACAGAGACGGAGGACCAGATCCTCTATGATATTGAGGACTACTTTACGCAGATTTTGGCGAAATCTGTGTATGTGGACCATTTTTCCGGGCTGATGAACAGGAATGCTTACGAGAGGGATTTGACCCATCTCTACCGCCATCACGAGTTAAACGGAGTGTTCTGCAGCATGGTGGATATCAATAATTTAAAGAAGATGAATGACAGCTGCGGCCATGTGGCGGGGGATGCACTGATTAAGGGCTGCGGGGACATGCTGAAAAAATGTATGCCCAGTGATGCCAGGATTTACCGCATTGGGGGAGATGAATTTGCAGTGCTGAATTTGTCCAAAACCCAGGAGGAGATGGACGGCATTTTTGATGAACTTAAAAAGTTCAACACAGAATCCGGCTCGGACAGCCAGTATCCCCTGGAATTTGCAGTGGGGACGGTGGAGTATGACCCTGTTATGGACGCAAATCTCTTTGACGCTTTTGACAGGGCGGATAAGAAGATGTACCATGCCAAGGAGCAGATGCATCTGGAATGGATTGCCACCCGCAGCGGGGAGGACTGGGACTGGATTCACAAAATGGATGCCCTGAGCTATGAGAGCCTTCTCTTCCGTGCCTGGTGTGAGATTTCCGATTCTTTCCTCTTTATTGAAAATGAAGTGAATCATATGACCAGATGGTCTACCATAGCGGTGGACGAATTTGAGCTGGATGGAGAGTACACCTACCAGGGCATGCGGAAATGGGCAGCATTGATTCACCCCAAGGACAGGGAGGAGTATCAGAAAGCCCTGGCATTGGTTTACGGGGGCGTACAGAGGCATTTCCAGTGTGCTTACCGGGTGGAAAACCGCTGGGGAGAGTATGTGGAGGTGGAGGAGAGCGCTTATCTTTGCCGGGATGAAAACGGCAAAGACAAAATTCTTGTGGGAATTATTACGCCGCAGACGGAGACGGCACATGTGGATGCGGAGACAGGACTTTATGATAAATATGAGTTTACGGACAGGGTACAGAAATTGTGTAACAGCCATAATACCACCACCGGTATTATGCTGGTGGGCTTAAACCATTTCCGGAAAATCAACACGATGTACTCCTATGCGGTGGGGGACGAGGTTTTAAAAACTGTGGCGGAGAAGTTAGAGCACATCGCCCCGGTGAGAAGCAGCCAGTATCGTTACGGGGGAGATATGTTTGCACTGATTTACCCCCATACCAGCAAAATGGAGATCTACAGGCTCTTTGACCAGTTGGAAAAGAGTCTGGAAGGTTTTGAGGTGGACACGGGGGAGAGGATTTATCTCACCCTTTCCGGCGGAGCCATTATGCTGGAAAATGGCATGACACCGGACAGCATCAAAAATTCCCTGGAACATGCGGTAAAAATGGCAAAGGAGACGGGAAGAGGAGTTTTAGAGTTTGCCTCCGGCAGCCAGATGAAGGCCACGGAGTCCAGATTCCGCATGAGGGAGGAATTAAGAAGGTGCGTCAGGGACGGAATGTACGGTTTTTATCTGTATTTTCAGCCCCTGCTTCGGGGGGAGGACAAAGAGCTTTTCGGATGCGAGACTCTTTTGCGGTGGCACCATCCCAACTATGAGGGGTATGGACCGGAGCAGTTTATCCCTATTTTGGAGGAGACAGGGCAGATTATGGAGGCTGGGCGCTGGGTCATTACCACCGCCTTGATGCAGGTAAAGAAATGGCAGAAAATCAAGCCGGATATGAGCGTCAATGTAAACGTGTCCTATGTTCAGATGCAGCAGCCGGATTTGGCGGCTTTCATTGTCAATGAGTTAAAGCGCCTGGAACTTTCTCCGGGAAGCATTATTGTGGAACTTACGGAGAGCTGTAAAATCAGCAATTATGACGGCGCCATTGAGTTTGTGAATTTCCTGCGCAGCAACGGCATTGCCTTTGCGCTGGACGATTTCGGCACGGGGTATTCCTCATTTGAGGTGTTAAAGAATGTGCCTACGGACTGGATTAAACTGGAGCATCACTATGTATCTTCCATTAAAAACAGCGTGAAGGACAGAAATATCCTTCTCCACATCATTGACTTGTGCCACTCTCTGGGAATAAAAGTCTGTGCAGAGGGGATTGAGGACGAGGAAGTCTGTGAGAGTATGCGGGAGCGAAACGTAGAGTTTCTCCAGGGATATTACATCAGCAAACCTTTGTCAGCCTCACAGTTTGAGGAGAGATTTTTGTCAAAAGTTTAATCCTGTTTTGAGAAAAAGTTTAATTTTATTTTAAAAGTTTGGTGAATTGTTAAATGGATAGAGAGTCGCAGAAAAATGAAAACCTGGGTATACAGATGACTGGGATTGACCATACCCTGGCCAATGTGCAGATACGGGAAAAGTTTGCATTTACCAGAAAATCTTCCCTTAAGGCTATGGAAATGATTTGCAGGGAACCGGGGGTGGAGGGGTGCGTAATCCTCTCTACCTGTAACCGGACAGAAATTTATATTAGTACTACGAAAGAAAGCGAACCGGTGGATTTGTGTTCGCTTTTGTGTCGTATAGGCCCTGGGGACAGGGATTCCTATGGAAAATTTTTTGTGGAGAGAACAGGGGAAGATGCCCTGCGCCATTTGTTTTTCCTTGCTGCGGGGCTGGAATCTAAAATTGTAGGGGAGGACCAGATTTTAACCCAGGTGGGGGATGCCCTGGCACTGGCCAGGGAAGTTTACGCAGCAGGCCCTGTGCTGGAAGTTTTATTCCGCCAGGCAGTTACCGCCGGAAAAAAGGTAAAGGCTAAGGTTCCTCTGGAAAAGGGGAACTATTCGGCCCCCGGCCTTGCCATTGAGAAGCTTTTCTCCCTGGGATATGAGATTTCAGGAAAGATTTGTCTGGTCATCGGCAACGGCATGATGGGCAAGCTTACGGCCCTGAAGCTAAAGGAGGCCGGGGCAAAGGTGACAGTGACGGTGAGGGAGTATAAAAGCGGTGTGGTGGAAATTCCCCCAGGGTGTAAAAGAATTAATTATGGGGAACGCTATGGCTATCTTCCTATGTGCGATTTTGTTTTTTCCGCCACGGCCAGCCCTAATGTCACCATTACAAAGGAGAAGATAAAAGAAGCCTGTGAGAAAAAGCATATGTGTTTCGTGGATTTGGCAGTGCCCAGGGATATAGACCCTGGAGTGGCTGAGCTGCCCCATGTAAGGCTTTTTGACATAGACGATTTTTCCATTGACCCGTACTCAAAGGAGATGAAGGCTAAACAGCAAAAGGCTTTTGCCCTTTTGGAGGAGGGGATTATGGAGTATGTCAACTGGTATTTCTGCAGGGATTTAATTCCCGCCATAGAAAAAATCGGCTCCCATGCGGCGAAGGATATCAGCTGGCGGCTTAGAGTTTCCAGATTTACAGAGGATAAAGAGAAACAGGAATATCTGAGAGAAGCGGTGGAGGATTCTTCCGGCAAGGTTATCCGGCATATGCTGTTTTCCCTGCGGGATAAGCTATCCCCGGAAAGTTTACGAAAAATTTTACAGGTATTGGAGGAAGAGTATGGACAATAATTTTTTTCCCGTTTTTTTGGATTTGACAGACAGAAAAGTTCTGGTTTACGGTGCAGGAAATATTGCCGCAAGGCGCGTGGAGCTGCTGCTTTCCTTTGGGGCTGAAATTACCCTTATCGCTCCTGAGGTAATGCCTAAGATGGAGGAAGTATTGGAAAAGTACAGACAGGGCGGGTTTGAGAAATCAGGAGGACGGATAAAAGCGGTGGAGAAGGACGTTTACCGCCAGGGCACAATCTCGGAAGATTTTGATTTTGTTATGGCGGCCACAAATGACTGTGAGGTGAATGAGGGGATATTCAGGGAGTGCAGGCATCGGGAGCTTTTGGTGAATGTGATTACGGACAAAGAGAAGTGCAATTTCCATTTTCCCGCTGTTGTGGAGAAGGAAGATGTGATTATCGGCATTGCCTCCGGGGGGGAAAATCATGGAAAGGTCAGTGAGATAGCTGCAAAGCTCAGGGAAATGGATTTATGAGAGAGATTGTAATCGGCAGCAGGGAAAGTGCCCTGGCACTTGTCCAGACAAGGGAAGTATATGATTTTATCAGGGAAAACTGCCCCGATATTTCCCCTGGGATTCTCACGATGAAAACCACGGGGGATAAAATTCTGGACAGAAAACTTTCCCTGATAGGGGGAAAAGGGCTTTTTGTAAAAGAGCTGGACAAGGCGCTTCTCCAGGGAAAGAGCCAGATGTCGGTGCACAGCGCAAAGGATTTGCCCATGGAAATACCAAGGGAACTGCCGATTCTTGGTTTTTCTAAGAGGGAAGACCCAAGGGATGTGCTGGTGCTCCCTGAGGGGGTGGAGAGGCTGGACAGAGGAAAGCCGATAGGAAGTTCCAGCGAGAGACGCAGGCTGCAGCTTTTTTCAATTTTTCCCCACATGGATGTGCAGCCGGTCAGGGGAAGTGTTGAGACCAGATTAAAAAAACTGGATGCAGGGGAATACTCCGCCCTGGTGCTGGCAGCGGCGGGGTTAAAGCGTCTGGGGTTAGAACACCGCATCAGCCGTTATTTTTCCCCGGAGGAGATGCTTCCTGCGGCAGGCCAGGGGGCGTTGGCCGTTCAGGGAAATGCGGGAGAAGACTATGGATTTTTGCAGGGGTATTTTCACCCGGAAACCTGTTTTGCAGTGGCGGCGGAGCGGGCTTTTGTCACAGCCCTCGGCGGAGGATGTTCCTCCCCGGTGGCGGCTTATGCCAAAACAGAGGGGGATATGCTTACCCTGCGGGGGTTTTATTACAGGGAAGAGACAAAAGAGCATTTTTTTCTGGAAAAAAAAGGGAACATATGTGAGGCGGAGACAATCGGCAGAGCTCTGGGTGAGGAAATTCTTCTGTTGTAAGCCTTGGTCTGTGGAAGTGGATGCACTTTGCATTTGCCCAGTGCATGGTTTGGTATAGGAAAGGAATGGATATGGCAGGAAAAGTGTTTCTGGTGGGGGCAGGTCCGGGGGATGTGTCCCTTTTGACGGTAAAGGCAAAGAAATTAATAGAGTCCGCAGAGACCGTTGTCTACGACAGGCTTTTGGGAAAAGGGATTCTTGCAATGATTCCCCCTTCTGCCCGGTCTGTGGACGTGGGAAAACGGGGGGGAAGGCATACCATGCCCCAGGAGGAGATAAACAGAACTCTGGCAAAGCTTGCAGGTGAGGGAAAACAGGTGGTAAGGTTAAAGGGGGGAGACCCTTTTCTTTTTGGCAGAGGAGGGGAGGAGGCATTTTATCTAAGGGAGAGAGGGATTCCTTTTGAAATTGTTCCGGGAGTTACCTCCGCCCTTGCAGTGCCTGCCTATGCAGGGATTCCGGTCACCCACCGGGATATGGCTTCTATGGTCCATATCATAACAGGGCATAAAAAAGAGGATATGCCTTTGGATATTGATTTTAAGGCATTAACAGCGGCGGGGGGAACCTGTGTGTTTCTCATGGGAGTGTCTGCTTTGCCGGAAATCTGCCAGGGGCTTCTCTTTGGAGGGATGGCGGAGGATACCCCGGCGGCCCTTGTGAGCCTTGGGACTACGGCAATGCAGAAAGAGATTCTGGGAACGCTAAAAACCCTTCCGGAAAAGGTCAAAAAGGAGGGGGTAAAAACTCCGGCAGTGATTGTGGCGGGGCAGGTGTGCGCCTGTATGGAGAAGCTTCACTGGAGAACAGATCTTCCTTTGTCAGGGCGACGGTATGTTTTGACCAGGCCCAAGGAGCGCACAGAAAAACTTTCAGAGAAACTTAAGGAGCTTGGGGCGGAGGTCATTGAGCTGCCCGCTGTCTCCACTGTTTTTCGGGAGGAAAACAGGGAATTGGAAGAAGCCTTGTGCAGGATTTCCTCTTTTGATATTCTCGCCCTTACCTCCCCCACGGGAGCGGAGTATTTTTTCCGCTATATGCAAAAAATGAAAATGGATATCCGGCGCCTTTTCGGGGTACAGCTGGCTGCCATCGGAGAGGGTACAGCCCGGGTGCTGAGGGAGAGAGGACTTTATCCTGACTATGTTCCGCAAGTGTATGACGGAACATCCCTTGGGATTTTGCTGCGGAATTCGGCAAAGGAAAATGCGAAGATTTTACTGCCCAGGGCCAGGGCGGCAGGCCCTGAACTTACACAGGAACTGGCGGGGAGAAGGGACATTCAGGTGACGGAGATTCCCCTGTATGACACGGTGCCTGGCAAACATCCTCTGATAAATTTGGAGGAGGAGATAAGGACAGGGGAAGTGACGGCGGCGGTATTTACCAGCGCTTCCACTGTAAGGGGATTTCTGGCTATGGCAGGGGAGGCGGATGTGTCTTTGGTGCGGGCCTACTGTATCGGGGAGAAAACGGCGAAGGAAGCGGAAAAGTCCGGCATGAAATGCGCAGTGGCAAAAGAGGCTTCCGTGGAGGCTTTGGTGGAGGAAATCTTAGAGGACAGCAAGCGGGCTGCCTGCGGTGCATAAAACCCGCAGAATGGAGGAAATTATGGATTTGACAATACGCCCCAGGCGTCTTAGAAGCAGTGAAACATTAAGAAAAATGGTGCGGGAAACCAGGATGGATAAATCTTCCCTTGTATATCCCATGTTTGTGACAGAGGGTGAAAATATTAAAGAGGAAATTTCCTCTATGCCGGGACAGTACCGTTACAGTGTTGACCGCATGGGGGAGAAGCTGGAGGAGCTTATGGATGCCGGGGTAAATTCTGTGATGTTTTTTGGAATCCCGGACAAAAAAGATGAGATGGGTACGATGGCTTATGCAAGGGACGGGATTGTGCAGAAAGCTTTTGCCCAGGCAAAGCGGCATCTGCCGGGGATGTATCTTATCGGGGATGTGTGCATGTGCGAATACACTTCCCACGGGCACTGCGGGATTTTAAAGGGGAATGATGTGGACAATGATAAAACCTTGGAGTGTTTGGCAAAAACAGCCCTGTCCCAGGTTCAGGCAGGAGCGGACATGGTAGCCCCTTCGGATATGATGGACGGCAGGGTGGGGGCAATCCGCCGGATATTGGATACAAACGGTTTTGCCCATATTCCCATTATGGCCTACTCCGTAAAATTTGCCTCGGCTTTTTACGGCCCCTTTCGGGAAGCGGCTGACAGTGCCCCGGCTTTTGGGGACAGGAAGACTTACCAGATGGATTTCCACAACAGAAGGGAGGCTTTGCGGGAAGCGGCCCTTGATGTGGGGGAGGGTGCGGATATTGTCATGGTAAAGCCTGCCATGGCTTACGGGGATTTGATACGGGAAATCAAAGATCATGTCCAAGTTCCTGTGGCATCCTACAGTGTCAGCGGGGAATATGCCATGGTAAAAGCGGCTGCAAAAATGGGATGGCTCTCCCAGGAGCGCATGATATGTGAAATGGCGGCCTGTGCCTTCCGGGCAGGGACGGATATTTATCTCACCTACTTTGCAAAAGAGCTGGCAGGGTATATGGACCGGGGACTGATTGGTTAATGCAAAGGAAAGCTAAAATTTGGACAGGAGGGAATATGAAGAATTCGCAGGATATTTTTAATGAGGGGAAAAAATATATCCCCGGGGGAGTCAATTCCCCTGTGCGGGCGTTTCAGTCCATTGGGAGCACGCCCCCTGTGATAAAAAGAGGGGATAAGGCTGTTTTGTGGGATGAGGACGGAAATTCCTACATTGATTTTGTGTGTTCCTGGGGGCCGATGGTTTTGGGCCACAACCATCCAAAAGTCTATGAGAGTGTGGTAAATGCGGCCAAAAATGGATTAAGTTTCGGGGCGCTGGCAAAAATAGAAGTGGAAATGGCAAAATTAATCGCCTCTATGGTCCCCTCTGTGGAGATGGTGCGCATGGTAAATTCCGGCACGGAGGCGGTGATGAGCGCAATCCGGGCGGCCAGGGGATACACAAGGCGGGATAAAATAATAAAATTTGACGGGTGCTATCACGGCCACTCCGACGGGCTTTTGGTGGCGGCAGGCTCCGGGGTTATGACGTCGGGGGTTCCGGACTGCGCCGGGGTGCCAAAAAGTGTCACAGGAGATACTTTAACGGCACCCTACAATCATCTGGAGGAAGTAGAAGACCATATGAAACGCCAAGGGGAGGAAATCGCAGCTGTTGTGGTGGAGCCGGTGGCGGCAAATATGGGGGTTGTCCTTCCCCAGCCCGGGTTTTTAGAAGGCCTCCGGAAACTCTGCGATGCTTACGGCGCAGTTTTGATTTTTGACGAGGTTATCACGGGATTTCGTCTTGCTCCCGGAGGGGCACAGGAATATTTCCATGTGATGCCGGATTTGACAACCATGGGAAAAATCATAGGCGCCGGAATGCCTGTGGGGGCGTACGGCGGAAAAAGAGAGATTATGGAGACGGTAGCCCCCGTAGGGCCTGTGTATCAGGCGGGAACATTGAGCGGGAATCCTGTCGCTATGGCGGCGGGGCTCGCCCAGCTTGGCATTTTAAAAGAGCATCCCGAATATTACAGCCAGCTGAATGAAAAAGGGGATGAATTTTTTCGTGAGATTGAAAAAATTATTTCTAAGTCCGGGAAGAACTGCAGGGTAAACCATATTGGTTCTCTGGGCAGCATTTTCTTTGCCCAGGGGGAAGTTTTAGATTATGTCAGTGCAAAGACAGCGGATACAGAGGCTTTTGCCCGGTATGCCAGGTACATGGTTTCTCATGGGATCTATGTGGCTCCCTCCCAGTTTGAGGCGATGTTTTTGTCCCTTGCCCACACAAAAGAGCAGCTTAGCGGCACGCTAGCCGTTATCCAGGAGGGATTTTCCAGGGGATTTTAGTTTTTTATAGCATAAAGTAAAAATGAGAGGAGAAAAATATTATGATAAATCCAGCGTCACTATTTCAGATGAAAGCATTGTGGGACAGGTTTGTTGCAAATCATCCCAAGTTCCCTAAATTTTTGCAGGCGGCGTCGGCTTCGTCCATAGATGAGGGAACAATTATTGAAGTAAAAATCACAAAAGCAAACGGTGATACCATAGCCTCCAATTTAAAAGTCACTGCCGATGACCTGCAGTTGTTCCAGGAGATAAGAAATATTGCAGGGCAGTGAATTTTCCATGCCGGATGTGGTGGAGAGCCGGAGGCTGGCGCTTTACCCCATGGGGGAAGAAGCCTTATGGGAATTGCTTGAAGAAGGGCAGGATTTTTTCCCGGAATCGGTGCTCTCACCTGTGATACGCCGGGCCTTGCGGAGCAAACTATCGAAAATGAAAAAATTGCCGAAGGAAATTCACCCCTGGTATACATACTGGCGGATTGTAAAAAAATCAGGGGAAAATATCGGCATCATCGGCTCAAAGGGGCTGCCGGGGGAGGATGGCATGGTGGAGCTTGGGTATGCCATGGCAAGGGAATTTCGCCGGAAGGGGTATATGTCGGAGGCTCTTTTGGCATTTCTTGACTGGCTGTATGAGTGTCCCTTTTGCACCGGGGCAAGGCTTCGGATCCTGCCTTCCAATTTTCCCTCTTTGAAAACCGCCCGCTCCTGCGGATTTATCCAGGCAGGGCAGGAGGATATCTATCTTATCTATTTATATCATTTTTAGATAAGGGTTGAAAAAGGAAGTTCATGCCATGTCTTGAAAAATCCCTATTATGATGTTATAATAGCAGGGCCATATAAAATCAGAAAAAAGGAGAGAACCATGTACGCTGACGAGAATGTAATTAAAATTAAACATGAAGTTTTGTATGAAGTGGCTAAATTAGCATTTGCCGGAACATTAGACCAGGAGAAAGAACATATTGCAGGGAAACTGGTTCCGGGCCCCAAGCCCCAGTTCAGGTGCTGTATTTACAAAGAGAGAGAAATTATCCGCCAGCGGGTTCGCCTTGCAGAAGGAAAAGCTCCCGGGGCGGTGGATGACGGTAATATTATCCAGGTTATCAGTTCCGCCTGTGAGGACTGTCCCATTTCCAGTTATGTGGTAACGGATAACTGCCAGAACTGTATTGGAAAGGCTTGTATCAATGCCTGCAAGTTCGGAGCAATTTCAATTGGGGAAAAGCGTTCCCATATTGATGCATCCAAGTGTAAGGAGTGCGGTAAATGTGCCAGCGCATGTCCCTATCATGCCATTGCGGGATTGAAACGCCCCTGTAAATATAATTGTCCGGTAAACGCTATTACATATGACGAAAACGGCATTTCTGTCATCGATGAGAAGAAATGTATCCGCTGCGGTCTGTGTATACATAAATGTCCTTTTGGTGCGATCGGTTCCAAAACCTTTATTGTGGACGTGATAGAAGCTATTAAATCCGACAAACCTGTGTACGCCATTTTGGCTCCCGCTACGGAAGGGCAGTTTGGCCAGGATATCACAATGGAGAGTTGGAAAAAGGCGGCAAAACTGGTAGGGTTTGACGATTTGATTGAGGCCGGCCTTGGAGGGGATATGACAACCCAGGCAGAGGGAGATGAGTGGTATGAGGCATACCAGAAAGGTGAGAAGAAGACCACATCCTGCTGTCCCGGTTTTGTAAATATGATTAAAAACCACTATCCGGAACTCCTTGACAAGGTTTCCACAGCAGTATCCCCTATGTGTGCGGTTTCCCGTATGATTAAAGCGAAAGAGCCCAATGCGGTTACCGTATTTATCGGGCCCTGTATTGCAAAAAAATCAGAGGCGAAAGACCACAATATTGAGGGAAATGTGGATTACGCCTTAACATACAGCGAGGTTCGCGCTATTATGAAGGCAAAAGGAGTGGAACTGCTTCCGGCAGATAACAATTACCAGGAGTCTTCCACCTACGGAAAACGTTTTGGAAATTCCGGCGGTGTCACAGCGGCAGTGTTGGAGTACATGAAGGAAAAAGATTACGACTGTGATCCCAAGGTGTGCAAGGCCAACGGCGCCGCAGAGTGTAAGAAAGCCCTTCTTATGTTAAAAGCAGGAAAACTCACGGAGGACTTTATCGAAGGCATGGCCTGTGTGGGAGGCTGCGTAGGCGGTCCCAGTGCATTTAAAGACCAGATGCTTTCAAAGAAAGACAGAGATGCTTTAATTGACCAGGCGGATACCCGTACCATTGTGGGCAATTTAGGCCAGTATGACATGAATAAATTCTCTATGCACAGGGTAGAGCATGAAGAGGAAACAAATAGTTTGGCAGAATAGGTTTTGGTGTGAAATGAAAACAGCGACAGATACAGAATTGTGCCGTGTGGCAGATTTAAATGTCAAGGAAAAAGTGATGTACGCCCTGATGAAAGCCGGCGTACCGTATGCAGAAGAGTGGGAAAAGGTGTCTGTTATGAAGCGGAAACGGTATAACGGAGCAAAAGAAGTCTGTGTGATTATCACCCACTTGGGTAAAGCGGAGCTGGCAAAAAAAGTGATTGAAGAGCTTGGAGATGAGATTGGCCGGGATGTTTTCTGGCCCTCTTAAAGACCAGCTGATACCAGAGAGGGTATGCCAAGGCATACCCTCTTTTCTAGAGAGAGGAGATACTAAAGTGAAAAAACAACCCTTTGTTACAAAAGAAAAATTGGAGGAGATAACGGAAACCTACCCCACCCCTTTTCATCTCTATGACGAAAAGGGTATCCGGGAAAATGCCAGGGCAGTGCAAGAGGCATTTGCCTGGAATAAGGGTTTTCGGGAATACTATGCGGTAAAAGCCAATGCAAATCCCTTTTTGATCAATATATTAAAAGAATACGGCTGCGGTGTGGACTGTTCTTCTATGACAGAGCTTATGCTGTCGGACGCACTGGGCTTTTGTGGGGATGAAATCATGTTTTCCTCCAATGACACGCCGGCGGAGGAGTTTGTTTTTGCAGATAAAATCGGCGCAACCATTAATTTGGACGACTTTACCCACATAGAATTTTTAGAGAAGACCATCGGCCATATCCCGGAGAGGATTAGCTGCCGGTTTAATCCCGGAGGAATTTTTCAGATGAGCAACGGCATCATGGATAACCCCGGGGATTCCAAATACGGATTCACAAAAGACCAGCTCTTTGAGGGATTTAAGATTTTAAAAGAGAAAGGTGCAAAATATTTTGGCGTCCACGCCTTTCTTGCCAGCAATACAGTGACAAATGAGTATTATCCTATGCTGGCAAAGACCTTATTTGAGCTGGTGGTGGAACTTAAGGAGAAGACCGGCTGTGATATCCGTTTCATCAATCTCTCCGGAGGGGTGGGCATCCCCTATGAGGAGGATAAAACCCCAAATGACATTCGGGTGATTGGGGAGGGGGTGCGGAAGGTTTATGAGGAAATCTTAGTTCCCGCCGGGCTTTCTGATGTGGCTATCTACACGGAAATGGGACGGTTTATGATGGGGCCCTACGGCTGTCTGGTGACAAAAGCCATCCACGAAAAGCACACCTATAAAGAGTACATTGGAACAGACGCCTGTGCGGTGAATTTGATGCGCCCTGCCATGTATGGGGCGTACCATCACATTACGGTTATGGGAAAGGAGAATGAACCCCTTGACCATAAGTACGACGTGACAGGCTCTCTTTGTGAAAATAACGATAAGTTTGCCATTGACAGGATGCTTCCCAAGGTGGATAAGGGGGATTTACTGGTGATCCATGACACCGGCGCCCATGGATTTTCCATGGGATATAACTACAACGGCAAATTGAAATCTGCGGAGATTTTATTGAAGGAGGACGGAAGTTTTCAGCTGATTCGCCGCAGGGAGACACCGGAAGATTATTTCAGTACTTTTGATTGCTTCGACATTTTAAAAGATATGAAAAATCCGGGGGATATGTAGGAATATGGGTGTGGATGACAAAAATGAAGATTTGGAGTATGAAAGGCGCAGGGCGCTGCGCCGGGCAAAAATGCGGAAGAAACGCCAGCGGGAGGCTTTCTTAAAGCTGGCTTTGTCTGTTTTTCTTGTTGTGATTTTAGCTGTGACAGCAGCACAGGTTCGTAGGATTATTTTGAAAAAAAGCGGGAAACCCACGGTAAAAGAGGTGATTCTCCCGCCCAAGACGGTAAAGACGCCTCCCGATTATGACGTGCAGCTTTTGGATGTAAACGAGTTTTCCAGGCCTGGGATTCCCCTTGAAAAGGTGAATGGGATAGTGGTGCATTACACGGCAAATCCAGGCACAAGCGCCCAGAATAACAGAGATTATTTCCAGGGGCTCTCCCTTTCCGGGGAGACTTCTGTCAGCAGCCATTTTGTCATAGGGATAGAGGGGGAGCTGATTCAGTGCGTGCCCTGCAATGAGGTGGCCTACGCCTCCAACGACAGAAATTCCGACACCATTTCCATTGAGTGCTGTATTCCCGACGAATCGGGGAAATTTACCGACAGTACCTATAAAACATTAGTGCATCTAATTGCGTGGCTAATGGGGCGCTACGGTTTAAATTCTTCGGATGTCATCCGCCACTATGATGTGACAGGAAAAAACTGTCCCAAGTATTTTGTGGAATACCCTTCGGCATGGGAACAGTTTAAAAAAGATGTGAACAGCTATATTGACAGCTACGGTACCAGAGAGCCTTTGGAGGGGACGGAAACCTCAAAATGATTTCTGGTTTGTCACATTTTATGTTGGTTTCGCCATTCTCTTGGTGAAATGCCATATACATTTTTAAAGGCACGGGAAAAATGAAGCTGATTTTCATATCCAACTGCAGAGCCGATATCTGCAATGGAAAGGGAGGTCAGCTTTAACAGTTCCGTGGCTTTCACCATTCTGTAATTCATTAAAAACTCCTGGGGGGAACGCCCCATGGAATTCTTAAATATTTTTCCAAAATAACTGCGGTTGATTCCGCACAAAGCGGCAATATCCTCGATGGTAATATTGTTCTGAAAATTCTGTTCCATATAGTGGATGGCCTCTTTTATGTAGTAGTCACTCATTTTGCTGCTCTTCACCAAGGTCTCTGTCTTTGCGGAGCGGGTAAAGCAGTCAAAAAAAAGATACAGGTGCCCGATGAGATGAAAGGGGGATTCTTTTGGGTGGTGGATAATGTAGTCCATCTCCCTCACCATCTCCTCCCGCAGGTCTTTGGAGCGGGAGCGGTAGACGGGGTTGTTTTTGGAGAGCTCGGTTAAGTCAAGGGCCTCCTTTACCCTAAGGCCGTCAAATTCTATCCAAAAATATTCCCAGGGAAGATTGTCATCTGCGAAATAGGTGTTAATCTGTCCCGGAAAAATTAAAAATCCCTGGCCGCTTTTAATAGAGTAAGTCTGGGTCTCTCCTTTTGCGTTATCTGCCATTAGGGTGCCGGTGCCGGAGATAATATAGTGGAAGAGATAATGATTTCGTTTTACGGGGCCGAAAGAATGTCCCGGTTCGCACTGTTCATATCCAAACTGATACATACACAAATCTATAAAGTTTTCGTTGGGAAATATATTAAAAAATGTATGGCTCATCTCTGCTCCTTCTCCGGTGAATATACCAAAATGCGTTGTCATGTACTATTATAACACAAAATCTAGTATTGTGGTATAAAAATCAAAAAATACGGATATTTATGATAGCATACGGGTATGTTAAAATGCATTTAACAAGAAAAAAGACTGTAAAACCAAGGGAAAGGAGAGAAAAATATGTCAAAAAGGAAGATTGCCCGAAGATGGCCGGCGGTGTTTTTTATGGCTGTGGGAATTACAGGTCTTGCAGGCTGCGCAGGGAGTGAAGCAGATGGAAAAGTGGAGGTGGAGCTGGTGTCTTACAAGCCGGAGGCGGTGGAAGCTTTTGAAATCATTGAAGACCGCTTCAATGAGAGCCACGAGGATATCCATCTTAACATTGAATCTCCAAATGAAGCAATGACAATTTTAAAAACAAGGTTTATCAGAGAGGATTATCCTGAGATTGTGGGAATCGGAGGGGATATCAATTATTCCAATTTCCTGGATGCGGATTTGTTTCTGGATATTTCCGATTTGGAGGAAACAGCGTCTGTAAAACAGTCCTATCAGGATATGAGTAAGGAGTTGGAG
The DNA here is from genome assembly GCA_947174805.1 of uncultured Roseburia sp. Taxonomy (GTDB): domain Bacteria; phylum Bacillota; class Clostridia; order Lachnospirales; family Lachnospiraceae; genus Roseburia_B. The sequence continues at coordinate 69,363 of CAMWKH010000002.1, read as the reverse complement.
TTTATCCCCAAAGAGGGAGTTTACTGCCTGCCCTACGCCGCAAATGCAGCAGGGATTCTTTACAACAAAGATCTGTTTGAAAAACAGGGGTGGGAAGTGCCAGAGACTTGGAATGATTTTGTTTCCCTGTGTAAAGAGATTGAGGCAGAGGGAATGCTGCCCTTGTATTTCGGTTATAAGGATACCTGGACCTGCCTTGCACCCTGGAATGCCCTGGCAGTTGGGTTGTCCGATTCAGACACCTGCAATGAGGTAAATCTGGGAAATACTACTTTTTCGGAGGAATACCGGGAAGTTGCGGATAAAATGAGGGAGCTTTTAAGCTTCGGGGAGCCGAACCCTTATGCCTACAGCTACAATGACGCCTGTACGGCATTTGCCAGGGGTGAATCCGCCATGTATCCCATCGGAAGTTATGCCATTCCCCAGATTTTATCGGTAAATCCGGACTTGAATATCGGTTCATTTACCTTTCCGGCAAATGAAAATGAGGCGGACAATGTGTTAAACTCCGGTATCGATCTGCAGTTTTGCGTGATGAAAGACTGTGAGAATAAGGAAGCGGTTTATGAGGTGCTGCGGTTTTTATATGAAGATGAAACCGTTCAGGTTTATCTGGATAATCAGGGGGGGATTGCCTGCAAGGAGGGAGATTTTGATATTCCCGGGGAGCTTTTGGATATGAAAAATTACATAGAGGGGGACAGAATGGCGGATTTCCAGGATCACCATTACCCCAGTGAAATGAGCGTTGATGCCATGATTCAGACGTTTTTGCTTAATGAGAGCGACAATGCGGCAGATACTTTTCTGGCTCAATTCGATTCGGACTGGAAACGGTACAACAGAGATTTAATCCGGAAAGTGCAGCAGTATCAGAAAGAAAGGGAGGATGGAAAATGAAAAGTAAGATGACAAACCGGGACAAAACATTTTGGGCAGTGATTATACCGGTACTGATTTTGTTTTTTGCTTTTAATACATTGCCCATGATAAAGGGAATGATTTACAGTTTTACAAATTACAGAGGTTACGGCTCCTATGACAATGTGGGACTTAGGAATTACTTAGATCTTTTTTCTGATGCCAGAGTGGGAAAAAGTTATCTCTTCACATTTAAATATGCCCTGGCAGGCACGGTGCTTGTAAATGTCTTAAGCCTTGTTATGGCCCTGGGATTAAACAGCTGCATCCGCTTTAAAAGCGCGCTCAGGGGAATTTACTTTGTGCCAAATATTTTAGGAGGCCTGGTCATCGGTTATATTTTCAGCTTTATCTTTACTTATATTCTCCCTGCAGTGGGGATGGCATGGGATATCGGCTGGATGAAAAACAGTATCCTTGCCAGTGAAAAGTATGCCTGGATAGGCGTTTTGGTGGTAGGCGTCTGGCAGGCGGTGGCTATGAATACCATTATCTATATTTCTGGCCTGCAGACCGTTCCCCAGGAAGTGTATGAGGCCAGTATGTTAGACGGGGCCAGCAAGTGGAAAGAGTTCTGGAGCGTTACTTTTCCCCTTGTGATTCCCTTTGTAACCATTAATCTGGTGCTCAGCACAAAAAATTTACTTATGGTATTTGACCAGATTATGTCTTTGACAAAAGGAGGGCCTGCCCAGAGCACCGAATCTATTTCCTTTTTAATTTACAAAAACGGTATGGACGGGGGACAGTTTGGTTTCCAGAGTGCCAATGCAGTGTTATTCTTCTTTGTGATTGTGGCGATTTCTATTTTCCAGATGACCATTATGAATAAAAAGGAGGAGCAGCTATGATGGAAAAAACGCAGAAAACAAATTGGGTGTTGACCATTGTTTTGGTCTTAGGGACGGTGACTGTATTTTTCCCCTTATATATGGCATTTGTCATTGCCTTTAAGCAGCCAAGCGAGATGACCAATGATGTGGCTGGGGCGTTGGCTCTTCCTGCACATTTCAGTTTTGAGAATTTCCGGCAGGCAATGGAAGTGACGGATTTCTGGCATTCTTTGGGGAACAGCCTTTTGATTACATTGGTTACCATTGCACTGTCCATTGTAATCCATTCCATCGCAGGTTATGTAATTGGAAGGAGCATGGCAGAAAAGAAAAGTTTCCGTCTGATTTATCTTTATATTGTAAGCGGTATGTTTGTGCCCTTTTCCATTTTGATGATGCCCCTGGTAAAGCAGACGGCCCAGATGGGACTGGGAAACCGGGCAGGAGTGATTCTTTTGTATCTTGTATTTTATATGCCCATGAATGTGCTTTTGTATACGGGATATTTAAAAAATATCCCGGTGGCCTTGGAGGAGGCGGCGGACATTGACGGGGCAAGCACATGGAAAACTTACTGGACCATTGTGTTTCCCATGATGAAGCCCATGCATGCCACAGTTGCCATTTTAACAGCCCTTGGCACATGGAATGATGTTATGACCCCCCTGGTTATTATGTCGGGAACAGGGCAGAACACCCTGCCTTTGGCGCAGCTTAATTTCCAGACCCAGTTCGGCACAAATTACAATCTGGCCTTTTCCTCCTACATTTTGGCCTTGATACCTATTCTGGTATTTTATATCATCTGCCAGAAACAGATTTTAAACGGTGTGGCCAACGGGGCAGTGAAAGGATAGAAATAATTACAGGAGATGCATTATGTCCATCATTTATAATCAGAATAAAAATATTTTTACCCTGCACACAAAAAATACAACCTATCAGATGCAGGTGGATAAATATGGTTATCTTCTACATTTATACTATGGAGCAAGAAACTTCGGTTTTGCAGATGATATGGTGACTTTTGCGGACAGGGGATTTTCGGGAAATCCATATGCCGCAGGAAACGACAAAACATATTCTTTAGATACCCTTCCCCAGGAGTACCCTACCCTGGGGAGCGGGGACTACAGGAATTATGCCCTTAACATAGAAAACAGCGACGGTTCCCGGTGCTGTAACCTGACCTTTTCCCGCTATGAAATCCGCCAGGGAAAGTACAGTTTAAAAGGACTTCCGGCGGTGTGGTCAGGGGATGAAGCCCAGACCCTTGAGATTGTGTTAAAAGACAGGGTCAGCCATGTGGAAGTGAGTCTTCTCTACGGCGTGTTGGCGGAGGATGACATCATTACGAGGAGTGCGGTAATCCGAAATGTGGGTGAGGGCAGAGTGACCCTGAAAAAAGCCTCAGGGGCATGCCTTGACTTTCTCACAGGAGATTTTGATGTGGTGAAGTTTTATGGCAGGCATACCATGGAGAGAAATATGGAGCGCACCCGCTTGGGCCATGGAACCACTGCTTTTGGCAGCAGGAGGGGGATGTCCAGCCATCAGTACAATCCGGCTGTGATATTGGCGGACAAAGACGCCACGGAGGATTTTGGAAGCTGTTACGGAATGCTGTTTGTATACAGCGGAAATTTCCTCTGTGAAGTGGAAAAAGACCAGATTGACCAGACCAGAGTGATTATGGGACTGGGCAGTGCGCTTTTTTCCTATCCCCTTGATGTGGGGCAGGAGTTTTTTGTGCCGGAGGTTATTTTATCTTACTCGCAGAACGGTTTTGCAGAACTGTCCCACAAATACCACTCCTGTATCCGTAACCATGTGTGCAGGGGAAAATTTGCAAACCGCCCCCGGCCGGTACTTTTAAACAGCTGGGAGGCAGCCTACTTTGATTTTAACGGGGATACCATTGTTAATCTTGCAAAGGAAGCCGCGGATCTTGGAATGGATATGGTGGTGATGGACGACGGCTGGTTTGGAAAGAGAGACGACGATAAAAGCTCCCTGGGAGACTGGTATGTAAACGAGGAAAAGCTGGGGGGGACACTGGCAGAGTTAATCCACAGGGTAAACAGCTGCGGGGTGAAGTTTGGAATCTGGATTGAGCCGGAGATGGTAAATGAGGACAGTGACCTCTACAGAAAGCATCCGGAATGGGCCCTTAAAATAGGGAACAGAGACCCCATACGTTCCAGGTATCAGCTCCTATTGGATTTTTCCAAAAAAGAAGTAAGAGAGTATGTATTTGACCAGATCTGCGCAGTGCTGGACTCGGGAAATGTGGAATATGTGAAATGGGATATGAACAGGGGCATGGCGGATGTGTATGCAGGTACCGTGACATACGATTATGTTCTGGGAGTCTATGATTTCCTGGAAAAACTCACCGAGAGATACCCGGATATGCTGATAGAAGGATGCGCCGGAGGGGGAGGAAGGTTTGATGCCGGAATGATGTACTATGCGCCCCAGATTTGGTGCAGCGACAATACGGACGCCATAAACAGGACAAAGATTCAGTATGGCTCCTCCTTCTTTTATCCTGTTTCCGTGGTGGGCTCCCATGTATCGGCTGTCCCCAATCACCAGACGGGGAGAGTGACAAGCCTTTGCACCAGGGGAATTACCGCTATGGCAGGGACCTTTGGATATGAGCTGAACCCGGCGCTTTTAAGTGAGGAAGAAAAGCGTATGGTGAGAGAGCAGATTAAAACCTACAAGATGCATGAACAATTAATCTGCCAGGGAGAGTATTACCGCCTTTCTAATCCTTTTGCGGATGGGTATGCAGGCTGGATGTTTCTCTCAGAAGATAAAAAGGAAGCCCTTGTGAATATCGTAAGGCTTGAGGTTTCGGGAAATATGCCTGTGACCTATGTGAAGCTGAAAGGATTAAAGAGGGATGCTGTGTATGTTGACAGCGACAAAGGAAAAGTTTACACCGGCGCCCTTTTGACAGAAATTGGAATTCCCCTTCCGGCGCCCCAAACCGAGTATGAGTCATATCAGATTTCCTTTCAGGAGATGGAATCGGTAGAAGAATTGTACCGTGTCATGGGAAGTTATGTAAAATCTGGGAAAGAACGGATGGTAATCAGTCTTTTCGGGGGTTCCGGGTGCGGGAAAACCACCATGGCTTCTGTTTTAAGCCAGTACTTTGCTAATGACGGGGTAAACTGCTATGTCCTCTCCGGGGATAATTATCCGAAGCGAATCCCTATGGATAACGACAGGGAGCGTCTCAGAATTTTTGAGGAAACAGGAGAACAGGGGCTTAGGGACTATCTTGGCACCCCGGAAGAAATAGAATTTGATGAGATAAATAAAGTGATCTCCTCATTTAAGGCAGGGGAAGATATCATTCCCTTAAAGATGATGGGGAGGAGAGAGGGGGAGATTTCCTATGAGGATGTGGATTTTTCCTCTGTGCAAATTCTTCTCATTGAGTGGACCCACGGGGGAAGCGAATATCTCATTGGCGTGGATTTGCCCGTCTATATAGACAGTACTCCGGAGAAAACCCTCGCCAGGAGGTTAAAGCGGAACAGGGATGAGAATGCCGGCAGTGATCTGATAAAGACAGTGCTTGAAATAGAGCAGGAAAAACTGTTGAGGCAGGCAGGAAATGCGAAAATTACCGTTACAGGGGAGGGAGCAGTCAATGAAAAATAAGCCCATGTTAAATGCATACCCGGACAGCGTGGGAAGCCGTTTATCGGATATGGTTTCCCTGTTAAAAAGAGATGAGATGAAGGATGTGTTTGGCTCTTTCTACATTCTGCCAAGTTTATACCATTCCGATTTGGACCGGGGTTTTTCCGTGATAGATTATGATATCAATGAAGAGCTGGCAGACAGGCAGGATTTGGAGGAGATAAAGAAACTTGGAATGGATGTGAAGCTGGATTTTATTTTAAACCATGCTTCTGCCCAGTCCCCCCAGTTTAAGGATTTGGTAGAGCGGGGGGAGGAGTCAGAGTACAAAGATTTTTTTATCAACTGGAATGAATTCTGGGATGGCTATGGCTCTATGACAGAGGAGGGATATATACAGCCGGAGGAATCCTATTTAAAGAAAATGTTTTTCCGAAAACCCGGCCTTCCCATCCTGATGGTGCAGTTTCCCGACAAAACAATGGTTCCCTACTGGAATACTTTTTACCAGGAAGTGCATTACCCCACATATCTGGGCCAGATGGACTTAAATGTAAAATCCCAAAAGGTATGGGAATTTTATAAAGACACCATAAAAAAGATTGCAGATTACGGGACAGCTATTGTGCGTCTGGACGCCTTTGCCTATGCTTCCAAAGAGCCGGGGGAGAAAAATTTTTTAAATGAGCCCGGCACCTGGGATCTTCTGGAGAAGATTCGGGAACTTGCAGAGCCCTACCACATGACATTGCTTCCGGAGATACATGCCACCTATGAGGAAAAGATTTATGAAAAACTGTGTCATAAGGGATATATGACCTATGATTTCTTTCTGCCCGGCCTTGTGATAGACGCCATTGAGAATAAGAGAAGCAGGTTTCTTTCTGACTGGGCCAAAGAAATCATAGAAAAAGATTTAAAAGTGGTAAACATGCTGGGATGCCATGACGGGATTCCCCTCCTGGATTTAAAGGGAATTTTGCCGGAGGAGGATATCGAAAAACTCATTCATTTAATTGTATCAAGAGGCGGCTTTGTGAAAAATCTCCACGGGGAGAAAAATATGTATTATCAGGTGAATGCAGCCTATTTTTCCGCCCTGGGGGAGTCGGAGGAAAAAATGCTTTTAGCCAGGGCCCTCCAGATGTTTATGCCGGGGAAACCCCAGGTTTGGTATCTTGACCTTTTGGAAGGGAAAAACGACCATGAGGCGGTGAAAAGAGCAGGGTTTGGGGGACATAAGGAGATTAACCGGACAAATCTTACCTGGGAAGAAGTGGAGTCGGCCCTTTCAAAAGATTCCGTGAAAAAGCAGTTAAAGCTGATTCGTTTCCGCAGCACCTTCGGGGCCTTTGAGGAAGGGGCAGAAATCTCTGTAAAGGAGTCACAAGGGACGCTTTGGATCCGGTGGGAGAACCAGGGATGTTTTGCGGAACTTACGGCGGATTTTGTCCGGGGAAGTTATGAGATAAATCATAATGGATAAAAGGCCTGTGCACAGGAAGATGCATAGACGGCGGGATTTTCCCGCCGTTATTATATTGTGCAAATGACGGCGCAGGTTTTCAACGGGTGCAAGTCCCGAATCCGGCTGGTAGTGGAAGGGAAAAATATTATTTTGCAGCTTCATTGGGATTTGTACTCCTTCTCTCCTTCCGGCATTTCAGGCGGCAGAAGCAGTGGATATTCTATTAATTTGTTTACAGAATAGAATTATTGACAATGCGCATAATACGTATTATAATGTCATTAAATTAACGGAAAGGAGAGATGCCATGAATGAATAAGGAGGTATTGGATGAGATTTAGAGAAATTGAAAGTATGATATTAGAAAACGGATGGTATCAAGTAAAGCAAAAAGGTTCTCACCACCAATACAAACACCCGACTAAGTCTGGAAAAGTTACAATCCCAGAACATGGAGGGGATTTGAATCCTGATACAGTAAAATCAATTATGAAACAAGCGGGGCTTTAAGCCCCATTTGCTCAATTTATATAAATGGAGGTGAATATGTTGAAATTAATTTATCCGGCTGTATTTAAGCCTTTTACAGATGGAAGCGGAGGATATGTGGTCGAATTTCCAGACTTACCCGGTTGTGTAACAGAGGGAAAAGACTTGGAACAGGCTATTGAAATGGGGATTGACGCAGCCAGTGGCTGGATATTAGGAGAACTTGAAGATGGAGAGAAAATTCCACATGCCTCCGACTATTCAGAAATAACTGTTGAAAATGGGTGTATGATAAATATGCTGCTATTAGACATGGATGCTTATGAAGAAAAATATGGTGAAAAAGCTGTAAGGAAAAACCTTACTATTCCTGCATGGCTGAATACTTTTGCTGAAAAAAATAATATCAATTTCTCTAAACTTTTACAAGAAACTTTATTCTCAATGGCACAAGCAAAGTAAATTCAGGGAGCTGCCCTATGGGCAGCTTCTTTTTGGGCTTCCTATCGAACCATTACCAGACGGGAATGGACGTATGAGCCGTCTGCTTAAACTTCTTTTGCTTTATAAAGCTGGTTACCTTGCAAAGGTTGGCTCGGGACCAGCTGCAGGATATGTTAGAATTTAAGTGGGTACAGTTTAATTACTGTGACACGCAGAACGGCGGCAAGTCAGTGAGATAACCTGCCGTCCGTATTTGATTTCCGTTAGTATACTATTGTAATGGTGTTTTAACACAAAAATCAGCAACTAATTCTTATGAAACCTCATTTCCCTTAAGCCTTTTTTTCCACAATATCCCCACAGATAGGGATGCGGTAAACATCTGGCTGATTAACATGCCGAGAAGATATGCCTTGATGCCGTACACGGGAATCAGGGCATAGACAAAAAGGATTCGCACAATGCTCCCTGCCAGGTTTAAAAGAAAGGTATAGCCTGCCATGCCCAGCCCGTGGAGTATGGAGGAGAGTATGGAGGTTAAAAAGAGGAAGGGGCAGATAAAACTTAACATGGTAATAAATCTTCCTGCCAGTGCGTTGCAGAATAACACATCCCCAACCCACTGTCCGGTAATTAGAAAACCTGCCGTACACAGGATGCCGAAAAGAAGACACCCGAAAATAGTTCCGCCTATGGTGCGGTTGATTTTCACGGTGTCTTTTCTGCTGTCCGCCTCTGCGATAATGGGAAGGAGCATCACGGAGACAGAGTTGGAGAAAACAGTAGGAAACATGACAATGGACAAAGCCATTCCCGTCAAGACACCGTATATGCTTAGGGCATCGCTCCTGGTGTAGCCAAAGAGCCGTAACCTGGCAGGGATTAAGATGGTTTCAAAGCTGGCAAACAGGGTGAGGGTCAGCCTGTTTGCCGTTAGGGGAAGAGAGTAAAAAAGCAGTTTTGCCCCGGGATTTACCACGGGATGCTGGCTTTTGGGCAGACTTTTCTTTTCCTGGCACATAAGGGCGGTAATGCAGAAGAGGAAAGCGGCACCTTCCCCGAAAACCAGGCCCCACACAGCCAGGGAGGCGTCGATGGCCATGCCCTTTTGGATTTGCACCTGACAGGCAAAAAATACAAACAGGACCCGGATTCCCTGTTCGATGAGGGAGGAAAGGGCGGGGACGGCGGCTTTTTTCCTGCCGTAGTAATAGCCGTGGATACAGGAGTGGATGGCTGCCAGGGGGACGGAACAGGCCAGAATCCGTATGAGAGGGGCACACCTTGGCTCCAGCAAAATATTTTCTGCAATAAACTTATCAAACCGGAATAGGAGACACATGGTGGCCAGGGACAAAACTCCCGAGGCCAGGATGCCTGCGGTGAGAAAACGTTTCGGAGCCTCCGGGTCTTTTCCCTGGTATTCCGCCACATATTTGGACAGGGCAGTGGATATGCCTGCGGTTGTTATGGCAAAACAGATGGTGGAAATGGGAAAAATCAGCTGATAGATGCCCAGTCCTTCTGCACCGATTGCCCTGGATAGGAATATCTTATAGAAGAACCCGATAATTTTGCCCAGGATGCCTGCAGAGGACAAAAGCAGGGTTCCGGACACGATGGGATTTCTTAATTTACTTTGTATTTTTAACATAGGGCACCAAAATAGCGTTTTTGTATTATATGAGAAATGGAGTGTAAAAATGAATAAAATGATTTATTTGGACCATGCGGCAACCACCCAGATGCTGCCGGAGGTTTTGGAGGCTATGACGCCTTACCAGAAGGAGTATTTCGGGAATCCTTCCACCATATATGAATTTGGGGAGAAGAGCAGGGAGGCCATAGAAAATGCCAGGGCAATTATTGCATCCACCATTCATGCCAGGGAGGAGGAAATATTTTTTACCTCCGGAGGAACCGAGTCGGATAATTGGGCCTTAAAGGAGGCGGCAAATCTTTACAGAAAAAATCACCCTGGAATATACGGGCATATCCTAACCAGCCCCATAGAGCATCACGCCATTATCCATACGTGCCAGGAGCTTACCGCCATGGGGTGCGGTGTCACTTACCTTCCTGTGGACGAAACAGGACTTGTGGAAGTGGGAAAAGTGGAGGAGCACATCAGGGAAAATACCTGCCTTTTGTCTGTGATGTATGCCAACAATGAAATCGGCACCATAGAGCCTGTGGAGGAGCTATCCTGGATTGCGAAGAGAAATGAAGTAATTTTCCACACGGATGCAGTGCAGGCTTACGGCCATCTGCCAATCGATGTGAAGAGAGGCGGCATTGATATGTTAAGCGCCAGCGCCCACAAATTCGGAGGCCCCAAGGGGGTGGGATTTCTCTATATCCGAAAAGAGATAAACCTCCCCTCCTTTATACAGGGAGGAGCCCAGGAGAGCAACAGGCGGGCGGGAACAGAAAATGTGCCGGGAATTGTAGGGATGGGAAAGGCAGCGGAACTGTCCCACAGAAGGATGGGGGAGGAAAACCGCAGGGTGAAAAAAATGCGTGACCGCCTGGTATACCGGATTATGCGGGAGATACCCGATGTGAAGTTTATGGGGAATATGAAAAAAAGGCTTTCCAACAATGCAAATTTCTGTTTTAATGGAATAGTAGGTGAATCTGCCGCAATTCTGTTAGACACCCAGGGAATTTGCGTCTCCTCCGGTTCCGCATGTTCCACGGGACAGACGGAAGTGTCCCATGTTATGAAAGCAATCGGGGTGTCGGAGCAGTGGGCCCAGGGGGCGCTGCGGTTTACATTAGGGGCAGAAAACACGATGGAAGAGATAGACTACACAGTGGAAAAGTTAAAATACATTGTAGAAGATATGAGGAAGGCGGCTGTTTAGCCTGCCAAAACCTTGAAAGAGAAAGGAATTCCATGAATAAGAAAACAGTGGTGGTGGGCATGTCCGGGGGAGTGGATTCCTCCGTGGCTGCCTGCCTGTTAAAAGAACAGGGATATCATGTGATTGGCGTCACAATGGCTTTGTGGCAGGAAAGGGATGAGGCCGAGAGAGAAAAAGAGTGCTGCGGCATAAGCGCAGCGGAGGATGCCAGGCGGGTGGCACTAAGCCTTGGCATCCCACACTATGTTATGAATTTTAGAGAAGAGTTTAAGAGGGATGTGGTGGATTATTTTGTCCGGGAATATGTAAAGGGCAGGACCCCCAATCCCTGTATCGCCTGCAACCGCTATGTGAAGTGGGAGGCCCTTTTAAAGCGCAGCCTTGAGATCGGGGCGGATTATATTGCCACGGGACACTATGCCAGAGTAGAAAAAAGAAAAAACGGAAGATATGCGGTGTGCAATGCGAAAAGTTCTGCCAAAGACCAGACATATGCCCTTTACAATCTCACCCAGGAACAGCTGAGCCATACTTTGATGCCTGTAGGGCTGTACAGCAAAGATGCCGTGCGGGAGATTGCCAAAAGCCATAATCTTTTGGTGGCGGACAAGCCGGACAGCCAGGAAATCTGCTTTATACCGGACAATGACTACGGGGGATTTATTAACCGCATGGCAGGAGAAGTCCTGGAAGGAAATTTTGTCAGCAAAGACGGTGAAATCCTCGGAAGGCATAAGGGAATTACCCACTATACGGTGGGGCAGAGGAAAGGGTTAAACCTTGCCATGGGAAAACCTGTTTTTGTCACGGAGATACGCCCGGATACCAACGAGGTTGTAATTGGGGAGAATGGGGATGTGTTTCAGAAAGAGTTAGTGGCGGAGCACATAAATTATATGGGAATTTCTGATTTTACCGACGGGGAGGTATTTCTCACAAAAATCCGTTATGCCCACAAAGGGGCATATGCCGCCCTTTATCATGAGGGGGATAAGGTGCGCTTTGTGTTTGAAGAGCCGGTGCGGGCAGCAACCCCGGGACAGGCCGTGGTGTTTTACCAGGGGGAGCATGTGGCGGGGGGAGGGATTATCCGCCAGGTGATATCCTAGAGGAAATGAGAGAGGATGGGAGTAGGAGATAAACCGTTCTTAAGGCGGTTTATCTCCTGCTCCCATCTGCACTTAGTTATCCGTTTTTCTGACAGGAACCCACATTCACAGAACAGATTTTTTTGCCTATTGACACAGGCGTTTGTCTTGTGTATACTAACAATATAAGTTTTAATACATATGTTGCAAAACAACTGATTTAAATCAAGGAGGAATGATATGCCGCCAAAAGCAAAATTTACACCGGAAACGATTATCCAGGCTGGACTGGACATCATAAGAGAAAATGGAATGGGGGCTTTATCTGCCAGAGCATTGGGCACAAAACTGGGTAGTTCTGCAAGACCTATTTTCACAGTATTTCAAAGTATGGAAGAAGTGCAGACGGAAGTTACAAAATCGGCAAAGTTACTTTATGCCGAATATGTTAAGAAAGGTTTAGAGCAAGAGTCGGCATTTAAAGGTGTAGGCACACAGTATATTCTTTTCGCAATTCAAGAGCCGAAATTGTTTCAACTGCTTTTTATGTCGGAACAAAAGCAAAAACCTGCGGTTGCCAATGTTTTGCCCATAATAGACGAAAACTACAAGGACATTTTATTGTCGGTTCAAAATGAATATTATCTGTCCGAGGATAAGGCGGAACAGTTATACCGTCACTTGTGGATTTACACCCACGGTATAGCGGTGCTTTGTGCAACAAATATGTGTGTCTTTACCCCGGAAGAAATCAGCAGCCTGATTACGCAAGTGTTCAGAGGGATGCTGAGAGAAATGAAAGAAGGCGCTCTGGAAAAAAGCGGAAACTCTGATACAGTTCCCTATGTGGGAGAGAGGGAAAAGGATGAATAAGAAAAAATGGATGGGCACAGTGTCGGTTTATTCGATAATATATACAGTCATAACATTGTTAAATAGTGTTTTGTATCTTGGCAGCGGTATCTATGAAGACCCAAGCGGTAATTGGCACGAATTAGATCGGGCTGTCATTCTTTTGATTGGTATTACAGCATTTCGCCTGTGTACGGATCTGCCCCTTAAGCCTTTGGTTTTTCGATATATAATTGCATATGTGCCGTCCCAATTATTAGCGTTTTTGTATGTGTGGCTCAGCGGATTAAGGGAAGAATTGGCGAAAACAGCATATAGGGATATCTGGATTAATTTTACCGGTCTCTTTATACTATTCTGTATTGTCAATACCCTTATCTGTATTCGCAGGGAAAAAAGAAGATAGCCCTTAAAAGGCACATGATTTTAGGGAAGCTGCGGGGCAGGGACTTAGAAAATGATATAAGGATTCCAGGCAGAAAGCTATGGAATTCTTATCATTTTTGCCTGTCTTTTTTCAAAGACCGTATAGTAAGCAAAACCTGCATTTTTTAACAGCTCCGGCAGCCTGCAGTAGTCAAAGGCCACATGTTCCGGGGCGTGGGCGTCTGCTCCCAGGGTTAAAATTTCTCCTCCCAGTTCCCGGTATCTTAAGAGGATTTCCTCTGTGGGATTGGGGTGGGAAAGGCCATATTTGTAGCCGGACATATTTAGTTCAATTCCCTTTCCCTTATCAATTAATTTCTTTAAAATCCCATCAATGATATCCTGATATTTTTTATAGGAGAAATTGGCATTTTTGTTGGGGCCGTAGCGCACCACATAGTCCAGATGCCCGTACACGTCAAAGTCATCAAAAATCCCCAAATTTTCCAGGACACATTCAAAATATTCCTGGTAGGCGTAATCTTCAGTTTTTCCAGCATAATATTCCGGGTAGTAAGGGTCAAAACCGTGCACGACGTGGGAGGAGCCGATTACCTGGTCAAAATCAAATTGGGACACAAAAGCGGCGTACCTCTCTTTTAAATGGGGCTGAAGCCCAAGTTCCACGCCGATATGGATGTCTAATTGTTTTTTATATTTTTCTCTTAAAGCCCCCAGAACATTAAAATATGCTTCCCCGTCAAAGGAAAAGGGGGTAGGGCTGGGGTAATCCCAGTCGATGTGGTCGGTAAAACAGATTCCGTCTAAATTTTTTTCTATGGCGGAACGAATCATATCCTCCGGGGCTGCGGAACTGTCACCGGAAAAATTACTGTGCAAATGGGTATCCCAAAACATGAAAGAATCCTCCTTACAGTTTGGATTTTGTTACGGTTTGGCCCGTATGGGTCACGAATTTTTCTATGGCAAGGCCCACGCCTTCTCTCTCGTTTGTGTCGGTAACATAGTCTGCGATTTCTTTAATTTCCGGGTCTGCGTTTCCCATGGCCACGGCAAATCCCGCTGCGCCCATAATATCTTTATCATTTTCGCTGTCCCCGCAGACCATGGTACATTCCAGGGGAATATTTAAGTGTTCGCACAAAAATGCCAGCCCCGCACCTTTTGTCACACCGGCACTGGTAAATTCCAGATTATTGTACCCCCCGGAAACCACCTGGATTTCGGGATAGGAAAGAAGAAGCTTTCGTGTCTCCTCCCTGTCCACAAACCTGCCGTCAGATTCCACTTCAAAATTTATGGTGGCTTTTTGAAGTTTCAGGTGATTTTTCTTAAAATACCCGCAGATATCCTCCACCTGTTCCCTGGTGGTTAGAATATAGTTTCTGGTGGATTCCGGCAGGGAGGAGTGACGGATTACCTCTAAGGTGGAAGTCTGGGTGTAGGCTTCACCGTGGACGAAAGCGTCTAAGTGGACGTGATTTTTTAGCACTTCCCCTAAAATTTTACAGGAGAAATCTTCTGACATGCATTTTTCGTAGATGCATGTCCTGGTGGGAATTTCGTAGACAGCAGCGCCGTTGGTGGTGATGGCATAGCGGATGCCAAGTTCTTCTGACTCTTTTAGGGGAAGTCCCACATAGGGACGGCCGGTGGAGATGATAACGGTAACGCCAAGGCTTACGGCTTTTTTTATCTGTTCCCTTGTAAAAGGGGTAATCTGACGGTCACGGTTAAAAAGAGTACCGTCTAAATCTAGGGCAATCATACGGATTTGTGGATTCATCTTATGGTTCTCCTGTCAATTTTTTTGATGTGGGAAGTATAGCACAAAACAGGGAGGAGTACAAGATTATCTGGTTTTTCTGTTAATAAATGTGGTATGCATTTTGGAGTATACAATAATCTGGCTGTTGTACAAACTGAAATATCCCGACAGTGCATAGCTGAATGCGCAGGCCAAAAGATAGAAAGGCATTCCCTCATAACCAAACATTTCAAAGCTGATAAGGAGAGAGGAAATGGGACAGTTTGTCACGCCGCAAAAGACGCTTATCATCCCAACCGCCGCACAGAGGCTGGGGGAAAAGCCAATCAGGTTTCCAAAGAGACACCCGAAAGTTGCACCTACAAAAAAGGTGGGGACAATTTCTCCGCCTTTAAACCCTGCACCTAAGGTCACGGAGGTGAAAAGGATTTTTAGCAGGAAAGCGGCGGGAAAAGCAGTGCCGGCGAGGGCTTTTACAATAATATGTACCCCTGTGCCGTTGTAGTCTTGTCCCCCTGTGAGGAGGGTGAGGACTGCAATGGCTGTCCCTCCTGCAAAAGCCCTGTAATAGGGATTTTGGAAATACTTTTTAAACAGGGCGGAAAAGGTGTGCAAAGAGATGCACAAAAGTCCGCTAACCAGTGCACAAAGCATTGCAAGAATCACAACGATAAGCCCTGTTTTTAAGGTGAAATCAGGCAGATTGGAGATGCCGAAAATATGCTCGGACAACCCAAAATGGCTGGCAATGGCATACCCTGCAAAGGAGGCCACCACACAGGGAACTAAAGCAGAGTAGTGCATAATGCCCACGCTGATGACTTCCATGGAAAAAACAGTGGCAGCCATAGGGGTGCCAAACAGCGCGGAGAAGGCGGCGCTCATGCCGCACATCATAATGAGATGGGTGTCGATGTCCCGAAGTTTCATGGCGTGGCCCAGGGAGCTTCCGATACTGCCCCCAAGCTGCAGGGCAGCGCCCTCCCGCCCGGCGGAACCCCCGAAGAGGTGGGTGATAATCGTGCCAATAAAGATGGAGGGAGCCATTTTTAAAGGCACATCATCTTTGGACTGGAGGGCGGCAATCACCAGGTTTGTTCCTGTATCCTGTTCATTGTGGAGCAAATGGTAGAGACCCACGATGAGAAGCCCTGCCAAGGGAAGAAACAGAATCAGCACCGGGCAGCTTTGGCGGACCGTGGTTACAAAGTTCATTAAAGCGGCAAATGCGCAGCTTACAAACCCTACGATTATGCCGCAGAGTACAGAGTATATGAGTATTTTTACCATGCGCCTGCCGCTGGCCAGGACGTGATGGAATTCATCTTTCACCAGTTGATTCATAACTTTCTTCTCCTAATATAAATGTAGTCATTTTTGTATTCAATTATAGTAGCATGTTTTTCCTGTTTTCTCAACAAATCTTTAAGAGCCGCTGGAAGTGTAACGCCTCACACCTAATTTCCACAGTGCCAGGGAGGGAAGGAGGAACCACATGGCGGCAAGGGGGAGTATGGTATACACCGGGGATGCACGTCTCCCCAGAAGATACAGGAGAGGGTAATATTGAACCAGGCTGTAGGGGATGAAAAAAGTTGTGAAAAACAACATGTTTCTGCCGTAAACCGCCATGGGATATTTGCCGAATTCCCTTGCCCCGTCTGTAAATATATTCATAATCTCCAACCCCTCCAAAGTAAAAAAACATAGTCCCGCCTGAAGGATAAAAAGTCCGGCAAAGAGAGACGTGCCCCCTAGAATCATGCAAAAGACGGTGAGGATTTTCATAAGATCCCAGTCAATCCCGCTATTTAAAATACCGTAAAAAAACATGACAAGGGCCTGCAGCATCCGGCCGATTCTTGTAAGCTCAAAATTACTCCCTAAAACCTGGATGATTTCCCCGCGGGGGCGCACCAGGATGCGGTCAAATTCTCCCTGCCGGACCATTTCCGAAAAAGTGTCAAAGCCCCGTGCAAAAGTTTCCGCCAGGGAAAATTCCAAAAGGAGAATGGAAAAACACAACAGAACCTGGCTGTAAGTAAATCCTTCTACTTTGGAAAATCTTTGAAAAAGAAAGAAAATTCCTAAAAAAACATTGAAGGAAGTAAGAAACTGGCCCATGGCAGACAGAAAAAATGAGGTTTTGTACTGCATCATGCACCGCAGGTTTATGGAGATATAGTGTTTATATAATTTTATATCTGATATGATTTTTTTCATCTGCTAGCCCCCCTGCACCGTTATTTTTTTCTCTGCCCGGCGGCAGAGGATTTTTCCGGTAAAAATAAGCGTGACCAGCCAGAAGAGCTGCAAAAGTATTGCTTTTTCCATCTTATCCGGCCCCATGCTCCCGCTGTAAATCCGCAAGGATACGTTCTGCATTGACGCAAAGGGTAAAAGTTCTATAACATTCTGTAAAGGCTCCGGGAAAAAGGGGAGGGGAATCACTCCGCCGGAAAAAAAGTCTGCGGCTGAGGTAAACAGTATCCGAAGCCCCTGAGGGGATATGGTATAAAAGGTCAGTATATAAATCAGCATGCAAAAGGCAGCCGTCACCAAAAGCCCTAAGACAAGAGTTAGGATAAAAAGGCAAAAATGCAGGCAGCTCTCTGGCTTTGCCAGGCCGTATGGGGCAGGGAGAAAGGCGGCCACAATTAAAATGGGGAAACACCGAAGCACTGCCCGGGACAGCCTTACAGCCACGCTTTTTGAAAACCAGATGTTGTAAATGTCAATGGGGCGGCAGAGCTCGTAGGCAATGTTTCCCTTTAAAATAGAGTCAAAAATTTCATTATCCATCATCCAGGTGGCAAAAAAAGCCAAAAACGCCTGTTCCAGCCAAATATAGGAACATGTAGCGGAAAAACTCATGGGAAAAGCGTTTTTATCTCCCCGGTAAAAGGCGGCAAATATCATAACTTCCATAAAGCCCCAGGCAAACTGGGTGGCGATTCCGGCCAATGCGGCCACACGGTACTGTAAGCCCAGGGTAAAGCGCATCCGGAAAAAGGAGAAATATTTTTTCATCACACCACCTCATAGGAGTGGTAAAGTTCCGCCACTGTTTCGTCAATGGTTGCACTCCCTTTCTTTATGGAATCAATATTGCCGTCCATTAAAATCTGCCCTTTCCCGATGAGGATAATTCTGCTGGCAAGAGCTTCAATGTCCTGCATATCGTGGGTGGTTAGAATCACTGTAGTTCCCTTTTTCTGATTCAGTTCCAAAATAAATTCCCGGACCGCCAGCTTGGAAACCGCATCTAAACCAATGGTGGGCTCGTCTAAAAATAATATTCTGGGATTATGTAATAAAGATGCAGCGATTTCGCATTTCATGCGCTGTCCAAGGGAAAGCTGCCTTACCGGGGAACGCAGCAGTTCATCCAGATGCAAAAGCGCCGTGAGCTCCTCCAGGCTTTTATTATACTGGGGTGTGGAAATAGAGTAGATATCTTTTAAGAGTTCAAAGGAATCCATTACGGGGACATCCCACCACAGCTGGGAGCGCTGGCCGAACACCACGCCAATCTGCCGTACATGTTCGATTCTGTTTTTCCAGGGGACTCTTCCGTCCACATATACAGTGCCCGCATCCGGTGTCAATATTCCGCTTAGAATTTTAATGGTGGAACTTTTTCCGGCTCCGTTGGGACCGATGTAGCCAACCATCTCCCCATCCCCAATGGTAAAGCTCACATCCTTAAGAGCGTGAATAATTTCATATTCACGATGAAAAAGGGCTTTACATGCCGCTGTAAAGCCAGGGTTTCTTTTTGCAATTCTGTACGATTTGCACAGGTGATTCACGGTAATCATAATTGCTTCCTCCTGGTAGTTATATTTTCATATCTTGCCAAGCCGGTCTGGTTCTGCTGGATTTTGCCAGTCAGATACCGAAGGTAAAATATTAAGTTTGCATGTCATTATACTCCAAAATGTACTTACAGTAAAGATGATTTTTTTA
Source organism: uncultured Roseburia sp. (assembly GCA_947174805.1). GTDB lineage: Bacteria > Bacillota > Clostridia > Lachnospirales > Lachnospiraceae > Roseburia_B. The sequence continues at coordinate 50,611 of CAMWKH010000002.1, read as the reverse complement.
TAGACTTTTTTTAAAAAAAGATATATTATTATTAAGTACAATGGGATGGAATTCAGAAATTGTAGGCAATAGATGAAAGAACAGAACAGGTACAGGAGGTAATCATATGACAGAAAAAGAGTTGCAGATTTACGGACAGGCAGATACAGTGCATATCAAACCTTATGAACACCATGCAAAATATTATGAGACAGACCAGATGGGGATTATCCATCACTCCAATTACATCCGGTGGATGGAGGAGGCAAGGATGGATTTGATGGAGCAGATTGGGCTTTCCTACAAGGGCATGGAGGAGATGGAGATTATCAGTCCGGTACTGTCCATTTCCTGTGAATACAAAAGCATGGTGCATTTTGATGACACCGTTGTGATTGAGGCTAAAATTGTATCCTACAACGGCATCAAGATGACACTGGAGTACAGAATATCAGACAAAAAGACAGGGGAGCTTCGGTGCGTTGCCGAGAGCGAGCACTGCTTCTTAAACCGCAGTGGAAAACCTTTATCCCTGAAGCGCTCTTATCCGGAACTAGATACCAAATTTTTTGAATTTTATGAGGAGAATTAAGTGATGAATCCTGTAGTGAAGAGACTGGAAAATTTAAGAAGCCTTATGGAACAGCGGGGCATAGATATTTATGTAGTTCCCACATCAGATTTTCACGAGTCCGAGTATGTGGGGGAATATTTTAAAGCGAGAAAATTTATTACCGGATTTACCGGTTCCGCGGGAACCGCAGTGATTACAAAAACCCAGGCGGGGCTTTGGACAGACGGGAGATATTTTGTCCAGGCAAAAAATCAGTTAAGGGACAGCACGGTTGCCCTGTTTCCCATGGGGGAGGAAAATGTGCCCACCGTTGGGGAATTTATAAAGGAAAAACTGCCGGAAAAAGGCTGTATCGGTTTTGACGGCAGGGTGGTAAACGGGAAAGCCGGGGAAGAATACAAAAAGATTGCGGAAGAGAAAGAGGGGCGGCTCTATGTAAAAGAGGACTTGATAGATTTGATTTGGGAGGACAGGCCTCCTATGTCCAAAGAGCCTTTCTTTGTCTTGGAGGAAAAATATTCGGGAAAAAGCACAGGGGAAAAACTGGCGGAGGTAAGGGCAAAGATGGAGGAAGAGGGGGCCCATATCCATATTTTAACCTCCCTTTACGACATTGCATGGCTTTTAAATGTCCGGGGAGGAGATATCGATTACGTCCCTGTGGTGCTATCCTATCTTGTCCTTACAAAAGAGGAATGTATCTGGTTTTTGCAGCAGGAGATTTTGACAGAAGAACAGAGGGCGTATTTAGAGAGTAACGGAATTTCAGTGAGGGAGTATGAGGAGATTTATTCCTATGTCCCGGAAATTCCGGGGGATAAAAAGGTATTGCTCTATAAGAGCCAGGTGAATTACAGGATTGTAAATGCTCTTAAGGGGACGGTGGAAATCATCGATAAAGAAAATCCCACGGAGCTTATGAAGTCCGTGAAAAACAGGACGGAGACGGAAAATACCATAAAAGCCCACGTGAAAGACGGGGTGGCTTTTACCAAGTTTATGTTTTGGCTGAAAAATTCCATCGGGAAAGAGGAGATTACGGAAATCTCTGCTTCTGATGTCCTGGAAAATTTCAGAAGGCAGCAGGAGAATTTCCTGGAATTAAGTTTTGATACCATTTCCGCTTACGGCGCCAATGCAGCCATGATGCACTACAGTGCCACAGAGGAAACAAACGCCCTGTTAAAACCAGAAGGCTTTCTTCTGGTGGATTCCGGGGGGCATTATCTGGAGGGGACTACGGATATCACAAGGACTATGGCTCTTGGGCCCATTACGCAGGACATGCGTCTTCACTTCACCACAGTTTTGTGTTCCAATTTAAACCTGGCCGCAGCTAAGTTTTTACATGGGTGCACCGGGAGAAATCTGGATATTTTATCCAGGGAGCCTTTGTGGAAACTTGGGATAGACTATAAATGCGGCACCGGGCATGGGGTAGGTTATATCTTAAATGTCCACGAGGGGCCCAATTCTTTCCGCTGGCAGAAAAGGGAAGGCGTTTCGGAGGCTGTGTTGGAGGAGGGCATGATTACCACCGACGAGCCGGGGGTTTATATTGAGGGAGCTTACGGTATCCGCACGGAAAATGAACTCTTGTGCAAAAAAGGAGTAAAAAATGAGTACGGACAGTTTATGGAGTTTGAGACGATAACCTATGCCCCCATTGATCTGGACGCCGTTGACCCAAAACTTATGACAGAGGAACAGCGGGAGGTTTTAAATGAGTACCACAAAAAGGTGTATGAGGTTTTATCCCCTTATATGACCAAGGAAGAAAATAAGTGGCTGAGAGAGTATACGAGGGCAGTATGAGTAAAAAATTAGTTTTGATTGACGGACACAGCATTTTAAACCGGGCCTTTTTCGGCCTGCCGGATTTGACCAACGCCGAGGGGCTTCACACCAATGCGGTGTATGGTTTTTTAAATATTATGTTTAAAATTTTGGATGAGGAGAAACCGGACTTTCTCACGGTGGCGTTTGACGTCCATGCCCCTACCTTCCGGCACAAGATGTTTGATGCCTACAAGGGCACCAGAAAGCCCATGGCGGAGGAGCTGCGGCAGCAAATACCCCTGATAAAAGAGATGCTTACCTCCATGGGTGTTGTTATTGTGGAGAAAGAGGGATATGAGGCGGACGATATCTTAGGAACGATTTCCCGCATGGGGGAGGAGGCAGGATTGGAAGTCTCCGTGGTTTCCGGTGACAGGGATTTATTGCAGCTTGCCACAAAACATGTGAAAATCCGTATCCCCAAAACAAAAAAGACCGGCACGGAGATTGAAGATTACTACGAGGAAGATGTAAAAGAGAGGTATCAGGTAACGCCAAAAGAGTTTATCGATGTGAAGGCCCTTATGGGGGATACGGCGGACAATATTCCTGGGGTGCCTGGGATTGGGGAAAAGACTGCCACAAATATTATTGCGGCCTACCAGACCATCGAAAACGCCTACGCCCATGCAGATGAGATAAAACCCAAACGGGCATCGGAAAATTTAAAGGAATATTATGACAAGGCCAAACTTTCTAAAACCTTGGCAACCATTGATGTCCACGCAGAAATCGACTATGACATGGAAAAGGCGGCCCTTTCCAATCTCTACACCGAGGAAGCATTTCTTATGTGCAGGCGCCTGGATTTTAAGAATATCTTAAAGCGCTTTGAGATGGATGCGCCGGGGAACCGGGTGGAGGAGAGTTTTCGGTACGTGGAAGATGAAAAGAGGGCAGGAGAGATTCTGGCAAAGGCAGAAGATGGGGCAGGGATGTTTCTTGTGGCGGAATCAGGAAGGCTCCTTGGGGTTTCCTTTAGTTTTGGGGAGGAAGAAAATTATTTTCTGGCAGTTACGGATGGGTTTTCCCAGGAATATTTAATAGAGGAACTGCGGAATAAGATTTTAAAGGGATTTTCTTTTTCTGTGATAGATTTAAAACAGACGGTAAAACTTCTCTCCCTGGCAGATGAGGAGGAAGGCCTTCGGAAATCCGGTTTTGACTGCGGCATTGCGGCTTACCTTTTAAATCCCATTTTAAACAGTTATAATTATGAGGATATTGCAAAGGATTATCTGAATCTTCTGCTGCCCTCAAGGTTTGAACTTTTGGGAAAACTTTCCCTTACACATGCCATGGAGGAAAAGCGGGAGGAATTTTTAAAGTTTGCCTGTTTTTCGGCCTATGTGGCAAAAAAATCCAGGGAGGAACTTTCGGGCAGGCTAAAAGAAACAGGGATGAAAGAGCTGTATGACACCATAGAGCTGCCCTTAGTCTATGTCCTTGCCCACATGGAGCAGGAGGGCATCCGGGCGGACAGGGAGGCACTAAAGGCTTACAGCGGGAGCCTGGACGCAAGAATTGCCGAACTGGAAAAGATGATATATGAAAAGTCCGGGAGGGAGTTTAACATCAATTCTCCCAAACAGCTTGGGGTGGTACTTTTTGAAGAACTGAAAATGCCCTATGGAAAAAAGACAAAGACAGGGTATTCCACGGCGGCGGATGTCTTAGAAAAGCTGGCAGCCGAATACCCCATTGTGGCGGATATTTTAGAATACCGCCAGCTGACCAAGTTAAAGTCTACTTACGGGGAGGGGCTGGCCGGGTATATTGATGACACGGAGAGGATTCACAGCACCTTCCACCAGACCATTACCGCTACCGGGCGCATCAGCAGCACAGAGCCGAATCTTCAGAATATTCCCATCCGCATGGAGCTTGGCAGATTAATCCGAAAGGTGTTTTTGCCCAAAGAGGGATGTGTTTTTGTGGATGCGGATTATTCCCAGATTGAGCTTCGTGTGTTAGCCCATATGTCCGGGGACGAAAGCTTGATACAGGCTTACCGGGAGGCAAAAGACATCCACAGAACCACCGCTTCTCAGGTGTTTCATATCCCCTTTGAGGAGGTAACGGATTTGCAGAGAAGGAACGCTAAGGCCGTGAACTTTGGAATCGTATACGGCATCAGTTCCTTTGGCTTAAGCCAGGATTTAAGCATCAGCAAAAAAGAGGCGGCAGAGTATATAGAGCGGTATTTTGAAACCTATCCAAAGATAAAAGCTTTTCTGGACTCTCTTGTGGGGGAGGCAAAGGAGAAGGGTTACTCTGTCACCCTCTATGGCAGAAGGCGTCCTGTGCCGGAGCTCTCCTCCAGCAATTTTATGCAGCGCTCCTTTGGGGAGCGGGTTGCCATGAATGCCCCTATCCAGGGTACGGCGGCGGATATTATTAAGATTGCCATGATTCGGGTTCATGACAGGATGCAGCGGGAAGGATTAGAGTCCAGGCTTCTTCTGCAGGTTCACGATGAACTTTTAATAGAGGCTAAAATAAGCGAACTGGAAAAGGTACAAAGGATTTTAAAAGAGGAAATGCAGGGGGCGGCAAGCCTTGCGGTTTCCCTGGAAATTGATATGCATACAGGAAATAACTGGTACGAGGCAAAATAATGGAATTTATAGGAATCACAGGAGGAGTCGGGGCAGGAAAGTCCCGGATACTGAAATTTATAGAGGAGAATTACAATGCAAAAGTCCTTCTGGCAGACGAAGTGGCCCATGGGCTGATGGAGCCGGGAACGGATTGTTATGAGAAAATTATAAAGGCATTTCCCGGGAAGGATATTTTAAAAGAGGATGGGGCTTTTGACGCGGGGAAACTGGCAGAGGTGATTTTTTCTGACAGGGAAATGCGGGAGCGGATGAACGGCATCGTCCATCCTGCGGTAAAGGAAGAAATACTTGACATATACCAAAAGGAGAAGGAAAAGGGAAAATTTTCTTATTTTATTTTGGAAGCAGCCCTTTTAATTGAGGAAGGTTATGATACAATATGTGATAGGCTCTGGTATATAGATACCAGCCGGGAAATCCGCAGACAGCGGTTAAAGGCAAATCGGGGATATTCCGATGAAAAAATTGACAGCATATTTGAGAGTCAGCTTCCGGAGGATACTTACAGGAAATATGCTGCACTGGTAATTGACAATAACGGAACCTTAGAGGAGACAATATATCAGGTGAAACAGGCATTTGCCGGGTAAGGGATTAAGGAGATAAGCAGATATGGAGAGAAGAGAAGCAGGAGACGAGTTGGTATTTGGTCTTGATATCGGGACCAGAAATGTGGTTGGGACGGTGGGTTTTAAGCAGGACAAGGAATTTATCGTCCTGGCCCAGTATTCCATGGAGCATGAGACCAGGGCCATGTTGGACGGCCAGATACATGATATCGGCAGGGTGGGAAATACCATCCGCATTGTGAAGGAAAATTTAGAGCAGCAGATCGGCCAGGAACTGACCTCTGTGTGTATTGCAGCGGCAGGCCGTGTGTTAAAAACCGTTACCACCCACATTGAGTATGAGTTTGAGACAGAGAGTGTGGTGCGGGCGGAGGATATCCATACCTTAGACCTTCTTGGGATTGAGCGTGCCCAGGCAGAGCTGAAAGAGAAGAATGATACAAAGTATAAATTCTACTGTGTGGGTTACTCTGTAGTGAAATATTTCTTAAATGATGAGATATTTTCCAATTTGGAAGGACATAAGGCGGAGAAAATCTCCGAGGATATCATTGTGACCTTTCTTCCGGAGGATGTAGTGGACGGCCTTTACTCTGCAGTTGCCATTGCAGATTTAAGTGTGGCAAATATGACCTTGGAGCCCATTGCGGCCATTGACGTTGCCATCCCTGAAAATTTCCGCATGTTAAATATTGCCCTGGTGGATGTGGGGGCAGGGACCTCCGATATTTGTATCACAAGGGACGGAAGCATTATCGCCTACGGTATGATTCCACTGGCGGGGGATGAGCTGACAGAGCTTATTGTACAGAGCTATCTGGTGGACTTTGCCATGGCGGAGCACATAAAGCTGGCCTCCACAAAGGAAAAAGAAATTGAATACACTGACATTATGACATTAAAGCACACCTTAAAGTCCGAGGAAGTGTGGAAATTAACGGAGGGGCTGGTGGATAGGATTACCACCGACGTGGCAAATAAGATTAAAGAGTTAAACGGGGATACCACAGTGAGCGCTACCTTCGTGGTAGGAGGGGGCGGAAAAATCCATGGATTTACGGAAATGCTGGCGGACAAGTTGGAACTCCCCAACGAGAGGGTGGCCTTAAGGGGTGAGGAAGTGCTGAAGGAAATCACCTTTGAACAGCCGGATATTCAAAAAGATCCTCTTTTGGTGACGCCTATCGGTATCTGCCTCAATTACTACGAGCAGAGAAACAGCTTTATTATGGTGCATTTTAACGGGGAGCGCATCAAGCTTTATGACAATGGCCGCCTGACCATTGTGGACGCAGCCATGCAGGCAGGTTTCCCCAATGAATATTTATTCCCCAAGCGGGGCAAAGAAATCAACTTTACAGTAAACGGAAGCCCCAGGATTGCCAGAGGGGAAGCCGGGGATTCCGCCATCGTGAAAGTAAATGACAAAGAGACAAATATCAATGCACCCCTTGTGGCTAACAGTTATATTACCGTTGAGCCCTCCACCGCCGGGGAGGCAGCAGTGATTACCATCGACGATTTGGCGGAATACACCCAGGAGACAGTAACCTTTGAGGTAAACGGCAAAACGATTCACTGTCCCAAGTTTGTGGAGGTAAACGGCAGCATTGAGGTTTCTTCCTACCATGTGCAGGAGGGGGATGTGATTGAGACCAGGAATTTCTACACGGTGGAACAGTTGGCGGAGTTTATGGATGTGGAGATTAATCAGGACCATGTAATCCGCGTAAATAACCGTCCGGCAGAGCTTAACACCCTCTTGTATGAGAATTTTACGGTAGAGTGGACGGCCAGTGCAAAAGGTGCGGAGGATTTTGCGCAGGAGGAGCCAGAAGTTTCCTCACAGGAGCCGGAGCCGGCACAAGAGACCTTGCCGGAGCCGGTAAGGGAGACAGAGGAACCGGAGAGCATAAAGGCTCAGGAAGCTTTGGAAGTACCAAAAGAGCCGGAACCCCAGATGTCGCCTTTTGAGTGGGCAAGCCAGGGGGGATTTTTCGACGAACCCCCAAAACAGGAGGATGTGTCTTTGACGGAGGAAACCCAAATGACCCAGGAGGCAAACCCTCAGGAAGAGACTCTGCACCAGGATGAGCCAAGTCCAAAACAGGAAGAAAAGCCGGCTGAGGATGTGCCAAAGCCTGGGCCGGGGCCTTTGCCTAAAGGGGCTATCCAGGTGGAGGTAAACGGAAATGAGATTCTTCTTACAGGGAAAAGGGAATATATTTTTGTGGACCTCTTTGACGCTATTACCTTTGACTTAAACGCCTCCAACGGCCGGGCTATTGTCACCACGGTAAACGGGGAGGATGCAAGTTATATGCAGAAGTTAAACAACGGCGATGTGATTGAAATTTATTGGGAAGAGAAGTAATGAATATGGAATTATGCAGTATTGCCAGCGGCAGCAGCGGAAATTGTATTATGACAGGGTACGACGGGTGCCGTCTCTTAATAGATGCAGGGGTCAGCGGGAAAAGGATTGAACAGGGATTAAATTCCCTGGGATTGAAAACCTCGGAGATGGAGGGGATTTTAGTCACCCATGAGCACATAGACCACATCAGCGGTCTCGGTGTCCTTGCCAGAAGGTACGGTCTGCCCATATATGCCACAGAAGGTACGATACAGGCAATTTTACATACAAAATCCGTGGGAAAAATTGATGAGTCCCTATTTCATCCGGTGAGAGCCAACGAGCCCTTCTGTATCGGTGGGTTAGAGATTGAGCCGGTGAAAATTTCCCATGATGCGGCGGAGCCTGTGGCTTATATTTTAAGACGGGAGAATAAGTCTGTGGGAGTGATTACGGATTTGGGCAAATTTGATGAGTATATCATTGAAAAGATACAGGGCGTAAACGTTTTGCTTTTAGAGGCAAACCACGATGTAAACATGCTCCAGGCAGGGCCTTACCCCTATCCTTTAAAACAAAGGATTTTAGGGGAGAGGGGGCATCTGTCCAATGAACTGTCGGGACAGCTTTTGGGGAGGATTCTCCATGACGGTTTTCAGGCGGTTGTGTTAGGGCATTTGAGCAAGGAGAATAATTATGCAAAGCTGGCTTACGAGACGGTAAAACTGGAGATTACCCTGGGGGAGAACCCTTACAGAGGAGATGATTTTCCCGTGTATGTGGCAAAACGGGATGAGGTTTCCGGTCGGATACAGGTTATGTGAAAACCCTTCAGGCAGCGAAGGGTTACGTTTCTGGAGAGGAGATAAACATGGAAAAAGCGGGAAAGACCATTATCACCGTTGTGGGAAAAGATACGGTGGGGATTATTGCCAGAGTGTGCACTTATCTGGCGGAGAATAAAATCAATATACTGGATATTTCACAGACGATCGTCCAGGGATATTTCAACATGATGATGATTGCCGATATGGCAGGGGCGACAAAATCCTTTGGGGACTGTGTGAAAGAGCTGGAGGATTTAGGCGGGGAGATTGGCGTTTCCATTAAATGCCAGAAAGAAGAAATTTTCCAGAAAATGCACCGTATTTAGGGCATCTGTTTAAGGAGAAACGTATGATTAATATTGGAGAAGTCATAGAGACGAATGAGATGGTGGAGCAGGAAAATTTAGATGTGAGAACCATCACTTTAGGGATCAGCCTTTTGGATTGTATTGACCCTGACCTTCAGAAGTTAAAGAGAAATATATATGAGAAGATAACCAGGGTGGCAAAAGATTTGGCAAAGACAGGGGAAGAAATTGAGCAGGAGTTTGCCATTCCCATTGTAAACAAACGGATTTCTGTAACCCCCATGGCCCTGGTGGGAGGCAGCGCATGCAAGACGCCGGAGGATTTTGCTTCTCTGGCGGATACATTAGATGAGGCGGCCCATGCGGTGGGGGTGAACTTAATCGGAGGGTATTCCGCCCTGGTATCAAAGGGAATGACAAAGGCGGATGAACTTTTGATACGCTCCATTCCCACAGCCCTTACAAGGACGGAGCGGGTGTGCAGTTCCGTAAACCTCGCCTCCACCAAAACCGGGATAAATATGGATGCGGTAAGGCTGATGGGGGAAATCCTCTTAGAAGTGGCAGAAAAGTCAAAGGACAGGGACAGTGTTGACTGTATGAAGCTTGTGGTATTCTGCAACGCTCCGGATGACAATCCCTTTATGGCAGGGGCATTCCACGGCGTCACAGAGGCGGATGCAGTGATTAACGTGGGAGTCAGCGGTCCAGGGGTGGTGAAGACGGCCCTGGAAAAAGTCCGGGGGGAAAGTTTTGAAGTTTTGTGTGAGACAATTAAAAAGACGGCGTTTAAAGTCACCCGGGTAGGCCAGCTTGTGGCCCAGGAAGCGTCAAGGATGCTTTCGATTCCCTTTGGCATTATCGATTTATCCCTTGCGCCCACCCCGGCAGTGGGGGACAGCGTGGCGGATATTCTTTGTGAAATCGGATTGGAATTTGCAGGGGCGCCGGGAACCACCGCAGCCCTTGCACTGTTAAACGACCAGGTGAAAAAGGGCGGCGTTATGGCATCATCCTATGTGGGGGGGTTAAGCGGGGCGTTTATTCCCGTAAGCGAGGACCAGGGAATGATTGATTCTGTCCAGGCAAAAGCTATTACACTGGAAAAATTAGAGGCTATGACCTGCGTGTGCTCCGTGGGACTTGATATGATTGCCATCCCCGGAGACACGAAAGCGACAACAATCTCCGGGATAATCGCAGACGAGATGGCCCTTGGCATGGTAAACCAGAAAACGACTGCGGCGCGCCTGATTCCTGTAATTGGAAAAGGCGTGGGGGATACGGTGGAGTTTGGCGGTCTTTTTGGATATGCCCCCATTATGCCTGTAAACAAATTTTCCTGTGATGATTTCATTAACCGAAAAGGGAGGATTCCGGCTCCTATCCACAGTTTTAAGAATTAAAATAAAGGGAAAATCACATTATATTTGGAGAGAGTAGATAAATACTCTCTCTATTTTTATTTCGTATATTATTAATTTAAATTTAATGAACCACCTATACAATGTATCAGGATACGAGAGAAGTATGACTTAGAAAAGAAAGAGGTATCGGATTTGTATACTATGAATCATTTAGAAGAACTGGAAGCAGAATCTATTTATATTATGCGGGAGGTGGCGGCAGAGTGCGAGAAGCCGGTGATGCTGTATTCCATTGGAAAAGATTCTTCCGTTATGCTGCATCTTGCCATGAAGGCGTTTTATCCGGGGAAGCCGCCTTTTCCTTTTCTTCATGTGAATACAACATGGAAATTCAGGGAGATGATAGAGTTCCGTGACAGAAGGGCAGCGGAGCTTGGCATTGAAATGATAGAATACGTGAATGAGGAAGGGGTAAAGCAGAACATCAACCCCTTTGACCACGGCAGTGCCTACACGGATATTATGAAGACCCAGGCGTTAAAACAGGCACTTACCAAGTATGGCTTCACCGCAGCTTTTGGGGGAGGCCGCAGGGACGAAGAAAAGTCCAGGGCAAAAGAGCGGATATTTTCTTTCCGAAATAAGGAACATGCCTGGAATCCCAAAAACCAGAGGCCGGAGATGTGGAAATTGTTTAACACGGAAATTTACAAAGGGGAGAGCATCCGGGTTTTCCCCCTGTCAAACTGGACGGAAAAAGATATCTGGCAGTATATTAAGCAGGAGGAGATTCCTATTGTTCCCCTGTATTTTGCCGCAGAGCGGCCAGTTGTAGAGCGGAATGGAAATCTTATTATGGTGGATGACGAGCGGATGCGCCTTCTGCCCGGAGAAGTACCTTCCATGAAAAAAGTCAGGTTCCGCACCTTGGGGTGTTACCCTCTTACGGGGGGAATCATCTCAGAGGCAAAGACCTTAGATGAGATTATTGCGGAGACACTTTCCTCCGTGGAATCCGAGCGCACCAGCCGTGTGATAGATTCCGACGGGGGAGGGGCCAGCATGGAAAAGAGAAAAAGAGAGGGATATTTCTAATATGAACGGTTTACTTAAATTTATCACCTGCGGCAGTGTGGACGACGGGAAGTCGACACTGATTGGCCATATGCTCTACGATGCAAAGCTGCTCTTTGCGGACCAGGAGAAAGCCCTTAAACTGGATTCCAAAGTGGGCTCCAGGGAAGGAGAAATCGATTACTCCCTGCTTTTGGACGGGCTTATGGCAGAGCGGGAGCAGGGAATTACCATAGATGTGGCATACCGGTATTTTACAACGGAAAATCGAAGCTTTATTGTGGCGGACACTCCAGGGCATGAGGAGTATACCAGAAATATGGCGGTGGGAGCCGCCTTTGCGGATTTGGCGGTGATTCTTGTGGATGCCTCCCAGGGGGTGATGATACAGACTAAGCGCCATGCCAGAATCTGCTCTTTAATGGGAATCCGCCATTTTGTCATTGCCGTAAATAAAATGGATTTGGTAAACTACAGCAGAGAGAGGTTTGACAAAATAAAAAAACAGATTCGCATTCTTCTGGCGGAATTTGAGTGTGACTCGGCGGAGATTATACCGGTGTCTGCAACCGCAGGCGACAACATTACAAAACCTTCCGGCTCTATGGTATGGTATAAGGGAAAAACGCTTTTGGAATATTTAGAGGAGATAGAAGTGAGACAGAGGGATACTAAGGACTTTGTCATGCCGGTACAGAGGGTGGTAAGGCCAAACCACACCTTCCGGGGATTTCAGGGTCAGATAGAGAGCGGCAGCATTGCCGTTGGCCAGGAACTTACGGTGCTTCCTGGAAGAGAGAAGGCGAAAGTCAGCCAGATATTAAGAGGGGATAGGGATGTAGCGGAGGCATTTGCGGGATGGCCTGTGACTCTTTGCACAGACAGGGAGGTGGATATTTCCAGAGGAAGTGTGCTTTGCCGGGGGGAGTTACCCATGGAGGGCAATATGTTTCAGGCAAAAATCCTCTGGATGGAGGATTCCCATCTGGTGACCGGCAAGAATTATCTTTTGAAACTTGGGACAAAGACAATCCCTGCAACGGTGATGGCTATTAGATGCCGGATTGATGTGAATACCGGGGAGGAGATTCCTGCTGACGAGATATTTAAAAATGAGATAGCAGAATGTGAGATTTCCGTGGGTGATACTCTGATCTTTGACAGTTTTGAGAAAAGCCAGGCTCTCGGCTCACTTATTTTTATTGACCGGGTCAGCCATATGACGGCAGCCTGCGGAGTGGTGGAAAAAGCCCTGAACAGAAGCGGCAATGTGATTTACCATCAGATGGAAATTACGAAGGAGATGCGCTGCAGGCAGTTGGGGCAGAAATCCGGGGTTATCTGGTTTACAGGACTTTCCGGGGCAGGGAAATCCACCCTTGCCAATGAGCTGGAAAAGCGGCTTGTGGCGGCGGGAAAACACACCATGCTGTTAGACGGGGACAATTTGCGGCTGGGCCTTAATAAAAATCTTGGTTTTAAGGAACAGGACAGAATAGAAAATATCAGAAGGATTTCTGAGGTGGCCAAGCTTATGACAGACGCAGGGCTGATTGTGCTTACGGCATCCATCTCACCTTACGCTTCCGACAGAAGGAAGGCGAGGGAAATTATCGGTGATGAATTTGTGGAGGTCTATGTTTCCACCTCCTTAGAGGAGTGTGAGAAGCGGGATGTAAAAGGTCTTTATCAGAAAGCAAGAAGAGGGGAGATATCTAATTTTACAGGGATATCAAGCCCCTACGAGGTGCCCAGTCAGCCGGAGATTGTGATTAATACAGAGGGAAGGACTCTTGCGGCATGTGTGGATGAACTGTATGATAAACTTTTTAATTTTTTGTAAGCAGGTGATTTCATGAAGCTCTTAGTGGTAGAGGACGAGAAAGATTTAAACCGTATTCTTGTAAAAAATCTCATAGCCGAGGGGTACAGCGTAGACTTTTGTTTTGACGGGGAAAGTGCCCTTGATTATCTTTTAGCTGCTGAGTACGACGGAGTGGTGCTGGACGTTTTGCTTCCCAAGATGAATGGGTTTCAGGTTTTAAAAGAAATCAGGGGAAAAGATATCCAGACGCCGGTGTTGTTTTTGACGGCCTGCACCGACACGGACGATGTGGTGACGGGATTAGATGCCGGGGCGGATGACTATGTCACAAAACCTTTTTCCTTTAATGAGCTTTTGGCCAGAATCCGGGTGATGACGAGAAAAAAAGTGGAAATTCGGGAAAATATCTATCAGTGCGGGGACCTTGTTTTAAATTACAATGACAGAACCGTAAAGCGGGGGGAAAAAGATATTAATTTATCCGCCAGGGAATTTGCAATTTTATTTTATATGATACGGAACCAGAACATTGTTCTTACCAGGGATCAGATTGAAAATAATATTTGGAATATGGACTACGAAGGTTCCTCAAATATTATTGACGTTTATATCCGTTATCTGCGGAAGAAGGTAGATGACGGTTTTGAGGAGAAGCTGATACAGACCATACGTGGAGCGGGGTACATGCTGAAATGGGAAGACAAAAACAAAATTCAATCGTAAAATATGTGGCAAATTACTTTTTTGCACTGCTTATGCTTCTGGCCTTTGTCATGCTCTGCTTCGTGGTGTTTTTGTCCAAGCAGCTCACATACAGCAGTATCCGCAGGGAGATGAGCATTGAACTGCGGCAGAATGCCAAATATATGCATGTGAAAGATGACGGCTATGTGCTGGATGAGGAATTTCTATTTCAGGACAGTGAATATATATTTGTGATTCTGGACGATAAGGGAAAACTTTTACAGGGCGTATATCCCCAAAATTTTCCGGCGGACCTGGAAGTGAACAGCGGTAAGCTGCGCACCATTAAAGTCAATGGCATAGATTACTATTTTCAGGACAGGCAGTCCCTGCACTCCCCCCTTGCGATCCGGTGTGTGATAGAGCAGTCCAAAGCGGACAGTGATTATGACAAATTTGTATACCTTACCTGGGGATTTGTGCTGTTTATCTTGGGAATCAGCGTAGGGATGTGGAAACTCCTGGAGAGACGGGAAATGCGCCAGATAAACCAGGTGGTGGAGATGGTCGGAAAGATTGGCAGGGAAAAAAGCCTGTCAAGGCGTATCGAGTATAACGGCAGATTTGCGGAGATTGTAAGTCTTGTGCAGGCAAATAACAGGATGTTAGGCCAGCTTCAGGAAATGTTTGAGACACAGAAGCGCTTTACTTCCGATGTGGCCCATGAACTGCGGACACCCATTACAGTGCTTATGGCAGAGTGCGAATATGCAGGCCAGAAGATACAAAAAGAGGGGGAGGTCTGGGAAGCGTTTCAGGTGATTGAACGGCAGATTAGTAAAATGAATTGCATTATTGTCCAGATGCTGAATCTTTCAAGGCTTGACCAGGACAAAATGAAACTGAACCGGGAATGGATTGACCTTGGGGAAATTGTGGACTCTGTCTGTGACGACATCAGTTTCCAGGATACAAAACAGGTGGAGTTTATCATCAACATTGCCCCGGAGTTTAATGTGTATGCGGACATAGGGCTTATGACCATACTGATACAAAATCTTTTGGACAATGCGGTAAAGTACGGCCCTGACGGGGGAAGGGTGTGGATATGGTCCCAGGAGACCAGGGAGGAATATCTGCTCCATATTAAGGATGAGGGAAAAGGCATCAGTAAAGAAAACCAGGAAAAGATATTCCAGAGGTTTTTCCGTGTGGAAAAAAGCGAACTCATCGAAGGGTTTGGGCTGGGACTTTCCATGGTAAAAAGAATTGCGGAGAAACACAACGGAAGTGTCACTGTGGAAAGTGCTCTTGGCAGGGGAAGTACATTTACCCTTCATCTTCCCAGACATGTGGAGGGAGACGGGGATTAAACTATTTCAGGAGGAAGAAATTCATATGAGGAAATATAAACTCACAGGAAAAGAAGGAAGCAGGAAGATTTTGGCCGCAGGGCTTTTGGCCTTTGGCGTGATATTGGGAGGCTGCGGGGCCAAAGGAGGCGCCGGTGCAGAGATTACCCTTCATGTGGGCTATTTTCCCAATGTAACCCATACCCAGGCCCTTGTGATGAAAGGGTCGGGAAGCCTTGAGGAGGCTTTGGCGGATAAAGCCGGCGTGGAGTGGGTTTCTTTTAATGCAGGACCGGCGGAGGTGGAAGCTTTGTTTGCCGGAGACATCGATATAGGATATATCGGGCCAGTTCCTGCCATCAATGCCAATGTCAAATCCAAGGGGGATGTGCGCATCATTGCCGGCGCTACCCAGGCAGGCGCGATTTTAGTAAAAAGACAGGGGGCAGAGATTTCTTCTGTGGGAGACTTAGATGGAAAAAAGGTGGCGGTTCCCCAGTTTGGCAACACTCAGCACCTATGCCTTTTAAACCTCCTTTCCGAAAACGGCTTAAAACCCCTCTCTGATGGGGGGACAGTGGAGGTGGCGGCAGTTGCCAATGCGGATGTGGGAAATATGATGGACCAGGGGAACATTGATGCCGCCTTCGTGCCGGAACCCTGGGGAGCAACTCTTCTTGAAAAAGGAGCGGAGATGGTGCTATCGGAAAACCAGGTGTACCTGGATGGAAATTACAGTGTTGCGGTTGTAGTTGTGCGGGAGGAGTTTAAAAAGGAACACCCCGACATTGTCCAAACTTTTTTAGAGCAGCATGAAAATGCAACAGTTTATATCAACGAAAATCCAGAGGAAGCCAGGGAGAAGGTAAATGAGGAGATTTATCAGGCTACCCAGAAAAAATTGGAGGATTCTATTTTAGAGGATGCTTTTTTAAGAATCAAGGTGGATTCCGGTATTAACAGGGAATCTATTGAGGGATTTGCGGATATCGGCTTAGAGCAGGGTTTTATCGGGGGCTTGCCGGGAGATGATATCATAGAAGAGGTGGAGTGATGCTGGAATTAAAACATGTGGGAAAAACCTATCCCCATACGGTAAAACGGACGCTAAAAGACATTAATCTCACCATAGAGGAGGGGGAGTTTATCTGTATTGTGGGTCCTTCCGGCTGCGGCAAGACTACCCTCTTAAATCTTGTGGCGGGGCTGGAGGAACCTACAAAGGGTGAAATCTTTTTGGACGGAGTCCCGGTGAAAGGCCCTGGGGCGGACCGGGTGGTGATGTTTCAGGAGGCGGCTCTCTATCCCTGGTTAAATGTTATGGACAATGTAATGCTTGGCATGGAATTTTTGGGCATACCAAAAGAGGAGAGGAAAAGCAGGGCTTTGAAGTATTTAAAAATGGTGCATCTCTCCCAGTTTACGGAGTATCCCATCCACCAGCTGTCCGGGGGGATGCGTCAGAGGGTGGCTCTGGCGAGGGCGCTTTCCATGGACAGCAAGATTTTGCTTATGGATGAGCCTTTTTCTGCCCTGGACAAACAGACCACAAATATGCTTCGGGGGGAGCTGGAACAGATCTGGATGAAGGACCACAGTAAGACCATACTGTTTGTTACCCACAGTGCGGAGGAAGCCGTGTATTTTGCAGACAGGATTGTGGTGCTCTCAGAAAATCCGGGACAGATAAAAGAAATCATACCTTGCGACTTAAAACGCCCCAGGCAGATTGATGATGAGGCGTTTGTCCATTTGAGGCATATGCTGTTGGAGTCCGTGAAGAAGGAGGTAGTAAAGTTTGCAAGAGAAGAGTACGACGAAGCTTAAAAAGGGGCTGGAGCTTGCCCTGTTTTTCCTTCTGCTTATTGTTTTGTGGCAGGTATTATATCTGCTTTTTGTGGATGTGTTTAAAGTCTGGAAACCTTATTCCGCCCCATCCCCGGCCGGGGTATGGAGCACTTTTGTAAATCTGTTAAAGAGCGGTGTTTTGCTCTCGGCCCTGTTAAAAAGCCTTGGCCGGGGCGGGGCAGGTTTTGCCTTATCCGTATTTGCAGGTCTCATACTGGGGGTACTCATCCATCATTTTCCTTACCTGAACAGGAATTTGAAACCTGTGATTATGGGGATGCAGACCCTGCCTAGTATTTGCTGGGTGCCCTTTGCCATTTTATGGTTTGGGTTAAATAACAGTGCGATTTTGTTTGTGGTGGTTATGGGCTCCGCTTTCAGTGTAGCCCTTGCGGTGGACGACGGGATAAAAAGTGTGCCTCCCTTATATATTAAGGCGGCAAAAACCATGGGGGCGGGCCAGCGGGATTTGTATTTGAAAGTGATTCTCCCGGCCTGTGTTCCCTCTTTTATTGCCGCTTTAAAACAGGGCTGGTCTTTTGCGTGGCGCGCTTTAATGTCCGGGGAGGTTATGTCCTCCACCGTAGGTCTTGGCCAGACCCTGATTATTGGCAGGGATATGGCGGATATTAATCAGGTGATGCTTGTCATGCTGGTGATTATAGCGGCAGGGGTTTTGATTGACAAATGTATTTTTACTGCCCTGGAGAATCGGGTGCTTCGGAAACGGGGGCTGATGTGAAAAGAGTGCGGATAGCTTTATAAAACAGTAGACTTTATACTCGGGATGTGGTATATTTTTATGCAGGGAGGATATACCACGGTGAAGTTACAGAAAGAAAATGATAAATATATCGGAAATGAATTTTTACAGGGCATAAGGGATGGCAGTGCCATAGGCATAGGTTATCTCTCAGTGTCCTTTACTTTTGGAATTGCGGCAGTGTCAAGCGGCCTGAATTGGTGGCAGGCATTTGTGGTATCCCTTATGAATCTTACGTCGGCGGGGCAGTTTGCGGGGATTACCATTATGGCAGCCCTTGGTACATATTTAGAGATGGCTGTGTCCCAGTTTGTCATTAATTTACGTTATGCCCTGATGAGCATATCCTTATCCCAGAAAGTGGACAGGGATTTTGGATGGCAGAAAAAAATGATTTTGGGATTTGCGGTGACAGACGAGATTTTCGCTGTAGCCATGAGCCGGAAGGGGGAGGTTTCCGGCCGGTATTTTGCGGGACTTACGGTGCTGCCTCTTTTGGGGTGGAATCTGGGGACCCTGGCCGGGGCGGTGCTGGGTGATATTCTGCCTAAGCATATTGTTTCTGCCCTGGGACTTGCCATATACGGAATGTTTATTGCCATCGTAGTGCCTGTGGTAAAAGAAAATAAGAAGATAAGAATCATTGTGATTTTTGCTGTTTGTATCAGTTTTTGCCTGTATTATCTGCCGGGGTTAAAAAATATTTCCAGCGGTTTTGCCGTTATTATAGCCAGTGTAACAGCCTCCGGGGCCGGGGCTTGGCTGTTTCCTGTGGAGGAGGGAGAGGAGGTTAAGGGATGAATGATTTTTGGATTTATGTGTTGGTCATGTTTGGTGTTACCTATGGGGTGCGGGTGCTCCCTTTTATGGTTTTCCGGGAGAAGATAAAAAGCCGGTATATTCGTTCTTTTCTGGCCTATATTCCCTATACGGTTTTGGGGGCAATGACTTTTCCAGCAGTATTTTATGCCACTGGCTCCCTGCCAGGGGCAATGGCTGGCGTTTTCGCAGCCCTGGTGCTTGCCTACCGGGGGAAGGGACTGTTTCCCGTGGCAGTCTTTGCCAGCGGGACGGCTTTTCTGGCGGGATGGTTTTTCATGTAATAGTTACTTGACTTTTCCCACAAATCATGATTAAATAAGAACAGTTATATGACTGACGGAACGTGGAAAGAACCACATGGAGTATAACGGAAATAAGCCGACCGTCTGGGCGATGCGCTCGGATTGTCGGCTTTTCTTTATCTCAAGGAAGAGATTTTTTCTTGTTTCGTCCACAAAATTACAGGAGGAATGTATCTATGGAAATAATGTCTCTGGCAGAACAGTTGAGTAAGAATCCTTATCCGGGGAGGGGAATTGTCATCGGAAAAAGTGAGGATGACAGGTATGCGGTAACTGCTTACTTTATTATGGGAAGAAGTGCAAACAGCCGCAACCGGGTTTTTGTGGAGGATGGGGAGGGAATCCGCACCCAGGCATTTGACCCTGGGAAGTTGGAAGATCCCAGCCTGATTATCTACGCTCCGGTGCGGGTTTTGGGAAATAAAACCATCGTGACAAACGGGGACCAGACAGATACAGTGTATGAACTGATGGACAGGCAGCAGACTTTTGAGCAGTCCTTACGAACCCGGGAATTTGAGCCCGACGGCCCTAATTTTACCCCCAGAATTTCCGGTATTATGCATGTGGAAAACGGTTTGTACAACTATGCCATGTCCATTTTAAAGAGCAACAACGGGGATTCGGATTCCTGTAACCGTTATACCTTTGCCTATGAGAATCCCAAAAAAGGGCAGGGGCGTTTTATCCATACTTACATGGGTGACGGCAATCCACTGCCAAGCTTTGAGGGGGAGCCGGAATGGGTGAAAATAGAGGGGGATATCGATTCCTTTACCAATATGATTTGGGAGAACTTAAATGAGGAAAATAAGGTTTCCCTTTTTGTTCGATACATTGACATCGCCACTGGAAAATATGAGACGAGAATCGTAAACAAAAACAAGTAGGAGAAAGGCAAATGCGAAGTATTTTTAGGATGCCTTTCGACGACTTGGAGCCATAAGGAATCCTCCCGCAAGCGGGTCCCTCCTTGTGGCAGATGCCGCCGAACCAAAGGTGAGGGGGTGTTACATTATGATAGGAGGAATACTATGAGAGAATTAGAGTTAAAATACGGGTGCAATCCCAATCAGAAACCATCCCGGATTTATATGGAAAACGGGGAACTGCCCATAGAAGTATTAAGCGGAAAACCAGGCTATATCAACTTTCTGGACGCTTTTAACGGCTGGCAGTTAGTGCGGGAGCTGAAAAATGCTACAGGACTTCCGGCAGCCACATCCTTTAAGCATGTTTCCCCGGCAGGGGCGGCAGTGGGACTTCCCTTATCGGATATTGAAAAAAAGATTTACTGGGTGGATGATATGGATATGGAATTTACCCCCCTTGCCAATGCATATGCCAGGGCTAGAGGCGCCGACCGCATGTCCTCTTTCGGGGATTTTATCGCCCTATCTGATGTGTGCGATGAGGCTACGGCAATGATTATCAAACGAGAGGTATCCGACGGGGTGATTGCTCCGGGATATGAACCGAAAGCACTTGAAATCTTAAAATCCAAGAAAAAAGGCAATTATAATATCATCCAGATTGACGAAAATTATGTGCCGGAAAATATTGAGAAGAAACAGGTTTTCGGCATCACTTTTGAGCAGGGCAGAAACGAGTTAAAAATTGACGACGCCTTTTTCGGAAACATTGTGACGGAAAATAAAGAACTTACAGACCAGGCAAAAATTGATTTGGCTATTTCCATGATTACCCTAAAATATACCCAGTCCAATTCCGTGTGTTATGTGAAAGATGGCCAGGCAATCGGCATCGGCGCAGGGCAGCAGAGCCGCATCCACTGTACCAGGCTGGCAGGGCAGAAAGCGGACAACTGGTTTTTGCGCCAGTCCCCGAAAGTTTTGGGGCTTCAGTTTGTAGACAGTATCCGCCGTCCGGACAGGGACAATGCCATTGACCTTTATATCGGGGAAGATTATATGGATGTTTTGGCGGAAGGGGCATGGCAGAACATTTTTAAAGTAAAACCGGAGGCATTTACCAGGGAGGAAAAGCGGCAGTGGCTTGACAAAATGGAAAATGTCACCCTTGGCTCCGACGCATTCTTCCCCTTTGGGGACAATATCGAGCGGGCACATAAGAGCGGGGTGAAATACGTGGCCCAGCCCGGAGGCTCTATCCGGGATGACAATGTGATTGACACCTGCAATAAATATGGAATGGTGATGAGTTTTACAGGGATTCGTCTGTTCCATCATTAAAGAGAAATTCGTGATTAGCAGAAAAGGCTTGTGAAAAACTAAGCCTTTTCTGTTTTTTATGTACAGGCCACAAAAGGAAACTTGCTGTTGACGCAGCATGTGGCCCCGCGGCGGTAGGAAGAAATCTTCCCCTACTGGAATTTGACCCCTTTTTTCCTATGTGGTATGCTTTAACAGGAAAATTTTAGCACTATGAACATGACAGAAGTATTTGGGAGAAGAACAGTATGATAACTTTAGGCGCCATCCCCACTGAGGGTGACAGAAATAAATTTAGGGTAATTTATGAAGAAAATTATCTGAAAATGTACCATGTGGCTCTTGGAATGATAAAGAACCAGGCGGACGCGGAAAACGCCGTCCAGGAGGCTTTTTTGTCCCTGGCGGAAAAATTTGAAAAATATTTGCACTTATCTGGTAGTGAAATGACAGGTTTGTGCGTTTCCATAGTGAAGAACAAAGTGATTGACATCATCCGGAGAGCGAATCATTACAGTGAGGATGAATTGGAAAATCTAATACTTTATGATGAGTGCCAGGAGCACAATGCCTCTTTTATGGCGGAAAAGAAGGAGGAGAGAGCCTTTGTGCATCGGGCTTTAAGTCAGATACCAGAGGTTTTTCGGGAGGCATTGATTTTAAAATACTACTATTGCCTGAGTAATCAGGAGATAGCAAGAATCCAGGGGATATCTGCCAAAACTGCGGAAATGCGCATTTACCGGGGAAAAAAGAAGTTTAAGGAGGTATGGGATGAGACGGAAGAATGAAAATAGACAGGAAGAAGAAGCAATGAAGTCCATGGCGGCACTGCTTCAGGAATATGAATTGTCCCGTATTCCGGAGAAGGAGGAATTGAAAGAACGCTACCAGCTCTCCGATTTTTTTAACCATAATATGGATAAAATAATAGAAAAGCAGGGAAAAAAGATTCACAGAAGAAGCGTAAGGCGCAGATGGACGGCGGCGGCAGCAGGAATTTTGATATTTTTCTGCATAACAAATCCCCGGGTGGCTGCAAAGGGGGCAGAATGGTTGGTGTACTGGTTTAAAGACCATGTCTCTTTCCAGTTTAAGGAGGACACGGATGTGAACTGGGTGCCCAGGTATGAATTTGGGTATATACCGGAGGGATTTGAGAAGGTGATGGATGATTACAGTGACCCAGGCGGCTATATTCTGTATCAAGGAACAGGAGAACTTTGGTTTGACTTGGATTATGGAGTCATTGACGGCGCTTTGAATGTGGATAACGAGAATAAGGATTATCTCATGCTCACAGGCAGCCATGGGGAAAAAATACATTATCTCCGTGCGCAGATTCCAGGGGAGGACAGTTCTTTGACATGGGTTAGCGAGGACGAAACTACAAAATTTAATTTGATGGGAAATCTGTCAGAGGAAGAATTGCTAAAAATGCAAGAAAATATCAGAATAATAGAATAAAAAAGAAAATTTTGAATAAAAGAAAATTTTTTGAAAAATCTGGTAGTGATTTGGCTTCTTTCTTCGTTTACTATATAGGAACGTAAATCCGTTCCTGTAAAAAATCGGAAGGAGGAGAGATTATGAAGAATTTACGGAGGAGGTTTTGGTGTCTGTTGATACTTGGGGCAGTGCTTTGTTTTTCACAGCCGGATCTGGTACAGGCACAGGAAAATATGGTTTCCATTATGTCTGTTCAGAGTAATAGAAGTACAGTCAAACTTACCGTTTATAGAAATACGGCAAACTGCCAGCTGATCGTTAAAGGCAGAAACGGTACATCCAGTATTTCCGGAACCTTAAAGTTGTATGATTCCACGGCAGGAAAAACCGTGAAGACCTGGAGCATTTCCAAATAGGGCAGTGTTTACAGCGGAACAAAAACCGCAGCGATGAAAAAGGGACATAGTTATAAGCTGTCATTTTCCGGAAAAGTGTATGGGAAAAATGCTAAGTATGGCGAATCGGTATCGGCATCTACGAGTAAGAGGAACTGAAGCAAAAAACGGGAAGAGAAAAAGGAGAGTTGGTAATGAACATCAAAAAAACAGTGGCAATTTTATTAGTAGTAGCAACTTTAACAGGAACAATTTCCACGCCGGTAACTGCAGCACCCACAAGTGTGGTGGAAGCAGTGGCAGGGGTTACTGCTATTGCGGCAGATTTGAACTGCGGGCCTATTTCCTATAGGAAACCGATTTCGGAATCTACATACACAGATAAAGACGGCACAGAGATTACAGAAAAAATTTATTTTGTTCCTGCAAAACCAGCAAGTAATATATCGAATCATACTATGAGATTCAATGATGTACCAGTAATGAGTGGTGAAGGCTGGTATAAGAAAGAAAAAGTGCATAAATGGAAGGGCGGTGCAGGCGAGACAAAATATTGGGTAAAAGGGTATTTTGTTTGGGGGAATGGCGAATCGAAATTAAAAACACCGCAATACGGTTATAAGAATACAGGCAAGTATATAAAAATATCAAATGAAAGCAAAACCAAGACGGGGAACAGTCTTAAATTCAGTTTTACGGCATCGAATAGAGTGTCCCGCTCTCAGAAACTGTCTGTAAGCCTTAAAGTCAATAGTAAAGGAAAGGCAAGTTAATTAGGATTGACTGTCTATTCAGGAGATTTAGCAAGGAGGATAATTATGGAAAAAGAATCAATCGTTTTAACAATAAACAAACATAACCTTTACCGGGGGATAAGGATTGCCCTTTCCCTGGCGGTTTTCCTTTTTTTTAGTTATGCATTGTGGAACAAATATGAATATGGATTTTCCGATGATACGGTATATTTGTTATATATTGCAGGAAGCGGAGCCGCCTTAGCGCTTGCCGTACTTTTGGGATTGTGCCTTGGCTGTTTTGTGGATAATAGGGATAACTGGGATAGGAAGAGGTTTGTGTGGGGGCAGGGATATATGATTGCAGGGGCAGCTGCGGTTCAGATATTGATGTATCTCATCCTATACTCCATAGGAAATGCCATTTGGGTCTGGGAGAAATATGGGGCAGTTTTCTTTAAGATTTACTGGGCAGTGGTGTTGGCAGGTTTAATCGCATTGGTTTTCCTTGTATTTAAGATGCGGAACAAAAAAGGGCGGTTCTATCTTTACCTTGTGCAGGGGATTGGGATTTTTTATAGTATGGTTGTATTTGATATGTTTATAGGAAATATGGATGTATATAAGCCCTATCATTTTATTGTTATACCGTATATTTCCTGTCTTATCTTTAGCACCGGAATATATTTGATAGGAAAAAAGAAGAGGGATGAATAGGAAAGCTGAAAAGAATGTTATAAGATGATTTGGTAAAAATGGAGGAGGGCAGTATGAAAGTATTAAATTGGAATGTGAAAAGAATTGACAGGCAGTATTTTTGGATAGCATGGATTACCCTCATGATTTTAGAGCATATGTTTATAGCATTTTGGTTTGCCGTATGGCAGTCCTATGGGTATGGTATATTATTTTTTACACTGGCAGGCTTAAACGTATTCTTTTTGGTATACCGTTTTTTACTAAGTGCAAAGCGTTTCCATGATGCGGGATATAGCACGTGGTATCTTATATTATGCATACTGCTGTCCTTTTTTATAGTGGGAATTGGAATGTGGTTCTTAGTTGTTATAAAAGACAGCGCAGAGGATAATGCGTGGGGAATCAGTGCCGAAAGGGAGAAGTTTGAAAAAAGCAGAGGATATTATGCGGATTGATAGGAAAATAATGTCTTTTTATTCCGAACAATGGTTGTTTCATATTGTATTATAGGCGGAGGCATGTTGGCAGGTGATGTAACAGGTATACATAATGAGAAATTTTCTGTAAGCCTTAAATTCAATAGTAAAGGAAAGGCAAGTTAATGAGTTTTCCTTGTATTTAAGATGCGGAACAAAAAGGGCGGTTCTATCAGTTAGCTAAAATAATTGATATTCCCAAAGGGACTTTTTATCTCTTTTATAAATCAAAATTGAAAAATGATTGCCTTATTCCATGTAAAAAAAGAGGTAGATATAAAGGTCATTAGTGCTGCATTTCACGCAGTCTACTATGCAGCACTGCACAAAGCAGAAAAAAGAAATCTAACTTTAATAAATCGTTGTGGATTTAAGCTGTTTCCCATTTTCAATTTTATCGATGCTGCGGGCAACCAAAAATGAAATTGAGAGGACATTTTTTTTCTAAAATGCAAAGAGATTATGAAAAGAATAATCGTGTTCTTTCACGTATGTGTTTTTCTCCTGCCCAGAGTGTAAGCAAAACATTGATTAGGGCAAAAGATTTACAAATAACAGTTTGTTTTTTAATTCCTCAACCGACCTGAAATCAGCTTGTACGGGAGAGAAAAATTCTACTATTTTTTGTACCTTTCTGCCCTATAATTCTGATAAGAATAGTCCTATCAAAGTCAAAATTGTTCCTGTTACCGCTGCTAAAGTCAAACTCTCATGTAAGATCAGAATGGAGGTAAGCCTTTACGTGAAATTAAAGTGGATGCTGGTTTTTAGGAGGGAATTTTTGGCAGCTCACAGGGGGTATCTGCCTGCATTTTACAGCAGATTGGTGCATGTCCTGCCCATGCCTGGGGGCAGGGAATACATTGTTTCCACTGGCTTTTACCGTTGTTTTATATTTGGTAGGCATTTTTGATATTAATAGGAAATTGTTTCAGTAAAATTTAGACAATATTAACAATTTAATCCTTGCAAAGAAGCTTGAAATATGCTATTCTTTTAAAGTACAAGCAGTTCATGAGGTTTTATTTTTTTTTAACACTTTGTTAAAAAATTAACAGCTTTAGAACAATTAAGAATGATAAGGAGACGAGAAAATGGCAAAGAAAGTAGTTTTAGCAGGCGCATGCCGTACAGCAATCGGAAAAATGGGCGGAGCTTTGGGAAGCACTCCAGTGGCTGATTTAGGTGCTATTGTTATCAAAGAGGCATTAAACAGAGCCGGTGTGAAACCTGAGCAGGTAGACGAAGTTATGATGGGATGTGTTATCCAGGCTGCGCAGGGACAGAACGTTGCACGTCAGTCTGCAATCAAAGCTGGTTTACCCATTGAAGTACCTGCATTTACATTAAACGTAGTATGTGGCTCAGGTTTAAAATGTGTAAATGAAGCTGCTAATATGATTATGGCCGGTCAGGCAGATATCGTTGTTGCCGGAGGTATGGAGAATATGTCAATGGCTCCATATGCAATGACAAAGGCTCGTTTTGGATATCGTATGAACAATGCAACTATCATTGATACAATGGTAAATGATGCTTTAACAGACGCATTCAACCATTATCACATGATGATTACAGCAGAAAATGTTTGTGATAAATACGGAATTACCCGTGAGGAATTAGACGAGTTCTCAGCAAACAGCCAGCAGAAATGTGAGAAGGCTCAGGCAGAGGGCAGATTTGACGATGAGATCGTTCCGGTTCCTGTAAAAGTAAAGAGAGAGACAGTTATGTTTGCAAAGGATGAGGGCCCCCGTGCTGGTACTACAAAAGAGTCTTTGGCAAGCTTAAAATGCTGTTCTGGAAAAGACGGCGGAATGATTACAGCTGGTAACGCTTCCGGAATCAATGACGGAGCTGCAGCTATGGTTGTTATGAGTGAAGAGAAAGCAAAAGAGCTGGGTGTAAAACCAATGGCTACATGGATTGCAGGAGCACTGGGCGGCGTTGCACCGGAAATCATGGGTGTGGGACCTGTTGCTTCCACAAGAAAAGTTCTGGAGAGAACAGGATTTACCATCGACGATATGGACTTAATCGAGGCAAATGAGGCATTTGCTGCTCAGTCTATCGCAGTTGCAAGGGACTTGAACTTTGATATGTCCAAAGTAAATGTAAACGGTGGTGCTATCGCACTTGGACATCCGGTAGGAGCCAGCGGATGCCGTATCTTAGTTACACTGTTACACGAGATGCAGAAGAGAAATGCAAACAGAGGTCTTGCTACCCTGTGTATCGGCGGTGGAATGGGATGCTCAACTATCGTTGAGAAATATTAATCGTTCTAACATGAATTAGGATTTATATTTAATTAACCTAAAATTAAATCATGATATATTAAGGAGGAACTACAATGAAAGTAGGAGTTATCGGTGCAGGAACCATGGGACAGGGAATTGCCAAAGCATTTGCCCAGGTTGATGGATATGAAGTTGCACTCTGCGATATCAAACAGGAGTGGGCTGACAATGGAAAAGCAAAAATCCAGAAAGGTTATGCAAGACTTGTGGAGAAAGGCAAAATGGACCAGGGTAAAGTTGACGCAATCCTTGGAAAAATTACCGCAGGTTTAAAAGAAGATTTATGTGCAGACTGCGATCTTATCGTAGAAGCAGCTTTTGAAAATATGGAAGTGAAAAAGACTACTTTCTCAGAGTTGGATAAAATTGCAAAACCTGAGTGTATCTTTGCTTCCAATACATCCAGCCTTTCCATCACAGAGATTGGAAACGGACTCAGCCGTCCGATGATTGGTATGCACTTTTTCAATCCTGCAGACCGTATGAAACTCATTGAGGTAATCGCAGGTGTGAATACACCGGCAGAGACTGTTGACGCTATCAAGAAAATTTCCGAGGAAATCGGCAAGACTCCGGTACAGGTAAATGAAGCAGCAGGTTTCGTTGTAAACCGTATCTTAATTCCTATGATTAATGAAGCTGCATTTATCAAAATGGAAGGTGTTTCCGATATTGCAGGTATTGATACTGCTATGAAGCTCGGTGCAAACCATCCGATGGGACCCTTGGAGTTAGGCGACTTTATTGGTCTTGATATCTGTCTTGCTATTATGGACGTACTGTACAATGAGACAGGGGACAGCAAATACCGTGCATGCCCGTTAATCCGCAAGATGGTCCGCGGCGGAAATCTTGGAGCTAAGAGCGGAAAAGGATTCTACATTTACAATGCAGACCGTACAAAGACACCGGTTGACGCTCAGTAAAAGTAAGGTAGTCTGACAGATACTTAATTGTGTAAATTTATAGACATGGAGGAATAGTAATCATGGATTTCGGTTTAGATAAAAAACATGAAATGGCGAGATCTTTATTTAAAGAGTTCGCTGAAAACGAAGTGAAACCTCTGGCTCAGGAAGTAGATGAAACTGAGAAATTCCCAAGAGGAACAGTGGAGAAAATGCAGAAGTTAGGTTTTATGGGAATTCCGGTTCCAAAGGAGTACGGCGGACAGGGCTGCGACCCCTTAACCTACATCATGTGTGTAGAGGAACTCTCTAAAGTCTGCGGTACTACAGGCGTTATCGTTTCCGCACATACTTCTCTCTGCGTAGATCCAATTATGACCTACGGTACAGAAGAGCAGAAACAGAAATATGTCCGTGCCCTTGCAACAGGAGAAAAGTTAGGTGCATTTGCACTGACTGAGCCCGGTGCAGGTACAGACGCCCAGGGATGCCAGACAAAAGCCGTTTTGGATGGTGACCAGTGGGTATTAAACGGAAGCAAATGCTTTATCACAAATGGTAAAGAGGCAGACGTTTATATTGTAATCGCTATCACAAGTGTGACAGAGGACAAGAGAGGCAGAAAGAAAAAGAACTTCTCCGCATTTATCGTAGAGAAAGATGCTCCCGGATTCTCCTTCGGAACAAAAGAAAAGAAAATGGGTATCCGCGGATCTGCTACATATGAGTTGATTTTTGAAGACTGCAAGATTCCGAAAGAGAATCTGTTAGGACCGGAAGGAAAAGGATTCCCCATCGCAATGCATACCCTTGACGGCGGACGTATCGGTATTGCTGCACAGGCACTTGGTATTGCAGAGGGTGCATTGGATGCTACCATCGCATATACCAAAGAGAGAAAACAGTTTGGCCGTTCCATCGCAGCACAGCAGAATACCCAGTTTGAGCTGGCTGATATGGCTGCTAAAATTGACGCTGCAAAATTCTTGGTTTACAGGGCTGCTATGGCAAAAGCTACACAGAAAGTATATTCTGTAGAAGCTGCAAAGGCAAAATTATTTGCTGCTGAGACAGCTATGGATGTTACCACAAGATGCGTTCAGCTCTTCGGCGGATATGGATACATCAGAGAGTACGATGTAGAGCGTATGATGCGTGATGCTAAGATTACGGAGATTTACGAAGGAACTTCTGAGGTTCAGAGAATGGTTATCTCTGGCGCATTACTGAAATAGCCGCAATCCCAGCTAAGCGAGAATGAATAAACAAAATTATAAGGAGTGAATACCGTGAAAATAGTTGTATGTGTAAAACAGGTACCAGATACCAAAGGCGGCGTTAAATTTAACCCGGACGGTACATTAAACAGAGCTGCCATGCTTACCATCATGAATCCGGATGACAAAGCAGGATTGGAAGCAGCTTTAAGATTAAAAGAGCAGTATGGCGCAGAAGTAACAGTAGTTACCATGGGACTTCCCAAGGCAGACGAAGTTCTTCGTGAAGCTATGGCAATGGGCGCAGACAAAGGTGTTCTTGTGACAGACAGAGTGTTGGGCGGAGCTGATACATGGGCTACCTCCACAACTATCGCCGGAGCAATCCGTAATTTGGAGTATGATTTGATTATCACAGGACGTCAGGCTATCGATGGAGATACCGCACAGGTAGGACCTCAGATTTCCGAACACTTGGATATTCCGGTTATCTCTTATGCACAGGATATTAAAATTGACGGGGATTATGTGATTGTTCAGCGTCAGTATGAGGACAGATATCACGAGTTAAAAGCAAAAATGCCTTGTTTAATTACAGCACTTTCTGAATTAAATGAGCCTCGTTACATGACACCAGGCGGAATTTTCGATGCATACGACAAAGAAGTTACCGTTTGGGGCAGAGCAGACCTTAAGGATGTAGATGATTCCAATATTGGTCTTAATGGCTCACCTACCAAGATTGCTAAGGCTTCTGATAAAGTCCGCAAAGGTGCAGGTGAAAAAATTGTTGCTCAGGACGCAGAGGAAGGCGTATCCTATATTATGGGCAAATTGAAAGAGAAACATGTCATTTAATTCTTTTGAATATGCATGAAAATGTTGCATGAATAAACACGGATTAACCGTTTAAATTAAGGAAAGTGGTGAACAAAATGGGTTTAGAAGAATATAAAGGAGTATTTGTCTTTGCACAGCAGGTAGACAACGTATTAGATGGCGTTGCATTTGAGTTGCTTGGAAAAGGCAAAGACTTGGCAAAAGATTTAAATACTGAGGTAACAGCGGTATTAATCGGTTCCGGTGTAAAAGGACTGGCAGATCAGCTGGCAGAATACGGCGCAGACAAAGTTATCGTTGTGGACGATCCGGAGCTTAAGGACTACAGGACAGAACCGTACACACATGCGCTGGCATCTGTAATCAATACATTCAAACCGGAAATTATGCTGGTTGGCGCTACAGCTATCGGCCGTGACCTTGGACCAAGGGTTTCTGCCCGTGTTGAGACAGGTCTTACCGCTGACTGTACTGTACTTGAGATTGGTGATTTCCCATTAAATCCTGTACCTGGAAAAGAGAATGAGCAGAAACACAATCAGTTATTGATGACACGTCCTGCTTTCGGCGGAAATACCATCGCTACCATTGCCTGCCCGGATAACCGTCCTCAGATGGCTACCGTTCGTCCAGGCGTTATGCAGAAGATTGAGCCAAACAAAGGTGCAAAAGCTAATGTGGAAGAGTACAATCCAGGATTTACTCCAAACAACAAATATGTAGAAATCTTAAACATTGTAAAGGCAGTAAAAAATACAGAAAATATCATGGAAGCTAAGATTTTGGTATCCGGTGGACGTGGTGTAGGTTCTGCAGAGAACTTTAAGATTCTTCAGGATTTGGCAGATGTGCTTGGAGCAACTGTAAGCTGCTCCCGTGCAGTTGTGGAAAACGGATGGAAACCAGTGGATGTACAGGTAGGACAGACAGGTAAAACTGTGCGTCCAAATGTATACTTTGCCATCGGTATCTCCGGAGCAATTCAGCACGTGGCTGGTATGGAAGAGTCTGACATTATCATTGCTATCAACAAAGACGAGGATGCTCCTATCTTTGATGTGGCTGACTATGGTATCGTTGGAGATTTAAATAAAATCGTTCCGGCACTTACCACAGCATTAAAGGCTGAGTTGGGATAAGCTGAAAAGTTACAAAGGCCGTC
The DNA here is from genome assembly GCA_947174805.1 of uncultured Roseburia sp. GTDB lineage: Bacteria > Bacillota > Clostridia > Lachnospirales > Lachnospiraceae > Roseburia_B. Next base: position 19,129 of record CAMWKH010000002.1, on the reverse strand, counting down.
TGGTTTTCAGACGGCCTTTTTTGTGTACCCGCCATGCCGCCTCTACAGGCTGCGTATCTTACGGCATGAAATTGTCCTTGCTTTTGGGAGGAGGGAATCATATAATGGTAAGTACAGACGAAACAACGGAGGAAAAAACATTGGAACAGAGCAAAATCCGCAATTTTTGTATTATCGCACATATCGACCATGGAAAATCCACTTTGGCGGACAGAATTATCGAGCACACCGGGCTTTTGACCAGCCGTGAGATGCAGGCCCAGGTATTGGATAACATGGACTTGGAACGAGAGCGGGGGATTACCATAAAATCCCAGGCTGTGCGCATTATATATAAGGCAAAGGACGGGGAAGAATATGTTTTTAACCTGATTGACACGCCAGGACATGTGGATTTCAATTATGAGGTGTCAAGAAGCCTGGCAGCCTGTGACGGTGCTATTTTGGTAGTGGATGCCGCTCAGGGGGTGGAAGCTCAGACATTGGCAAATGTGTATCTTGCCTTAGACCACGACCTGGATGTGATGCCTGTGATAAACAAAATTGATTTGCCCAGCGCCCAGCCTGAGGCGGTGATAGAGGAGATAGAAAATGTCATTGGTATCGAGGCGGAGGATGCCCCCAGGATTTCCGCCAAGACAGGATTAAACATTGATGAGGTGTTAGAGCAGATTGTCACAAAAATTCCCGCTCCCACAGGAGATGCATCCGCACCATTGCAGGCCTTGATTTTTGATGCTGTCTACGATGCCTATAAAGGGGTTATTGTATTTTGCCGGATTGTGGAAGGAACGGTAAAAGTGGGGGAAAGTATACGTATGATGGCCACCGGGGCAAGGGATGACGTGGTGGAAGTTGGTTACTTTGGCGCCGGGCAGTTTATTCCCTGTGAGGAATTAAGTGCAGGGATGGTAGGCTATATTGCCGCTGGCATAAAAAATGTGGGGGATACCAGAGTGGGGGATACCGTTACCCATGCGGACAAACCCTGCAAAGAGCCCCTTCCTGGATACAAAAAAGTAAATCCTATGGTGTACTGCGGCATGTATCCCGCAGACTCTGCCAAATATCCGGACCTTCGGGATGCCCTGGAAAAATTACAGATTAATGATGCTTCCCTGCAGTACGAGCCGGAGACGTCTCTCGCCCTGGGATTTGGGTTCCGCTGTGGATTTTTAGGACTTTTGCACCTGGAAATTATTCAGGAGCGGTTAGAGCGGGAGTTTAATCTGGATTTGGTGACCACAGCCCCTGGGGTAATTTATAAGGTACACAAAACCAACGGGGAAGTGATGGATTTAACCAATCCCTCCAATCTGCCGGACCCTTCGGAAATTGATTATATGGAGGAGCCTATGGTGGCGGCGGAGATTATGGTGACCAGCGAATATGTGGGGGCCATTATGAAGCTTTGCCAGGAGCGCCGGGGGATTTATATCAGTATGGAATATATCGAGGAGACAAGGGCCTTAATTAAATATGATCTGCCCTTAAACGAGATTATCTATGACTTTTTTGACGCATTGAAATCCCGTTCCAGGGGATATGCTTCTTTTGACTATGAATTAAAAGGCTATGTAAGGTCGGAACTTGTAAAACTGGATATACTGATCAACAAGGAGACCGTGGACGCCCTGTCCTTTATTGTGTTTAAAGACAGCGCCTATGACAGGGGCAGAAAAATGTGCGAAAAGTTAAAAGGAGAGATTCCAAGGCATCTCTTTGAGATTCCCATCCAGGCGGCTGTGGGAGGAAAAGTGATTGCCAGGGAAACCGTAAAGGCAATGCGCAAAGATGTGCTGGCGAAATGTTACGGCGGAGATATCTCAAGAAAGAGAAAACTTTTGGAGAAGCAGAAGGAAGGCAAAAAGAGAATGCGTCAGGTGGGTAATGTAGAAATTCCCCAGGAGGCATTTATGAGCGTGCTGAAATTAGATGAGGATTAAAATATGAGAGAATTGGAATTGTATATCCACATTCCATTTTGTATGAGAAAATGTAACTACTGCGATTTTTTATCCGCTCCGGCAGATGAGAAATCGCAGTCTGCTTATGTGGAGGCATTGAAAAAGGAAATAAAATTTTATGGAAAAGAATTGAAAGCAGGGGAATTGTCCACTATATATATTGGCGGGGGAACTCCCTCCTGGCTCCAGGAACACTATATGGCATCCATAATGGAGACGGTTTACAAATATTTTTCCGTACAAAGGGACGGGGAGATTACGATTGAGTGCAACCCCGGCACCCTCACCAGGGCAAAGCTGCAAAGCTACATGCGCTGCGGCATCAACCGCTTAAGCATGGGTCTGCAGTCTGCAGATGATGAGGAGCTGAAAGTTCTTGGGAGAGTCCATACCTTTCAGCAGTTTTTGAGAAATTATGAGCTGGCAAGGGAGTGCGGCTTTTGCAATATCAACATAGATTTGATGTATGCCCTGCCCAGGCAGAATACGGAAAAATTTTATTACACTTTAACAAAGACAATCGGGGTAAAGCCGGAACATATTTCCGCATATGCCCTGATGATAGAAAAGGGTACGCCCTTCTATGAAAAATACAAGTTTGATGCGGTGAGGCAGGAGGCCGGATTTCAGCCGGAAGTTCTTCCCCATGAGGATGTGGTGTATCAGATTGGGAAAATGACGGAGGATGTGTTAAAAGAGGCGGGATACGAGCGGTATGAGATATCCAATTATGCGAGACAGGGTTTTGCCTGCAGGCACAATATCGGGTATTGGCAGAGAAAAGAATATCTGGGGGTGGGCCTTGGTGCCGCTTCTCTCATAGGAGGAAACCTGCGCTACAATAATCTGCGGGATTTGGATACCTATATCTTAAAGGCGGACAACATTAAGGAGTGTCTGTTTATAGACGAAAAAACGGAAAAAAAACTGCCGGCAGTAACTCTCCATGAAAAAGCGGAAGAGTTAAAGAGAAATGCCCAAATGGAGGAGTTTATGTTCCTGGGACTTCGGATGATGCAAGGCATAGAGCGGAGCCGGTTTTACCAGTCCTTTGGCTTTACCGTAGACAATATCTATTCCAAGGTAATCGCCCGGTTGGAGGCGGAGGAGCTTTTGCAGCAGAATCCGGAGAGAGTATGGCTCACCGAAAAAGGCTTGGATTTAAGCAATTACGCACTTGCCCAGTTTCTATTTCAGTGATATGAGAATATATTTTTTATTTGCAGCCAAAGCAAATGACAAAATCTAAATAAATTATAAAAAAAGCAAAAAACAGTTGACAAAGGATAACTTGGGTGCTATCTTTAATACATAAATATTAGCACTCCAAAGAAGTGAGTGCTAACAAAGAAGCAAGTACTGACATATACTAAACAGGAAAGATGTTTCTTTTCCCCGTTTGGCAGGAGTGATTGCATGGAAGAACTGGATGATAGAAAAATCAAAATATTGGATGCGATTATCCGCACCTATTTAGAGACAGGGGAACCGGTGGGCTCCCGGACAATCTCAAAGTATACGGATTTGAATTTAAGTTCAGCTACGATACGTAACGAGATGTCTGATTTGGAGGAATTGGGCTATATTGTCCAGCCCCACACTTCCGCAGGGAGGATTCCTTCTGACAAGGGCTACAGATTTTATGTGGACCATCTTCTTTTAAATAAGGAAAAAGAGATTTCCGATATGAAAGAATTTGTCATTGAGCATACGGAGCGGATGGAGCAGGTGCTAAAGCAGGTTGCAAAAATGCTTGCCCAGACCACCAATTATGCCACTATGATAACGACCCCAAAGAGTACCGGGGGAAAAGTGAAATTTGTACAGCTCTCCCTGGTAGACGAGGCACAGCTCTTAGCGGTGATAGTTATGGACGGCAATCTGGTGAAGAATAAAATTATTCCCTTAAATCAGGAGCTTGACAATGAGACACTGCTGAAATTAAATATTCTGTTAAACTCCACATTAAACGGTTTGTCCATTCCTGAAATTAACCTGGGGACCATCAGCAGGTTAAAGGAGCAGGCAGGTGAATACAGCGATATTGTGGGCATTGTTTTAGACGGAGTGGCGGAGACCATCAGCAGAGAGGAACTGGAAATCTACACCAGCGGAGCTACCAATATTTTTAAATATCCGGAGTTAAGTGATACTCAAAAAGCCAGTGAACTGATTTATGCCCTGGAGGAAAAACAGCAGCTTGCATCCCTGGTGACGGAAAGCCTTCAAAATGAAAATACCGGAATCCAGGTTTATATAGGTGATGAGAGCCCGATTCAAACCATGAAGGACTGCAGTGTGGTGACGGCAACTTATGAATTGGGAGATGGCATGAAAGGCTCCGTTGGAATTATCGGGCCGAAGCGAATGGATTATGAAAAAGTCATGGGCCATCTGAAAGATTTAACCAGTCAGTTAGACAGCATTTTTAAAAAGCCAACATAGGAAAGGTGGTAATCAAGTGGCAGAAAATAAGAGTGAAGAAGTAAAGGATGAAATGTTAGAGGATACTTCAGAGGAAAAAAACAAAGAAGAGGACAAAACGGCGCCCACAGAGGAGACTTTAGAGGACGCAGACCAGGACGGGGAAACCCTTGAGGAAAGCGGGGAAGATGTCGCTAAAGATGGGGAAGACAAAAAAGGCCTTTTTAAGAAAAAGAAAAAAGACAAGAAGGATGAACAGATTGAGGAACTGACAGACCGCCTGAGACGCCAGATGGCAGAGTTTGAGAATTTCCGTAAGAGGACGGAAAAAGAAAAATCACAGATGTATGATATGGGGGCAAAGAGTATTGTGGAAAAAGTGCTTCCGGTGATTGACAACTTTGAGAGGGGCCTTGGGGCAGTGCCGGAGGATAAGGCAGAGGATCCCTTTGTGGAAGGCATGAACAAAATATATAAGCAGATGATGACTATGTTGGAAGAAGCCGGTGTGAAGCCCATCGAGGCTGTAGGAGCGGAGTTTGACCCGGAATTCCACAATGCGGTGATGCATGTGGAGGATGAAAGTTTCGGGGAGAATGTGATCGCCGAGGAACTCCAGAAGGGATATATGTACCGTGACACCGTGGTGCGCCACAGTATGGTAAAAGTAGCAAATTAATTATATTAGGAGGAAATATATTATGAGTAAAATTATTGGTATCGACTTGGGAACAACAAATAGCTGCGTAGCTGTTATGGAAGGCGGCAAGCCAACCGTTATCGCCAACCAGGAAGGGGCAAGGACAACACCTTCTATCGTAGCTTTCACAAAGACAGGGGAGAGGCTTGTAGGTGAGCCTGCAAAACGTCAGGCTGTCACCAATGCAGAGAAAACCATCTCTTCTATTAAGAGAGATATGGGTACGGATAAGGGCCGTATGATTGACGAGAAAAAATATTCTCCCCAGCAGATTTCCGCTATGATTCTTCAGAAATTAAAAGCGGACGCAGAAGGATATTTGGGAGAGACCGTTTCCGAGGCAGTGATCACCGTTCCTGCTTACTTTAACGATGCTCAGCGTCAGGCTACAAAGGATGCTGGTAAAATCGCAGGACTTGATGTAAAACGTATTATCAACGAGCCTACCGCAGCAGCTCTTGCGTACGGTCTTGACAATGAAAAAGAGCAGAAGATTATGGTATATGACTTGGGAGGCGGTACATTTGACGTATCCATCATCGAGATTGGGGACGGCGTTATCGAGGTATTGTCCACCAACGGGGACACCCGTCTGGGAGGAGATGACTTTGACAACAGAGTGACCCAGTGGATGATTGACGAGTTTAAAAAGGCAGAGGGCGTGGACTTATCCTCAGATAAGATGGCTTTGCAGAGATTAAAAGAGGCGGCTGAGAAAGCGAAAAAAGAACTTTCTTCCGCAACCACTACAAATATTAACCTGCCCTTTATCACAGCCACAGCAGAGGGGCCGAAACATTTTGATATGAACCTAACCAGGGCAAAATTTGACGAGTTAACCCATGATTTGGTTGAAAAAACAGCAATCCCTGTACAGAATGCAATGAAAGATGCAGGGCTTACCAATGCAGATTTGGGCCAGGTGCTTTTGGTCGGCGGTTCCACCCGTATCCCTGCAGTTCAGGATAAGGTAAAACAGCTTACAGGAAAAGAGCCCAGCAAATCTTTAAATCCCGATGAGTGTGTGGCAATCGGCGCATCCATCCAGGGCGGAAAACTGGCAGGAGATGCAGGTGCAGGCGACATTCTCTTATTGGATGTAACACCATTGTCCTTATCCATCGAGACCATGGGCGGCGTTGCAACAAGGCTGATTGAGAGAAATACAACCATTCCCACAAAGAAGAGCCAGATTTTCTCCACTGCAGCAGACAACCAGACTGCCGTTGATATCAACGTGGTACAGGGTGAGAGACAGTTTGCAAGGGATAACAAGTCCTTAGGACAGTTCCGGTTAGACGGAATTCCTCCTGCACGCCGTGGTGTTCCTCAGATTGAGGTTACCTTTGACATTGATGCCAACGGTATTGTAAATGTGTCTGCAAAAGACCTGGGAACAGGAAAAGAACAGCATATTACCATTACAGCAGGCTCTAATATGTCAGATGCAGACATTGAGAAGGCTGTAAAAGAGGCAGCGGAGTTTGAGGCACAGGACAAAAAGAGAAAAGAGGCCATCGATACAAGAAACGATGCGGATTCCTTTGTATTCCAGACAGAGAAGGCATTGGAGGAAGTTGGAGCAAACTTAGATGCAGCGGATAAATCCGAAGTGGAGGCTGACATTGCCGCAGTAAAATCAATTCTGGAGGCAAATCCCAATGCGGAGGAAATGACAGAGGATAAGGTTGCCGAGCTTAAGGCAGCTCAGGAGAAACTCACACAGAGCGCACAGAAGGTATTTGCAAAGATGTATGAGCAGAGCCAGGCAGCTCAGGGAGCAGCAGGTGCAGGCCCGGATATGGGAGCATCACAATCCGCACCGGAAGATGATGTGGTGGACGCTGACTTTAAAGAGGTTTAAAAGAATTTTTAAGAAGATAGAGGGAAGAAGGGTTTTAGAAAAGTTTCTAAAACCCTATCTTCAAGTCAGGAATCTGTTTAGTTTGTAAAGGAAAAGGGATATTATGGCAGATAAAAGAGATTATTATGAAGTGCTGGGTGTGGCGAAGAGCGCTGACGATGCCGCTTTAAAAAAAGCTTTCCGCCAGCAGGCAAAAAAATACCATCCCGATGTAAATCCGGGGGATGCGGAGGCGGAGAAAAAGTTTAAAGAGATACAAGAAGCCTACGCAGTGTTAAGTGACCCGGACAAGCGGAGACAGTACGACCAGTTTGGCCACGCAGCCTTTGAAGGCGGCGGAGCAGGTGGGGGCGGCTTTGATTTTTCCGGTATGGATATGGGAGATATTTTCGGGGACCTTTTCGGAGATTTCTTTGGCGGCGGCAGGCGTTCTGCGGACAATGGACCCAGAAAAGGGGCAAATTTACGGGCCAGTGTAAGAATCACTTTTGAGGAATCTATCTCAGGCTGCGAGAAGGAGTTGGAGATTGTATTAAAAGACGAATGCGGCACCTGTCATGCCACAGGGGCAAAACCGGGAACTTCCCCGGAAACCTGCAGCCGCTGCGGCGGAAAGGGAAAGATTGTGTACAGCCAGCAGTCGCTGTTTGGCATGGTGCAGAATGTGCAGACATGTCCGGACTGCCGGGGAACCGGAAAGATTGTGAAAGAAAAATGTCCGGACTGCCGGGGAACCGGCTATATCGCTTCCAAGAAGCGGATAAAAGTTACAGTGCCGGCGGGAATTGACAACGGCCAGAGTATCCGTATCCGGGATAAAGGGGAGCCGGGGACGAACGGCGGACCCAGGGGAGATCTGCTGGTGGAAGTACATGTGTCCAGGCATCCGATTTTCCAGAGGCAGGATATGAATATCTACTCTACGGCGCCTATGTCCTATGCACAGGCGGCCCTTGGCGGGGATGTGCGCATCAGTACCGTGGACGGGGATGTGCTCTACGAGGTAAAACCAGGGACTCAGACGGATACCAGAATACGGCTGAAAGGAAAGGGAGTGCCCTCCCTTCGGAATAAAGCTGTGCGGGGGGACCATTATGTCACTCTGGTTGTCCAGGTGCCCACCGGCTTAAATGAGGAGGCAAAAGAGGCCCTGCGGAAATTTGATGCCGCCACAGACAACTCTTTAGATGAGGATAAGGAAAAGGAGCAAAAGCCCAAAAAGAAAAGCTTTAAAGATAAAATCAAGGAGACTTTTGAGTAACTCTAGTACTTTTTTACTATTGTAGCTGCCTTCTATATGTTGTATCCTAAAAAATATGCGAATGCTAGATATAGGAAACTGTTTTAATTTATAAAGGAGGCAGTGATGAGCGAGGCATTAATGGCAGGGGACGAAGTCCTTGAAATGGTTAATAACCAGTCTTTTTGTGCAAGTGATATGGAAAAAACCAGGCGGGAAATTCTGGAAGAGACACAGGAATTGAAACGTCAGCGAAAATTTTTGGAACTGGAAAAGGAAGAGTTTTTAAGAAACATGGCTTTCGAGGAGAAACGTCTGGAGTATGAAAAAAACCTGTTTGATACAAAATGGAAGATGTTGGAGGAGGAGTGGCGCAAGCTTGCCATGGAGCAGGAGCAGTTAAAGCTGAAACGACAGTTTTATGCCCGTGTGGAGGAGTATGATAACAAAAAATCGAATAGAAATGACGTAGATGTTTCCGGATTTTTTTCCGGTGTCAATACGGCTTCTTCTCTGAAAAAAAGGTATAAAGACCTGATTAAGATTTTCCATCCGGATAATCTCTCCGGGGACACGGTAGTGATTCAGAAAATTAACCGGGAGTACCAAGAGTTGAAAAAAAGTATGGCAGTTTAAAGGGAATTAGCCCATGTGGGGTGCTTCGATTAGGAAGAAACCCATGTGGGTTTTGTTTTGCCGAGCGGGACAGAATTTTCCTGTGTATATTTTTAGAAAAGGGCTTGCAAAAACCAGGAAATCCCGTATTATAATACATATAGTATATAGATACATAATTTACGAAAGGATGAGGTATAGTTATGGCAGTCAGAAAAAAATCAACACTCATCAAATCTTTGTCTGAATTAAAGAAAGCGGATTACGCTCAGATTCCAGAACTGAACGACATGTATGAGAGGTTGGAGAAGGGGCGCAGCCAGTTGGCAGAGATATTTGATAAAAATATCAAAGCGGTGATGCAGATTAGTTCTCTCGACCTTACCATGCAGCATCAGACAGAAAAGATTATGGATATTTCCCGCAAGGTGGAGCGGGCGTCCGAGACGATTTTCGGCGCTTCCATTGATTCCGGAAATACGGGGGATAACAACAGCCGGCATGAGGAACTGACAAATACCATTATTGATGTGTCTGCGGAGACAGACCATGTGTACAGGAAAATTGAGGAAGGGCAGAATGAGCTCACCACCATTAAGGAGCTCTCAGACCAAACGATACATATTTCCCAGAAACTGCAAAACGATATGGACGGCCTGTTTAAGATTATCGACAGGATTGGAGAGATTATTTCGGGAATTGATACCATATCCATGCAGACCAATCTTTTGGCGTTAAATGCCAGCATTGAGGCGGCCAGGGCCGGTGCGGCAGGAAGAGGATTTGCTGTGGTGGCAGCGGAGATTCGGAGCCTGGCAGAGGAAACCCAGAACATGACCGGGAACATGAACGAATTCCTGGAGGGAATCCGGACGGCGTCCAAGGAAAGTGTAAACAGCACCACGGAGACGATGGATGCCCTGGGAAGCATGGCTGAGAAAATAAAAAATGTTTGGGAGTTAAACAATGAAAACCAGACTTCCGTCTCAAAAGTAAACGAGTCCATAAGTTCTATTGCCGCTATCAGTGAGGAGTTAAGCAGTTCTATGTCTGAGATGGAAAACCAGCTCAGGGACAGCATCGGCTTTATGAAGAAGGTAGGCGGTGATTTAGGCCAGGCGGTGAAACCCGTTGTGGATATTGAAAAAACCTTGGACGATGCGGTAAAACAGATGGGAGATATGACGGATGACGCATTCTACCACTTGGAAAATTTTGAGTTTTCCAAATATGTGAGCAATGCAATAACCGCTCATAACACATGGCTCACCAATTTGAAAAGCATGGTGAAGGACCGCGCGGTTATGCCGCTTCAGCTGGATTCCTCCAAATGCGGGTTTGGACATTTCTACTATGCCCTCACTCCGAAAATACCGCAAGTTCTTCCTATCTGGGAAGCTTTGGGTGAGAAGCATAAACGTTTTCACGGATACGGCGCTGAGGTCATTCAGGCATTAAACAATGGGGAGTATCCACGTGCGGAGCAGCTGTGCCGGGAAACGGAAGAATTTTCCAGAGGACTGATATCAGATCTTCAGACGATTATAAGACTGGCGGGAGAGTAATCTCCCGCTTTTTTATGCAAAGGTGAGGGACACTGCCTATGGTTCCAGAAAAAATAGAAAATCTATGGAATTTTCCAGGTGGGGAGCTGCATAAATCATGGCGTAGGCCGGGGAAAAGGAAAACAGTCCCGCCTGTTTTATCCGCTGGCTTTCCCCTAAGGACAGGCCGAAGGCAGTCTCTTTTTTCGTATCTGGGTGTGTGCCGTAGATGATTTTGCCCTCCCTGTCATACTCTGCAATTTTTTCCTGGGGAAGATATTCTTCCATCGGCATAATATATCCGATTTCCCCAAGCATCACCACCACGTCCTCATCGGTCAATATGTGGTCCACCGTGCCGCTCATAAGGAGGGTGGCGACTACAGAAAACATCTGTAAATCTTTTGCCTCCCCCTCTTCGTTCAGGGCAACTGTCAGTCCGGCATGGTAATCCACTTTGTATTTTTTGGAATCAAAACCTTTTTCCGCCATAAAATCCGTATAGATTGGGGGGGTGGAATCATCCGTCTGCCAGACGTCGGAATTTATCACCATGGAATAGAGGATACTTTCCTGGCTGCCTTTTAAGAGATGGGAGGCAAGGGAGACAGCAGACAGGATTAGGAATGCGGCAATGATAATATGGGCTTTGTAATACGTCCAGATATAATCTGCCTTTTCTCCTATCGTCATGGTCTTTAATTTATCTCTCTCCACTCGCCCCTGTTCTCTCATGTATGTTTTGAAATCTTCTTTTGTTTCCTGTTCCAAATTTAATCACCGTCCTTTTTTATCTTTTCATTGTATCTTATTTCTGTGGAAAATACAACTTGAAACTGTCCCTCATATCGTACAGAGAATTTTCTATACTGTGGTTATAACAAATGTCAAGTTTCCGCAGGGCAGACGTGCCCTGCAATGATGCAGATCAGGAGGAGCCAGATATGGTAGAGAAAAGGATTATTGCAGTAGATTTTGACGGTACTTTGTGTGCCGATGAATATCCGGGGATAGGTGCCCCCAATTTGCCGTTGATTGCCTATTTAAAAAGACTTAAGGCGGAGGGATGCCAGTTGATACTCTGGACTTGCAGATGCGGGGAACTTTTGGAGGAGGCTGTGGCATGGTGTACCGGCTGCCAGCTTTACTTTGATGCGGTAAATGAAAATGTGGAGGAAACACTGGAGAAATACGGCACAGACTCCAGGAAAATATTTGCGGATGTGTATATCGACGACAGGAGCTGCGGCTGTCATAGAACATTTTTAAAGCTGGAACATATGATAAGGAAAAGAAATTTTGGAGAGATTGGATTATGGAAGAAAACTCTTGTCCTTTAGAGAATACCTGCAGTTTTAGGGATGTGAGCCCTATTATGATGGATTTGCCCTACCCGCCCATGATGGTGGGCCAAAAGAATCTGTCATATGCCAATTTGCTCAGCGTGGATTACTGCGGGGCTGTGTCAGAGCTGTCAACGATTGCACGATATATCAACAATGAAACCCGAATCTCCGGGGTCAGATGTTCTGCGGCAAAAACCATTTTGGGAATTGCAGTCGCAGAGATGATGCATCTGCAGAAATTAGGGGAAATGATTGTTTTGCTGGGAGGCAATGTTGATTTTGTGGCTAAATATCCCGACAACAGGAAACGGATGTGGAGTCCTCAGTATCTTGCCCTTTCGGATAACTTCAAGGCAATGCTGCAGGGTGACATTGAGGGTGAAAAAAAGGCGATAGAGCAGTATGCCATGCATATGCGCATGATAGATGACAAATATGTCAATGCCACTCTGGCAAGAATAATCAAAGACGAAGAATATCATATCATGATATTGCAGACACTGTTAAATGAGGTTTAGCGGATAAAATGTATCATCCACGGAGAGCATCCAGCCCTTTGCCGAAAGCGGGTATAAATGGGCTGGATGCTGTTGTTGTGGGCACTGGTATGGCGGGAACGGCAGAGATATTGTGAGGAAACAGTGAAAAAGGAAAGATAGTGGTTGACGTGTTTTACTTGTTTTTTTATAATAAAACTGGGTTATTAACTCCCATTCCGAAATTCTATGGAGGTAAATATGAAAAAATTCAGTACAGTTAAACTTATAATAGCAGTGTGGACATGCATGGTTATTTTATTGACAGGCCAGACAAGGGTTCTGGCGGCAGGTTCCTTGTCCATTGCGGTTTCCAGCAGTTCCGTGTCAGCGGGGGAAACCATGACAGTGACCGTATATGCGGTCAATGAAGAAGGGGAGGAGGCCACATCGGATATGACGATAACCTATGACTCCTCCAAGCTTGAGTATGTGAGCGCCAGCGGTACAGGAGCCAGCGGAGGAGGGGGTACCGTAAAGGTTACAGGTTCCGCAGTGGACGTGAAGTTTAAGGCTGTTTCTTCCGGGGATGCCTATGTAAAAGCGGAGGGAACCGGGGTGACGGCAGCGGGAGCACACATTAATGTATCAGGAAGTGCCCCGTCCACAGGCACTTTATCCGAAGAGACAGATACGTCAAACAAAACCCTTTCCGGGGACAATTCACTCTCTTCCTTAAAATTGTCTGCCGGGACACTCTCACCTGCATTCAAAGGCAGCGTGACAAATTATACCGCCTCAGTGGGCAGTGATGTGAGTGATATTACCGTGACCCCGGTAACTTCCAACAGTAAGGCGAAGGTAGAGTCCATCACCGGGAATACAGGGTTGAAAACGGGGGAAAATGTGATTGCCATTACGGTGAAGGCAGAAAACGGAACAGCGGCCACATATAGAATTACTGTGACAAAAAGCGATACCGTTGCCACAAGTTCCAACAATCCCCAGACGGATGAGGGAGAGCCGTCAGAGGGGGAGGGGACACCCCAAGAGAACCCTTCAGATACTTCTGGGGGGGGAGATTCCATCACAATAGATGGACAGGCGTATCACATTGTAGACGAATTTCCCGAAAGTGAAATACCGGAAGGGTTTTCTTCTGCAAACTTTGAGTACAAGGGCGTGAAACATAAGGGGTTGTCCTATGAGAGCGGTCATATGGGATTGTATTACCTTAGCAATGATGCGGGGGAAGGAAAGTTTTTTGTCTATGATGCGGACAGGGACGATTTCTACCCTTATGTGCGGCTTCAGACCGGGGAGCATTTTATCATCCTTATGGTTGTGCCAAACGGAGCCGTTCCCCCTACCGATTACAGGGAGACCACTGTGGTGATTCAGGATGTCACAGTGCCGGCCTACCAGTATTTTGGCAAAGATGTGGAGATTGTGAATCTGGGGGATACAGAGATGCCGGAGGGAAGTACCGGCTCAGATTTCTATCTCTTATACGGCATGGACCCGGAAGGGGTGGCCGGCTGGTATCAGTTTGACAGAACCCAGGGAACTTACCAGAGGCTGAATACGGAGACAGCCAGCGATGAGGACGAGGCGGCTAATTATGAAACCCTTTTAAAATCTTATAATGAACTGAACACCCGCTATAAAGATACAAAGACAAAGGACAGAAGGGTGATAGCCGTACTGATTTTTGTAACGGTGGTATTATTGATTGTAATTCTAAATATAATACTTCATAACAGGGACAGATATGAGGATGATGAGGAAGAATATATTTCCAAAAGGGCAAAACCGTCCAGAGAAAAATCCTTGAGAGAAAAGCCTGTGAGGGAAAAACCGTCCAGGGAAAAACCAGTGAGAGAGAAATCTGTCAGGGAGAAACCTGACAGGTCTTATGTGAGGATGGAGGAGGATGAGGATTCTTCCAGCTTCTATGCCGGGGATACACAGGAGATTATGACGGAATTTGAGGATGAACCCAGCATTCTCTCAAAACACACGGTTCAAAAGAGAAAGGAAAGGCAGGTGCGGGAGGTAATTGAGCCGGTGAAACCGGCAAGGAAGCCGGAGCCGAAAAGAGAGCCAAAGAGGGTGGAGCATCCCTCGGCAAAGAAAGAGGATGATGATATCGAATTTCTGGATTTAAATGATTTGTAAGACATATTTTAACAGCAACAGAAAGGCAAAAACATGAGAGCATACACAAATAAAGCTAAAAAAGCTTTAAGGCTTGCAGAGAAGGCATCAAAGTCGTTACAGCACAATTATGTGGGTACAGAGCACATCCTCCTGGGTTTGTTAAAGGAAGGTACAGGGGTGGCTGCCAGGGTGCTGGCAGATAACCGGGTAGACCCGGAGCAGCTTTTGGACTTAATCGAAAATTTAATAGCTCCGGCAGGGGGAGCGGCTCTTGAGGAGCGGGACGGATATACCCCCAGGGCCCAGCAGATACTGGAAAATGCAGGAAGGGAAGCAGAGCGTTTTTCCAGCAGGGAGATTGGCACAGAGCATCTGCTTTTTGCCATTATAAAAGAGAGCGAGTGTGCTGCTTCCAGACTGATGAATACCATTGGGGTTAATTTTCAAAAGCTGTTTGCAGACCTTTTGGTGGCCATGGGGGAAGATGCGGGACAGTATAAAGATGAGTTTCAGAATGGAAAACCTAACAGACGCAAAAATTCCACAAGTACCCCTATGCTTGACCAGTATTCCAGAGACTTGACGAAACTGGCTTCGGAAAACCGCTTAGACCCGGTGATCGGGAGAAACGAAGAAATTCAGAGAGTGATTCAGATATTAAGCAGGAGAGGAAAAAACAATCCCTGTCTTATCGGGGAACCCGGTGTGGGGAAAACTGCTATTGTGGAAGGTCTGGCCCAGAGGATTGTTCTGGGGCTTGTACCGGACCCGGTGGCGGAAAAGCGTGTGGTCACGCTGGACTTGTCCGGCATGGTGGCTGGATCCAAGTACCGGGGAGAGTTTGAGGAGAGGATTAAGCGCGTGATTCGGGAGGTGATTCATGCGGGAAATATTCTTCTGTTTGTGGATGAGATTCACACAATTATTGGAGCTGGAGGGGCGGAGGGAGCTTTGGATGCCTCCAATATTTTAAAACCCTCCCTGGCAAGAGGGGAAATCCAGTTAATCGGTGCAACTACCATTGAAGAATATCGGAAACATATTGAAAAAGATGCGGCTCTTGAGAGGCGTTTCCAACCGGTTACTGTGGAGGAACCGGACAGGGAAGAGGCAGTTGAGATTTTGAAAGGGCTGAAAAGCCACTTTGAAGAGCATCATCAGGTGGAAATTACCGATGATGGGTTGGAGGCGGCGGTGGATTTATCCATGCGCTATATCAACGACCGTTTTTTGCCGGATAAAGCCATAGATTTAATGGATGAGGCTTCCTCGAAAGTTCGTCTGGGGGGATACAGGGTACCAGGGCAGATAGAGGAGCTGGAGCAGAAGATGAAGCAGTGTGACAGTGATTTAGAGCGGCTTCTTATGGAAGGAAATATTGAGGAAGCATCACAAATCAGTAATGAAAAGCAGGAATTAGAGGAGACATACGAAAAGCTCATTAAAAAGTATAAGAAAGATGCCAAAAGGAGGAAACTGGTTGTGGGCCCGGAGGAAATGGCGGATATTGTTTCCGGCTGGACCAAAATCCCCGTGAAAAAGCTGGAGGAAGGGGAGGCTGTCAGACTGCGGCGGCTGGAAAAAACTCTCCACAAGCGGGTGGTGGGACAGGAGGAAGCTGTTTCCGCTGTGGCGAAAGCTGTCCGCCGGGGGCGGGTAGGCTTAAAAGATCCCAATCGCCCCATTGGCTCCTTTCTATTCCTGGGACCTACCGGTGTGGGGAAAACAGAGATTACAAAGGCTCTGGCGGATGCCATGTTTGGAAATGAGCAGGCCATGATACGGGTGGATATGTCTGAGTACATGGAGAAGCACAGTGTCTCTAAGATGATTGGCTCACCTCCCGGTTATGTAGGCCATGACGAGGGGGGACAGCTGTCAGAGAAAGTTCGGAGGAACCCCTATTCTGTTATTCTTTTTGATGAAATAGAAAAGGCCCACCCTGACGTGTTTAACATTTTGCTCCAGGTACTGGACGACGGACATATCACGGATTCCCAGGGAAGAAAAGTGGATTTTAAAAATACCATAATCATTATGACTTCCAATGCGGGAGCTCAGGCCATTATCTCACCGAAAAAGCTGGGATTTGGTGCAGGGGAAGATGAAAAGCAGAATTATGAGCATATGAAATCCGGTGTGATGGATGAGGTTAAGCGGATTTTTAAACCGGAGTTTTTAAACCGTATTGACGATACCATTGTGTTCCGCTCCCTGGATAAAGATGATATGAAAAAAATTGTCACCATTCTTTCTCAGACATTGGTGGAGAGGTGTAAGGCCCAGATGAATATCACATTGTCTATAAAAGATTCTGTAAAAGTGTACATTGTGGAGAAAGGATATGAGCCCAAATACGGTGCAAGGCCCCTGCGCAGGAAAATCCAGAACGAGATAGAGGATACCCTGGCGGAAGAAATTTTGGAAGGCAAAATTAAAAAAGGGGATTTTGTGGACGTGGGAATGAAGAAAGGGGAAATCTGCTTTACTGTGAAGAAAGAAAAGATTTCGTAAAATTTCGATAAAGCATCTGGAAAAAAGAAACAGGATATTGTATAATAATGCCATAAAAGATAGCAGAAGCCGGCTGCATTTCTTCGGGTCTAGCAGATGCAGCGGGCACATGGCACAGGAGGATAAAAATGTCTGTAATTAGCGAATTGATACGTACAGAGACGGATGGAACCATTAGTTTTGGGGATTATAGTTTAAGTTCCAAAGCAAAGCTGGATAACTTTGAACACGGCGGTGATTTGTACAAAGTAAAAACTTTTCGGGAAATTACTAAATTGGAGCGAAATGGAATGTTTGTCTATGAATCTGTACCCGGCACGGCAGTGCAGGAATTTAAAGCCACAGAGTCTAAAGTGGAATTTACCGTGGAGGGGCCTGAGGATGTACAGATTACCTTGGAACTTGAGGAGAGCACGGAGTACGACATTTCCATTGACGACACAGACGCGGGAACGATGAAGACCAATCTGGGCGGAAAATTAAGTTTCAGCGTGGAAATGGACGGCAGCAAGGCGTCTCATGTATCAATAACCAAAAAGTAGATGATGATAAAATGTGATATCCCAGCGAACATAGCGCTGGGATATTTTATGCACACGGGCGTCAGCGGCATACGCCCGGCCCGGCGGACAGTCTGAAGAAGTATGAATATAAAAAGGGAGAGTATATATGGCAAAAGAAAAAATTATGTATTTCTGCCAGTCCTGCGGAGCGGAGTCTGGAAAATGGATGGGACAGTGCCCCGCCTGCAAAGAGTGGAATACAATGGTGGAGGAGACGGTGTCAAAAAAGAAATCCGCTTCTTCTCCCCGCAGTGAGGGCAGGGCAAAAGCTACAAAATTAAAAGACATAGAAATGGCAAGAGAGGAGAGGACGTGTACCGATATAGCGGAGTTGGACAGGGTGCTAGGAGGAGGGATGGTAACAGGCTCCATGGTTTTGGTGGGTGGAGATCCTGGAATCGGGAAATCCACGCTTTTGCTCCAGGTCTGTAAAAATCTGGCGGCAAAGGATATCAGTATACTCTATGTATCCGGGGAGGAATCCCTTCAGCAGATAAAAATTCGGGCGGAGCGTATCGGAGAGTTTGGGGAATCTTTATCTTTGCTCTGCGAGACAAACCTTGAGGCCATTGAGGAGATTGTGAGACGGGATATGCCCAAAATGGTGGTTATCGATTCCATTCAGACTATGTACAATGAAAATGTGTCCTCCGCTCCCGGGAGCGTTTCCCAGGTGAGGGAGACCACCGGAAGCCTTCTTAAAATGGCCAAGGGGCTTGGGATTACATTTTTCATCATCGGACATGTGACAAAAGAAGGTGTGGTGGCAGGCCCCAGGGTGCTGGAGCATATGGTGGATACGGTGCTTTACTTTGAAGGAGACAGGCATGCGGCTTACCGGATTTTGCGGGGGGTAAAAAACCGTTTTGGCTCCACAAATGAGATTGGGGTTTTTGAAATGCGGGGAAGCGGTCTTGAGGAAGTAATAAACCCTTCTGAGTTTATGCTGGGGGGAAAACCAGAAGGGGCCAGCGGCTCTGTGGTGGCCTGTTCCATAGAGGGGACAAGGCCCATTCTCTTAGAGGTTCAGGCATTAGTGTGTCACAGCAATTTTGGAATTCCAAGGAGAACTGCGGCGGGAACGGATTTTAACAGGGTTAATCTTTTGATGGCTGTTTTGGAAAAGCGGGCAGGGCTGCAAATGGGGGCTTGCGATGCCTATGTGAATATTGCCGGAGGAATAAAGATGAATGAGCCCGCCATTGACCTTGGGATCGTGCTGGCATTAGTTTCCAGTTATAAGAACCGCCCGGTTGACGAAAAAACTATTTGTTTTGGAGAAGTAGGATTAAGCGGGGAAGTCCGGGCAGTAAATATGGCGGAGCAGAGGATATTAGAGGCAAAAAAGCTGGGATTTACCACATGTATTCTGCCGGAAGTGTCTTTGAAATCTTTAAAGGCAATACAGGGAATTGAACTTATCGGCGTGAAAAGTATCAAAGATGCCATTGACAAGGCGGTATGACAGGTTACCTTTCTTATTTTTTCATAGGCGTTCAATACACAAACATTGGCTCCTATGCTGCGGTTCTTACAAAAGGTATAAAAAAATAGAAAAAATGTCGAAAAGTAGTTGACATATGAATTAAAACATGCTAATATGTACAAGTTGGCACTGAAAAGCGTCAAAATAGAGAGAATAATGTACTTCAAAATTTCTTTAAAAAATTAAAAAAGTTGTTGACAGACAGCGAAAGATGTGATAATCTATTAAAG
>CAMWKH010000001.1 GCA_947174805.1 uncultured Roseburia sp. | reverse complement strand
TTTGCATCTTGGCACCTTAATAGCTATTTTTATTGCCTTCTACAGTGATATCTTCCGTATGTTTAAAGAGGGGGTTGACCTGGTTGTGGACTTCTTTAAAAATGTGGGTATTTTTATGGGAAATGTGATTCATCACAAAGATGAACCTTACTATAAACTGGTGGACTCCTCTTACCGGAAGTTTATCATCCTAGTGATTGTTTCCACTATACCCACCGGGGTTATCGGATATGTGGGAAAGGACGTAGTTGAGGCAGCTTCCGGTATTTTACTCGTCCCCGGAATCTGTCTGGTGATTACCTCCGTGCTGCTTTTTGTCTCAGACAGGGCAAAGGATGGTAAGAAAACGCCGAAAAATGTTACATATTCCAACGCTTTTTTTATTGGAATATGTCAGGGATTTGCAACACTGCCGGGATTGTCCCGTTCAGGAACCACCATTACAGCATGTCTTTTAAGCGGTTTTAACCGCAAATTTGCAGTGAAATATTCCTTCATTATGTCCATACCTGCAGTACTTGGAGCTGCCGTTTTGGAGTTAAAAGATTTATCAGGATTGAAAATCACCCCTGTGGAGGCAGGGAGCTATGCCGCAGGCGTTTTATGCGCAGCGGTCGTTGGATATATCTGCATCAAGACTATGCTGGTGGTGGTGCGCAAAAAGAAATTTACAATTTTCGCCGTATACTGCCTGATTGTAGGATTGTTTTCCATTGGGGGGTATTTTTATGCGGTGTAGAGTGAGGAGTAGGAAACAGATATGGCAACCGTGAAAAAGAAAACGCAGACCGCCGGAAGAAAAACACAGGCAAAAGCAGGCACAAATAGAAAAACTTCCGCCAGAAAAAACACAGGAGGTAAAAACTTCTCCCAAGAACTTACCTTTGAAAGCGAGATTATCCTATGGATTTTACTGGCAGTTTCCATTCTCTTGTTTATCAGCAATTTTGGAATAGGAGGAAAAATAGGGGGCGCCGCCAGTTCCCTGATATTTGGAATATTCGGATTTCTGGCATACATATTTCCGGTGGTGTTATTCATAGGGATTTGTTTTCTAATTTCCAACAGGAACAATCACTTTGCAGTCTTTAAGTTTGTAGCCTGCATTCTGCTGTTCTGTGCCCTGTGCATGTTTGCACAGCTTTTAATTGAGGAAAACGGGACGAAAGCTTCCGATATTGTAAAAAATGCCTATACATATGGTTCCACATTTAAAAAAGGCGGCGGCGCTTTAGGCGGTATCTTTGTATGGCTGTGTAAGCCAAATTTCGGCACTTTCGGCTCCTTTGTCATCAGTGTTATTGTAATGATTATCTCTCTTGTGCTGATTACAGAACGCTCCATATTCTCAGGTATGAGAAAAGGCGGACAAAAAATGTATGAGTCTGCCAGAGAAGATGCCATACGTTATCACGATAACCAGGAGAGACGGAGGCTAGAGCGGGAGGCTAGGCAGGAAGCACTTGCGAGAGAGCGGGACGAACGGCAGGCATTTTTGGCAGAAAAACGGGAAAAAAGAGCTGCCCTGGAAGAAAAAGAAACCCGGCGGGTGGAAAAACGTGTGGCCGGAGTGGCCCTTGACACCACAATCTCTAAGCCAAAGCCCAAGGGAAGAGACGAACTTAACGAGATTACCACAGATAATATCCGGGAGATTACAAAGTTACAGGAGGAACAAGTTTTTCCCGATACAGCTTTTCCAGAGCCAGAGTTTGAAGAGCCTATCTTTCCCTTGGAAGAACCGGAATCTGTTCCAGAAACCCTATTTTCCATGAAAGACATGCCGGAGCCTGTGATCGAACATGTAAATCCGGTTTCAGACACTATGTTTTCAGGGGAAAGCTTTGATTCCGGTCTGGAGAGCATTTTCGGCGATCATTCAGAGAGTGCCCAAATGCCACAGTACGACGATGCGGCAATGCTGGAGGCGCTTCTGGCTGACGCCGGGGCTATGACATCCGCTGTGGAAGACCATATTTCCCAGGATGTACAGGATATGATGGAAATTTCAAAACCGGTGAAAACAGAAAAATCTGAGGCAAAAAAAGCGGAAAAAAATACCCAGGAAGAAAACGATGCCATTGCACAGCAAATGGATGCTGCCGTGGAACAGGTCCAAGTGAAAGAGTATGTTTTCCCCCCCATAGATTTGTTAAAACCGGGGGATAAACGGGCCATGGGAGACTCCAAAAGCCACTTGATGGAGACCGCCAACAAACTGCAGCAAACCCTCAAAAACTTTGGGGTGAATGTCACCATCACAAATGTGAGCAGCGGCCCCTCCGTCACCAGGTATGAGATTCAGCCGGAGATGGGGGTAAAAGTAAGTAAAATTGTGAATCTCACAGATGATATCAAGTTAAATCTTGCGGCGGCGGATATCCGTATGGAGGCGCCGATTCCCGGGAAAGCGGCCATTGGTATCGAAATTCCCAACAAGGAGACTGTTCCTGTCATGTTCCGTGACCTGGTGGAATCCCAGGATTTTCAAAAGAACAGTTCCAACATTGCCTTTGCGGCAGGCAAAGATATTGCAGGAAAAGTGATTGTGACTGATATCGCCAAAATGCCTCATGTGCTCATTGCGGGAGCTACAGGCTCCGGTAAGTCTGTGTGTATCAACACCATTATTATGAGTATTCTCTATAAGGCACATCCAGACGATGTGAAACTGATTATGGTGGACCCAAAAGTGGTGGAACTCAGCGTTTACAACGGAATTCCCCACCTTATGATTCCCGTTGTCACAGACCCCAAAAAAGCGGCCGGCGCCCTAAACTGGGCAGTGGCGGAGATGACTGACAGGTACAATAAATTTGCGGAGTACGGCGTCAGGGAGATCAAGGGATACAATGCCAAGGTGGAGGCCATCAAGGATATCCCGGATGAGGAGAAACCCAAAAAGATGCCCCAGATTGTGATTATCGTTGACGAGCTTGCGGACCTTATGATGGTAGCCAGCAATGAGGTGGAGACGGCTATCTGCCGTCTGGCACAGCTTGCAAGGGCGGCGGGCATCCACCTGATTATTGCCACCCAGAGGCCCTCCGTGAACGTTATCACCGGACTGATTAAGGCGAACATGCCAAGCCGTGTGGCCTTTGCCGTTACCTCCGGGGTGGATTCCAGGACGATTCTTGATATGAACGGGGCGGAAAAGCTTCTGGGAAAAGGAGATATGCTGTTTTTCCCACAAAATTACCAGAAACCTTTGAGGGTACAGGGAGCCTTTGTCAGCGACGACGAAGTCAGTGCCGTGGTTGGTTTTATAAAAGATGAAAACGGGGCTGCAAATTACAGCACCCATATTCAGGAAAGCGTGGAACAGTCCCAGAATCTTTCCATGTCCATCTCCGACGGAGGAGGAAATAACGGGGATGACAGGGATGTCCTGTTTCAAGAAGTAGGAAAATTTTTGATAGAGAACGAAAAGGGTTCCATCGGCTCTATCCAGAGAAGATTTAAAGTAGGGTTTAACCGGGCCGCCCGCATTATGGACCAGTTGGAGGAGGCTGGCCTTGTTGGGCCTGAGGAGGGGACAAAACCCAGAAAAATACTGATGTCTCCCGAGGAGTTTGAACAGTATATAGAAGAGTATGTATAGCAATTACAGGAGGAAACGGTCATATGAAATCAGATATTCAAATTGCACAGGAAGCGAAGATGAGCCCCATCCAGGAGGTGGCGGCACAACTTGATATTTCACCGGAGGATTTAGAGTTTTATGGTAAATACAAAGCGAAACTTTCCGACGGACTTTTGGAGCGGACAAAAAATAACCCCGATGGAAAACTTGTCCTGGTGACAGCCATTAACCCAACCCCTGCCGGGGAGGGAAAAACCACCACCAGCGTGGGACTGGGGGAAGCTTTTGGCTGCCTGGGGAAAAAAGCGGTACTGGCTTTAAGGGAGCCTTCTTTGGGACCATGTTTTGGAATAAAGGGAGGCGCTGCAGGGGGCGGCTATGCCCAGGTGGTTCCTATGGAGGACTTAAATTTACACTTTACCGGGGATTTCCACGCCATCACTTCCGCCAATAACCTTCTTGCCGCCCTTTTGGACAATCACATCCAGCAGGGTAATACATTAAATATTGATCCCAGGCAGATTGTGTGGAAGCGCTGTATGGACATGAATGACCGCGTCCTTCGGAATACTGTGGTAGGCCTGGGAAGCAAAATGGACGGAATCGTGAGAGAAGACCATTTTGTAATTACCGTTGCCTCTGAGATTATGGCTATTCTCTGCCTGGCGGAGGATATGAAAGATTTGAAAAAACGCTTAGACAGCATTATCGTGGCTTATACTTTTGAGGGAAAACCTGTTACCGCAAAGGATTTGCAGGCTACAGGATCTATGGCTGCACTGTTAAAAGATGCCTTAAAGCCAAATCTGATTCAGACATTGGAACATACCCCTGCCATTGTACACGGCGGGCCTTTCGCCAACATTGCCCACGGGTGCAACAGCGTAAAGGCCACAAAAGCCGCTTTAAAACTGGCGGATATCGTGGTGACAGAGGCAGGATTTGGCGCAGACCTTGGGGCGGAAAAGTTTTTTGACATCAAATGCCGGATGGCGGGATTAAAACCGGACTGCGTGGTGCTTGTGGCGACTATTCGGGCCTTAAAGTACAACGGAGGCGTAAAGAAAGACGAACTTTCCGCAGAAAATACAGAGGCCCTGAAAAAGGGAATCGTGAATCTGGAAAAACATATCGAAAATTTAAAAAAATACCAGGTGCCCATCGTGGTTACTTTAAACTCTTTTGTCACTGACACCAAGGCGGAGACAGATTTTGTGGAAAACTTCTGCCGGGAGAGAGGCTGTGACTTTGCCTTATCCCAGGTGTGGGAAAAAGGCGGCCAGGGAGGCATTGCCCTGGCAGAAAAGGTTCTTGATACCCTTTCTAAAAAAGAGAGCAGTTTTCAGGTTTTATACCCGGATGACGCGGAACTTACCGAAAAGATTGAGACTATTGCCAAGGAAATTTACGGGGCAGAACATGTGACATACTCCCCCGCTGCGGAAAAAGAGTTAAAGCGCATTACAGAGCTTGGAATGGGCACATTCCCAGTATGTATGGCAAAAACTCAGTATTCCCTGTCAGATGATGCGGCAAAACTTGGAAGACCCCAAGGATTTACGGTAAATGTGAGGGAAGTGTATGTGTCCGCCGGGGCAGGTTTTGTGGTGGCTGTCCTAGGAGCGATTATGACCATGCCAGGCCTTCCCAAAGTACCTGCAGCCAACGGAATTGATGTGGATGACAATGGCAAAATCACCGGATTGTTTTAAGGGATAAAAAAGGAGAGCTTATGGCAGAAATCATAGACGGAAAAAGAATTTCCAGTGAAATCAAAGAAGAATTAAAAGAAGAGGTGGCAAGGCTAAAAGCCCAGGGAATCGAGGGATGCCTGGCAGTGATTCAGGTGGGGGATGACGGAGCTTCCTCTGTGTATGTCCGGAACAAGAAAAAAGCATGTGAATATATTGGAATCCAGTCAAAATCCTATGAACTTCCGACGGAAACGACCCAGGAAGAACTTTTGAACCTGATTGGGGATTTAAATGCTGACCCCTCCGTAAACGGGATTTTAGTCCAACTTCCCGTTCCAGAGCATATTGAGGAGAAAACAATCATAAACGCCATTTCCCCCAAAAAAGATGTGGACGGGTTTCACCCGGAAAGCGTGGGTAGCCTCACCATCGGGCAGAAAGGATTTGTCTCCTGTACCCCTGCCGGGATTATTGAACTGCTAAAACGTTCAGAGGTTGAAATTGACGGTAAAAACTGTGTTGTGGTGGGCAGGAGCAATATTGTAGGCAAACCTATGGCACTTTTAATGCTCCGGGAAAATGCCACTGTAACCGTTACCCACTCCCACACAAAAAATTTAAAAGAAATCTGCCAACAGGCAGACATATTAATTGTGGCTATTGGGAAAAAAGAGTTTATTACCCATGAGTATATCAAGGAAGGCGCTGTTGTAATTGACGTTGGGATACACAGAGATGAAAACAACAAACTTTCCGGGGACGTAAAGTTTGAGGAGGCAGAAAAGAAAGCTTCTAAAATCACCCCTGTTCCGGGAGGCGTTGGTCCTATGACTATTGCGATGCTGATGTACAACTGCGTCTTAGCAATGAAATCCTGATTCACAATTAACAGACAGGGAAAATAAGTTGGGAATAAAAAATGATATGTTCAAAATGCGGTGCCCAAGTTCCGAAAGGTAAAATCTACTGCAGCGTCTGCGGTACGGATGTACAGCTTATACCGGACTACAATTTCTTAGAAGATGATATGCTAAGCGATATTGTATCCCGGGGGGTAAGAGGTGCTACAGCAGGAGAGGAGAAAGCTGCATCGGAAAGAGGGAAGGGCGACAAAAAAACAAACCATAAATATGTTTTTATCTGGGGGGCGGTGCTTGTCCTGGTATTTGCCACAGTGATCGCTTTACTATGCGTCCATGACAAGATAAAAAAAAGCCTGGATAAGAGTTATGATTACCAGTTCAGCCTGGGAAAAAAATACCAGGATTTGGAGGATTTGAATCAGGCAGTATACTACTATAACCGGGCTTGGGAGTTGTCTCCGGAGGATATCAATGCCCCCTATGAGATTGCGGATATTTACGTGAGAGAAGGACAAGAAGATGAGGCGGTATCTGTGATACAAAAGATTATTGAGGTTCACGGATACGACGAGACGAGCTGTAAAAAGTTAATTGAAATCTATGACAGCCAGGAAAATTACCAAAAAATAAGGGAACTCTGTGAGGAGGTGCGGGGAAGCAGCCTTTTGGACCTTTTTGAGGATTACCTCGTGGACCAGCCTTCCTTCAGCCGGATTTCCGGCACCTATACGGATAAACAGAAAATTGAAATTATATCTTCCAAAGGGTATGATATCTACTATACCACAGACGGAAGCGACCCCACGGTTTCCGGGCAGCTCTACTTAGGAGAGCTGAATTTAAAAAACGGCACCTCTTTGGTGTCCGCAGTGACAAAAAGCCCCAAGGGGATATACAGTGAAGTGGTAAAGGCAATGTATACCATCCGAAAAGAATAATGCGCCCTTTGGCGCATTTTTCACTCTGCAAATGTAATTTTCCCGTCTTTTAGACTTTCAATTCTTGCCAGGGCATACACGGAAAATCCCTGTTCTTCCAGTTTAATTCTCCCGGGCTGGAAAGCTTTCTCAATCACAACACCGATGCCCCCCACTGTGGCGTGAGCTTTTCTCAAAAGCCGGATAGCCCCGGTGGTGGATTCCCCGTCAGCCAAAAAGTCGTCAATAATCAGCACATGGTCATTTTCATCGATATAATTTTCTGCAAGGGTCAGCTCATAACTGATGCCTTTGGTGTAGGACGTCACAACTGTCTGATAGAGATCCTTGTTTAACACTTTCGAGGGCTCTTTTTTTAAAATCACCATTGGGACACGAAGGAACTGTGCGGTCATAAGGGCTGGGGCAATACCGGAACTCTCGATAGTCACAACCTTTGTAATCCCCTTATCCTGAAAGGCCCTGGCGAATTCTTCCCCCACCTTTCCCATTAATTCCGGGTCAACCTGATGATTTAAAAAACTGTCCACCTTTAAAATACTTTCACTTTCAGCTATTCCCTCTGCAAGAATGCGCTCTTTTAACAAATCCATATGTATTTTCCTCCTAAAAACCTGATACAAACAGTATAGCACATTATTTGACGGGTGGATACTAGAACTGTTATAATCCTTTTAAAACAGAGGGGGGAACCTATGAAAATATCCATTTTATGCGTGGGAAAAATAAAAGAAGATTTTTACAAGAAAGCGATTTTAGAATACATGAAACGGTTAAGCCGTTACTGTAAACCGGAAATCATAGAGGTGCCGGATGAAAAGACCCCGGAGGGGGCAAGTGATGCTGTCATGGACCAGATTAAGGAAAAAGAGGGGGAACAGCTTCTGAAACACCTGAAAGAAAACGCTTATGTCATTGCCCTCGCCATCCAGGGAAACATGCCGGATTCCCTGGAATTGGCGGATAAAATAGACAAGCTGGGCTTAAAGGGAAAAAGCCACATTGTCTTTGTAATCGGAGGTTCCCTTGGGCTTTCCGAAAAAGTTTTAAAAAGAGCGGATGAACGGCTAAGTTTTTCTAATTTGACATTTCCCCACCAGCTGATGCGGGTGATTCTGCTGGAACAGATTTACCGTTCTTACCGGATTATCCATAAAGAGCCATATCATAAGTAAGGGTGAAAGTCCCCAATCCAGCTGGTTATTTTGAAAGAATAAAACCATTAAAGCAAAGTGTTGAATGATTGTAATTTAATGGGTGACTGTGTATAATGGAACTATAAAAGAAAATAGACAAACAAGCTGGGAAGAATTGTTGTCGGTTTTGGCAAAGCACTTTGGTCTGGAGAAAGAAAAATAATTTGCAGGAGAGAAGGGGTGAAAACCTATGCGGATGTATGATTTGATTCAGAGGAAAAAAGAGGGAAAAAGCCTGTCAACGGAAGAAATACGCGAAATGATACGGGGATATACCAAGGGCGTTATTCCAGATTACCAAATGTCCGCCATGCTCATGGCAATCTGTTTTCAGGGAATGGATGACAGGGAGACGTATGATTTGACCATGGCAATGAGAGACAGCGGGGAAATCCTGGATTTATCCGGAATTTATGGGTTAAAAGCGGATAAACACAGCACCGGGGGGGTAGGGGATAAGACCACCCTGGTACTAGCCCCCATCCTTGGGGCATTGGGGCTTAAAGTGGCAAAAATGTCCGGGAGAGGGCTTGGATTTACCGGTGGAACCATCGACAAACTGGAGTGTTTTCCTGGATTTTCCACGGCAATTTCCATGGAACAATTTATAAAAAACGTAAACAGCATCGGCCTTGCCCTGGCAGGACAGACAGCAAATCTTGCACCTGGGGATAAGAAATTGTACGCCCTTCGGGATGTGACAGCCACCGTGGACCAGATGTCTTTAATCGCCGGCAGCATTATGAGCAAAAAACTGGCTGCAGGCAGCGATATTATCGTACTGGACGTAAAAACCGGCTCCGGGGCTTTTATGAAAACTCTCAAGGATTCCAAAAAGCTGGCGGAGACGATGGTGGATATCGGAACCAGGGCGGGAAAACGGGTAAGCGCCATTATTACGGATATGGACCAGCCCCTGGGATATGCGGTGGGAAATTCCCTGGAAGTCATCGAGGCCATAGAGGCCTTATCCGGCGGAGGGCCAAAGGATTTGATGGAAGTGGTTTATGCCCTGGGCGCAGAGATGCTGCTCTTGGCAGAAAAGGCAGAAAACCTTGACATAGCTGAAAAAATGATGGTCGACTGTGTGGAGAGCGGAAGGGCAAAAGAAAAATTTGCCGAATTTATCCTGGCCCAGGGAGGGGAGGATTCCTATGTATGGGATACGGAGAAATTTCCGAAAGCGGCATATGAAAAGGAGGTATGCTCCAAGGAAAAGGGATTTGTCACAGGCATAGAGGCAGAGCGTGTGGGAAATGCCTGCATGGCCCTTGGGGGAGGCCGGGAGACAAAAGAGGGCAGTATTGATTTGTCTGTGGGGATTGTGCTGAAAAAGAAAAAATCCATGGCTGTAGAAAAGGGAGAAGTTTTGGCCGTGGTTTACGGCAATGACAGTGAGAAGATAAAAAGGGCGGAAGCACAGATTTGTTCCGCTTATAAAATCGGCGGAACAAAGCCAGCGGAAGAGCCTATGATAAAACTTAAAATCTCCCCCCGCATTTAGAATAATTCATACATGAAAATGGCATACGCCGCATAAATGGATGTAATTTTACATATAGTGAAACATGGGAAAAATGAATTTAGGAAAATGGAAAGAAGAGTTGGTAGACACTCTGGAACTGCCGAAAGATTTAATGTACGGCGCAGTTTTAGTGTCCATCACCGGCAGGCAGGAAATGCTTGTGGAAAATTACCGGGGAATATTGGAATATAACCAGACCTGTATCCATTTGCAGGCCAAGACCTGCCGTCTCTTAATACAGGGGAGGAATCTGCATATCAGTTACTACACCAATGAAGAGATGAAAATAACGGGAACGATTGATTCCCTGGTATATGAAAATTAGGAGGAGTCCATGTTCCTTTCCATTGTGAAATATTTTCAGGGCTTTTTACTGGTGCGGCTGAGCGGATATTCGCCGGAGCGTTTTTTAAATTTGTGCAGTAACCACAATATACTGATTTGGAATCTTAACAGCCGGGGGGAATACTATGAATTTTATATCAGTATCAAGGGTTTCCGCAAATTAAAACCGCTCTTAAAAAAAACCAAAACCCATCTGACGATATTAAAGCGGGTGGGTTTTCCCTTTTTTTTGTACAGATACCGGAAACGGAAAATATTTTTCCTTGGAATTGCCGGGTGTGTGGCATTTCTTTTATATCTGACAACCTTTATCTGGCTGATAGACATTAACGGCAATTCCTCCATCACCGATGAGACAATCCTAGCTTTCCTGGAGGAAAAAAATTCGGCTTTCGGGACAAAAAAGGAGGACATTGACTGTGAAAAACTGGAGGAGGATATAAGAAGCCGGTATGCCGATGTCATATGGGCCTCCGTGCGGTTAAGCGGAACAAAAATGACCATTGATATCCAGGAAAACCTTTTGGAGAGCAAAAACCACATGGAATCCAAGGAGGCCATGGATGGGGCATATGATATCGTGGCGGAAAAAGATGCGGTGATAAGTTCCATTATCACACGAAAAGGGACTCCCGGGGTAAAGGCGGGGGATGAGGTGAAGGCGGGGGATGTGCTGGTTTCTTCAAGGCTTGATATCTACAACGACAGCCAGGAGATCATAAATTATGTGTATACCTGCTCCGACGCGGATATTTACGGACATACTACATATACTTATGAAGATACCTTTCCCATGGAGTTTACCCAGAAAGTAAAAACAGGTGAGACGGCTTTTGGGTATGAATTGTTCCTAGGCTCCTATAAAATAACAATTCCCCCTCTCCGCAAACCCAAAGAGCCCTATATGGTCTACAAAGAAAATCACCAGCTTGCCATCGCCAAGGATTACTATATCCCTGCAACCATTAAAAAAATAACATATTCCGGCTGTGTTTACCAGAATATCACTTTGACAAAAAGCCAGGCAAAACAGCAGGCAAATGAAAATATTTTACAGTTTTTAAAAAAAATGGAAGAAAAGGGTATTCAAATCGTAGATAAAAATGTTATGATAGAATTTAAGGAGAATCGGTGCCATGTAAAAGGGAGCATTACCGCCCTGGAAAAAATCGGCAGATACGAGCCTGCCGAAATAGAAAAAATTCATACCGGTGAGGAAACCAAGGAATATGAGTCTGACTGAATTAAACTTAAATATACCGCCGGAACACATTGCAAATGTGTTTGGGCAGTTTGACGCCTATATTAAAAAAATTGAAAAGGCATTCCATGTCACAGTGGTAAACCGAAACGAATCCATCAAGATTCTGGGAAGTACCACTCAGACAAGAGATGCGGAACATGTATTTGGGCAGCTCTTAGAGCTCTCCAAACGTGGAAATACCATTACAGAACAAAATGTAAATTATGCCATCTCCCTGGCCTTAGAAAAGAGCACTTCTTCCATCTTGGAAATCGACAAGGAGTGCATCTGCCATACCGTCCAGGGAAAACCCGTAAAGCCAAAGACTTTGGGGCAGAAAAATTATGTTGACAATATCCGTGAGAAAATGATTGTCTTTGGCACAGGACCTGCAGGTACGGGAAAAACCTACCTTGCCATTGCCATGGCGGTGACAGCATTTAAAAACGAGGATGTGGGAAGGATTATCCTCACAAGGCCCGCCATCGAAGCCGGGGAAAAGCTAGGCTTTCTCCCCGGGGATTTACAGAGTAAAATTGACCCTTACTTAAGGCCCCTGTATGACGCTTTATATCAGATTATGGGAGCGGAAAGTTTTCAGAGAAATATGGAGAAGGGGTTGATTGAAGTGGCTCCCCTTGCCTACATGAGGGGACGCACCTTAGACAATGCCTTTATTATATTAGATGAGGCGCAAAATACCACGCCTGCCCAGATGAAAATGTTTCTCACCCGAATCGGTTTTGGCTCCAAAGTGGTCATCACCGGGGACGCCACCCAAAAAGACTTAGCCCCCGGCACAAAATCCGGTTTGGATGTGGCACTTAAGGTGCTGCGCAGAGTGGAAGATATCGGAATATGTGAACTTACCAGCAGCGACGTGGTAAGGCATCCCCTGGTGCAGAAAATCGTTAAAGCCTATGAGGATTACGAGAGCCAGTTGGAAAAAAAGAAAAAGAGACAGGCAGTTAGGAGGTAAAAGAACAAAAGATGCCATGGAAGAGACGACTACATGTGAATGCTATGATTTTTCTGACGATTGTTTTATCCCTTGCATTTGGTTATTTTAACGGGGTTATGCTGGATGGCTATGCAGTCTATCTGGCGATAGATGCTATGTTTTTAGCGGTTTTCATTTACATTTTAGAGAATAACAGGCTTTCAGGGAACCTTGGAAATAACACATCCACCAATTACAAGGGGATTTCCAGGTGTTATGCTTTTTCCTGCCTGATTATTGCAATCGGCTATTTTACTCCAGCCTACACCATGTCGGCGGTGGCCCTGGTACTTTTTATGAGCGTGATTGCAAACCCGGAAATTGCCGTTGCCACAGGAATCTTCCTCAGCGTTCTTTTGTGTGTGGCCACAGGCGGTGTTTTTTATGAGTTGGCAGCTTACTGCATCCTTGTGCTGGTGGGAGCCCAGCTTGCAAAAACCATGCACGAAAAGAGTTACCGGATTTGGGGATGCCTCATCCTTTTATCCGTAGCTTTGGCGGTTCCCATGCTGTTTTATTATCTGGCAAACGGAACAAGCAGTATGGACGTGCTGCAGTGGAACCTGGTGATTAATCTTTTGGTGATTATGATATATATGATTATGTCCAGCAGCATGTACGACAAAATGGACCATGCGGCAACGGATTCCATAGACGCCATTATCAAAGAGGATTATCCCTTGATTCAGGAAGTGAAAAATTATTCCATGGCGGAGTATGTACATGCCATGAAAGTTTCCACCCTCGCCAGAAAATGTGCGAAAGAAATCGGCGCAGATAAAAAAATAGTGGCTGCGGCAGGTTTTTATTACAGGATTGGAGTGTTGGAGGGGGAACCCTTTATTGAAAACGGGGTAAAACTGGCACAGGAAAAATGTTTTCCCGAAGTGATTATCACCATTCTCTCAGAGTACAACGGAGAAAAGAAACTTCCCTCCTCCCGTGAATCTGCCATCATACATATGGTGGACGCATGTCTGAAAAAAATAGAAATGTTAAACGAACATAATCTTTCCACCTCCTGGAAC
The DNA here is from genome assembly GCA_947174805.1 of uncultured Roseburia sp. Classification (GTDB taxonomy): domain Bacteria; phylum Bacillota; class Clostridia; order Lachnospirales; family Lachnospiraceae; genus Roseburia_B. Next base: position 233,696 of record CAMWKH010000001.1, on the reverse strand, counting down.
CAGGATATGGTGATATATCAGACATTAAACGAATTGTCCGCCACAGGCATGTACGATGAATCCGGCCTAAGTATGAATCAGTTTTTGAAGGTGAGAGAACTTTTAGTTCGGGAGGGAATGAGTTATGACAATAAATATTGAGGAGGAAGTATCTGTAGATTTTCCCTTTGCGCACAGGGAGCTGGCAGGGAAAGTCATTTCTTTTGCCCTGGATTATGAAAAGTTCCCTTTTGAGGCGGAGGTCTGCCTTACCATTGTGGACAATGATATCATCCGCAGGATTAACAGGGAACAGAGAAATATCGACTCCCCTACAGACGTGCTCTCTTTTCCCATGATAGAGTATGAACATGCAGGAGTTTTCTCCAAAGTGGAAGAGTCATTCCAAAATTTTAATCCTGACACAGGGGAAGCCCTTCTTGGAGACATCGTTATCTCCGCAGAAAAAGTATTCAGCCAGTCGGAAAGTTATGGACATTCCCCCGAAAGGGAATTTGCATTTTTACTTGTACATAGTGTGCTGCACTTACTGGGTTATGACCACATGACAAGGGACGAGGCAGCACTTATGGAAAATAAACAAAAAGATATCTTAAATGAGATGAACATTTTAAGATAACAGGAGGTTAAAGGAAATGAGACATAGGAAAAAAACGATTCTTTTTGCATCTCTCTGCTGTCTGGCTTTTGCAGGCTGCGGAAAAGAGAGTGCGGATGCACCGGAAAACACAGAAGAACTGCTGGTGATGGAGACGGAATCCGAATCCTTAGAAGGGGAAATCGTGATGGATACGGAAACAGAGGCAGTGGAAGATCTGGGAAACCGTGGACTTTTGACAGGGGAGCCTGTGGATGAGGTTGTGGCACATCTGCGTCCCGCTTCCTGCATGGTGGGAAATACCACAGATGCCATGCCCCAGTACGGGATTTCCAGTGCAGATGTCATTTATGAGGCCCCTGCAGAGGGAGGGCTTACCAGAATCATGCCCATCTTCCAGGATTACAGGGAATTGCCCACAATTATGTCCCAGAGGAGCTGCCGCCATTATTTTGCCTATTTTTCCAATGAGTTTGACGCAATCTACGTGCATTACGGACAGGCAATTTATGCCACGGAAATGTTAAAGAGTATGGATGACTTAAACGGATTGGACGGAGATTTGGCGGATGTTACCTTCTTTCGGGACAATTCCAGAAAGTCTCCCCACAACGCTTATATCAACGGGGACAGCATTATTGCAGGTATTGAAAAGAGAGAGTACCGCACCACTTTGCCGGATGACTTTAAACACTACACCTTTGCCAAGGACGGGGAGGAAGTTACCCTGGCTAACGGGGAGGATGCGGCGGTGGTGGAACCGGGATTTCCGGTAAACAAACCATGGTTTGAGTATGACGAATCCACAGGGCTCTACAAGCGTTTCCAGTACAAATCCGCCCATATTGACGGGGGCAACGGAGAGCAGCTTGCATTTAAAAATATTATTTTCCGGGTATGTGATTACAAGATGGAGCCGGACAATAAATATCTGGATGTAAAGACAGCCACTTATGACCAGGTGGGAACCGGAAAATATATTACCAACGGAAAAGCCATTGACATTACCTGGACAAAATCTGTGGAAAACGGAAAACCCCACTATTTTGACGCAGAGGGCAATGAACTTGTCATAAACCAGGGCAAAACATTTGTCTGTGCCGTGTTAAATGATTCTGCAGATAAAATGGGAATCTATGCGAGCAAGAGTGACTTTGAGGCAGCACGTAAATAAACTTTGAGGTAAATTATGAGTCAGAGAAAGAAGAGTAATACAAGTTTTCTTCTGCAAGGTTCTATTTTGGCGGCGGCATCCTTAATCAGCCGGATTATCGGCATGTTTTACCGGCTTCCGGTGACAAATATTATCGGGGATGTGGGAAACGACTATTACAGCTGTGCATTTGAAATTTATAATATATTTCTCCTGATTTCGTCTTTTAGCCTTCCTTTGGCAGTATCCAAACTGGTATCAGCCAGGATTTCCAGAGGAGAAAAAACAAATGCCTTCCGTATAGTAAAAGGGGCATTTGTCTTTGCCGCACTGTCAGGCTCGGCGGCAGCGCTGATTGTATTTTTTGGTGCGGAATATATTACAGATTTGCTGAAAACCCCAATGGCGGTCTATGCCCTTAAGGTTCTTTCCCCCACCCTGGTGATTGTTGCCATCCTCGGGGTTTTGCGTGGATATTTTCAAGGGCTTGGCAGCATGGTGCCAAGCGCTATCTCCCAGGTGATTGAACAGATTATCAATGCCATAGTAAGTATGGGAGCTGCCTATTACCTTTTCGGCTACGGGAAAAAAATGGGGGAGGCACTGGGAAGCCCGGACAAATATGCCGCCGCCTACGGCGCTGCCGGAAGCACCCTTGGCACCTGCGCCGGGGCCGTGGCAGGTTTTCTGTTTCTTATTTTCGTATTTTTTGCCTACCGGACTGCCCTTGGCCGCCGGAAGGGAAGAGAACGCCAGGTGGATACAGAATCTTACCGAGAAGTGGCAAGAATTATCATCCTCACCATTCTTCCCGTACTTTTAAGCACCACCATATACAATATCAGCGGTATTTTAGACCAGGGAATTTTTAAAAACCTGGTATTGTTAAAAGGTTACAGCAAGGATGAAGAGGAAGTTCTCTGGGGAATTTTTTCCGGGAAATACAAGCTGCTAATTAACGTGCCCATCTCCATCGCCTCCGCACTGGCGGCGTCCTGTGTGCCAAACCTGGCGGCTGCCTACGCCAACAGGAGAATGGATGTGGTGCGCAGCCAAATTCAGGCAGCTATGCGGTTTAACATGATTATTGTCTTTCCCTGTACTGTGGGAATGGGGGTTTTGGCCTCCCCCATTATGCAGCTTTTGTTAAAGGATTCTTCCAGACAGACGGAACTTATGCTTCAGGCGGGTGCAATTGCCATACTGTTTTTTTCAATCTCCACCTTATCCAACGGCATATTGCAGGGAATCAACCGTATGCGCCAGCCCGTGGTCAATGCAGCCATCGCCCTATTTCTCCATCTGCTGGTATTGGTGCTTTTCCTCTGGGTGTTTGACTTAAACATCTATGCTGTCATTCACGCCAACACACTGTTTGCCCTTTTTATGTGTATCTTAAATGGGATAAGCATTCGGAAATACAGCAGATATGTGATGGACGTGGTACATGTTTTTGTTTTGCCGGGAGTTTCTTCTCTGATAATGGGAGTGTTTGTATACTTTTCTTACCAGGGCTTATTCAAGGCCACAGATTCCAATACAATTTCCACCCTGCTTTCTATATTCGCAGGGGTTATCGTATATGGACTTTGCATGTTAAAGGGAGGCCTAACTGAAGAGGAAATATTGAAATTCCCCAAGGGGGCTTCCATTGTAAGATTAGCAAAAAAACTCCATTTATTGAAAAAAGATGATTATATTTAAGAAAAATGCGAATACTATGACTGGTGATTAATATGAAAAAAGTCAATTGTATTCGCATTCTTTGCGTTTTGGCAGTTGTGGTACTCATCCTTGTCCTTGGATATTTGGGAAACAGGGCGGAAAAGGAAATTCCCCCGGACACAGAACAAATAGTTCCCACGGAAATTCCTGTGGACACAGAACCCTCCTTAACTGTCAACCATAATATCAATTATAAATATGTGATAATCGAAGAGGGGGATTACCTCACCGTCTATTATGCAGACCGGAAAACCGTGTATGAGTATACGGATATCCGCTACTCTGATTTAGAGGATACCCTGCGGCAGAAAATCCGTAAAGGCTACTGGATAGAAGATGAAGAGCAGCTTTACGGATTTCTGGAGAATTATGACACGTAACATTATTTAGGAAAATTCCTTGTATTGACGTTTGGGGCCGCCGCACACTGGGCAGTTATCAGGAATATTTTCCCCCGCCATAAGGCATCCGCAGATAGGGCACACATAGAGGGAAGTTTCCTCAAAAGATTCCATATCCGACGCCTCTTTTAAAAGCCGGGCATGTACTTTTTCCGCATAGGCAGCTCCCCCGTAGGCCAGGGCTGCCAAGGGATTTTCGTGATCCTTTGCATAGGCTTCTAAAGTTTTGTAGAGATAAGTGTACTCAAATTCCTCCCCGGGGACAAAGGTCTGCACAGACTTTGAAAATTCCTTGGGATTTTCCAACACGGAGTAAAAACTTCTTGCATGGCAGTACTCAGAGTCCGCCAGGGCTTCAAACAGACGGGCTATCTTGTCCATCCCCCTGCGCCTTGCCCTGTCCGCAAACATCAGGTATCTGAGATGAGCCATCATTTCCCCCTGTACCGTCTCCAAAAGTTTCTCTTTTAAAATCCCATCCCTGCGCTCTTTGCTGTAACAGTCCTCAGAGAGATTGGCTATTCTGTAATTGATTTTTCCCTCTTCAAAGGAAAAGTGGACAATATGATGCTCCACATCCCAGGCCCGGATTTCACTGGACACATCTTCAATCAAGGCCCCTCCTCCTCCGGTACAGATTAGAGGAATATCATCCACCTCATCCACAAATCTGGAATGCACATGGCCGCAGAGAAGGTACTTTACTTTTTCTTTCTTTGCTTTATAAACGGCCTTAAGCCTGTGAAATTCTTCTTCCGATACGGAGTTTGCAATAAAATGGTTGGGGACAGGGATGTGGAAGGCAATAATCGCCTGGCGCACCTCCTCCATCTCAAGAACTTCCCCTAAAAGGCCAAGTCCCTCTTCATCAAATTTCCGCAGGGCATTGTCTAAAACGATAAGGGCAAAGCCTTCCATAAGCAGGGCATAATTTTTCCGTCCGAAGTATGTTTCGTAGGCTCCGGTGTCGTGGTTGCCCCGAAGGACGTAAACCGGGTTTTCCGCTGTTTTTTCCGTAATGCCCTGTATCATTTTGTAATAGTGTTCACTGCCAACGGGCACTAAATCTCCCGCAATCAGGGTGATATCATCCTTTGCACTTTCTTTTAGGGCCCCTGCATAGACTTTCATATTGTAGGTGCCAAGGCCCTCACAGCCCGGGTCGCCGATGACGCCTATAGATTGAACATTTTTTAAACGTATAATTTTTTCTGAGACAAATTGAAATTTATTGGTTTCCATGGGAATCCTCCTTTTTTCAGACAGTTCCTTACTACAATATAAACGATTTCCGGGAAAAAACCAATAGAAATGGATGGAAAAAAATTAATAATTTAAATAATACCGGAATCCATAGGCTGTAAACAAGCTGTGGAAAAGCTTGTAAACGACCCTAAAATCCGTTAAAATATTAAGTAAATATAAACAAGGGGAGAGAGAGATGAGTCGGTTACATATGATAATAACAGCAATAGGAGCAGTATTTTTCCTGTGGTTTGCCCTTCCGTCTTTTGCAATTTTCAACATCGGCAGCTTGACAGGCATGGTTTTGTCTGCCTTAACCATTCTCTATGGGATTTTTTATCAGAAAATATATTCTTTTATGAACTTTTTATGGCAGAATATTGCCGGAAAAGCAATATTAATCTGTCTGTCATGTTTCCTGCTGGGGTTGGCCCTTGTGGCTTTGTGGGAAACGGTGGGAATCCTGCGTGCTGCCATGCACCATCCCCCGGAAAATACCACGGCAGTGGTACTTGGATGCAGCGTGAAAGGGGAGCGCCCCAGCAGGGTATTAAATGAACGGTTAACGGCTGCATACGAGTATTTGATAGAAAATGAAAAGGCCCTCTGTGTCCTCTCCGGAGGACAGGGGCCGGGGGAGGACATCAGCGAGGCGGAGTGCATGTACCGTTATCTGACAGAGAGAGGGATTGCGCCGGAACGTCTCTTTAAAGAGGATAGGTCTTCCAATACCAATGAAAACTTAAAATTTTCCCTGGAAATTTTAAATAGTCAGGGCATAGACGGGCCGATTACTATTATCACCAGCGAATTTCATGAGTACCGGGCAAATGCTGTGGCACAAAAGCTGGGCATAGAGAGTTACAGCACCCCCAGCCATACTTTCTTTTTGTATCTGCCCACCTTTTATGTGCGGGAACTTTACGGGATTTTGTATTATATGATCTAGAAACCAATGCGTATCCAATAAAAATTATCTGGAATAAATTCACAAATTTTCCGTTGAATCTTTAATTTCCTTATGCTAAAATGGTTCACGTAGGATTTTGAAATGTTTCCCTATAAGAAATCAGGTGTGAAATTGAAAAAAGTAATGGTAATCGGCGGCGGCGCCTCCGGTATGACGGCGGCAGTTTTTGCGGCAAGAAAGGGTGCAAGAGTCGTTTTATTAGAGCATATGGACAGAGTGGGGAAAAAGATTCTCTCCACCGGCAACGGAAAGTGCAATTATACCAACCGTATGCAGGATAAGGGCTGTTACAGAGGGGAAAATCCCTCTTTTCCATGGCCGGTTTTAAAACAGTTTGGATTTGAAGATACCCTGAATTTTTTTCTGGAACTTGGGGTATATCCAAAGGAGCGGGAGGGTTACTTTTACCCTGCCAGCGGACAGGCCTCCTCTGTTTTAGATGTGCTGCGCATGGAACTGTCACGGCTTTCTGTGAAAGTTGTGACAAGCTGTGATATAAAAGAGATAACTAAGACAAAAAAAGGCTTTCACATAGAGACAAGCCAGGGCAGTTTCCATGGAAATACATGTATCATTGCCTGCGGCTTAAAAGCTTTCCCAAAATCAGGGAGTGACGGAAGCCTTTTCCCATATATAGAAAAATTCGGACATACCTTTATAGATATTGTACCTGCCTTGGTACAGTTGACGGCGAAACAGTCATTTTTCAAATCAGTTGCAGGAATTCGGTCAGACATTTCAGTGGAATTGTACGTAAATCAAAAGCTTGCCGCAAGGGACAGGGGAGAAGTACAGCTTACGGAATACGGTATTTCCGGTATCCCGGTGTTTCAGGTCAGCCGTTTTGCCGCCCGGGCGGTGGCAGATAAAAAAAGCGTCGAGGCAGTATTGGATTTTACTCCATATCTATCCATGGAGGAACTAAAAAAAGAGTTAAAAAGGCGGTTTTATCGGGATGGAGTCAAAAAAGACTGTGAGGAAGCGTTGATTGGCCTATTTCCAAAAAAACTGATTCCTGTTTTTTTAAAAGAATGCCAGATAGAAATCCACAAAAACCCAGGCCTTCTTGCGGACAGGGAACTGGAAAAACTTGCAGACAGGATAAAACATATGCACGTTACCATCACAGGCACAAAGGGATTTGAACATGCCCAGGTCTGCGCCGGAGGGGTAAATACAGAGGAAATATATCCCGAAACCTTGGAGTCTAAGCTGGTATCCGGTCTTTATTTTGCCGGGGAAGTCATAGATATTGACGGCATATGCGGCGGATACAACCTGCAGTGGGCCTGGGCCAGCGGATATACGGCAGGCATCCACGGGGCAGAATCATAAATAATTCCGTGGATTTACAATATGGAACAGAATAACGAGAGTGTAAAATGATAGAAATACGGCAATTAAAACTTCCAATTACACATGGCAGCCAGGATTTAAAAGAAAAAGTCTGCAAAGTGCTGAAAATAAAGGGAGAACAGCTCCTGTCCATGGAAATTTTAAGACAGTCCATCGATGCCAGGAAAAAGCAGGAAATTTCTTATGTGTATACCATCTTGGCGGAGACGGCAAAGGAAGAGAACCTATACAAAAAATTAAACAATAAAAATATCTCCCTGGGGGAGAAAAAAGAATACCTGTTTCCCATTCCAGGAAGTAAAAAGTTAAGCAGTTCCCCTGTCATTGTGGGAAGCGGCCCGGCAGGGCTTTTTTGCGGTTACATGCTTGCAAAAATGGGATATTGCCCACTTATTTTGGAGCGGGGAGGAAACATCCAAGAGCGGACAAGGGATGTCTCCCTGTTCTGGAAAACAGGCACCTTAAACCCAGAGTCAAACGTATCCTTCGGGGAGGGAGGGGCAGGGACTTTTTCCGATGGAAAACTGAATACTTTGGTAAAAGATAAATCTGGAAGAAACCGAAAAGTTCTTGAGATTTTTATAGAACACGGCGCCCCCAAGGAAATAGCCTATGAGGCAAAACCACATATCGGGACAGACCGATTATCCCAGGTAATCCCTGCCATCCGAAAGGACATTGAAAGTATGGGAGGAAGATTCCTCTTTCACACCTGTATGACAGATATCCGGATAGAGAAGGGAAAAGTGACAGGACTTTGCCTGAACCATGACATGTGGATAGACACGGAAATTTTAATTCTCGCCATAGGCCACAGCGCCAGAGATACCTTTCAAATGCTTTTTGAAAAAAAGATTCCCATGGAATCCAAAGCTTTTGCCGTCGGACTTCGGGCGGAGCATCCCCAGGAAATCATCAGTATCAGCCAGTACGGAAAAGAAGCATCTAAAATTCTGCCCCCTGCCCCCTACAAGGTGACGTCAAATACCCCGGAGGGAAGAGGGGTGTATTCTTTTTGCATGTGCCCCGGAGGTTACGTGGTAAACGCCTCGTCGGAGAAGGGAAAACTTGCGGTAAACGGCATGAGCTATTATAAAAGGGACAGCAAAAATGCTAACAGTGCCATTATTGTCTCTGTCACCCCAAAGGATTTTGGAGGAGAAGGGCCTCTAGCGGGAATCGCATTTCAGAGGAAACTTGAAAAAACGGCTTATGAAATGGGAAAGGGAAAGATTCCCCAGCAGCTGTACGGAGATTTTAAGAAAAAAAGACTGTCTGCCTCCTACGGGGAATTTTCTTCCTGTACAAAGGGAGATGCAGTCTTTGCCCCTCTCCATACACTATTACCCGGGGAAATATATAATTCTTTTATAGAGGGAATGGAAAGTTTTCCCGAGAAAATCCCGGACTTTAACAGGGAGGATGTGATTCTCTCCGGCGTGGAGAGCCGCACCTCCTCCCCAGTGCGGATTTTGCGGGATGAGAAGCTTAAAAGTGACGTGAATGGAATTTACCCCTGTGGGGAAGGGGCCGGATATGCCGGTGGAATTATGTCCGCCGCCATGGACGGCTTAAAAACAGCGGAGGAAGTGGCCAGAAATTATGCACCAATAGAAAAGGACGAAACATGAAGAAAGATATAGATTTGAAGGGACTGACTCCTATGATGCAGCATTATCTCAAAACGAAAGAGGAAAACCAGGGATGTATCCTCTTTTACCGTCTGGGAGATTTCTACGAAATGTTTTTTGATGATGCCATCACCGTGTCAAAAGAATTGGAGATAACCCTCACCGGAAAAAACTGCGGTTTGAAAGAGCGTGCACCCATGTGCGGCGTCCCCTACCATGCGGTGGAGGGATATTTAAACCGTCTGGTGAAGAAAGGATATAAAGTTGCCGTCTGCGAGCAGGTGGAAGACCCCAAGACAGCAAAGGGCATAGTAAAACGTGAAGTGGTGCGCATTGTCACCCCGGGAACCACCACGGATTCCCAGGCTTTGGATGAGACCAAAAACAACTATATTATGTGCATTGTCTATTTGGCGGATAAATACGGTATCGGGGTTGCCGATGTGAGCACAGGGGATTTTTTTGTGACAGAAGTGGACAGCGAGCGGAAGCTTACCGATGAAATCACAAAATACGCACCCTCGGAAATCGTCTGCAACGAAGCGTTTTATATGAGCGGCATTGACCTGGAGGATATGGAGGAGAGGCTTCACATCTGTGTCAGCGCCTTAGACGCCTGGTATTTCAGTGACGAGACAGCCTTCGGAATCTTAAAGGAACATTTTAAAGTCCACAGTTTAGAGGGACTAGGCCTTCATGATTTTTCCTATGGCAGTATTGCGGCGGGCTCCCTGCTGAAATATCTCTATGAGACACAGAAAAATTCCCTGGCCCATATGTCCGCCCTCCATTCCTACACTACGGGAAAATTCATGCTCCTTGACAGTTCCACCAGACGGAATCTGGAACTGGTGGAGACATTGCGGGAAAAATCAAAAAGGGGTTCCCTTTTATGGGTGTTGGACAAGACAAAAACCGCCATGGGGGCCAGAATGCTCCGCTCTTACTTGGAACAGCCCTTAGTGGATAAGCCAGAGATCAAAGGGCGTTTAGACGCCATAGAAGAGCTAAACAGCCAGGCCATCACCAGGGAGGAGCTGCGGGAATACTTAAGTGCCATCTATGATTTGGAACGGCTCATTACAAAAATCACCTATCAGACGGCAAACCCCAGAGATTTTATTGCATTCCGAAATTCCATCCATATGCTTCCCCCCATCAAAAATCTTTTAAAGGATTTTAGAATGGGCCAGCTGGATGAAATTTGCCAGGAGATGGATACCTTAGAAGAAATTTATCAGTGGATTTTTGATGCGGTACAGGAGGAGCCCCCTATTCTCCTCCACGAGGGCGGCATACTGAAAGAAGGATATCATGCAGAGGTGGACAGGCTTCGGAAAGCAAAAACAGAAGGGAAAGCCTGGCTTGCCGAGCTGGAAGAAAAAGAGCGGGAAAAAACAGGCATCAGAAATCTGAAAATAAAATACAACAAAGTCTTTGGGTATTATTTGGAGGTGACAAATTCCTTTAAAGAGCTGGTACCGGATTATTTTACAAGAAAACAGACGCTGGCAAATGCGGAGCGGTTTATCACACCGGAGTTAAAGGAATTGGAGGATGTCATTTTAGGGGCGGAAGATAAGCTATCCGTGCTGGAATACGAACTTTTTGCGGCTTTGCGGGAAAAAGTTTCCGGTGAAGTGGCAAGAATCCAAAAAACCGCAAAAGCCGTGGCAAAACTGGATGTCTTGACAAGCCTGGCCCATGTGGCGGAGCAGAACCATTACTGCCGTCCAAAATTAAACAAAAAGGGAACTATCGACATAAAAGGCGGACGCCATCCCGTGGTGGAAAATATGATTCCCGGCGACATGTTTATCAAAAACGACACATATCTGGACAATAATAAGCACAGAATTTCTATTATCACCGGGCCCAATATGGCGGGAAAATCCACCTATATGCGCCAGACTGCCTTAATTGTGCTTATGGCCCAAATCGGAAGCTTTGTCCCGGCGGATTCCGCAGATATCGGCATCGTAGACCGGATTTTTACAAGAGTGGGTGCATCGGATGACTTGGCCAGCGGACAGAGTACGTTTATGGTGGAGATGACGGAGGTGGCAAATATTTTGCGGAACGCCACAGGAAACTCCCTTTTAATTTTAGATGAAATCGGCAGGGGCACCAGTACCTTTGACGGCCTTGGCATTGCCTGGGCAGTGGTGGAACATATCAGCAATCCAAAACTTTTGGGGGCAAAAACTTTATTTGCCACCCACTACCATGAACTCACAGAGTTAGAGGGCAAGCTTGACAATGTAAACAACTACTGTATCGCCGTAAAAGAAAAAGGGGATGACATCGTGTTCCTGAGAAAAATCGTCCCGGGAGGAGCCGACAAAAGCTATGGAATCCAGGTGGCAAAACTGGCGGGGCTTCCGGCATCTGTTTTGGAGCGGGCAAAATCCATTGTGGAAGAGTTAAGCGCCAACGATATCTCCGAGATTGCAAAACATATCTCTGTGGACACATCCTCCGTGAAAAAGAAAAAGCATCTTTTGGATGAGGTGGATATAAGGCAGATGTCCCTCTTTGACACAGTCAAAGACGACGATATTATTGCGGATCTGAGAGATGTGGACATCGGAAACCTCACCCCCATAGAAGCTTTGAATAAATTGTACGAACTCCAGAGTAAAGTAAAAAACCGCTGGTGAGAACTATTACAGCAGAAACAAAGGAAGGAGCTGCCATGAGCAGGATTGCACCGTTAAGCCAGGAAACCATAGATAAAATCGCAGCGGGGGAGGTGGTGGAACGCCCTTCCTCCGTGGTAAAGGAACTGGTGGAAAATTCCATTGACGCAAATGCCTCCGCCATCACAGTGGAGATCAAAGACGGGGGTATTTCCATGATTCGGATTACAGACAATGGGGAAGGCATTGAAAAAGACCAGGTGCCCTTGGCTTTTCTGCGCCATTCCACCAGCAAAATCAAGTCCGTGGAGGATTTATTATCCGTTTCCTCCCTGGGGTTTCGGGGGGAAGCCTTATCCAGCATCGCTGCGGTATCCCAGGTGGAGCTTATCACCAAAACCATAGCGGGATTTACCGGGACCCGGTATGTGATCGAAGGCTCCAAGGAAATATCTTTTGAAGAAATCGGAGCGCCGGAAGGCACCACATTTATCGTGCGGAATCTTTTTTACAACACCCCCGCAAGAAGGAAATTCTTAAAAACCCCTCAGACGGAGGGAGGATATATCCACGCCCTCACCCAAAGGCTCGCCTTATCCCATCCGGAAATTTCTTTTAAACTTATTATAAATAATCAGACAAAACTACATACTTCCGGGAATAATAATCCCAAGGACGCCATCTACCAGATTTACGGCAGGGAAGTTACCGCATCCCTACTTGAGATAAACCAGGAAAACAGCCTGTTTTCTGTGACCGGCTATATAGGAAAACCGGAGGTTTCCAGGGGAAACCGGGATTTTGAAAACTATTTTATCAACCACAGATACATCAAAAGCTCCCTGGTGGCCAAAAGTATAGAGGATGCCTACAAAAACTTCCTGATGCAGCATCAGTACCCCTTTTGCGTTCTGTATTTTACCTTTGAGGGGGAAATGCTGGATGTAAATGTCCATCCCACCAAAATGGAACTGCGTTTTTCCCAAAATGAGGGGATTTACCAGGCACTGTATGACTGTATCCGGGAAAGGCTTTTAAACAGGGAACATATCCGGAACATTTCTTTGGAGGAGACGAAGGGAAAAACGGAAGAGAAACCGGAAAAACCAAAGGAACGTCCCCCGGAACCTTTTGAGAAAAAGCGGCTGATGCAGGAAAAAGTAAAAGAGATAACAGCTTCCATAAAAAAAGACTCTCCCTATGAAAGAAAGTACAGGGAAGAACAAAAACCAATCGATGTTCCTCTGAAAAAACAGGATGTACAGTACGTCCAGGAAGAAATTTTGTATGAGGAAAAATTTTTGTCAGAGCATTCCAAAAAATTCCACAAAGTCATCGGACAGGTTTTTGACACTTACTGGCTGGTGGAATTTGACGGAAAACTTTTTATCATCGACCAGCACGCCGCCCACGAGAAGGTATTATATGAAAAAACCTTAAAAATTTTAAGAGAAAAGACCTTTACCTCCCAGATGGTATCTCCCCCCCTTGTAGTCTCCTTGGATATCAGAGAGGAGACGGCTTTGAAAGAATTTGAAAGACAGCTCACAGATTTTGGGTTCGACATCCGGCATTTTGGCGGAAGGGAATACGCCATCAGCGGCGTGCCGGGGAATTTGTACTCCCTGGACGCCAAACAGGTACTCCTTGAGATTTTAGACGGAGCAGGCGAGCTCCACAAATCAGAAACCCCGGAACTTGTTCTGGAAAAAATAGCCTCCATGTCCTGCAAGGCGGCGGTAAAAGGGAATCATTCTCTCTCTTTCCAGGAGGCAAAAAACTTAATCGAAGAACTTTTGGAACTGGAAAATCCCTATTTCTGCCCCCACGGAAGGCCCACCATTATTTCCATGACAAAATATGAACTGGAGAAAAAATTTAGAAGGATTGTGTAAGCTTTTATGAAAAAACCATTAATTATACTCACAGGTCCAACGGCAGTGGGAAAGACTGCCCTTTCCATCCAGCTTGCAAAAGCGGTAAAGGGCGCTATTATCTCTGCGGATTCCATGCAGGTGTACAAATATATGGATATTGGCTCCGCCAAAATTTCCAAGGAAGAAATGCAGGGAGTTCCCCACTATCTCATTGATGAATTTATGCCCCAGGAAGAATTTAATATTGTTCTGTTTCAAAAGTATGCCAAATCCTATATGGAAGAAATCTATGGAAAGGGGCAGATTCCCATTTTGACAGGGGGAACCGGATTTTACATCCAGTCTGTGGTATACGATATTGATTTTTCCCGGGAGGAGACGGATAAGTCCTACCGGAGCCAATTAGAGGAAATCTCCAGGGAAAAAGGAGCCTCATTTCTTTATGAAATGTTAAAAACGAAAGACCCGAAGGCGGCGGATGAAATTCATCCCAACAATGTAAAACGTGTCATCCGTGCCCTGGAATATTACCATGAAAGCGGCGGGGAAAAAATTTCGGAACACAATAAAAAAGAGCGGGAGAAATCCTCCCCCTACAATTTTGCCTATTTTGTCTTAAATGACGAGAGGGAAAAGCTATACCAGGCTATCGAAAAACGGGTGGATGACATGATTTCCCGCGGTCTTATAGAGGAAGTGGAAAAATTAAAGGAGATGGGATGTAAAAAAGGCATGGTCTCCATGCAGGGCCTGGGCTACAAAGAAATTTTGTCTTATCTAAATGGAGAATCCACCTTAGATGAGGCCGTCTATATTTTAAAACGCGACACCAGGCACTTTGCCAAGCGGCAGCTCACCTGGTTTGGCAGGGAAAAAGATGTTATCTGGATGGAAAAGCAGTCCTTTGGTTATAATGAAAAGAAGATACTGGATTTTATGCTACGCACCCTGTCAGAAAAAAATATCATCGAAAGAAAAGAGAAGAGAACATGAGAGAAAATCCTACGATAATCAAACAGTATGAAACCCTTGGAATTTCCAGGGAAGTCTACGCCTTTGGACACAGGATAGAAGAGAAATTAAAAGACAGGTTTTCGGCTTTTGACCAGGTGGCGGAACTAAACCAGATGAAAGTCATCGCTGCCATGCAAAAGCACAGGGTGAGCGCCCAGTGTTTTAGCGCTACAAGCGGCTACGGATACAACGATTTGGGAAGGGATACCTTAGAGGCAGTCTATGCGGAATGTTTCCGGGGTGAGGATGCCTTGGTGCGCCCCCAGATCACCTGCGGCACCCACGCCTTAGCCTTGGCGCTTATGTCAAACTTACGCCCGGGAGATGAGCTTTTATCCCCGGTTGGAAAGCCCTACGACACTTTGGAGGAAGTTATAGGCATCCGCCCGTCTAAGGGCTCCCTGGCGGAATACGGCATCACCTACCGGCAGGTGGATTTGCTTGCTGACGGAAATTTTGATTATGAGGGAATAAAAAATGCCATACACGAAAAGACAAAAATGGTGACGATCCAGCGCTCCAAGGGGTATGCAGACAGGCCAACCTTGTCCGTGTCACGTATCGGGGAGCTGGTTTCCTTTATCAAAAAAATAAAACCGGACATAATCTGTATGGTAGATAACTGTTACGGGGAGTTTGTGGAGGAAAAAGAACCTTTAGAAGCGGGGGCGGATTTAATCGTGGGTTCCCTTATTAAAAATCCCGGGGGAGGCCTTGCCCCTATCGGCGGTTATATCGCCGGGAAAAAAGAATATGTGGAACATGCGGCCTTCCGCCTGACTTCCCCCGGCCTTGGAAAAGAAGTAGGCGCAAGCCTCGGGGTAATCCAGTCTTTCTACCAGGGATTGTTTTTAGCCCCCTCCGTGGTAAACTCCGCCCTAAAAGGCGCTGTATTTGCGGCAAATATCTATGAAACCCTGGGATTTAACGTGATTCCAAATGGAGAGGAAAGCCGCCATGATATTATACAGGCTGTTACCTTCCACGAAAAAGACCCCATGATTGCCTTCTGCCAGGGTATCCAGGCGGCGGCTCCGGTGGATTCCTATGTGACCCCGGAACCCTGGGCAATGCCGGGATATGACAGCGAGGTAATCATGGCTGCGGGAGCCTTTGTCCAGGGCTCCTCCATAGAGCTCAGCGCAGACGGACCGGTGAAGCCTCCCTACTCAGTATTTTTTCAGGGAGGACTTACCTGGCATCACGCCAAATTTGGAATTTTAATGTCATTACAAAAACTTTATGAGCAAAATCTTGTTAATAAAGAGCTAATGTGTTAAAATATAACATAAGTGGCATTTTTTATGTGTATGACATCGTCCTCTCTGATATCCGGGAGGAGAAGAAAATGAACCAACGCTGCACCATCAAAGAATTGTCAGATTCTGAGAAACCATACGAGAAATTTTTGCATTACGGCGCAAAATACCTTTCTGACGCAGAACTTTTAGCTGTCATTATCCGCACAGGCACTCCGGGGAAAAAGTCTGTGGAAGTGGCCCAGGATGTATTAAACCGCCGGGAAAAGAACCTGTTAAATCTATACCGGCTCAGTTTTCATGAGCTGACGGAGATTCCCGGCATCGGAAAAGTCAAGGCAATCCAGTTGAAATGCCTTGCGGAGATTACAAGACGCATGACCCAGGCCACAAGGCTTAGAAACGTTTCCCTGACAAGCGCCGCCTCGGTGGCAGGGTATTATATGGAAGTACTGCGCCATGAAGAGAGGGAAAAGCTGATACTGTGCATGTTTGATTCCCAGTGCGTGCTTTTGGGGGAGGAAGTGATTTCTGTAGGAACCATAAACGCCTCGCTGATTTCTCCCAGGGAAATTTTTAAGCTTGCACTTATGAATCAGGCAGTTTATATTATTTTACTCCACAACCATCCCAGCGGCGACCCTGTCCCAAGCACAGCGGACAGGCAGGTGACCCGGAGAGTGGAACAGAGTGGGGAAATGCTGGGTATTCATTTATCCGACCACATCATCATTGGTGATAACAAATATTTTAGCTTTAAGGAGGAAAATCTGCTTCTTAGCGCAGATTGAAGGGAGATTTCAATGAACAATAATATTTACGGCATTGATTTGGGAACCTGTAACATGAAAGTTTTCTGTAAATCAACAGGAAAAGTGTTAAACGAAAAAAACACCATTGCTATTGTAAATAAAAACCAAATGTATGCTTACGGGGATGCCGCCTACGCCATGTACGAGAAAGCGCCGGAGAGCATTCATGTCACTTTTCCCATCGTAAATGGAGTTATTGCAGATTTTAATAATGTACAGACCATGATTTTTGATTTCCTGGAAAAAAATGCAAAGGGAAAGGTCCACGGGGCGGAGTACATTGTAGCCGTTCCCACAGATATCACAGAGGTGGAGAAGAAAGCGTTTTTTGACCTTTTCTATAAGAGCAGGACAAAGCCAAAAAATGTACTGCTCTGTGAAAAGCCCATTGCGGATGCCGTAGGCCTTGGCCTGGATGTCAATGAGCCCACCGGCGTTATGATTGTGGATATCGGGGCGGACACCACGGAAATTTCTGTAATTTCCCTGGGCGGCCTTGTGTTAAGCGACCTTCTCCACTTTGGCGGAAACCGCATCGACGAGTCCATCATCAACCATATCAAACGGACCTTCAATTTGGTGATTGGCCAGAAAACAGCCAAGACCCTGAAAGAGACACTGGGTTCCGGCCTTCCCGGCAGGGAGGAGACCATGGTGGTAGTGGGCAGAGACCTAGTGAGCGGCCTTCCCATTGAGCTGGAAATCAACGCCCAGACGGTATACGAAGCCATCAAGGACAATTTAAATTCCATCTGCAATTCCATAAAAATGATTTTGGAGAAAACCCCTCCGGAGGTGGCAAAAGATATCATCCATTCCGGCATCTACATCACAGGGGGCGGTTCTCAGATTCAGGATCTGGATTCCCTGTTTACCCAGATTACCAATATTCAGGTGAATACCTGCGAAAGCCCGGAGGAGTCAGTGGTGCGGGGATTGATTAAAATTGTTTCCGATGAAAAGTATAAACGTTTGACATTCAATATGCGCACAAGAATATTGAGATAACAGAGGAGTTATATGAAACGAAAATCGAAATTCAAGATTCCCTCCAAGTATCTGCTCATGGGATTTACTGTGATAGCGGGAATCTTAATTTATGTCAGCCTTACCATGAATCTCTCCGGCGGTCCACTAAATACTGTGGCGGGGTATGTGTTTGTCCCTATGCAGCAAGGCATCAATTACGTAGGCTCCTGGCTCAAGGATAAGACGGACAATCTGAAAAATTTAAAGGATGTGATGTCAGAGAACCAAGCGTTAAAAGAAAAGGTGGATTCCCTGACTTTAGAGTTAAATACCATAAAACTGGAACAGTACGAGCTGGATAACTTAAGGGAACTTTTGGATTTGGACCAGAAATACCCCAGTTATGAGAAAGTAGCGGCCAATGTCATCGGCAAAGACGCAGGAAACTGGTTTTCCACTTTTACCATTGACAAGGGTTCTAAGGACGGCATAGACGTGGATATGAACGTACTGGCAGGCAGCGGACTTGTGGGCATTGTCACGGATGTGGGGCCCAATTATGCAAAAATCCGTTCCATCATAGACGACACCAGCAAAATAAGCGGCATGCTTTTAACCACTTCCGACAGGTGTATCGTCCACGGAGATTTGCAGGAGATGAACGAAAATCAGAATATCCTGTTTAACAACTTAAAAGATTCCGATGATGAGGCAAATGTGGGAGACCCGGTGGTTACTTCCTATATCAGCGACAAATATCTCCAGGGAATTTTAATCGGTTATATCAATACCATAGAGGTGGATTCCAACAACCTTACCAAATCCGGCACCATTACGCCGGTAGTGGATTTTGAACATATTGAAGAGGTACTTGTGATTCTGGACAAAAAACAGTCCGGTGAAGAGGAGAGCAAATAAGGGAGGCGTTCATGAAGCGTAAAATTATACTTGCGATTGGGGTTATCATATGTTTCGTGCTGCAAAGTACCGTATTCCAGGCCCTTTCTTTCGCCTCCATCGCTCCAAACCTTCTAATTGTCCTCACGGCTTCCCTGGGTTTTATGCGGGGAAGAAAAGAGGGAATGCTTGTTGGATTTTTCAGTGGACTGCTTTTGGACATTTTTTTTGGAAGCGTCCTTGGGTTTTATGCCCTGCTCTATATGTATGTGGGCTATATCAACGGATTTTTCCAGAAAATCTTCTTTCCCGAAGATATCAAGCTGCCCATTATACTGCTTTCCGCCAGTGATGTCACATGTAACCTTTTCGTTTATTTTTTCCAGTTTTTATTTCGGGGCCAGTTTGCTTTTTCTTATTATCTGTTCCATATCATTATCCCTGAATTGGTGTATACCATACTGGTAATGATTTTCCAGTATTTTATCATCCTGAAAATAAATCAAAAGCTGGAAGCGGAAGAAAAGAGGGGTGCAGCAAAATTTGTTTGAGACAGTAAAAGAGTATATTATAAATTTTTTTAAATCCAGATTATTCGTGCTTTCGGCCGCCATGATTTTATTATCCGCCATTTTAATCCAGCAGGTGTTTCTGCTTCAGATTGTAAATGGGGAGGAATATTTAAACAATTACCGTCTGAAAATCGAAAAAAAGAGGGAGTTAAAAAGTACCCGGGGAAATATTTACGACAGAAACGGAAATCTTTTGGCCTACAATGAGCTGGCCTATTCCATCACGATAGAGGATAACGGGAGTTACGGGGATACGAAAGAGAAAAACGCCTCTGTCAACCAGGAACTTTATCAGATTCTCCTAAAAATGGATGCCAACGGGGATACCATTGACAATGATTTTGAAATTACCCGTAAAGAAAACGGCTCTTTTGAGTTTAACGTGGAGGGAAAGGCAAAACAAAGGTTTTTAGCCGACGTATTCGGCCACTCCTCTGTGGACAGCCTGAAATTTAACAACAAACTGGGATATGACGAGGGGGAAGCTACGGCGGACCAGGTCATGGAATATCTTCAGGGAAGCCGGAAATTCGGCATAGCAGAAAAATACCAGGGGGATATGGCTTACCGGATTACTGTGATACGCTACGCCATGTCAGAAAACAGTTACCAGAGATATATTTCCACCACAATCGCCACGGATGTCAGTGACGAGACGGTGGCTTACATCAGCGAAAATGCAGACAAACTCCAGGGAGTGGAGGTGGAGGACGACACCATACGCCGATATGTGGACAGCAAATATTTTGCCCATATCATAGGCTATACAGGAAAAATATCCCAGGAAGAGTACGATGCACTTTCAAAAGGCAATTCTGATTACAGTCTCACGGATGTCATTGGAAAATCAGGCATTGAGCGGTATTTAGACGGAGAACTCCAGGGAACGAAGGGCTCTGAGACGGTGTACGTGGATAATATGGGAAAAGTTGTGGAGACAACAGAGCGCACGGAGCCAAAAGCCGGGGGAAACGCTTACCTTTCCATTGATGCGGAACTGACAAAGGCAGTTTACGATTTGCTGGAGCAGGAGATTGCAGGAATCGTATACGATAAAATGATTAATGTGAAAAATTACGACCCTTCCTCCGAGAGAAAGGAGTCTGACATTAAGATTCCCATTGACGATGTGTATTTTGCACTGATTAACAATAATGTCATTGATACAGGGCATTTTGCCGCAAAGGATGCCAGCGCAGCAGAGCAGGGGGTTTATGGCGCATTTCAGACGAAACAGTCCGCCGTACTTTCGGAGATTCGGACAGAACTTACAGATATGCCAACGCCCTTCGGACTCCTTGCGGAGGAAAAAGAAGATTATATCTCCTACATTGTAAAATTATTAAAAGACCAGCAGATTCTTGTTTCCGACAGAATCGACACGGAAGATTCCCTGTACAAGCAGTGGGCGGAGGGCGGTATCAGCCTGATGGAATATTTAAACTATGCCATAGCACAGAACTGGATAGATATCACCCGCTTTTCTGTGGAGGAGAAATATTCCGATTCCGACGAAATTTACCGTGCCCTTCTTGACTTCCTCATAGAAGCGCTGGGGGAAGATAAAGACTTTTCCAAGTATATTTATAAATACATGATAAAGCAGGAGCTGATCAGCGGCACACAGCTCTGCGTGATTCTCTACGACCAGGGCGTCTTGGAATATGAGGAATCTCAGGTTTTTGCATTGACATCCGGTGATATCTCGGCATATAATTTTATACGTGAGAAAGTGCAGAATTTGGAAATCACTCCGGCACAGTTAGCCCTTGACCCCTGTTCCGGCTCCTGTGTCATAACAGACGTAAAAACAGGGGAAATCCTGGCATTGGTTTCCTATCCGGGATACGATAACAACCGCCTTGCCAACGTGGTGGATGCAGATTATTTTGCCAAACTAAACAGTGATTTATCCAACCCACAGTATAATTACGCCACCCAGGAGCGCACCGCTCCCGGTTCCACCTTTAAACCTCTGGTGGCTGTGGCAGGTTTTGCGGAAGGAGTGATTGATACCTCCACCATTATCCGGGACGAGGGACGGTTTACCAGGCTGGAGGAAAAAGGGCCTACTTGCTGGGCGTATCCCTCCAACCACGGCTCCATCAATGTGGCCCAGGCTATAGAGCATTCCTGTAACTATTATTTTTATGAAGTGGGATACCGTCTCAGTTTAAACGGGTTTACTTACAACGAAGATAAGGGCATTGAGACCATTCAGAAATATGCCCGGATGTTTGGCTTAGAGGACAATACGGGAATTGAAATTCCCGAGACAGACCCAAGGGTGGCGGACGAATATCCCATCACCGCTTCCATCGGACAGAGTAACAATAACTACACCACATCCCAGCTGGCCCGGTATATCACCGCAGTGGCAAATAAAGGGACTGTATACCAGGAAACTCTGCTGAAAGAGTTAAAAGACTCAGAGGGAAATGTGATAAAAAATTATGCTCCCACAGTGAAAAACACCGTGGATGTGCTGAATATGGGACAGTGGAACTCCATTCACGAGGGCATGCGCATGGTGGCGGAAGGATTAAGCTGTTTTAAAGATTTCAAGGTCCCTGTAGCGGGAAAGACCGGTACGGCACAGCAGGTGAAAAACCGCGCAAATCATGCACTTTTTGTGGGATTTGCACCCTATGAAAATCCCAGGATATCCATTGCAACCAAGATTGCCTTTGGGTACACGTCCCACAACGCGGCAGACGTATCCAGGGATGTTCTCTCCTACTATTTCAAAGTGGATGACAGAGAAGACTTAATAAACGGACGGGCCAGCGTGATAGATGAAAGCGCCAATTCATTTGCAGATTAACCATAGAACAGGAGGGAATTTATGTCTCAGCCAGTCATTATCAAAAGCAATAAATACGGCATCAATTTGATTTTGGATAAGGCTATGCCCTTTCGGGAACTGCTTGTTCATATTAAGGAAAAGTTTTTAGAATCGGACAAGTTTTTTAAAAATGCCAGAATGGCCATTTCCTTTGAGGGAAGGGATCTTACACCGGAAGAAGAGTATGAGATTATCGATACCATCATCCAGAATTCAAGTATCCACATTGCCTGTGTGATTGACAACGATGAAATCAGGGAACAGATGATTAAACAAAAAATGGATGAATACGACAGTATGGCGGCAGGGAATACGGGAAAAATATACAAGGGAACCCTGCGATCCGGCCATGTCTTAGAAAGCGAGACAAGCCTGATTGTGATTGGGGATGTAAATCCCGGGGCAAAAGTGGTCTCCGCCGGAAATATTGTGATTCTCGGGGCGCTAAAGGGAACGGCTTACGCCGGGGAGACAGGGGATGACACCTGTTTTGTGGCAGCCCTTGATATGAATCCCATGCAGATAAAAATAGGGGATGTTATTGGCAGAAGTGAGGACAAAGGATTTTTAGCATCTTTAAGGGAACGTAGGAAATCTACAACGGAACCCCAGATTGCAACCATATCTGGGAGCCAGATTCTAATCGAGCCAATTACGAAAAATACATTTAATAATATTTAGAAATTCAGGAGGATTTTGTCATGAGCGAAGTAATTGTAATTACATCCGGGAAAGGCGGCGTGGGAAAAACCACTACAACTGCCAATGTAGGTACCGGGTTGGCGCAGCTAAATAAAAAAGTAGTTTTAATCGATACAGATATCGGGCTCCGGAACCTAGACGTGGTGATGGGCCTTGAGAACCGCATTGTCTACAATCTGGTGGACGTGGTGGAGGGAAACTGCCGCATTAAGCAGGCGCTGATTAAAGACAAAAAGTATCCGGACCTGGCTCTTTTGCCCTCTGCCCAGACGAGGGATAAGACAAGCGTCACACCGGAGCAGATGAAAAAACTTACCGACGAGTTAAGGGAAGAATTCGACTACATACTGTTAGACTGTCCGGCAGGAATTGAGCAGGGATTTCAGAATGCCATCGCCGGGGCTGACAGGGCACTGGTGGTTACAACACCGGAAGTTTCCGCAATCCGTGACGCAGACCGTATCATCGGCCTTTTGGAAGCTCATGAGATAAAACAGACCCAGCTTATCGTCAACCGTCTCCGCATGGATATGGTAAAGCGGGGAGATATGATGACCGTAGACGATGTCTGCGAAATTCTTGCTATTAAACTAATCGGCGTGGTTCCCGATGACGAACAGATTGTCATTTCCACAAACCAGGGAGAGCCTCTGGTGGGCACAGATGCCATGGCCGGAAGAGCATACGCTAATATCTGTAAACGTCTTTTGGGAGAGGAAGTTCCCTTTCTTGATTTAGACAAGAAAGAAAATGTTTTTACCAAGTTGGCAAGCTTGTTTAAATAATGAGAGGAGAAAAAATGGCATTAGCGGACTTTTTTAAGAAGAAAAACTCCGGGGATGTGGCGAAAGACCGTTTGAAATTTGTACTTGTCTCGGACCGCGCCAACTGTTCACCGGAAGTTATGGAGAAAATTAAGAATGATATTATCAATGTAATATCAAAATACATGGAGATAGATGCGGAAGGGCTGGACATCCAGATTACCCAGACAGAATCAGAAAACAATAATGGATCAGTTCCTGCGCTGTATGCAAATATCCCAATTAAGGAACTGCATCACTCCTCTGGAAGATAGGACTTTTTATGCTGAAACAAATCAAACTACGAAATTATAATTTCAGACTGATCTTATACGTTCTGGTACTTACAATCATCGGAATTCTGGTCATCGGCAGTGCCAGGGAATCTGTGCAGAATAAACAGATTATGGGACTTATGATGGGAATCGGACTTATGATTATGGTTTCCATGATAGATTACTCTTTTCTTTTGAAATTCAGCTGGATATTCTATTTTATCAATATTGTGCTGCTAATTATGGTAAAATATATGGGAGAAAATACCAATGGCTCTACCCGTTGGGTAACTATTGCAGGTATTCGGTTTCAGCCTTCTGAATTGTCAAAAATAATAATAATACTATTTTTTGCTTATTTTTTTATGAAATATCAAGAAAATTTAAATACGGTTAAAATTTTGGCAGCATCTTTTTTATTAGCAGGAATCCCATTGATTTTGATTAAAAAGCAGCCGGATTTGTCCACAACAATCGTAACTGCATTAATTTTTGTTGCCCTCTTGTTTATTGCGGGATTAAGTTATAAAATAGTGGTAGGTGTTTTGGCGGTCAGCCTCCCCACCATGATTATATTTATCAGCCTTATTCTGCAGCCTGACCAAAAGATACTGGATCCTTACCAGTACAAACGAATTATGGCCTGGCTGGAGCCGGAGAAGTATGCGGACGCTGCCTATCAGCAGCTCAATTCCAAAATGGCTATCGGTTCCGGGCAGTTGTGGGGAAAAGGTTTATATAACAGCGAGATAACCTCGGTAAAAAATGGAAACTTTATTGCAGAACCCCAGACAGATTTTATTTTTGCAATCGTGGGGGAAGAGTTAGGTTTTATTGGAGCGGTTGTTGTAATTGTGCTGTTACTGCTTATTGCACTGGAGTGTATTCTTGTTGCCAGAAAGGCAAAAGATCTTTCCGGGAGGCTGATATGCTGTGGAATCGCATCCTTGGTATGCTTTCAGAGCTTTGTAAATATTTGTGTGACCACCGGACTTATGCCCAACACCGGCCTGCCGCTGCCTTTTGTCAGTTACGGTTTGACATCACTGCTCACCCTCTACATGGGAATCGGACTGGTTCTTAATGTAGGATTACAGCCTAGAAAATACGGAATGGGGGACTTAACATGAACATCGGACTTATCGCACATGACTCGAAAAAAAAATTAATGCAGAACTTTTGTATTGCCTACAGAGGAATCCTCTGTAAAAATGAACTGTTTGCCACTGGGACAACGGGACGGCTGATAGAGGAAGTGGCAAATTTAACCATCCATAAATATCTTGCCGGACATCTGGGAGGTGCACAGCAATTAGGTGCACAGATTGAACACAATGAAATAGATTTGGTCATATTTTTAAGGGATCCCCTGACTCCTAAGTCCCATGAACCGGATGTGGACAGTGTGGTTCGTCTCTGTGATACTCACAATATTCCACTGGCAACCAATCTTGCGACAGCAGAACTATTAATTAAATCTTTAGACCGAGGAGACTTAGAGTGGCGTGAAATGTATAAATAAGAAATTTACATGCCTGTTTCTTCTCTGCCTGTTTTTTTCCGGGTGCGGTGAAAAAAATAAGGAAGTGACGTTTTCGGATGCCTATCAGATTTATCAGACATCCCAAAAATATCAAATGGTATCTGTGGACGACACGTCTCTGCAGAATACGTATCCTTTTTTTGCGGAAAAATACTGTATTTCCGACGGAAAACCTCTTGGCATTGACCAGACGGATTCCCAGGTGGCGGAGGCTTCAGGTGTATTTAACCTTGATACAAAAGAAGTAACTTACTGTCAGAATATTTATGAAAAAGTATATCCTGCCAGTACGACAAAAATTCTAACCGCCTATTTGGCGTTAAAATACGGAGATTTAGACAGTGTTTACCAGGTCAGCGCCAGGGCGGCGGACCAGGAAAGCGATTCCTCCGTATGCAATCTGAAAGAGGGGGATTACCTTTCCCTAAAACAGCTTCTCTACGGGCTTATGATGCGAAGCGGCAATGATGCGGCCATTGTAATCGCCGAGGGAATTTCTGGCAGCGTGGAAGAGTTTGCAAAGCTTATGAATGAGGAGGCAAAAGCCCTCGGTGCCCTGGATTCCCATTTTGTAAATTCCAACGGTTTACAGGACGAAGACCACTATACCACCGTTTATGATATGTATCTGTTTTTCCAGGCAGCTATACAGAATCCCCAGTTCATCGACCTCATCACAGAGACAGAGTACACGGCCCAGTACCTGGATAAAGACGGAATGACAGTGGAACAGGTGTGGACTAGCACAAATAAATATCTTATGGGAACAGAGGATGCCCCCAGAGGCATCACCGTAATCGGGGGAAAGACAGGGACCACCCACGCAGCGGGATACTGTCTGGTGCTTTACTCCACCAACAGCAAAAACGAGCAGATTGTATCCATCGTCATGAAGGCAGACTGCCGAAATAACCTGTATTACTACATGAATGAATTATTATATGGGTTTGCCGGCAATTCTTAAGAATATACACGTTTTTTTACAGTTGTACGAATTAGCGGTTGAATTTTCATTACATATAAATTATAATTATTTTATAGACAGAAATTCAGGAGACAGTATGGATTTTTGAAGAGAGAAAACAGGAGGAAATGGCCATGGTTCAAATTATTGCAGGGGAAAAGGGAAAAGGAAAGACAAAAAAACTTCTAGAGACGGTGAATGCTGCGGTTATGGCAGCAAATGGAAATATTGTATATCTGGATAAGAGCCAGAAGCATATGTACGAGCTGAGCAATAGAGTCCGTCTTGTAAACGTAACAGATTATCCTATTACAAATTGTGACGAGTTTATGGGATTTATTTGCGGAATCGTATCACAGGATAATGACTTGGAAGAACTTTATCTTGACAGTTTCCTCACAATTTCCAATATGAAAGACGATGAAATAACACATGCCATTGAGAAATTGGATATTATCAGTGAAAAGTATAACGTGAAGATTGTTTTAAGCGTATCAAAGAACGAAGATGAACTTCCGGAATGTGCGAAGGCAAAACTCATTGTTTCCCTGTAAATACTACATAGGATAAAAGGACTGTCACACGGGCAGTCCTTTCTTATTACATCTATTGGGTTAAGCCTGTTCAATGCTTCGGATTCTGCCGTAAACACTGAGCAGATAAATCCCGCCGATACCCACAAGAGCATATACGATCCTGGAAACCCAGGACATATCCCCAAAGAGAAATGCAACCAGATCAAAACGGAAAAATCCGATTAATCCCCAGTTTACTGCGCCGATAATCACAAGAGTGAGCAATATATAATCTAATACTTTTGAGTTCATAATTCTACCTCCTTTTTTCTTAGTATTTCTTTTTTCCTGTGTATTATACATTGTTTTCTTTCACCGAAAATGATACAATATAATTTAGAATTCATTTGTAAAGGCGGTATTTTTGTGGCAAAAAGCAAGAAAGTAGTGCGGTATCGAAAGCCATTTCATTTAAATATAGGATTTATCACATTTGGAATTATTTTCATTTATATGATGTTTTATGTATATTCTTATTTTACATCCACCCACACCTCTGTGTATGAGGTGGTGCAGGGCACCATTGCCATTAATAATTCCTATACCGGCCTTGCCTTGAGGCAGGAGGAAATTTACCCCACCGACAGGGCGGGTTCCATCAATTACTATATAAAGGATGCCTCCAAAGTGGGGGCGGGGGACTTGGTCTATTCCGTTGACACAGACGGTTATATCGCAAAACAGATTAACCAGGCCAGCCAGGACGCCTCCAAACTTTCCCAGGAAGATTTGGCAGATATCCAAAACAGGATTTCCGAATTCAGTAAGAGTTACAGTTGGAAGACATTTTACGGTATCTACACGTTTAAAAGTGATTTAAATTCCCGGATATCGGAAGCTTTGAGCATGGGCGCCCTAGATTCCATCTCCGACGCAGTTACTATGGCGGAGAGCAATGCCACTTTCCACAAAGGAACAGCAGCGAGAGACGGGGTAGTGGTGTATTTTACAGACGGCTATGAGGGGGTAACCACAGAGAATTTTACCCAGGAAATGTTTGAAGAATCTAAATACACAAAGGTCAATTTAAAGGACAGGCCCACAGTGGAATCCGGGGATGCCGCCTACAAAATAATTACCAGTGAGAAATGGAATCTGGTAATTCCCATAACCGACGAGACGAAGCGTCTGCTTCGGGATTCCACCACAGTGCGGGTGAAATTCAAAAAAGATAACTCCATTCTCCGTATTCCCTTTGAAACTGTGGAGAAAGAAGAGAACACTTATATGATCTTATCCCTGCACAACTCCATGATAAGGTTTGCCACAGACCGTTTTGTGGAATTGGAGCTTTTGTTCGATGAGGAGACTGGATTAAAAATCCCCAATTCTTCCATTGCCGCAAAGGATTTTTTCACTCTTCCCATGGAATATTTCCAGAAAGGAGGCAATTCCGGGAGAGAAGGAGTGGTACGGCGGCGTACAGACAAAAACGGAACTTCCACCGAGGAATTTGTAGTGCCTGAAATTTATTTTGCCACGGAATATGAATATTATGTGGACGGGGAAGATATCGCGGAAGGGGACGTTATTTTAAAGCCCAATTCCAGCGAAACCTACAAAGTAAAAGAAACCGCAAAGATGGACGGAATTTACAGTATCAATAAAGGATACGCCGTATTCAAACAAATTGACATTATTTACCAAAATAATGAATATTCCATTATCCGGAGCGACACAGACTATGGTATATCCCAGTACGACCATATCGCCTTAGACGGCAGCGCTGTCACGGAAAATGCCCTGATAAACGATTAAACAACAAACAGAAAGAGGGAAATATATATGTTAGCAGATAATTTGAGACAAGTAGAGGAAAATATAAACACAGCCTGCATACGCAGGGGCAGAAAACGGGAAGAGATAACCCTGGTGGCAGTGAGCAAGACAAAGCCCGTCACCATGCTTCAGGAGATATATGACTGCGGCATCCGGAATTTCGGTGAAAATAAGGTCCAGGAAATCTGTGAGAAAAGAGATGAGCTGCCTAAAGATATAAATTGGCATATGATTGGACACCTGCAGAGAAATAAGGTAAAATACATTATCGGGGATGTGGCTTTGATTCACTCTGTGGATACCTACCGCCTGGCGGAGGAAATCAACATCCAGGCCAAGAAAATAAAGCGCATCGTCCCTGTACTCATAGAGGTAAACATTGCCAGGGAAGCCACTAAATTCGGAATTTCCAGGGAGGAGACACTTCAGCTTGTGACAGAGATTTCCAAACTGGACAGTATACGCATCGAAGGACTTATGACCATTGCTCCTTTTGTGGAGAACCCGGAGGATAATAGAGCCTATTTTCGGGAAATTAAGGAATTATCTGTTGACATAGCCGCAAAAAACATTGATAATGTATCTATGGATATTCTATCTATGGGCATGACGGGAGATTACATGGTAGCTATTGAAGAGGGGGCTACCATTGTCCGTGTTGGCACCGGAATTTTTGGAGCCAGAAATTACAATAAATAGTTAGGAGAACCTTTCATGGGAGTACTTGATAGTTTTTTAAATATGATGCGTTTAAATCCAGATGACGAAGATGATTTTTACGATGATGATTATTATGAAGAAGAGGAAGCACCAGTCAGCAAAAAAACTGCCCGCAGGGAAAAATCAGAATCCCTTCGGGAAGATACTTATGAACCAGTGAGTAAAAATAAGTCGGGGCAGAAAATCACCCCCATGCGCCCTGCAAAGAAACAGGGGGCAAGCGGCATGGAAGTCTGTGTAATCAAACCTACCACGGTGGAAGATGCAAGGGAAATTACAGAGACTCTCTTGTCCAACCGTACTGTTGTGTTGAATGTGGAAGGACTGGACGTGGATATTGCCCAGCGCATTATCGATTTTACTTCCGGTTCCTGCTTTGCCATCAGCGGTAATCTGCAGAAAATATCAAATTACATTTTTATTATTACACCGGCTTCTGTAGACATTTCCGGAGACTTCCTGAACCTGGTGGATTCTTTTAGCAGTTCAGGAATACATACTGATTTTTAAATTTTAAGGGGAATTATGAAATACCAGGAAGAAGAACTTTTATTAAAAAAACGTTTTATTGATTTATCCCGTCTGGCAGACAAGAGGGATACGGTAACTTTCAGCAATTTTTTAAATTTGAATGAAATTAACCTGTTTATCCAGACTGTTCCTGAATTAAAGACACAGTATAAGCTTTCTGGAGGGTATGAATTTGCAGAGCGTCAGATGGTAGCATTTATCCCTGATGCTCTTTCTTATGCCTGGGAATCCCCCCAAGATTTTCCCATATCCTGTCTTAAGTTTGTGCCGGTCCATCCAAAATTTGCAGAGGAACTGAGCCACAGGGATGTCCTTGGAGCATTGATGGGGCTGGGAATTGATCGCTGTAAAATAGGTGATATCAAGTTGGAGGATAAGGCATACTACCTGTTTTGTGAGGAGGAGCTTTCCGATTACCTACTATCTTCCCTGGACAGCATACGCCGCACGGCAGTGCATGGAAAGAGGATAGAGGCACAGGAGTTTCAGGTCAAACAGGAATTTCAGGAAATCTCCGGCATTGTATCTTCCCCAAGGCTCGACAGTGTTGTGGCGTTTCTCACGGGAAAAGCCCGGTCAAAAAGCGTCCTTTTGATTCAGGGCCAGAAAGTTTTTGTAAATGAAAAATTAATCATTTCTAACGCTTATGAATGCAAGGAGAATGATGTGATATCTATAAGAGGACATGGGAAGTATGTCTACCTGGGATGTACCGGTGAGACAAAAAAAGGTCGTAATAAAATTAATATAAAAAAATATATGTAAGAGGAGAATGCCATATGTCAAAAACTATCAATGTTTCCTATGAGGGCAGACCCTGCTACGAGATTGCCTTAGAAGAGGATTTCGATGCCATTATAACAAAACTGAAACAGGCAGGCTGCAATCCCAGCCAGAAAGTCTGTATCGTCACGGACTCTAATCTAGCAGAATTACATCTTACAAAATTAGAGCAGAAACTTAAAACTTTTTTTAACCATATAATTTCCTATATCTTCCCTGCGGGGGAGGAAAATAAGAACCTGAAAACGGTACAGAAAGTGTATGAAGCTTTAATCTTCAACCACTTTGACAGACATGACCTTCTGATCGCCTTCGGAGGCGGCGTAGTGGGGGATTTAACCGGCTTTACCGCAGCTACCTTCCTTCGGGGCATTGATTTTATCCAAATTCCCACCAGCCTTTTATCCCAGGTGGACAGCAGTATCGGCGGTAAGACAGGAGTGGACTTTTCCCGGTATAAAAATATGGTGGGCGCCTTTTATCAGCCCAAGCTTGTGTACATGAACATTTCCCTCCTGCGCAGCCTCCCATTAGAACAGTATCTTTCAGGAATGGCTGAAATATTAAAACATGGATTAATAAAGGATAAGTCATATTTTCGTTGGATACAGATACACTGTGAGGAAATTATGATGTTTAACATTCCGGTGGTGGAGGAAATGATATACAGGAGCTGCCAGATTAAGCGGGAGATTGTGGAACGCGACCCCAAAGAGCAGGGGGAGAGGGCACTGCTGAATTTTGGACATACCATCGGACATGCTGTAGAAAAGCTGGCTGATTTTTCTCTGTACCATGGACAGTGTGTTGGAATTGGAATGGCTGCCGCCTGCTATATTTCCCTTACATTGGGGCATATTTCAACAGAGGAGTACGAAGATATTATTTCCACTCTGAAACTCTTTGGAATTCCAGTAAAAGCAAGAAAATTAAAGGAAGATGAGATTCTTTCAACGAGCAAATCTGACAAAAAAATGCTTGCTGGAAAAATAAAATTTGTTTTACTTTCCTCTGTGGGAAACGCTTACGTAAACTCCGACTTAACCCAGGAACAAATTCGGGCCGGAATAGCGTCCATTCTTTAGTTTTTAAAAAACTATAATTGCAATATAACAGAAAACGCACTGAGGTTAAAGTTATGAAACACTCATTAAATATGACTGGCAAATCAAAAAAAATAACAGGACTTGTCCTTATTTTACTTTTGATTCTACTGGATCAGGCTACGAAATACCTGGCAGTGACACACTTAAAAGATTCCCCCGCCTTTGAATTGATTCCAAATGTTTTTGAATTATACTACCTGGAAAACCAGGGGGCGGCTTTCAGCATTCTCTGGGGACAGAAAACATTTTTTGTCATCATTACCGTAATCCTCTTTTTCGTCATGTTTTATTTATATCTTAGAATGCCGCAAAAAAGCAGGTATCGCTGGGCGAATCTTATTCTTATTTTGCTGATGGCAGGCGCTGTGGGCAATTTGATTGACAGATGTGTCCACAATTATGTCATCGATTTCTTTTACTTTAAGTTAATAAATTTTGCAGTTTTTAATGTGGCAGACATCTATATCACTGTTGGAGCCTGTCTTTTCATCCTCACCTTCTGTTTCTATTATAAAGAGGAGGAAATAGATGAAATTTTGCCATTTTTGAAAAAGAAAGAAAAATAAATTATGGATAACTTTATGTTGTTTCAAGTAGAAGAGAGCGAAATTAATTTTAGATTAGACAAATATCTCTTTTACAAACTGGAGGAATTATCCTTTTCCAGGTCTTTTATACAGAAATTAATTAAAGATAAATTTGTTTTAGTGGACAAAAAAGAAGTAAAATCAAATTGTAAATTAAAATTAGGGCAAAAAATTGAAATCACCATACCTGAACCGGAAGAGGTGGAAATCCTTCCAGAGAATATCCCGCTGGATATCCTTTACGAGGACAGTGACCTTTTAATTGTAAATAAGCCAAAGGATATGGTGGTCCATCCTTCCCCAGGACATGTAACGGGAACTTTAGTAAACGCCGTGATGTACCACTGCAAAGACAGTTTATCTGGAATTAACGGGGAGATTCGTCCAGGTATCGTCCACCGGATTGACAAGGACACCACAGGTTCTCTCATTGTCTGCAAAAACGATGAAACTCACACCGCTATAGCAGAACAGATTAAAGTCCACTCTGTCAAACGCATTTACCGTGGAATTGTCTCGGGACATTTGAGAGAGCCGGAGGGCAGGGTGGAGGGTGATATCGGCAGACATCCCGCGGACAGAAAAAAAATGGCTGTCGTCCCTTCGGGGAAAAATGCCCTTACACATTATCGGGTGATCCGTGAGTTTCCCAACGCCTCCTACATGGAATTTCAGCTGGAAACCGGCAGAACTCATCAAATCCGGGTGCATATGGCAAGTATTGGCCATCCCCTGATGGGAGACATCTTATATGGAAATCCGAAAAATCCCTATCATCTGCAGGGACAGGCATTACATGCAATGACCATAGGCTTTATACATCCGAGAACAGGGCAGTATATGGAATTCTCCGCCCCTCTGCCGGATTATTTTGAAAAGCTGTTGGTAAAGCTGGACAGAACTTAAACAATGGCTTATAATATATATAACATACAAGTAAAGGTGGGAGATTTATGGGTAATCAAATTTATACAATCGGAAGAGAATTTGGCAGCGGTGGCAAAGATGTAGGTGTTGCCCTGGCAGAAAAACTTGGAGTGAAGTGCTACGGGAAAGAACTGTTGGCAGAAGCGGCCAAGGAAAGCGGATTTTGTACAGAGATATTTGAAAATCATGACGAGAAGCCTACGAACAGTTTTCTGTATTCCCTGGTGATGGACACCTATTCATTTGGCGGATATTCCTCTGCGCCATTTTTAGATATGCCTTTAAATCATAAAGTCTTTTTGGCACAGTTTGATACCATAAAGAAAATTGCAGAGAAAGAATCCTGTGTATTTGTGGGGCGCTGCGCAGATTACGCTCTGGCGGACCACAAAGAGTGTCTCAATGTGTTTATACACGCAAAGCTGGACTACAGGACCGACAGAATTGCCAAAGAAATGGATTTGTCCATGAATAAGGCGAAAGATCTTGTGCAAAAAAATGATAAACAACGGGCAAGCTATTACAATTATTATACCAGCAAAAAATGGGGGGATTCCCGCAGCTATGATTTATGCCTTGACAGCAGCCAGCTTGGAATTGACGGCTGTGTGGAAATGATTCTCGCATATCGAAAGTTATTTGACCAGAACATAAAATAAAATACAAATAAAGAATCCATGAGATAGTTTTTCTCATGGATTCTTTATTTGCATTATAGATAGGCAACAGGGCAGATAGATGAATTGCACAAACTATTCGCAAAAGAATAGTTTAACGAAAAGTTTATGCCATTTCCACAGAGATTTTTCTGAGAAACTTTGGATAAATTACATTCCCAGCAGTTCCTGGGAATCCAGCATAATTGTAAATGGGCCGTCATTCTCCA
Organism: uncultured Roseburia sp.; assembly: GCA_947174805.1. Classification (GTDB taxonomy): domain Bacteria; phylum Bacillota; class Clostridia; order Lachnospirales; family Lachnospiraceae; genus Roseburia_B. The sequence goes on along the minus strand of CAMWKH010000001.1, from coordinate 199,552 downwards.
GATTTATTTTCATGTCTGCTCCAAAGATTCCGGTGGCTGCAGTATATCCCAGGGCTCTGCATTGTTGAATGATATATTCATATAATTCGTTGGCCTTTTGGGGATTTCCCGCCTGAATGAAAGAAGGCCGGTTTCCTTTTTTACAGTCGGCATAAAGGGTAAACTGGGAAACCAATAAAAGGCTTCCCCCCACATCTTTTAGGGCCAGGTTCGTTTTTCCTTCCAAATCTTCAAATATACGAAGGCCAATCAGTTTTTTTATCATTTTATCGGCAATTTCCCTTGTGTCGCTCTCTGAGACCCCGATTAGGACTAGAAAGCCCAAACCGATTTCACCTGTTACTTCCCCGTCCACTGCGACGCTGGCGTGGTTTACCCGCTGTATTAAAAATTTCATATGACGCTCCTGTCTTTTAAGCTCTTAAATCGATATCCAGCTCATTCTTTAAGTTCTTGCAAATCTTATCCACAAACTTTTGCACTGTGTCCCCTTCAAACGCCTCATTTTTTGGCTCAAATGTAACGGTGTAAGCCATGCTTTTCTTTCCGGCTGGAATCTGGCCGCCTTCGTATACATCAAATAGTTTGATTTCTTTGATGTATTTATTCCCTTTCCGGATGCACTCTTCCACTTCCCCAAAGGTGATTTCTTTGTCCATGACAAATGCAAGGTCCCGTTTTTCCTCTCCATATTTGGACAAGGGACAAAATACTCTCTTGCTGCCATACCATTTTGCCAGCAGTTCCAAATCAAGCTCCATCAAAAATGCGCTGGCACGCATATCAAGTTCATCCTGAATATCGTAAGCCACTTTTCCAAAATAGCCAATCTCCTCTCCCTGACAGAATACTGCAACTGTCTGGTAGGGATGAAGGAAAGTTTTTTTACGCTTCTCATAAGTAAAGGTGATACCCATGCTCTCTGCAATAGTGCCTGCAATGCCTTTCATAGTATAGAATGTTTCTTCCTGTCCGAAAATTCCCACGCACAGGGTATTTTTTTCCTGTGGATACTCTGTCAAAGGCAGGGATTTCGGCACAAATATTTTCGCTGTCTCAAAAAGCCTGCCTTCCAAAATACCCTGTTTCTCATTTCTGGAAATTGCATTTAACATCGATGAGGCCAGTGTCGTTCTCATGAGAGATAAATCCTGGTTTATGGGATTTAAAATCTGGATGGCATTTCTCTCCTTTGCATCCTCCGGAAATCTCAAGAGATCCAAATCCGAGGGGGAAAAGAAGGAATAATGCATACACTCATGGATTCCCATGGAACAAAGGGTTTTCTTTAATGCAAGCTCCCCTTTCTGCTGGTTGGTATATCCTCCCATAGTTACCTGGGCGGAGGGCATAAATGTGGAAGTAATATGGTCATATCCGTACATGCGGATCACCTCCTCCGCCACATCCGGATAGCGCTCCACATCGTTCTCCCCCTGAGGCAGCATGTCTTCACGGTAAGCTGGAACTTCTATGAGAAGTTCATCTCCGTTTATCTTGGGGTTAAAGTTAAGCCGCTTCATAATATTTCGTATTTCTTCATCCGGGACCGTAATGCCTAAAACGCCGTTTACCTTTTGAATACTTACCTTCATGGGGGTTGGCTCTATGGAGTTACCTGTATTGACATCTACATGGGTGCCGGAAATTTTACCGCATCCCAACTCCTCCATTAAATGAAGGGCACGTTTCATCCCGAGAACAACAGAATACTCGTCCACCCCTTTCTCATACCTTGCGCTGGCGTCGGTATTTTTTCCCAGGCTGCGGGCAGTTTTTCTCACATTATCCCTGGCAAATTTGGCGGATTCAAAGATAACCCCTTCTGTGGTGTCCCGAATCTCTGAGTTTAATCCTCCCATAACCCCCGCCAGGGCCACTGGTTTTACCCCGTCGCAGATTACCAGGTTTGCCGGGGACATAGTGTATACCTGCTCGTCCAATGTGACAATTTCTTCCCCTTCTTCTGCCCTCCTCACCTGAATCTTATTCCCTTCCAGGTAAGAGCAGTCAAAGGCGTGCATAGGCTGGCCAATTTCTTTTAACACATAGTTTGTGATATCCACCACATTGGAAATGGAAGCCATTCCCACCAATGCCAGACGGTGTCTCATCCATGCAGGGGAAGGTGCAATTTTCACATCATATACATAATGTGCCGAATAGCGGGGACACAGATCCTGTGCCTCCACGGAAACGGTAAATCCTTCTTTTTTTACCTCCGTCTCCGTATAATCTGTGTCAGGCATTTTTAATTCCTTCCCCAAAACTGCGGCAACCTCCCTTGCCATACCTAAAATACTCTGGCAGTCCGGCCTGTTTGCTGTCAGGGCAATATCAAAAATCCAGTCATCCAAACCTAACATTGGCTTTACATCCTCCCCTGGTTTGGCATCCTCAGGAAGAACCAAAAGCCCGTTGTATCCTGCACCGGGATACAAATCTTCTGTCAGTCCAAGTTCCACGCCGGAACAGAGCATTCCGTAAGATTCATATCCCCGCAGCTTGCCCTTTTTAATCGTGGCAACGCCCTCCACGGTTTTATGGTCTTTTGCCGTGGCATAAACGGTTGCACCCACCAGTGCCAGTGGGAATTTCCCTCCTATTTTCACATTATCTGCGCCGCAGCAAACCTGGAAATTTCCCCAAGTTCCGGCGTTTACCTGGCAGACACAAAGATGGGTATCGGGAATCGGTTCACATTGTTCCACATACCCTGCCACGACTTTATCGATATCTTTTCCCAACTCATATTTCTCTTCCACTTCAAATCCGGCGTCAAAAAGTTTCTTTTCCAATTCCTCCGGTGTCACGTCTATCTCAACATAATCTTTGAGCCAACTTAATGGTAATATCATAAGAAACCTCCATTCCTCTTTTATTTTTCATTGATCTGCTGTAAAACACGTATATCTGAATTAAACAGAAGCTTGATATTGTTGATCCCATATTTCAACATGGCGGTGCGCTCCAAACCGATTCCAAAGGCAAATCCGCTGTACTCCTCAGAATCAATGCCGCAATTTTCCAACACTTTTTTGTTTACGACCCCGGCACCTAAAATCTCAATCCATCCGGTTCCCTTACAGAGGCTGCACCCTTTTCCGCCACAGGCAAAGCAACTGCAGTCCACCTCCACGGAAGGCTCCGTAAAGGGGAAATAGGAGGGCCTTAAACGTGTGGTCGTCCCCTCACCGTAAACTTTCTGTACAAACACATCCAGCATCCCCTTTAAATCGCTTAAAGTAATGCCTTTATCCACCACAAGGCCTTCCATTTGGCTAAACATTGGGGAATGGGTGGCGTCGTCATCTGAGCGGAACACTTTCCCCGGGGATAAAATCTTAATGGGAGGCTTCTTTTTCTCCATCACATGAATCTGTCCTGCAGAAGTCTGGGTGCGGAGGAGAAATTCAGGGGAGAGATAAAAGGTATCCTGCATATCCCTGGCCGGATGGTCCTGAGGGGTGTTTAAAGCGGTAAAGTTATAATAATCCGTCTCAATCTCACTGCCCTCGAAAATTTCAAAGCCCATCCCTGCGAAAATATCTATCAACTGGTTTTTCACCAGGGTCACCGGGTGGAGATTGCCGATTTTTGCGGGCTCCGCCGGAATGGAAATATCAATTTTCTCCTTCTCATACCTGTGGGACAGCTCCATTTCCTTCACTCTTTTTTCCATATTTGCAAAGCGCCCAACAGCCCATTCTTTTAACTCATTTACAGATTTTCCGTAACTTGCCTTTTCCTCCGGTGCAAGATTTTTCATCTCCTTCATAAGCTCGCTGATTTTACTCTTCTTGCCTTCCAGATAAACATTTTTGAATTCGTAAAGCTCTTTTGAACTTTTCAGTACATCCAGTTCGTTTTCAATCTTCGCTTTTAATGCGGAAAGATTTTCCGACAATACATTTTTGTCCTGCATATTATTCCCTGCTTTCTCTAAATATTTTGGGGTATACCCTGCACTCCTTTTCTATGCCCCTGTGGAACATTCCATATGGGGGCCTGTGCATAAAAGAAAATCCCATGGCTCATGCCATGGGACGAAAATAATCGCGGTACCACCCAATTTCAGATATGTTGTAAAATATCTGCTCTTTACTTTGCTTTAATGCAGCAACTACATCCGCTTATCCTAAGGTGATTAGTTTTCACGGAAGACTCCAATGCTGAAATTCATCTGCAGGCGACTGGCATACTTACAGCAAAGGTATGCCTCTCTGAAAATCGCTGATGCCGACTACTTACACATTTTCTCAGTCCCGGTTATTATATACAATTTAGAAATAAAAGTCAACTGTTGTGGAAAATCCAGGTGGAAAAGTTCTCCTTCCCGTGGTAAACTATTTATGGCTGCAGGAAACTGCCAGACAGATTATGACATTTCTTACTGCTTGCAGTAGAAAACAATAAGGAGAAATTGATACATGAAGTTACAGCAATTATTAAGTTATACCCGAAAGGCTGTGGATGACTACCAGATGATAAAACCCCATGATAAAATTGCCGTGGGCATTTCCGGGGGCAAGGACAGTTTAACCCTGCTTTATGCCCTAAATCATCTGCAGCGGTTTTACCCCATCCCTTTTACTTTAAGGGCCATAACGGTTCATCTTGGATTTGAAGACTTTGACTTAAGCCCCATCGAAGCCTTATGTCAGGAGCTTAAAGTCCCCTACGATATCCTCCATACCGATATAGCAAAAATTGTTTTTGAGGAGAAAAAGGATGTCTCTCCCTGTTCTCTCTGTGCCAAAATGCGGAAAGGGGCATTAAATGATAAAATCAAGGCTTTAGAATGCAATAAAGTCGCCTATGCCCATCACAAGGACGACATAGTGGAAACCATGCTGCTCTCCCTGATTTACGAAGGGCGCTTCCACTCTTTCTCCCCCGTCACCTACCTTGACCGTATGGATTTGACGTTAATCCGTCCTCTTATGTATGTTCCGGAAGCTGAAATCATAGGGTTTCAGAATAAATATCAGCTTCCCACTGTGAAAAATCCCTGTCCCCAGGACGGGATTACAAAAAGAGAATATGTAAAACAGCTGCTCCGCCAACTGAATCTGGAAAATCCCGGCGTAAAAAACCGCATGTTCACCGCCATTTTAAATGGAAAGATAGAGGGGTGGCCCCAGAAAGTAAAACCGGAAAGCGAGGAATAGATTATGAAAAAAGACAAAGCCTATTATGAGAAAGTAAACATTGAAAATGAACTGAAACTGCGGGAACATTTAAAAGCCCTTCCCCATTTCTGCCGGGACTTTTTTATCGGAATCGAACCCACCACTTCTTCCCGTACCAGAATTGCCTATGCCTACGATCTGGGTATTTTTTTTCAATACATGCAGGAAAACAATCCTGTCTGTGGAAAAAAAGATATCACAGAATTTCCCGTTACACTCTTAGATGAAATTAAGGCACAGGATATTGAAGAATATTTAAACTGGTTAAAATATTACGTGAAAGACGATATGGAACACACAAATAATGAGCGGGGAATTTCCCGTAAACTTGCCAGCCTTAGAAGTTTTTATAACTTTTTTTTCCGCACGGAGCGGATTAAAAGTAACCCTGCGGAACTGGTAAAAATGCCGAAACTTCATGAAAAAGCCATTGTCCGCCTGGATGTAGACGAGGTGGCTATTCTCTTAGATGAGGTGGAATCCGGTGAGAATTTAACAAAAAGACAAAAGGCGTATCATTCCCAGACAAAAAAGCGGGATTTGGCCCTGCTGACACTGCTTCTTGGCACAGGAATCCGTGTATCGGAATGTGTGGGTTTGGATATGACAGATGTGGATTTTAAAAATAACGGCCTGAAAGTTCACCGAAAAGGCGGCTATGAATCTATTGTATACTTTGGGGACGAAGTGGCGGAAGCCTTGATGGATTATATGTCGGAGAGAGAGAAAGTCATTCCGGCTGAAGGAAACGCAAACGCCCTTTTTCTCTCCATGCAGAAAAAAAGAATCAGTGTGCGCTCGGTGGAAAACCTGGTAAAGAAATATTCCCAGCTTGTCACCACATTAAAAAACATAACTCCCCACAAACTGAGAAGTACATACGGCACCACCCTGTATCAGGAAACCGGGGATATTTACCTGGTTGCAGACGTTTTAGGGCACAAAGACGTAAATACCACCCGGAAACACTACGCCGCTCAGGCTGATGAACGCCGCAGGCAGGCGGCAAAAGTGGTCCGTTTACGGGACAAGTAATGCAGTGTTTGCCGCAATGACTTCCTGAATCTGCTTTTCCACGAAAAGAGCTACTTCTGCCGTTCTCATATTTTTATAGTCCTCATAGTAGAGAGGTTTTAGATAATGTACCTGCGTGGTAATTTTCTGAAAAGTAAAACTGTTAAACACTTTGTAAGAGTCAATTAATGCAACCGGAACAATGGGGGCCTTTGCCTTAAAGGCTGACTTAAAGCTGCCGGCCTTAAAGGATGCCACTTTGTTCTGGTTGTTAAATTCATATCCCCCTTCGGGAAATAAAATATAGCGTTTTCCCTTAGCTACATCTGCAGCCACCTCATTAATAATCTCAAGGGCCTGCCTTACATTATCTTTTTCCAGCCTCTTGCCCTGTAAGAGATCGATAAATTCTTTCACCAAAATCGTATTGCTCTTTTTCTTATCCATAACAATGGAACAGGGATGTCTGTGGGTGTAAATAATCCCCAGTGCATCATACTTCCCCTGGTGGTTGGGATACATAATATAACCGCCCTCCTTGGGAAGATTTTCTGTGCCGAAAGCCTTTGTGTGAATCTTACCGGAACATTTCATCAGACGCACCACATGACGGCATAAATTATAGCGTTCCTCCTCAGAATACCGTTCCGGATGCATGGATTCTTTCCGCATTTTAGGTATAATATAAGGCGCTCGAAATAAATTCATAACTATAACAAACAGAAATCTTAGCATGGTTTCACACTCCTTAAATGTAACTGTTCAGGTAGGCTGAACCGCTACCCTGAAACATTCATATTATATCCTGTTTTTAAAGAAAAAACAAGGAATATGTGTAAAACCACCTAAGAGCTGCAGGAGATAAATGATAAACTTTTACTACTGTAAAATATTATCAGAATAATAGGGAATGGTGAGATATTCCCCCGCATAAATTTCATCTCCCGTCAAATGATTTAAACTTTTTACTTCGCTGATATATTCGCTGATATCCGAATACCCCGGCGTGATATAATGACTGGCAATGCCCCAGAGGGTATCCCCCTTCTCCACTGCAATACTGGTATAATACTTGTAACCGGATGAAACTTCTTTCGCCTTGGCCGACATTGTAAAAATACTGCTTACAACCAAAATTAAAGTGATAATTGCCACCCCTCCTGCAGCAAAAGCAAGTTTCTTTTCTTTTAGATGATTATCTCCCATACGCTCCCCCTAAATGCAATCATTTGTTCCGAACATTTGTTTGACTTTATTATATTGTCCGAACACAAGTTTGTCAATACATTTTCCGAACAAATTTTCGGAATATTTGTTTGCTTTTTTTTAGGTGATATGTTATGATTAATGTAATTTATAATCTGTTTTTACAGGAAGGAGATTTACATGTCATACGGAAAAATCAGTCAGAAACAGAAAGAGATTTTAGAATACATTAAACAGGAAATCTTAAACAAAGGTTATCCCCCTGCAGTGAGGGAGATTTGTGAGGCGGTTCATTTAAAATCCACCTCCTCCGTCCATTCACACTTAGAGACCTTGGAGAAAAACGGATACATCCGCAGAGACCCTACCAAGCCCAGGGCTATCGAGATTATGGACGACACATTTAACCTCACAAGGCGTGAAGTGGTGAATGTTCCTATGGTGGGGAGGGTTGCCGCTGGAGAACCGATTCTCGCATCTGAGAATGTGGAGAGTTATTTTCCCATTCCGACAGAGTTTATGCCCAATGAGAAAACTTTTATGTTGAAAGTAAAAGGGGAAAGCATGATAAATGCAGGAATTTTTGACGGGGACAATATCCTTGTAAAACAGCAGTCCACCGCCTCCAACGGGGATATGGTAGTGGCCTTGGTGGAGGATTCCGCCACGGTGAAGACTTATTATAAAGAGGATGGCCATTACCGGCTGCAGCCGGAAAACGATACAATGGAGCCTATTATTGTGGTGGATAAGGATCAGTTGGAGATTTTGGGGAAAGTCTTTGGGGTATTCCGTTTTTTCTAGCTTTGAGTACACTTAATGTAAAAACCGGCAGCTTTTCCTATCGTAAAAACTGCCGGCAAAATCCTATACCAATTTAAAGTTCTTCCGGCTCTATCAAAACACCGTCTCTCCAAATCCTCTCCAGGTCATAAAATAATCTGTCCTCCCTGGAAAAAATATGCACGATAATATCGCCGTAGTCCATTAAAATCCAGGTTGAATGAGCGTTTCCCTCCACCTGTTTCACATGGAGGCCCGCTTTATAAAATGCTTCATCCACAGCCTCCTGCATTGCCTGAAGCTGATTTTGGTTCTCTCCGTCCGCCAAGACAAAGTAATCTGCTATAACGGAAATTTCCCGGATATCAATGACTTTTACATCCCCGGCCTTTTTCTCTGCCAGGGCATCACATGCCAATTTTGCAAGTTCTCTTGAATTCATAAACTAATCCTCTCTAACTCTCTAAAAGCTTTTGGTAATATTCATAGGTTTCGTGAGTTTTCTTATCGATTGCCCCTCTCTTTTGGTTGAGGTAATTTAAGGTGTCATGTAAAATCTTAAGGACTGCCTGATCAATATCATGAAACGCCATATATCTGATTTCCGTAAGATTTGGCGCCTTATCCCGGTGAGGTTCTATATAGTCTGATACAAATATAATTTTATCCAAAAGGTTCATATCCGCCTCACCTGTAGTGTGCACGGAAATGGCATGAAGTATGTCAGCATCTTCTACCCCGTATTTTGACCGGGCAAGAGACGCTCCAAGTTTTGCATGGAGCAAAAAGGGATTTTCCTTTTCCACATCCGACATTTCAACATGGTATTTCTCACATAATTTTACTTTTTCCCCGTTTGGAATACATTTGGCACAGTCATGCAAAAGCCCGGCAAACATGGCCTGCTCCGTATCCGTCCCGTAAGTCATGGCAAGGCAGGAGGCAGTGTACATCACGCCTAAAGTATGCTGATAACGCTCTTTATCCAGCTCTTTTTTCAGTTTCTTTTTGATTGACTGCAGTTTTTCTGTCATAAGATTCCCCCCGTATATATCTTTTCACTGTAAATAAATTCCTCCACCTCATCGGGAACAAGATAGCGGACTGAGCGGTTTTCCCTAATTCTTTCCCGGATACTGCGGGAGGACACAGAAAAATTAGGGGAGTGAAGCATAAAGATTTCAGCCTGATAGAGCTCTTTTAGTTCCTCTATCGTCTCCTTCATCTCAGCCCCTGCCATCTCATCCCTCACCGCAGCCAAAATCACCGCATACCGGCAGATTCGGGCCGGTTCTCTCCATGTCTTAAAATCTTTTAGGGAATCTCCTCCCATGATAAAGTAAAGCCTGGAATTCTCATAAAGTTTCCACAATTTTTCCAAAGTGGCGTAGGTATAATTTACCCCCTGATTTTTCACCTCTATATCACAAAAGCAAAATTTTTCATTGGAGGCAATAGCCAGCTTTACCATATCGCAGCGTTTCTCCGCATCCGTCACAAGCTCTTCCTGCTTATGGGGTGATTTTCCAGTGGGTACAAATAATACTTTATCCAAATTAAACTCATCTGCTGCACTTTGGGCAATTAAGAGATGACCATAGTGAATAGGGTCAAATGTCCCCCCCATAATCCCGATTTTCCGCTGTCTCATGTCCATAGTATTGTCCCCGTTTTCATTTTATCATCTCGGCAGTTCAATGACAGGTTTCTTTTTGGACACCCGGAAAAGCACAATTTTTTTCCCAATCACCTGTACAACCCTTGCATGGGTTCGCTCCGCCATCATTTCTGCAAGTTCTCTTGGGTCGTCTGCACAATTTTTTAAAACGGAGATTTTAATCAGCTCCCTTTTTTCTAAAGCTGAATCCACTGCCGCAATAATCTCCGGCGTCAACGAGGATTTTCCAATCTGAAAAATGGCCGGTTCATTGCTTGCCATTTTCATAAGATATGCCCTTTGCTTACTGTTTAACATCTGTTTTCCTCCTGCTATTTGTAATAGTCAAAAGCATGGCCGTACATCCGCACGGTATCACCGTCTGTGATTCCAAGCTTTTCCAATTCATCCAAAATTCCCTGCTCTTTTAAAAATTTCTGGAAAAACAAAAAACCTTTTTCGGAATCGATATTGGTGTATCCCAGCATTTTCTCAATTTTAGGCCCTTCCACAACAAAAGCGCCCTCCTCGTCTTTTTCCACCGTGTAAGGCTCATCTTTTAAAACATACATTGAAGGATCAAATTCCGGCTCGTATACAATAGGCTCATCATCCATTTCTTCCAGTAAACGGCTGACATGATAAATCAATTCCTTTAACCCTTTGCCGCTCACTGCGGAGATAGGGAACACTTTCATCCCCTCCGGTTCAAACTCTTCTTTTAACCGGGAGATCGTGTCATTTTCATCCCCAAAAATCGCGTCAATTTTATTTGCCGCAATTACCTGAGGCTTTTTTAGCAGTAATGGGTTATAGACTTCCAGTTCTTTATTAATCGCCCGTATATCCTCCATAGGGTTCCGGCCCTCCACGGAAGCGGCATCCACCATGTGAATCATAACCTTTGTGCGCTCAATATGCCGCAAAAATTCATGTCCAAGGCCCACGCCCTGGGAAGCACCTTCAATAAGTCCGGGAATATCCGCTATGACAAATCCTCTGCCTCCCTCCAAATCCACCACCCCCAGATTGGGCTGCAATGTGGTAAAGTGATAGTTGGCGATTTTAGGCTGGGCTTTCGTAACACGGGATAACAGCGTGGATTTTCCCACATTGGGGAAACCCACAAGGCCTACATCTGCAATGACTTTAAGCTCTAAGAGTACCTCTAGCTCAATGGAATCCTGCCCTGGTTTTGCGTATTTGGGGGCCTGCATGGTGGGTGTGGCAAAATGCTGATTGCCCAGACCGCCTCTGCCGCCTTTTAGGATAACCATTTTTCTGTTTTCCCCTGACATATCTGCAATTACTTTTTGTGAATCGGCATCTTTAATCACTGTACCTTCTGGAACCTTTAAGATTAAGTCCTCCCCGTTTTTTCCGTGACAGTTGCGCTTTCCCCCCTCTTCCCCGTTTCCCGCAGAAAATTTGTGTTTGTAGCGGTAATCGCTTAAAGTATTCATACCTTCGTCCACCTGGAAGATAATATCTCCTCCATTGCCGCCGTCACCGCCGTCCGGGCCGCCGTTTGGCACATATTTTTCCCGGCGGAAACTCACATGGCCGTTTCCGCCCTTTCCTGATTTTATTACAATTTTTGCTCTGTCAGCAAACATATGATTTTCTCCTGATTTTCAATGATAGAAAAATAGACCTGGCTTTTGCCGGGTCTATTCTTATGCTTTTTATTCGTTGCTGGCTACTGGGTATACGGAAGCCTGTTTCTTATCTCTTCCTTTTCTCTCAAACCTTAATACACCATCGACTAAAGCGAATAAAGTGTCATCACCGCCGATACCAACATTTGTACCGGGATGAATCTTTGTTCCACGCTGTCTGTATAAAATATTTCCAGCTTTTACGAACTGTCCGTCTGCTCTCTTTGCCCCTAATCTCTTAGATTCGGAATCACGGCCGTTCTTGGTAGAACCAACCCCTTTTTTATGAGCAAAAAACTGAAGGTTCATTTTCAACATAATCTTACACCTCCTTGAAGTTAAGAGTCATATAATCCTGATAGTTCTCGTGTATTCCCTGTAAGCCCAAAACTAATGAATGCATCAAAAGTCCGGCATCCTCATCCACAGGTGTCTCCAAAAGCATCTTCAAATCTCCCGTCTCCTCTTTCGATTCTAGGGAAAATTTTGCATCTGTAAAGGATGATATGGAATTTATCGTATTAATGGTCAGCACAGAAATGGCTGAACACACAATATCTTCCCCTGCTCTGGCATAACCTGCATGTCCACTACAGGAAAAACCTACATAAGAATGATTCCTGTCCTGAAAAACCGTTACAATGGTCATAACATCTCCCAGGAATTACCCGTTAATCTTTTCGATTTTAACCTGGGTAAAGGCCTGCCTGTGTCCCTGCTTTTTGTGATAGCCGGTTTTTCTCTTATACTTGTAAACGATTACTTTTTTACCTCTGCCCTCTTTTACCACAGAAGCCTCTACAGTTGCGCCTGCTACGTCTGCCCCAACCTTTAATCCGTTGTCAGACACTGCAATGACCTGATCAAAAGTAACTTTCTCACCAGCTTCCACTCCCAATTTTTCAATGGTAATGATATCGCCTTCGGATACTTTGTACTGTTTACCACCTGTTGCTATAACTGCGTACATATGGCACCTCCTATTATCATTACTCGCCAGCTTCGGTACTGGAAAATTCAGATTTAAAACCTCACTGTGCGGCATACTCATATATAATACAGGATGGGATTGGATTTGTCAAGGATTTTTTACAGTTCTTTCCACATCCTCTAATTCACCTGCTCCCACAAGGGTTTCTTTAACTTCTTCCTGGTAATCTCCGCTAACCCCAGCTTTGTAAAGTCCAGGAAAGCGGCAGGGATAGGATCGGCTTTTAAATGTTCCTTTAATGTCTGTGCCAAAAGGGCTTCATCCTCCTTTGAGCCCATATTGATGAAGTCTACGATACAGATGCCTGAAATGTTTCTAAGGCGGAGCTGCCTTGCAATTTCCTCTGCCGCCTCCAAGTTTACCCTCTTAAAGTAATCTTTTGCATTGCCTTTTATGGCCTTGCCGCTATTTACGTCAATCACCGTAAGGGCTTCCGTGGGCTGGATAACCAGATACGCCCCGGAGTTTAACCAGACACGTTCCTTTAAGGCATCTTCTATTTTATGCCTTAAACCATAAAGGTTAGAAAGGGACAGCATGGAATCCTGATATAATTCCACTTTAGAAGCCAAAGGTTCTTTTCCCTGGAAAAATCCCAAAATCTCCTGGTAAATATCCTCCTCATCCGTCACAATCTGCTCTGCCTCATCCAAATCCATTCCCTTTAAGAAGTTTATGTAACTTCCAGGGGATTTTAAGAGGATACTGTAACAATTTCTGTATTTGTATGTCTCCTTAAAATGACTAAATTGTTTTAAAATTGAATCATATTCTTCCAATATTACGGCATCTGCATGTTTTCCTGCATTTGTCCTTACAATCAGTCCAAAATCCTCGCCTGTTTTATCATAAAACAAGTCTTTGAAGCGGCTTTTTGTTTCTTCCGGAAGCTTTTTGGAAATCCCAAGCCTTGTATTTTCCGTGGTGAGCACCACAAACTCCCCCTGAAAGGTCAGCTTGGCTGAAACCGTAGGGGCTTTTGTTTTCACCGCCTCTTTTATCACCTGAACCGCCAGTTCGTCCCCCTCGGTGAGTTTCCCTTCCCTGCTCTGGCGCACAAAAAAAGGGGCTTTTGCATCTGCAAGGGAAAGATATGTCCTCTGTCCCGGGGCAATTTCCACAAAAGCCGCATTTATTTTTTCTACAATGCGGGAAACTTTTCCCACATAAATATTTCCCAGTATAGACTCTTTTTTTATATTCTCACAGGATACTTCTGCCAGTTTATTGTCAGAAAACAAAGCTGTCACCAGATGTTTGTTGTCCCTTATGTTTTCTTTTGTGATAACGATCCGTTTACTCAATGATTTCTCCTTGTCCCAAAGGCTCTTCACCCTTACCTCTTCTTAAATATTTTCTTATATCTTTCCAACTGGTACTTTAAAATCTCAATAACCCTGGAATTTATCTGCGCAACTGCCAGGTCACCCATAAGGCTGTCATAGTCTATAGACAATGTATGGGTGTGCTTTACTGCGGAAAACTGCATTTCAAAAGATCCTGCAATGGAGCAGGACTGTATTTTGTCCAAACATTCCTGGACAGATAAATCCGGAGGACATAGATTCCAGTTTGCCCCCAGAGACTGACCATGATCAAATAAAGGGGCTTTTCTGTATTCTTGTCCGTTGTAGATAATACCCATATTTTTAAAATGTCTGTCAGGATTTAAAAGCAGCATATCCAATGTAAAGATGTTGCTAAAATACTCCGTCAAATCTAAACAAGTTGTATTTTTAATAACATTTACTATGAAATGAAACCTGTCCTCCACATTACCCAAACAAAACACATCTTCTGCCAGAACTTTATGGTATGCCGCCATATATAGTTTATGCAGAGATATAAATGATTCCCCTTTTTCCAGAAAATCTATGGATTTACACGACCTTCTCCCATTTATTTCACACATATCATATGTCACATATTTATCCATGTTTGAATGTTTTAAAACCAGGGATGCTATATATTCCGCAACAGATTCTTCCCCTGCCGTATCCTGTTTATACCAGATGCCATCCCTGTAATATTTGTTCTGGGAGCCGCCGCTGTCCCGGGAAACCACTTTGTACAGCTCAGAAATACTATAGTTTTCCAAGATTCACATCCTCCCATGTAAGATTTTCCCCCTCAAATCGGATCCACATGTAGTCATCCCACAAAAAACCGTGGGTCTTTTTTACAATTTCCCATGGATTATAGGAGATAAGCCCCAAATCCTTTAAGAAAAAATCTTTTGAGGCATTGCATTCCTCAAAGCACCGTCCCTCCATAAACTGGTTCACGTAAAAAATGTCAAAGGGAGGAACGGCAAAGGCATTTTCAGCTATATTGTCAGAAAAAGAAGTGACGTTCACTTTATTGTCCCGTATCTCCACATGTGCCGTCACTTTATTTTTCCACATGGTATCAAATGTGATGTCTGCCATCTTTAAACCCTCCTGTTTGATAACGATCCGTTTACTCAATTACTTCCCCCATCTCTCCAAGTGACACCAGCCCCTCCCCTCTCCATCCGTACACATCCAGCCTGTGAATCTGAATGGACAGCGGGTCAAGCACAAGGCCCATAGACTGATAAAAGGCTTCCAGTACAAGTTCCGGTTTTACATTATCCGTACTTCCCGTACAGACCTTAAGGTAAAACACAGGTTTACCCTCTTCATAAAGGATCTGAAAATCATACAAAAGCTTCTTTAAGTCCATCACCTTTTCGCTTTTTTTCGTCTGTTTTGTAATTAAAATTTCATGAGGTTCTACATAAAACTCCCGGTAAGCCTCCTCATAATTTATCTGAGGCACTTCATAACCATTCTTAAGGTAAACCTTATAATCCGCTGCCGCCACAAGGGACATGGCCTTTTTATCCGTATCCTTTAACTTCCGGTAGGAGGTCACTTCAATCCCTTCTACCATAACTGCATTTAATTTTTTAAGGGAAACTGCGGAACTTTCCGTAGAATTCACCTCAATATCCACATACTCCCCGTCACTGGTGATACCCACCCCAAGGGGGGCTGCAAAGGACATAATCTGGTGGGGGCTAAATCCCCCGGAATAGGCGATATCAATCCCTCCCCGGCGCATACATTTCTGAAAGTAGCGCATGATATCCAGGTGCCCGATAAATTTCATCACACCGTATTTTCGGAATTTCATTCTAATCTTCAACCCGCAAAACCTCCCCTGCATTTAATCCATAGAGGTATCTTAGCAGAAACAGGCGGAAGGCACAAGTATATCTGCTGTTTTTGTTGAGCTTTTCCTTATTTTTGCTTATAATAAATATAAAATCAAATCGGGAGAGAGATCATGCATTTTACATTTTGGTCCGTAATGGCATACAATCTGATCGATGCGGCTTTTACATATGTTGGGCAGGTGCTTTTAAGCCGTGGTCTGCTGCAGCGGAAAGGAAATGAAAAACGGACGGTTTTCCTGTCCGTTCCTTTCTGTGTCCTCACTGCCCTCCTGGCTTCGGTCATCTACATAAACCAGGGATTTTCAGATATCCGGGTGGTTCTTCCCTATAATTATACAAACGTATTTTTCTGGGCTGTATGGATTTTTCTGGTATACAAAGAGACTTTATTAGATGCCGGGGCAGCCGCTTCCCTTACCGCATTTTTCTATAACGTCGCCATATCCATGACAGGTTTTTTCTTTCAGGGGAACGCAGACCTCTCCGTATGGTCGGAACTTGTATTCTTTGCCCTAAGCGACTGGATTTTAGAACTTTTCTTTGCGGCAGTCCTTGCGGCGGGAATACGCCGTTTTCGACTGGGGGAAGCTTACCGCCAGCTATTTTACGAAAGCAGTTTTGGGAACAGGTGGAAAATCGCAAGCCTGTTTCTCATAGCTTTCTGGCACGGAAGTGTGTACCTTATAAATGAAAAAAAGATATTAAACAATGACAATCCCATGGCGGCAATGCTTCTTCTGCTCCTGGTTTTCTGCGTCCTAAACTACGGCTCCCTCTGTGAAGCCCAGAAAAAGCAGTTAATTTTGCAGGAATCAAATATAAAGCAGCAGGAAACTTACATTACTGCACTGGAAAAGATACAGAAAGAAGTCCGTATGTTCCGGCATGATTACAAAAATATGATTTCCGGCGTTTTAGCCCACGCAGACCATGGGGATTTAAAGGCAGTACAGGAATTCCTAGGGGATATGGCAGAGCATTTTGAACGGCAGACCGGGGAGGACATCCGCCGGATGGCACAGCTTTCCAAGGTGAACATACCGGAATTAAAAGGGCTTTTTTTATTAAAATTTTCGGAGATGCAGAGAAAAGAGATAAACTGCAATCTGGAAGTGTCCCCCAGCATTGTAAACCCGGGGATACCGGCATATGACCTGTGCCGGATGGTGGGAATCCTTGTGGATAACGCCATGGAGGCAGTGGAATCTTTAAAAGAGAAAAAATTTGACCTGGTACTGACAAGTTCCGGGGAATGTGTCTCTATTGTGGTGAAAAACCCTGTGGAAGATTCTGTCCCTCTTCAGGAAATCTGGAAGGAAGGCAATTCCACAAAAGGCATGGGCCGTGGACTGGGCTTAGCCAGCTTAAAACGCACTGCAAGGTCATATGAAAATGTATTTGTTTCCACTTTCCTGGAAAAGGGCTGCTTGATCCAGGAGTTGAAAATTGCGGCAGACAGAACTTGGGAGGGACAGACATGATTCCTGTTTTTATATGCGAAGATGAGAGAGAAACCAGGGAAAAAATCAAATCTGCCCTGGAAAAAGAGATTTTAATCCAGGGATATGATATGGAAATCATCTGTTCGGCAGAGAGACCGGAAGAACTATTATCCTGTGCCAAAAGCCAGGAAAGCCGGGGAATTTATTTTCTGGATGTGGAATTAAAAGGAGCTTCCATAGACGGCTTTGGCCTTGGAAAAGAGATACGGAAACTGGATTCCAGGGGGTTTTTAGTGTATGTCACAGGCTTTGGGGATTTGGCCTTTGAGACCTTCCGCTATCATTTAGAGGCATTGGACTATATTGTAAAGGGAAATGACGGGGAAATGTTAAAGAGAATCCGCACCTGCCTTGCCGTGATTAACCACAGGCTAACAGAAGAACGGGGGGAGGAAAAGGAATATTTTACCTTAAAGCAGGTGGATGTTTTGCGGCATATCCCATTGGAAGATATTTTCTATTTTGAAACTACGGAAAAAAAGCATCACATCCTCCTTCATTACCGCCAGGGCAGAATCGATTTCGGCGGAAACTTAAATGAGCTTCAGGGGCAGCTTGGCAGCCGTTTCCTACGGATACACCGGACATACCTGGTAAATACCATGCAGATCGATAAGGTGGACAGAAAAAACCGGCAGGTGGTGTTAAAAAACGGGGAGGGCTGCTGGTATTCCAGAAAAGGAAAGAGCCTGTTGGATGAATATTTTCTCCACAGGCCATAAAAATGCCATTGGGGAAGAAATTTGTCCGTTTGGGAAATATTGCCCCGAAAAAAGAAAACTTCTGTACAATGGTAATAGAAATATCATGATACAGGAGGAAAATATATGAAAGAAAAAAAGGTAGAAGATTTTTTCAGGGAGGCAGGCTTTGACGCTGTGGAAAATGAATGCATTCTGGTTCGATATGCGCCGAAAAATTTAAGCGATGCAGTGAAAAAATTCTTTTATAACAAATGGCTGGTACTTCAGGTCTGCAGGGATTCCCTGATAATTGCAAACATCGTAGCAGATGGTTTATGGGCATTAACCCTGGGAAAGGAAGATATACTGGAAATTCCCTTTTCGGAAATCAAAAACATCGACCTGGAAGAAGCGGGCTTTAATTACCATCTCACCATAGAAACCCTGGAGGATAGTCTGCGTTTTTCCATCGAACAGGGAGAATTAAGCAACTGGAGGTCTTCCGGTTTGATCACAACTCCCCTGGGCATTGGCCTGAACAAAAACAACTGGCACAAACACAATATAGACCGCACCTTAGACGCACTGAAAGAATTAAAGAAAAAACTGGCTTAGCACTTTTTTGCCCTGCCTTTTGCACACGAATCTATGTATGCATGGGCAGGGCAAAACCGCACTGCGGCGAAGCCGGATTCTTTCTTATCCCTGTAGAATCGAAAGACACACGCCGCCCCCAAACCCGGCTGCACCGCAGCCGCTGCAGGTTTCCCTGCAGTTTGGCGTTACCGTCTCTTTTAAGGCATTCTCATACTCTCTCTTTAAAAACTCCTTTGTTACCCCGGCGTCAATAAAATCCCAGGGCAGGATTTCATCTAAGGAGCGTTCTCTTAAAGTATAAAAATCCGGATCAATCCCAGTCTCCAAAAAGGCTTCCATCCACTTTTCATTGTCAAAAAAATCGCTCCAGGCATCAAAGATGCAGCCCTTTTCATAGGCAGCCTGAATGACCTGTCCCAGCCTTCTGTCCCCTCTTGCCAAAATCCCCTCCAGAACCGTTACATCCGCCTCATGCCAGTTATACTTTAAGCTCTTGTGGTTTAACTGGTTCTTCACTGCATCATTCACTGTTTTTGCACAGGAGAGATAATGCTCTTTTGAGTACATTTTGGCCCACTGGAAAGGTGTAAAAGGCTTGGGAACAAAAAAGGATGTGCTGATGGTAATCTGGCATTTTCCATTTCGCTTATCCTTTGGAATCTCGTAATACCTTGCGGCAATTTTATTTGCAAGCTCTGGGATAGCCTCCTGGTCTTCTCTCGTCTCCGTGGGCAGCCCCAGCATAAAATAGAGTTTTACCTTCTGCCAGCCCCCCTCAAATGCCTCCCCCGCTCCCTGCAGGATTACTTCCTCCGTAAGGCCCTTGTTAATCACATTCCGAAGACGCTGGGAACCGGCCTCCGGTGCGAAGGTTAAGCTGCTTTTCCGCACATCCTGGACTTTGCTCATCACATCCAGGGAAAATGCGTCAATTCTTAGGGAGGGAAGGGAAATATTTACCCCTTTACCCTTAAATTCATCTATAAGATATGTCACAAGCTCCTGTAAACCAGAATAATCCGAAGAACTTAAGGAACTTAAAGAGATTTCTTCATGCCCCGTATTCTTTAACATCTCATAGGCATATTTCTTTAAAACCTCCACATCCTTTTCCCTGGTGGGACGGTAAATCATCCCTGCCTGGCAGAATCGGCACCCCCTGATGCAGCCCCGCTGGATTTCCAGCACCACCCGGTCCTGGGTGGCTTTGATAAAGGGTACCAGAGGTTTGCTAGGATAGGGAGCATTTGTCATGTCCATCATCACCTGTTTTCTTACTTTGTCCGGCACGCCCTGTTCCGCCGTGAAAAAAGATGCAATGGTTCCATCCTCTTTATAGGAAACTTCATACAGGGATGGGACATAGATTCCTGGAATTTTTGCCGCTTCCAGTAAAAACTCCCTACGGGTTCTGCCCGAAGATTTCCACTCCTTATAACAGGCAAAGAGACGGTCATACACGGTCTCCCCCTCCCCGATATAAAAGAGGTCAAAAAAATCTGCAAGAGGCTCGGGGTTGTACACACAAGGCCCTCCTCCAATGACAAAAGGATGGTCTTTTGTCCGCTCTCCTGCCGCCATGGGAATTTGGGATAAATCTAAAATCTGAAGAATATTGGTATAGCACATCTCATACTGTATGGTAATTCCCAGAAAATCAAAGTATTTTACCGGGTCCTGGGATTCTAAGGCAAAAAGGGGAATCCCCTTTTCTTTTAATATCCCATGGAGATCCGGCCAGGGAGAATAGACCCTCTCGCAGTATACATCCTCCCTCTGGTTAAACATATCATATAAAATCTGGATTCCCAGATGGGACATGCCAATCTCATACACATCAGGAAAACAGATGGCAAAGCGTATATCCACATCTACCGGATTTTTTTTCACCATATTCACTTCATTGCCGATGTATCTGGCCGGTTTGTCCACTTTCAGAAGTATCTCATCATTTAAGGCGGTTCCTGTCATAAACGTTATCCCTTTCTTCCGGCAGCAATTTACCGGTAAGTCTTATTTTTGCGTCAGCATCGTAACATACTTTTCCACTTCTGTATAATCATAGCTCTCTTCAATTTTTTCCGCAATATCTTTCGTGGAAAACTCATAAAATTTCGTACCTGTCTGGTCACAGAGCACATAGGCAGTAAAAATAAATAAAGCCAGAAGCATACGGACTTTAAAAAAGGAGAAGCTTCCCTGGGCCTCCCCTTTTGTATCATCCACTTCCCAGCGAGCATACCCGCCGTTCTCAAAAGAACTCCGGATTCTCTGTATATATTCTTTGCGGTTATCCACATCTTCCCGGCGCATACCAAACACTCCTTTACCCTTTTTCTGTTATCCTATGTAAAGAAATGGGAAGATATGCTACCTTTGGGCAAGTTCCTGGGTCACATCTTCCCAGGTAATGCCTTTTTCCACCATCATAATCATAAGATGGTAAAGATAATCGGAAATTTCATATTTAATTTCCTCCAAATTAGGATTTTTTGCCGCCAGAAGCAGCTCAATGTGTTCCTCGGACATTTTTTTCAAAATCTTATCTATCCCCTGCTCCAGCAGATAATTCGTGTAGGAGGCATCTTTCGGATGCTCTTTTCGGTCGGAAATCACCGAATACACATCCTCAAAGACTTTTAAGGGATTCTTTTCAACATATTCTTTCTTCACAATTGGGTTAAAGAAACAGGAACGGTTTCCTGTATGGCATGCCGGCCCAATCTGGGAAACTTTTGCCAGGATGGTGTCATAATCGCAGTCCGCAGACAGAGATTTCACATACTGGATATGGCCTGAAGTTTCCCCTTTCATCCAGATCTCCTGACGGCTTCTGCTGTAGTATGTCATTTTTCCCGAATGTATGGTGCGCTGGAACGCCTCCTCGTTCATATAGGCCAACATCAGTACTTCCTCCGTGCGGTAATCCTGAACGATAACCGGAACCATTCCCTCGGAATTTAGCTTAAAATCGCACCACTTTAAATTGGGGGCAAAATTTACCATGCGCAGGCCGTGATTTGACAGTTCCGTCTTTAACATCATAATATCCGTTTTATCCTCTGTCACAAAACTTCCCGTAATGCCTCTGGCATATTCCCTTTTTAACACGGAGACAAATTCTTCCAAATTATATTCGTCCATAATCACTACATAGGGAATGGTGGTGATGTTTTCAATGGCATCCAGCATATTTTTATTCATAACCAGCATTTCATGGAAATTTTCTTCCATTGCTTCCCTGTTTTTGAATATAAAATTTACATTTTCCACAGAGACAAGGATTCTGTCCTTGCCATAGCGTCGGCTGGCCTTCTCAGCCAGAGCAATGCTGCCAAGTTTGGAGCCGTTTAACATTACCTGGCGGCAGCCCATGTAAAAGGCATTTTTAATATCCTCAAAACGCTTAATGTTTCCCGCAAGACAAGTTTTAATCTCCAAGTCCCGGTTTAACTTTTTCACTGTTTTTAAATTTAGCCGATGTTCTTCCTCATCGTCGGAAAGGTCAAACAGCAGAATTTTGTCCACACCGCAGTCATTATATGTTTTTGCAGCTTCAAAAACATCCCCTGACGGGGTAAAGTCATTGCGGCCTTTTACTGCCTGGCCGTTTTTTATATAAATTATTGCTACAATGTTTTTAAATTCCATAACATTCTCCTGTCCACTGATCTACAAACTTCCTTTTGTAGATAAAATACCGTTTAACCTTGGCTCAAGGCTCACCGCCTCGTCCAAGGCCCTTCCGAAGGCTTTAAACACAGCCTCAATCTTATGGTGGTTGTTGCTCCCGGACAATATCTTAATGTGAAGATTCATCCCTGCACTGTAGGAGATGGCATAGAAAAATTCCTTTACCATCTCCGTATCCATATACCCCACTTTCTCCGTCGTAAACTCTCCCTCAAAGGAAAGATAGGGCCTTCCCGACAAATCGATGGCACACAGCACCAAGGTCTCGTCCATGGGGAGGATACAGCTCCCAAAGCGCTTCACCCCTTTTTTATCCCCCAATGCTTTTTTAATCGCATTGCCAAGGACAATCCCCGTGTCCTCTATGGTGTGATGGCAGTCCACTGCCAAATCTCCGGTGACATCCACGTCCAAATCGAAAAAACCGTGCTTAGAAAACCCATAAAGCATATGGTCAAAAAATCCGATTCCTGTATTTATCTGTGATTCTCCCCTGCCGTCCAACTCCAAACACAGGGTGATATCCGTCTCCTTTGTGCTTCGATTTAAACTTGCCTCTCTTGACATCTTTTCACCTCTATTCAAAACGGACCCGGATAGAATTCGCATGGGCCGTCAGTTCTTCACATTCTGCAAACTGGACAATATCTTTATATACCGGTGCCAGCGCCTCCCTGGAATAAGAAATAATGCTGGATTTTTTTATAAAATCATCCACGGAAAGGGGGGAGAAAAACTTTGCCGTCCCGTTGGTGGGAAGCACATGATTCGGCCCTGCAAAATAGTCTCCCAGTGGCTCAGAACTGTATTCTCCGATAAAGATTGCCCCAGCATTCCTGATTTTTGTCATAAGGGTAAAGGCATCTTTTGCCACAATTTCCATATGCTCCGAAGCGATGTCATTTGCCGCATCAATGGCATCTTCCAAGGTATCCGCCACAAATATGCAGCCGTAATTTTCCAATGATTTTTCTATTATCTCCCTTCGTGACAAAATTTCCGTAAACTTGTCCACTTCCAGGGAAACCTCCTCAGCAAGTTTCTCGCTGGTGGTAATTAATATGGCGGAGGCCAATTCGTCATGTTCCGCCTGGGATAACAAATCCGCCGCCACATACCTTGGATTTGCCGTCTCGTCTGCCAGCACAAGAATCTCGCTGGGCCCTGCAATGGAATCGATGCTCACATGACCAAATACCGCTTTTTTTGCCAGGGCCACATAAATATTTCCCGGTCCTACAATTTTGTCTACCTTGGGGATGCTCTTAGTGCCAAAGGCCATCGCTGCAACGGCCTGGGCGCCTCCGGCTTTATAGATTTCATCCACCCCGGCTTCCTTTGCCGCCACTAAAGTGGAAGGGTACACTTTCCCCTCCGCCATAGGAGGGGTACACATTACAATATGGTCTACCCCAGCCGCTTTGGCGGGAAGTACATTCATCAGCACGGAAGATGGATAGACTGCCTTTCCCCCCGGCACATACACCCCCACATCCTTAAGAGGTGTCACCTTCTGCCCTAAAATCGTCCCGTTTTCTTTGCTGTCGAACCAGCTGTACTGTCTTTGCTTGATGTGATAGTCCCAGATATTTTCCTTTGCCTTTCGTATCACTTCCAGAAGCTTTCTATCCACCAGGCCGTAGGCTTCCTCTATCTCCTGCTCTGTCACTTTTACGTTAGAGACATTGATATCCGCCTTGTCAAAGGCCTTTGTGTATTCAAATAAAGCCTCGTCTCCCTGTTCCCTTACTTTATTTACAATATCGTTCACCCGACCCTCAAATTCCGTATAGTTTCCCGGGCTTCTCTTTAGCAGGTCTTTTAAAAGGCTGCTCTTTGTCTCGCTTGTCAACTTTAATATTCTCATCCTTACAATCCTCACTTTAGGTTTAAGATGCTAAAATCACAGATTTTAAATCCGTAATCAGTTTTGTAATCCGCTCATTTTCCATTTTCATGCTCACCTGGTTCACCACCATACGGGCGGACAAGGAACACACTTCTTCCAGCACGGAGAGCCCGTTTTCCCTTAAGGTGGAACCCGTCTCCACAATATCCACGATCACCTCTGAAAGCCCTACAATAGGTGCCAGCTCGATAGAGCCGTTCAACTTGATAATCTCTACTGTCTGGTGCTTTTTATTGTAAAAGTAATTTTTCGCAATCCTGGGATATTTTGTGGCAACCCGGATAAGTTCATGGTGTTTTAATAATTCCCGGGCGCTTTCCGGCCCGCATACGCACATTTTGCATTTCCCGAAATTTAAATCCAAAACCTCGTAGATATTTCTTGCCTCTTCTATAATAGTATCCTTCCCCACAATTCCGATATCTGCCGCTCCGTATTCCACATAGGTGGGCACATCAGGGCCTTTTGCCAGAAAGAACCTTAACTTTAAATCCTCGTTCACAAAAATAAGTTTTCTGGTATCCTTATCCTGCATTTCCTCACAGGTTATGCCGATTTTCCCAAACATTTCCATGGTCTTTTTTGCCAGCCTTCCTTTTCCCAAAGCAAATGTGAGATATCTCTGGTCCTCCATTCCCCTATGCCTCCTAATCTAAAAATGTAAGGTTTCCTATGTGGTTTTTCTCACAGTACAGTTCATAATCCTCCCTGCCCTTACCGCTATCTATGGCAAAAAGTTCCACACAGCCCCCATTGTCACGTATTTTCTTTGCCGCAAGAATAGCGTCTCTTAAACGCTCTTTGGTGTATACAATCATCTCGCCGGTATGAGAGACCTCAACCTGAATCTTCTGGCGGCTTAAAGCTAACATTAACTGGTCAACTACCACTGCAAATCCAATGGCAGGTGCCTCTTTTCCAAAGTGGTGCAAAAGTTTGTCATAACGCCCACCCTTTAAGATAGGTTCCCCGGTTCCAAATGTATAACCAGAAAAAATAATTCCTGTATAGTACTGGTAATTGCTTAAAAGGCCGGGCTCGTAGGAGACATATTTGTCCACACCGTAGACTTCAAGTACTTTATGAAGTTCTTCTAACCTTACAACTGCAGATAAAACCTTGGGGTAATTCACCGCTAATGCCCTGGCGCCTGCCAGTTCTTCAATAGAAAAATAGGAGCCCCCCAGCATGCGGAACAAAGACCTCAGACTCTCCTCCATATCCCATTTGGAAACCATCTCGTCCACCCCGAAATAGTTTTTATTGGAAATCAGTTCCCGCAGTTCCTCCTCCTCGTCCTCCTTAAGGCCGGCAGCTTCCACCAGTCCTAAGAAGAAATCCGCATGTCCTACGCTCAGCTGGAATTCCTTTAACCCCGCCGCCTTTAAACTTTCTATGGCCAGGGATAAAACCTCCCCGTCACCCTCCACGGAATTGTCCCCGATGAGCTCTCCCCCAAGCTGGGTATTCTCCTTTAACCTTCCCTGGTAGCTGGAATTGTTGGTAAAGGTATTTCCCATATAATAAAGACGGATGGGCATGTCAATGTCACTGAAATATTTTGCCGCCGCCCTCGCCACGGAAGGGGTGATATCCGGTCTTAAAACCAGGGTATTTCCCTCACGGTCAAAAAACTTGTACAATTCTTTGGAGGGGGTGGTTCCAATCTCCTTTCCAAATATGTCAAAAAATTCAAAGGTAGGCGTCTGGATAATATGATAGCCGTACTGCCCCATTGTCCTTTTTAATCGCTCTTTTAACACCTGTTTGATTTCACATTCCTCATTGTAAATATCCCGGACTCCCTCCGGCGTATGCAGCAATTTTCGCTTCATGTTTCCTCCTGCACTTTCATGTATTAACGTGCTACAATAATGAAATTATTATATTTTATCTCTTGACCATTGTCAATCCCTGGCATCCAGATCTTTCTGCAGGCCTTCCAGGTAGGGAATGAGAAATGAATTTTTCCTGTCCAGAAAAAATTCCGGCTCCAGCTCCTCATAGCGAAAGCTTTTTCTCCCCCCGGAATTTCTCCGTTCCCAGAATTTTTCCAGAAGAGACAGCCGTAAATAATAATACTCCTCCCTGGCTGTAAAAGCAATGAGAAAAAATGCGATTCCTCCCTGCCCCTCAAAGCGTTTCATAAACTCCACCTGATGTTCGTGGATATTGGCCAGGGGAAAGGTATCCGTATGGCATTCCTTGGCGTCAAAGCACACGGGAATCCCCTGGACAGCCCCCATATAATCCACGGTGCTCTTCTGGTCAAAATAGGCCAGGGTGATATGTCTTGTGCCCTTATCAATGTTGATAGGGGTAATGGGGGTGGGAATTTTTTGTATCAGCGCCAGGTTCTGCTCCAGATATTTTTCATTTGTCAAATTAACAAATTCTTCCAGGGAGGAACCTCTTAAACCTCTGGAATTCCAGGTTGCCATATGTCATTCTCCTCTCCCAGTATTCTAGTAAAATCTTTTGGCAGGGGGGCAGTAATTTCCCTTCCGTCTTCTAAAACCAAAGACCGCGCATGGAGGAGCTGGGAGGTGATTTGATACTGTTTTTTGTATCTCTCATTTACTTCCCTGTCCCCGTATTTTGGGTCCCCGATAATGGGGTGGCCTATGGCGGAAAGATGGGCCCGTATCTGATGGGAACGCCCGGTAATCAAATGAATATTGAGAAGAGTGGCCTGATTTTTTGTGATGATTGGCTCATACTCTGTCTCTATGGGCTTTTCCTGCCCTGTGTCTGGCTTTTTTGACACATACACCCGGTTTGTCTTTTCATCTTTTATGAGATATCCCTTAAGGCGGCAGCGCCCGCTCACCTCCCCCTTTACCAGGGCATAATAATACTTTTTTAAAGAACGGTTCTTTAAATTTTCACTCATCTCCTGGAGTCCTTTTAAGGTTTTCCCTGCAATGAGTATTCCTGAAGTATTCCGGTCTAAACGGTTACACACCGAGGGACGGAATGTGGCAAACTCTGTCTCTCTTATGGCCCCTGTCAACAGAAGGTAGGAAAGGATATATTCATTGGCGGATATATCCCCCTTTTCCCCTTTCTGGGATAACATGCCCGAGGGCTTATTTATGATTAAGATGTCCCTTGTCTCGTAGAGCACCTGAAAGGGCAGATTATCCTTTTTTACTTTGGGAAGATTTTGGATTCTGAAAGCCTCCGACTCACTGGCCGTAAACTTCTCAAAGGTCTCCTGGGAAAAAAACAGCGTCACCTTGTCGCCCTCTTTCAGTTTTTCCGCCCCTTCTGATTTTTTCCCGTTTAAGACAATATTTTTTTTCCGGAGCATTTTATAGATAAAACTGCTGTTGGCGCCGCAGAGAAGTTTCTTTAAATATTTGTCAAATCTCTGTCCCGCCTGGTTTTTTTCAATTAGAATCTCCCTCATGATTTATCCCTTTTTTTGTGCACATTTCGGATGGTCTTCTTTTTGCCGGGTTTCCCCCCGGAATTTTTCCTGCTCCCCTGTCCATGGATTTTCCCCGGATGTTTGGAATAAGTCCCCTCTCCCTTTCCTGGGCGGATCAGGCATTTCTTATCATATCCGATTAAATCTTCCCGTCCCGCTTTTACGAGGGCCTCCCGCACCAGCTCATAATTTTTCGGATTCCTGTATTGAATCAATGCCCGCTGCATTGCCTTCTCGTGGGGATTTTTTGCCACATATACAGGCTCCATGGTCCTTGGGTCAAGACCGGTATAATACATGCAGGTGGATATGGTGGAGGGTGTGGGATAAAAATCCTGTACCTGCTGGGGCATATATCCCAAATCCCTAAGGTACTCCGCCAGCTCCACCGCCTCCTTTAATGTGGAACCGGGGTGTGAGGACATGAGATAGGGCACTAAAAACTGATTCTTTCCCAGCTTTTCATTCGTTCTTTTGTACATCTCCACAAACTTTTCGTAGACTTCCACCGGAGGTTTCCCCATTTTAGTTAAGACTTCATTTGATATATGTTCCGGGGCCACTTTTAACTGGCCGCTGACATGGTGTTCGCACAGCTCTCTGAGAAAGGTTCTGTCCTTATCATATATCAGATAGTCAAACCGAATGCCGGAGCGGATAAACACTTTTTTCACATTGGGCAGGTTTCTTAATTTCTGCAGCAGGGCCAGATAATCCTGATGGTCAACCTCCAAATTTTCACAGGGCTTTGGAAACAGGCACTGCTTCCCGGGGCAGGCTCCGTTTTTCTCCTGTTTTTTACAGGATTTTCCCCTGAAATTTGCCGTAGGCCCTCCCACATCATGGATATATCCCTTGAAATCTTCCTCCCACACCATCTTTTTTGCCTCGTTTACAATAGATTCATGGCTTCTGGTCTGAATCATTCTTCCCTGATGGAAAGTGAGGGCACAGAAACTGCATCCCCCGAAACATCCCCGGTTGCTCACAAGGCTGAATTTTACCTCAGAAATAGCAGGAACTCCCCCCAATTCCTCGTAGGAGGGATGATAGGTGCGCATATAGGGCAGGGCATACACCGTATCCATCTCACTTGTGGTCAGAGGCTTTGCGGCAGGGTTCTGCACCACATACATTTTGTCGTCATACGTCTCAAAGAGACGTTTTCCCGAATAGGGGTCCGTATTGCAGTACTGAATATAAAAGCTTCTGGCATAGGCCTCTTTCCCCGCCTTTACCTCCTCAAAACAGGGGAGCTTAAGGGCGTCATAGATATCTTCCTGTTTTCTTGTCTTATATACCGTACCTGGGATAAAGGTGATATCTTTTATGTCAAGTCCGCTGTTTAAAGCGTCCGCAATCTCCACAATGCTCCGCTCCCCCATACCGTAGGAAATCAAATCCGCACCGGAGTCCAAAAGGATGGATCGCTTTATTTTATTGCTCCAGTAGTCATAATGGGAAAGACGCCTTAAACTGGCCTCAATGCCCCCGATGATGACAGGAGTCTTTTTATATTTCCGACGGATTAAATTGCAGTACACAATGGTTGCATAATCCGGGCGTTTTCCCATAACACCTCCCGGGGTGAAAGCGTCTTTGTCCCGGCGCTTTTTCGACACGGAGTAATGGTTTACCATAGAGTCCATGTTTCCGGCGGAGACTAAAAAACCAAGCCTCGGCTCCCCAAACACGTCTATGGAATCCTCATATTTCCAATCCGGCTGGGAAATTATCCCCACACTGTATCCCCGGGACTCCAACACCCTGGAAATAATAGCATGTCCAAAGGAGGGATGGTCCACATAGGCATCCCCTATCACATAGACAAAATCAGGCTGTGAGATTCCCTGGTGTAACATTTCTTCTCTTGTAACAGGCAGAAACCCTTTATTCATCGTCAATGCTCCATAATCTCATAAGTGTTGTCAAAAATTTCCAAAAAAGAACGGATGTAGTAATCGCAGGTTTTCCGCTTCCTCTCCCGCTGGCCAAGGGAATAGTCATCCTCCACGCCGCAGACTCTCATCCCTGCGTTTTTTCCTGCCTCCATGCCTTTCACAAGATCCTCAAATACCAGGCAGTCTCCCGGATTTACATGCAGCTGCCTTGCCGCCTCCAGATAAACATCCGGGGCCGGCTTTCCTTTATTCACCGAACAGGCGGTGATGACACAGGATATGTAACGGCTTAGCCCATGGGCAGCATCAACTGCCTGGACCAGCTCACTGGAATTACTGGTGGCGATTCCCATCTTTATATTATTCTCTTTTAAATATTCCAAAAACTCTCCCGCTCCCTCTTTTAAGGGAACTTCATGACGGTATTTATCTATAGCCATCTCGTTCCAGATTTGTTTCAATTCCTCCACAGTTTCCGTCAGTTTAAAATATTCCTGAAAATATCTGGCGGTCTCCGTAAAACTCATTCCCTCTATCTTATCCTGCAAATCCTCCTCATAAGGGAGGTTTCTTTCGGCTAAAAACTCCATATCAATATTTCTCCACATCCACATGGAATCCACCAGTGTCCCGTCCAGGTCAAATATCACTGCTTTAATACCTTCTAGCATAAAACCTCCTCCAATTTTTTTAATATTGCCACTTCCTCTTCCGTAAGCCTGCGGCACTCTCCAGGCGCTAAGCTTTCATCCAGGGCAAGCTCTCCCATAGCCAGGCGTTTTAAAGTGAGAACCTCTTTGCCCACCGCCAAAAACATGCGCTTTACCTGATGATACCGCCCTTCCGTGATGGAAATTTGAACAAGAGATTCCTCTCCCGCCTGTAAAATCTTAAGCTGCGCCGGCTTTGTCAGGGTATCGTCCCCGATATCCACCCCGCTTTCAAACTTTAGCACATCCTCCTGCGTGACCCGGCCCTTTACCCTGGCCTCGTAAAGCTTTTTCACATGCTTTTTCGGGCTTAAAAGGGCATGGGCCAGTTTCCCGTCATTGGTAATGAGAAGAAGCCCTGTGGTATCCAAATCCAGTCTCCCCACCGGGGATAGGTCCTTTCTTCCATCCTCTATAAAATCCATGACAGATTTGTGAAAATTGTCACGCCTTGCGGTGACGCAGCCCCCGGGTTTATAAAGCATAAAGTATTCCAACGGCCTGTGGGAAATCTCTTTCCCCCGAAAGGTAATGGTATCCTCCGGGCCCACTTTTAACTGGGGACTTGCGGCACCACCGTTTACCGTCACAAGACCAGCTTTGATATATTTTTTGATTTCACTTCTCGTTCCCACCTGCATATCCGACAGCAGCTTATCCAGACGCATCTCTCTCTCCTACTCAAAATAAAATCTCAGCTTCTTTTTCTCCAATTCCTGCAGAAATGGAAAGGGATTGGCGGTCTTCTCTCTCCCGTCCTTGTCATTGAGATAAATCCCCAGGTGGAGATGCACCGGAAACATACCGGTGGTGCCCTCCTCCTCCCCGTATCCGCTGTCTCCCATAAAACCCAAAACCTCCCCGGCCTCTATCCTGTCCCCCACGGCAAACTCCCGGAAATAATCGTTTAAATGGGCATAATAAAAATAGACTCCGTGAGGGCTTCTGATGCCGATACGGTATCCCCCCAGTTTCAGCCAGCCGATTTTTTCCACCACCCCGTCGGAAATGCTGACAATAGGATAGTGTCCCCGCCGGTTGGAGGAAGCCATCAAATCACAGCCCTCGTGCACTCTGTCCCCTCCAAAATTTCTGGCGGAACCGTAACTGTCCGCATAAGTGACCTGATACCCGGATGGGTCAAAGGAGGACTCCGCCACAGGAAAATACACTATATCCTGCCGGATACTGTCCAGATTCAAATCTTCCCCGAAAAGCAGCCCCTGCTGTTCCTTAAAATAGTCAAAGAGCAGGCAGTTTCCCATGACAAGGGTCAGAAACAGTAAAAAGACAAGTAGATATTGTCTCCATCTCAAAAATTACCTGGCCTTCTCCAAAAATCCCGTTAAAAACTCCCACACACGCTTTGTGCTGGATATGCTTAACCGCTCCTTTGGGGTGTGGATATCAAAATTATCCGGCCCAAAAGATACCGCATCCAAATCAGGAATCTTTTCCGACAAAATACCGCACTCCAGCCCTGCATGGATGGCCTCAAAGACAGGCTCCTTCCCATACATCTCCCTGTAAACTTGGGAAATCTTTTCTCTGAGCTTTGACTCGCTGCGGTACTCCCAGGCAGGATAATCCCCCTCTATTTCAAATTCTCCCCCCAAGAATTCCACCAGGTAGCACAGCCTTTTTGCAAGTTCTTCCTTTCTTGTGCCCACGCTGCTGCGCACGGAAGTACAGGTGTAAAACTCTTCCCCTTTTAACTCCATAATCCCAAGGTTCAGGGACGTCTCCACCAGGTTTTCTATATGCATACTTTTGTGCATCACCCCGTCCGGCACATTGCGAAGGTAAAATAACACTCTTTGCATGGAAGCAGGCTTTAAAACAGAGTACTCCTTTGTATCTAAAACTTGCACCAAAAGGGCAAGCTTAGGCTCTGACACATCATACTCTTTTTTCAGTATGCCTTCCACTGTATGCAGCACAGAAAGCACAGTATCTTTCGCTTCCCCAGGCACTGCAATCAAAGCCTCCCCCTCCCTGGGAATGGCGTTATCCTTTAACCCCCCGGAAAGCTCACAGAGCCCCACAGGACAATTTTCTTCAATCTCTTTTAAAATCCTGCCCATGGCAATGGCTGCGTTACAGTGCTCCTTGTGTATTTCACCGCCGGAGTGCCCGCCGGAGAGGCCAAAAAGCTTTATGGAAATTCCCACCCCCTGTAAGGTATGGTATTCCACAGGAATATGGCTGTGGGCGGAAAGCCCCCCTGCACAGCTGGTGAGAAAATGTCCCTCCACATCGGAATCTATGTTTAAAAGGATACGTCCTCTCAACATGGACAAATCAATGTCTTTTGCACCTAAAAGCCCCACTTCCTCATTTGTGGTAAACACGGCCTCGATTCTTGGGTGTTTTAAATCCTGGGAATCTAAAATTGCCAGGGCGTAGGCTAGGGCGATGCCGTCATCCCCCCCTAAGGTAGTTCCTCTCGCCTTTAAAAAATCCCCCTCCACATACAAATCCAGCCCGTCGTTTAAAAAGTCAATTTCGCATCCAGACTCTTTTTCACAGACCATATCCATGTGTCCCTGGAGAATCACAGGTTCCAAATCCCCGTACCCCTCTGCGGCCTCCTTAATTATCACCACATTATCCGTATCATCCTGGTAATATTCCAACCCCCGGCTTTTTGCAAAATCCGCCAGATAATTACTGATACTTTTTGTATGGTAAGAACCGTGGGGAATGGAGGCGATTTCTTCAAAAAAATGAAATACCCTCTCCGGTTCCAAATTTTCCAATTTACTCATAGCTTTCTTTCTCCTTTCATATATTTTTATATGAAAAAAAATCATTTGCTTATCCTACTATTTATTGTCATACTTTTATTTATTATAACACATCCCGGGATTTCCACAAAGGCGGCATTTGACGGACTTTTGCTGTGGTATCAAAAGCTCCTCCCGGCACTTTTGCCCCTTGCCATCCTTTCCAACATCCTGGTGTACTCCAATTATATGCAGCTCATCACAAAATATTTGTACCCTCTCACCAGACATCTGTTTAAAACCAGCAGAAACGGGTGTTTTGCCCTGTTAGGGGGCATCCTCTTTGGATTTCCCATGGGCAGTAAAATCAGCGGGGATTTAACGGTAAAACAGTCCATCACCAGGGAGGAGGGGGAGCTTCTGGCCATTTGTTTTAACCAGCTAAGCCCTGTATTTTTCAGCGGGTATCTCCTCACAAGTATTTTAAACCTGCCGGAAATGATACCCGTAAGCTTTCTGCTTTTATACCTGCCGCCCTGTATTTACGCCCGGTCTAAGCTGAGAAGACACCCCTTCTCCAATACAAAAAATGCGGCATCTATTCCTCATCTGGATTTTGGAATGATAGATGCCGGTATTATGAACGGTTTTGAAGCTCTGACAAAATTAGGGGGATACATAATACTTTTTTCCATTTTTGCCTCCATGCTGCATACTTATAACAGACAGTTTCCGCTGCTAAACCTGCTTCTCACAGGGTGCGTGGAAGTGACAACCGGTATTTCCTATTTGAAAGATACCAACCTTCCCTTAAGTTTCACCTACCCCCTGGCCCTGTTCTTCGCCTCATTCGGAGGACTCTGCGGTTTTGCCCAAACCTGCTCTATGACAAAAGACTGTGGTTTCTCCCACCGGCGTTATCTTTTCCTTCGCCTGTTCTTTGCCATGATAAGCGGCTTTAGCGGTTTTATCTTTTACCGGCTATTTGGCGGTATTCTGTGTGCCTGAACCGGAAGCCGCAGTTCCCTTTGGCGTGGCTGCCTGGGGCTGGGGCTGAGGTTTTGCATCTAATTCCTGGGGAACTAACTCCGAACGGTTGGAGGTAATGATATCCAGATAACTCTGGAGTGAATTTACCAGATTGTCCGTTCTTGCCCTGGCTGTTTCAATGGAGCTTGCAATCACATCCTCCATGGCTTTTAACATGTCATCCGTATAGGTAATGGCGCTTAAACGGATGGCATTGGCATCGTTCGTGGCATTATCTAAAATCTCCTGGGCCTGTTTCGTGGCAATCATCACCACCTCGTTGGCCTGGGCATAGGCTTGCTGCATAATCTCGTGCTCACTGATTAACTCGCTGGTCTGCACTTGGGCCTGGGCGATAATCTCGTCCGCTTTTGTCTTAGCGTCCGCTAAAATGGCCTCCTTGTTGCTGATAATTTTCTGATACCGTTTGATTTCATCGGGAGTTTTGGTCCTAAGCTCAGTCAGCAATTCATCAATCTCTTCTCTGTTCACAATAATCTGCGTACCGTTGGATAAAGGTTTTATCTTACAGCCATCTATGTATTCTTCAATTTCTTCAATAATCTGCTCAATTCTGCTGTTCATGGCCACACTCCTTACTTTTTAATATTATATTTCTCATAAATCCTGTCAATAAACTGTGCCGGAACAAACTTAGAGATATCACCGCCGTAGGCTGCAAACTCCCGGACGATGGAGGAACTTAAATACGAATACTGCAAATTGGTGGTTAAAAAAATCGTCTCCACATCAGGATTCTCCACATGGTTGGTCTGGGCAATCTGCAACTCATATTCAAAATCCGTCACCGCCCTAAGCCCTCTCACAATAAGGGTCACCCCGTGTTCTTTCATGTAGTCCACCAAAAGCCCGTCAAAAGAATCCACTGTAACATTGGGCAGAGAAGCGGTCATCTCTTTTAACATACTAACACGTTCCTCCACAGAAAACAATGAATTTTTTGCCCTGTTATTCAATACGCCCACCACCAGTTCGTCCACAATGGCGGAGGAACGGATAATCATATCCTGATGCCCAAAAGTAACCGGGTCGAAACTTCCGGGATAAATTGCTTTTTTCATATACTCTCCTATTTCTGCACTTTTACCATAAACACATGTTTATTGGTCTTATAGTTCTTTTCCCTTGTAACCTGAAAGCCGAATTCCTTTGCAAAAGAAAAATCTGCATTCAATGCCGCTTCCGCTATCACCAGCCCATCCTCTTTTAACAGGGAGGAATCTTTCAGATAACAGAGCACTTCCTCCTCCTGCTTTTTGTGATAAGGAGGGTCCATAAAAATAATGTCAAATCTGTATTTTCCCTCTAAGGACCGGAGTGCGGAAAGCACGTCCATCTTGAAAAGAAGGCTTTCCCTCTCCGATTTTGTAAAGCGTATATTTTCTTCAATACAAGCTGCAGCTTTTTTCTGATTTTCCACGAATACGGCAAAGTTTGCCCCACGGCTAACCGCCTCCAGCCCAATCTGCCCGCTTCCGGCAAATAAATCTAAAAAATAAGCCCCCGGAATTTCTCCCTGGATCATATTAAATAACGTCTCTTTTATCCTGTCCGTTGTAGGCCGGGTGTCATTTCCCTCTATGGTTTTTAATGGCATGCTCCTCTTGCTTCCCGCAATAATTCTCATCTCTTATCCTCTGTCATCACTTTTTCCAATAACTGTAAAGCCGCCTGGGTGGAGGCATACCTTACCTCCCATCTATTTCCAGGGAAAACATGGCGCTCCACTGCCACCTCATCCCCAAAAGCACATCCCAGGTAAACAAGGCCCACAGGCTTCTCCTTTGTGCCCCCCTCGGGGCCTGCAACCCCTGTGGAGACAATGGAAATATCTGCCCCTGCCTTAAGTCTTGCCCCAAGGGCCATCTCCTTGGCGGTCTCCCGGCTTACTGCCCCGAATTTTTCCAAAGTTTCATGACTCACCCCAAGAAGCCTTTCTTTGGCCTCATTGGAATAAGTGATATACCCTTCCTCAAAATGGCTGGAAATGCCGGAAACATTCACCAATGTTCCTGCGATAAGACCGCCGGTGCAGGACTCCGCCGTTGTAACCTTTAAGCCCTTCTCTTTTAGAAGGGCCGCCACCTTCTCTTCCCTTGCGCTATATTCATCCATACAAAGATTCTCCTGTTCTGATTTTACAATGCCTAAAATCAGTTTTGCTCATTTAGCACCTGTTTATTCTTCACAATATAATCAATAAGGGAAATTATAGTAAGTATCAGGGCCACATAGGTGAGCACAACCCCCAAAATATCAAAAAATACCATATCGATATCCAATATTAAGACAATAATCATAAACATCTGAAATGTTGTCTTAAATTTTCCCCAGTAACTTGCGGCAATCACCACGCCATTGTCGGAAGCCACCAGACGGAAACCGCTGATAATAAACTCACGGCTGATGATCACAATGACAATCCAGGCAGCTAATTGTCCCGTCTCAATGAGACAGATCATAGCGGAACATACCAAAAGCTTATCCGCCAGAGGGTCCATAAATTTCCCGAAATTGGTAACCAGGTTGTATTTTCTTGCAATCTTTCCGTCTGCCAGGTCCGTGAGGCTGGCCACAATGAAAATTCCCGTCGCTATATAATTACTGTAATCTACCATGGGATACAGCAGTAAAACCACAAAAAATGGAATTAAAATAATACGAATCATTGTCAGTTTGTTTGGCAAATTCATTTTCATTTCACAATCTCTCCTATCAAATCATATTCATATGCCCCGGTGATTTTTACTTTCACAAAATCCCCGGTAATTAAAGTCTCCTCCGTCTGGATAAACACATAGCCGTCCACATCCGGGGCATCCCGGTAGGTTCTTGCAATATAGGCATTTTCCTCCGCAACCTTTCCCTCCACAAAGGCCAGGAATTCCCGTCCTAAAAGTTCTTGGTTTTTATCGTAGGAAATTTCCTGCTGTAACTCCATCGCTTCCTCCTGCCAGGTAAGTTTTACTTCCTCCTCTACCTGGTCCGGAAACGTCTCTGCAGGAGTGCCCTCCTCGGGAGAATAAGCAAATGCCCCCAGCCGGTCAAATTCCATATCATTGACAAAGGCCAAAAGTTCCTCATGCTCTTCCTGTGTTTCCCCTGGAAAACCGCAGATTAACGTGGTGCGAAGGCAGATATCCGGTATGCGTTCCCTTAATTTCTCTACCGCTGCCGCAATATCCTTTTTGCAGGTGCGTCTCCCCATGCGCTTTAAAATGCCGTCGCTGGCATGTTGGATGGGCATATCCAGATAATGGCAGACTTTCTTATTTCGTATTATCGCATCCATCAGCTCATCGTCAATCTCCTCGGGATAACAGTACAAAATCCGAATCCAGTAAATTCCCGGAATTTTATTTAATTCATCTAAAAGCCTTCCCAGAGACTTTTTCCCGTAAAGGTCCACCCCGTAAAGGGTCGTCTCCTGGGCCACTAATATCAGCTCTTTCACCCCGGCGTCCCCAAGCCTCCTTGCCTGGGCAGCAAGTTCTTCTATGGGCACGCTTCGGTACTCCCCCCTGATTTGAGGGATAATGCAATATGTACAGCGCTTATTGCATCCCTCTGCAATTTTAAGATGGGCATAATGCCCCCCCGTGGTCACAATGCGATGTTCCGAGAACTGGGGAATACTGGTAAGGGGCTTTACGTTTTCATATTTTTTCCCCTCAAGCACCTGGCGCACCGCCTGATATACCTCATCCCAGGAATTGGTTCCCAATATAGCGTCCACCTCGGGAATTTCCCTTTTTATCTCTTCACAGTAACGCTGGGCCAGACACCCGGCGGCAATCAGCCCTTTTAAATTCCCGCTTTTTTTGTACTCCGCCATCTCCAAGATGGTGTTGATGCTCTCCTCCTTGGCATCCCCTATAAAACAGCAGGTATTGACGATAATCACATCCGCCTCCTGCTCCTGATTTGTAACGGTGACTCCCTGTTCCGTCAGCATTCCAAGCATATTTTCGGAATCCACCAGATTTTTGTCACATCCCAGTGATATAAAAAATACTTTCATCTACTCCTCCAGGAAAGGATACAGCGACAGGGGACACTTCTCCTTGCCCCGGGGCAAAAAAGAAACCAGTACCTCTATCGCTGCCTATCCATATCCCTATTCTTCTACCTCATCCTCAGTCATAATCTTTACTTCGCCTTTGTAGAGTTCATCCACTGCAATGGATAAAGGCTTTTTATTGTACGCGTTGGGAACCAAAGGTTCCGCACCGTCAATGAGCTGGCGCGCTCTTTTTGCAGAGGCAATCACAATAGAATAACGGCTGTTTACCACCGGCTCCTCCCCTATGGCAACATCGTTATTTACCACTTTCATCAGTTCAACATAAGATGGATGTATCATATTCAATCTCCTTTTAAAAAATTATTTAAATCTTCTCTGATATGATGAATAAATTCTGTATTTCGGCTTACTCTCATGTGCTCGCTGCATATAATGGAATGCACTTGTTCCACGGTACGGCCCAAATCTTCATTTACTACCAGGTAATCATAGTTTTCCATTCCCTGGGACTCCTCCCCCGCCCGCAAAAGCCTGGCCTGAACCACGTCCAAGGTCTCTGTGCCCCGGCCTAAAAGACGCTCTTTTAAGGTCTTCCCATCCCAGGTGGTCACAAACAACAGCAGTGCCTGGGGAAACATTTTCTTAATATTTAAGGCCCCCTGAATCTCAATCTCCAGAATCACATCTTTACCTGCCAAGAGCTGCTCCTCCACATATGCCTTTGGCGTGCCGTAATAATTTTCAACGTACCTAGCATACTCTATCAGCTCTTCTTTTTCAATCATTTTTTCAAATTCTTCTCTTGTTTTAAAAAAATATTCAATTCCTTCCGTCTCGCCGGGTCTTGGAGACCTGGTGGTAGCAGATACGGAAAGGGCATAAGTTTCTGGATAGCGTTTCAAAAGCTCCTTCATAATAGTTCCCTTTCCCGCTCCCGAAAAGCCGGAAAATACGATTAAAATTCCTTCCTTTGCCATCACTTTTTCTCCTCCGATTCCCTGAATACTTCATGAAAGCGTCCCGCCAGGGTATCCGGCCCCAAGGCGGACAACACCACCATCTGCTGTTCCATGATAAGGATGCTCCTGGTCTTTCTGCCCTGGGTGGCATCCACAATATGTTCCCCCTGTTTTGCATGCTGTACCAGCCGCTTTGCCGGGGCGGAATCCGGTGTGATAATCGCAACGATTTTATCCGTATGTACCAGATTGCCAAATCCGATATTCATAAGTTCTGCCATATAATTTCAAACCTCTGTACACTATTCAATATTCTGAATCTGTTCCCTGACTTTTTCAATATCTGTCTTTAAATCAATTCCCGTATCGGAAATCTGCAGGTCGTTGGATTTAGAGAGAATCGTATTCGCCTCCCTGTTCATCTCCTGGGCGATAAAATCCAGCTTTCTCCCTATGCTTCCCCCCTCTAAAAGGGCTGCCCTGGTGCTCTCAATATGGCTCCTTAAGCGAACCGTCTCCTCATCCACACAGATTTTATCCGCAAATATGGTGACTTCCGCAGCGATTCTGGAATCGTCTATTGTGCTGTTTTCCAGCAATTCTCCCACTTTGGCTTCAAGGCGCGTCCTGTATTCCTGCAAAATAACCGGGGAGCGCTCCTCAATAAAATCCACGCAGGCACTCATCGTATTAAGTTTATCCATCAAATCCCGCTTCAGGCATTCCCCCTCGGCGATTCTCGACTGGACAAACCCTTCGCAGGCTTTTTTAAGAGCCCCCTCCAAAAGCTGCCACAGCTCCTTTTCGTCCACGCTCTGTTCTTCCATTGTAAATACTTCCGGATATCTGGACAGCGTGCTTACCCTGATATCATCTTCCAAATCAAATTTTTCCGCCATCAGGCGAAGATACTTTAAATAAGCCGCAGCTACATCTTCGTTGTACTTTAACGAAAAATTTTCTTCCGTATTGTCCTCGTAAGTGATAAAAACATCCACTTTCCCCCGCTGTACATACTCCTTTAGCACTGTGCGGATGCCGCTCTCAAAAAAACTTAATTTTTTCGGCATTTTAATATTCACATCCAGATATCTGTGGTTGACCGACTTAATCTCCACTGTAAATTTACGGTCATTCTCACAAATTTCACAGCGCCCGAACCCTGTCATGCTCTTAATCATGAAATCCCCCTGGTTATACCCTATACTCTACCGCATTTTTCATCTACGCATAATTATTCTTATTATAACGGAAAATCAAAAAATAGTCAAATTATTCATTTTTCCCGGTAAGAATTTTGAGAATCTCTTCCTCCCACGTAAGAGAAGTCCTGTCCAGAATTTTGTAATACTTTCCTTCGTCCCACCACAGACAGGGAATCCCGTATTTCTCTGAGAGCTCCATCACATACTTTGTCCACTCCACCCTCTCCGGTTTATTGGATTTATCCACGCATCCAAACTCTGTTAAAATCACAGGAATCCCTCTGTCCAAAAACTTTCGCTTAGCATTGACAAAGGATTGTTTCATCTCTTTGGTATCGCTTCTGCTGCCTCTGTCCCAGGAAAGGGAAGCTTGGTCAGACATATTTTGGCAGAAATCATAGGGATAGTAGGCATGCACAGACACAATCAACCGTGGGTCCTCAGGGAGTACAAAATCTTCAAAGCCTCCGCCAATGGGATTGGAGGCGTAGGAATCCAGCAAAAGATACCGGGAGGAATTATTGCCCCCTGAATGCCTTACCGTATCTACAAAAATCTGGTTCAGTCCGTTTAACATTTCCCTAGACTCTTTCGTCCCTTTCTTCCACTCCCCCTCACTGTCCCGTTTTCTAGGTTCATTTATCCCCTCAAAAAGAAGCTTTTCTCCGCAGTCTGCAAACTGCTGGGCTATCTGTTCCCACAAAAAGGCAAATTTCTCCTCTGTTTTCTCCTTCTGGTTGACTTCCAAATCCAGCCAGTCCTCGTGATGGGTATCCAAGATCACATATAAATCTTCCTCTAAGGCCATGCGCACCACCTCGTCCACCCGTTCCATCCAAACAGGGGAAACCTTCCCATTTTCGTCCATATGGTCCTGCCAGGTAACAGGAATGCGCACCGTGCTAAAACCGGCAGTCTTTACCGCATGAAACTGCTCTTTTGCCAGGGGAGGATTTCCCCAAAATGTCTCAAAATCCAAATCCTGAACCAGAGGATTATACTCCCGAAGCCCGGTAGAATCCAGGGAGTTTCCCATGTTAATCCCGTTTCCCATCTCTTTTACAAAAAGCATTGCCTCACTCTCCTTTTTCCCTGCACATCCGCAGACAGGGAAAATTGTGCACAAGAGAAAAGACACCGTCATAAAAAAAGCCAGTTTTCTCTTCATATTTCCACGAAACCTCCTATTTTTCCCCAAAAGGGAAAAATTCTTCCACCAGATTCTGGGGGGATACCATAAGAATCACATAATCATAATCTCCCTGCCGAAGTGTTTCCACATAATCCTCCTCAAAATACCTGGGGTCTATCATGTCCACCGTATGGCACCGAAGGGATGTGAAAGCCGCAAAAGGAACCGCAAAGGAATCCTTGATAAAGCAGATATTCAGCCCCCCCTCCTCATTCATGTTTTCAATGTGGGAAAATGCAGGGTTTCCATACAGATAGGACATATACATATCTGCATCAAAGGGATCGCTGCTCTGACGGATCATGGGGGTAGCCATAAGGGCCTCCTCAAAGCGCCCTATGTATTTTAAATCCGGCTGTAAGGAGTTCACATAGGTATACATTGTCTCAAATTTCGGATAAATCAGGGTAAAATCATCCACACCGGCATAATAACGCCCTGTTTTTCTCCCCATAGAGCCTAATGAAATCTCTTTGTAAGTAATCCAGTTATAATTACTTTTCTCCTTGTAAAATCCCTCCGGGTCTATATTCTCCCCAAAGGTTTCATTCATCCACTGATCAAAACAGGACGCTGCCCAGAATGCCGTTTCAATCTTCCAGTGATGGTCCGTTGTGTAAAACACTTCAGTCATGTCAAGACCGCTGGTTCTTAAACTATCCCGTAAATCAAGACAGGGAATGTCATAATCCTTGAGATATTCCACAAATAAATCCGCAGCCTCGTTTGCCATTGGATAGGGAAGCCCTCTGTCAAATTTCGTATGGCCTTTGATATATTTTTCCGGAGGAAGGACATAAATCACCTTGGTTTCCCCTTCCAGGGCTTTTTTCAAGTTTGCAGCCCTCTTTGCAACCTCATGAGTGTCATTGGGCTTATCCGTAAAATAAGTATAATGAAGTTTTCCCTCCGTGTCTTTTACCACCTCAAAGTTGGACTCTTCATTTTTCCCCAGCAAACGCTGTAAATATCCATAAGCGTCTATGAAATAATACTTTCCCGCCACATTGTCATTGACAGCGGACTCCACGGACTGTATCTGCTTCTTTAATTCCTGAGAAAAATCCAGTTTTTCAAAGGTCTCCTGTAAGACAGGCAGCTCTTTTTTTATGTTAATGGCCGAATAGAGAAAAATGCACATGAGAAAGAGAATCATAGTTACAATTTTCTTGCCTTTTAATTTTTCCATCCCTCTCCTCCTTAAAAGTTAAAATAAATAAAGGGGTTGTAACTTCCCTTTACCAGTGAGGTGACACAGATAAGGAATATGCCGATCATTGCAATGGGATACAATGTATTTAAAAGCCGCAGCACAGGTTTTGATACCTGGTCTTTTATAATAAGGTAATTCATCCGCTTTCCAAAAGGGATACAAAAGATAATGGCTGCAATAAAATAAATTCCGTATTCTCTTAAATACATTAAGGTGTAATCACTGAAAAAGCCCCCACCTCCAAAACCAAACATGCACTTAATATAGTTTCCAGCATACACAAGATTTTCCGCCCGGAAAATTACCCAGCCCAGGTTTACAATGAACATGGTGTAAAACCACCTGGCACAGTCATGGCCCTCGATTTCCTCAAAATCCACAAAGCGCTCAAAGACCAGGGCCGCAAAGTTTATAAGGCCCCAAATGAGAAAAGTCCATTCCGCCCCGTGCCAGATTCCTGTAAATACCCATACCACCATCATATTCCGAAGCACAATATCCATATTTTTTACCCGGGAGCCGCCCAGGGGAAAATAGATGTATTCCTTAAACCAGGTGCCCAGGGAAATATGCCATCTTCTCCAGAATTCCCCGATAGATTTTGATATATAAGGATAATTGAAATTCTCTTCAAATTTAAATCCAAACATCAGTCCCAGACCGATAGCCA
This sequence comes from uncultured Roseburia sp., assembly GCA_947174805.1. Taxonomy (GTDB): domain Bacteria; phylum Bacillota; class Clostridia; order Lachnospirales; family Lachnospiraceae; genus Roseburia_B. The sequence continues at coordinate 156,382 of CAMWKH010000001.1, read as the reverse complement.
TATCCGAATACCCGGAAAAGTCAAAGAGAATCTGAAGGGTATAGGCAAAGGAACCCAGCCAGGCAAGAGTCACAGGACAATTTCCGCTTTGATAACCGTCAAAAATACGGTCCGCAATTATGGCAAAATTATTGGAGAGCAGTACCTTTTTCCCCATTCCTGCAATAAACCTGCAAACCCCCACGGCAAACTTATCCACCGTCTCCGTTCTGTGATGTATCTGCTGTGCAATGGTCTCATAGCGCACAATAGGCCCTGCGATAAGCTGAGGAAAGAAGGCGATGTAAAGAGCTACATAAAAAGGATTTTTCTGCATCTCCCCGTTTCCCCTGTAAACATCAATGACATAGGACATAGCCTGGAAAGTGAAAAAAGAAATCCCAATGGGCAGGGCAAGCCCTGTAAGGGGAAGCTCTCTCCCCGTCACCTGATTTACATTTCGTATTAAAAAATCCAGGTATTTAAATACAAACAACAGTCCGATATTTAAAACCACCGACAAAACAACATAAAATTTAGCCCTCTCCGGCCTCCCCCGGTATTTGTCCACCAACAAGGCAAGAAAATAATTTCCCACAATAGACGCCAGCATGACAAAGAGAAACCAGGGCTCCCCCCAGGCGTAAAAAAACAGACTGGCCACTAATAATATGGCATTTTTAACAGGAGTATTAAACCGGAACAGATAATAAAGCGCCAGTACCACCGGCAAAAAATAGAAAAGAAAAATTATGCTGGAAAATAACACCTCTATTCCCTCCTCATGCGATTTCGTTTACGGACTACAGCGTAATAGGCAAATAAGAGCACTACGGCTGCTACAAAGCTTAATCGGATGGTCCATAAAATCCGCTCCTCCGTCAGAACCGCCATTTCACCTTCCACGGAACGAATTTCTGAGGGTGGCGCAATGGAAGCGTCATAGCCGTTTTCTGTAAGCACCTGCATTGTCCATGATTCCTGAAGTAAAATCTTTTTCTGTGCTCTCATCCCCTGGGAAATTTCGGCTTTCAGAGTGAAGGACTCCTGACTTAAATCTTCGGAAACCACCACCCAGCCTTCCTCATCCGCCGTAATCCCCTGGGAGTTTTCCCCCAGGGAAAAGGATGCTTTCGTTTCCTCCCCTTCTCCCAGCATATTGTAAACCACTGCCCGATACTTCTCCTTACTCTCCCCCACATGGGATTTCAACATGGAATCGGGACCTTCTATCTCCAAAAAAGCCCCTTCCTTCGCATCTTTTATATGCTTTTTATCGGCAAAGGACATTTTGTGGAACACAAGATGGCAGGGAGTTTTACCCTCCGTTACACAAACCACCCCATAGGCTGTAATCTTATCTGTGGAATGATCCGCCACGCCCACCTCGCTGACACAGAGAGAAAAAGGAATCTCCACATCCCCGTAAAACCCTTCCGGCAATTCAAAACAACCGTTTTCCGCAGGGGAATAGGATGCTTCTCCTGGAACGTCTTTTTCTGTGAGACGGACGTAGCATCCGTCTTTCACCTGAAGAACCGTGCCCTCGCTGTTAATCACCGCCAGATTCATTCTGGCTGTTCCTCCTGAAAGGTTTTCCACAGTAAAGCGCACTCCTATTTCATCTTGTAACTCCTGCATATCGTTTTGAAATGCAGTCACCGTGTGATACCCTGTCTCCTCAAAGGAAAACTGGATATCCAGCTTTCCCTTTTCCGCATCTGTTTTTACGGAAACATTTTCCCCCTCTTCCCCTCCGGGGATATATTCTTTAAAGTCAAGTGTTTTTTCCCCCTGGGCATTTATGTGGGGAAGCAGCAGAAAAAATGCCAAAAAAGCCACACTTACAGTTTTCTTTAACTTCATACAGATACTCCTTGTTTGCTACAGACATTCCATTTCCGAAAACTCATCTTCCTTAACAACATGTTTCTTGCTGTATCCTGCCTTCTCCTCCACCTGGTTTTCCTCCAGGGCAAGCAGCTTCATAATCCACTCCCTGATTTTTGTGTGAAGGACAAAATCCTCATAGAGCTCGGCTTCATTTTCCACACGGTAGAGAATCCCCCCCCGCCCCAGCTCACGGCATTTTCCAAGCTCCAGCTTAAGGCCCTCCTCCAATTCCAAATCCACATAACGTCCCAGGCCCAGGCGTTTTTCCAGGAGCACATAGTCATAATTATAGTTTACCATCATCACTTCATTATACCCGTCAGCCAAAAATGTTTTGTTGACAGGGATTCTGGCCTTCTTCCTGTTGTGAAACTCCGAGTTTACCATACGTTTGGTCACATTCTTCTTCAAATCCTCAAAACTGCTCTGGGACTCGTCCAGGTTGGTGGGCAGGGAGGGCTCCCTGTCATAAATCAGCTGGCAGTACTCTGCCCTGCTGTCCTTTAAATCCGCTATCTTAAAGGCATATCTCCATCTCTTCCCGTCTCTGTTGGCAACGGAGACCACCCTTCCCTCCACTTCGGCGTGATAATACCCATCGTCCAATGTAAGGGTGACCGGCTCGTCCTCCTCTATATCACAGGGCACATTGAGATAAATGGATGTCCCGCTTTCCGATATATCCTCCGTGACTCCCTCCATCTCCTCGAACCGTGTCTTTACCACGCAGGGTATGGAAACTTTCTGCCGCTCCGCATTCCGCACGGTCTTTCTTCCCAGAATAAAAAACAGGGACATGACAATATTGTACAGATTTAAAAACAGCCAGAAAAGAATCACAATATAATCAATTCTTCCTGTGGCAAAAGTCCATGAGATACAGTTTACGATTCCAATCACAGACAAAACCACGAGTATGGCATGCGGGATAGCGTAGGGCCAGTTTCTCTCCTCCTGTTTCCTCTCTTTTTTTGTCACTTTAAACTTCTTCATACTGATACAGAATGTCTCAAGCAGGGTAGGAATTAACATAAAGGGAAAAATAATCGTCTCATAAAGGTTCGTCCACTTTGTGGTGCGGATGTTCCGGCTCATCATCTTTAAGGAGATATTACTGCTGATATACATAGGCAGCCAGAAAATCAAAACTTCCATCAAAGTACACTTTACCACCATCACCCCAAATGCGGCAAAGAGAATGGGGGACATAATATAAATCAGCCTCTTCCAGGAGGCATACCAGTACCACACAGATGCCAGATAATTTATTTTCTGCTTAAACTTTAATTTTCGGTTGAAAATCAGATGCATCTTCCTTCCCGTCTGGATACATCCTCTGCCCCAGCGCACCCTCTGGTTGATCAGGCTCTTTAGGTCTGTTGGGGAAAGCCCGGAAGCCAACACATGGTTTATGGCCAGGCACTTATACCCCTTACCCTGAATCAACATTCCTGTGGCGAAATCCTCCGTGATGCTCTTGGTATAAAAACCTCCCACATCATTTAACGCCTCCCTGGAAATCAGGGTATTGGATCCTCCATAAATCACACTGTTGCTCTTATTTCTGGATACCTGCACGTCTTTATAGAAATAGTCCTGTTCATTTGGGATCGTACTCTCAGAAAAAAGGTTAAACTGGAACAAATCTGGATTATAGAAACTCTGGGGCGTCTGGATAAAGCCGATTTTAATCCTGTCTTTCTCCTCTAACTCCCTGTTTTTTATCTCCTGGTCCACAAAGTAGGCAGCCGTCACCATGAGAAATTCTCTTCTGGGAATCATATCCGCATCAAAAGTGGCAATCAAAGGGGAGGAGGTAACCGACATGGCATGGTTTAAATTTCCTGCCTTTGCCCCCTTGTGATCCTCGCGGTTTAAGTAACCCACCCCCATTTTTTGGGCGAGTTCTTTCATCTCACTGCGGTTTCCGTCATCACAGATATAGATATGAACTTTATTTTTATCGGGATATTCCATATGGACACAGCCGTTTACGGTTTTATATAAAAGCTCCGGCGGCTCATTATATGTAGCGATAAACACATCGATATCCGGGTATTCCTCCAGGGGAACCTCCGGGATTTCATGATTTTCTATTTTGTGCATATTAAAATAATGTACGAAAGCTTCAAACATTCCAAAAATCTCCACCACAAGGAGAGAGATTCCCGCCACCGCCGACACAATACCCTCATGGAGAGGCACTGTACGGAAAGTTCTCCACAAAAGATAGACAACTGTCCAGCCAATATTAAAAAAAAGCCAGGCTCGGTTTCTGATTGCCTTGGTATTTCCTTTACTCATCTCGCATACTCCTCTTATGATTTTTTGAACTTTTCGGCTCTTTCATTATTATATCGTATCTGACAGAAAAAATCTACCGGAAATACATTTATTAGTTCTATTTTTTCCTTGTGTTTACTTGAGAACAATGCTAAAATGAAGCTTACGGCAATTATCCTATAAAAATCCCCATCGAAAGGGAAAGAACTATATAATCTGCCGAAAAGCCAAGAAAAGCGGAGGATTATGCTATGGCATTTGACGGTATTGCAGTGGCAAACCTGGTCCATGAATTAAATCAAAATATAATAAACAGTAAAATCAGCAAGATTGCCCAGCCGGAAAAAGACGAACTTCTGTTTACACTGAAAAGCCCGGGGGGACAGCACCGTCTGGCTATGTCCGCCAGCGCTTCCCTGCCCTTTTTGTACCTTACAGATAAAAACAAGCCCAGCCCCATGACCGCCCCTAATTTTTGCATGGTGCTGCGGAAACATATCGGAAACGGACGGATTGCAAAAATATATCAACCGGGATTAGAACGGATTATCCAGTTTGAGATAGAACATTTGGACGAGCTGGGGGATTTATGCCGGAAATTTCTCATTGTGGAACTAATGGGGAAACACAGCAATATTATTTTCTGTCGGGAGGATAACATCATAATAGACAGTATCAAACATGTCTCCGCCCAGGTAAGTTCCGTCCGGGAAGTACTGCCGGGACGAACTTATTTTATACCGGATAAGGCCCACAAAGAAAACCCGCTCACCGCTGCTGAAACCTCTTTCTGTGAAACAGCTTTAAACAAACCGGAGCCTGTTGCCAGGGCAATCTACAGCACCTACACAGGGATCAGCCCTGTAATTGCCAATGAAATCTGCTGCCGGGCCGGAATCGACGGGGATTTTTCCACAAGTTCCTTGAGCCAGGAAGAAAAACTTCATCTTTACCACAACTTTGAATGGCTCATCTCCGATATCAAAGAGGCGAACTTTTCCCCAAATATCGTGTACAAAGGAAAAGAACCCGTGGATTTTTCTGCTCTCCCTTTACAGGAATACAGCGACTGCCAGAGGGTGGATTTTCCCTCCATCTCCCAGGTATTGGAGCACTATTATGCAGATAAAAATGTCTACACCAGAATCCGCCAGAAATCTTCCGATTTAAGAAGAATTGTTTCCACTGCCTTAGACAGAAACAGAAAGAAGTATGCCCTGCAGCAAAAGCAGCTAAAAGATACGGAAAAACGGGAAAAATACCGGGTTTACGGGGAACTGCTGAACACTTACGGCTATGAATTAAAAGAGGGGGCAAAGGAATTAACCGCTGTAAATTATTATACAGATGAGACGGTAAAAATTCCTCTGGATGAGACTCTCTCCCCCTCGGAAAACGCAAAAAAATATTTTGACCGCTATGGCAAATTAAAGCGCACCTACGAAGCCCTCACCACACTGATTCAGGAGACAAAGGACGAAATCCTCCATTTAGAAAGCATCGCAGCTTCCTTGGACATCGCCCTGTCTGAGGATGACCTGGTTCAGATTAAGGAGGAGTTAATCGAATTCGGCTACATTAAAAAGAAACGCGGAGACAAGAAAGCCAAAATCAAAAGCAAGCCGTTCCACTATGTTTCCTCAGACGGATTCCACATGTACGTGGGGAAAAACAACTACCAGAACGACGAGCTGACCTTCAAATTTGCCACAGGCAATGACTGGTGGTTCCATGCCAAAGGCATGCCGGGTTCCCATGTGGTGGTGAAAACCGAAGGGGAAGAACTTCCGGACCGCACCTTTGAGGAGGCCGGAAAACTGGCAGGTTACTACTCCAAAGGCCGGGACAGCGAAAAGGTGGAAATCGATTATCTACAGAAAAAAAATGTAAAGAAACCAAACAAAAGCGCCCCAGGTTTCGTGGTATATTACACAAATTACTCTCTCACCATCCACCCCGACATTACAGGCATTGAACTGATTTCCCAATAAAACAAGGCAGTTCCATGAAAAATCATGGAACTGCTCTTTTTTTCTGCTATTTTGCCACAATATTAATTATTTTCCCTGGAACGTAAATTTCCCGGATAACATTTCCAGTAAGCTTATCTCCCAAAGCCTCCCTGCCCTTCAAAATAGCCTCCTCTTTTGCCACATCCTTGGGAAGCGTCACAACTGCCCTTGTCTTGCCGTTCACCTGGACAGCAATCTCAATCTCTTCCTCCTCCATGGCCTTCTCGTCATATTCCGGCCATCCGCAGTGGAATACAGACTCCTTATTCCCCAATTCTTCCCACAGCTCTTCGCTGATATGGGGAGCAAAGGGGGCCAAAAGCTTCACAAATGTCTCCAAAGTTTTTTTGTCCACGCCGCCCTTTTTGGACAGGTCAATAAGTTTATTGTTGTGCTCCATAAATCCGGAGATAACGGTATTTAAGCTAAAACTCTCCAGACGGTTTGTAATGTCGTACACCAGCTTATGCCGGGCTTTGATCAGCTCTTTTGTCTCCTGTGCATCTCTATCCTTGTTCTCCATCACAAGATTCCAGAAACGGGTGATAAAGCGGTATACACCCTCAATCCCCCTGTCGTCCCACTCAGAATCCAGCTCCGGCGGTCCCACGAAAAGTTCGTAGAGCCGCAGGGAATCACAGCCGTAATCACGCACCAAGTCATCTGGAGAAACCACATTTCCCTTGGATTTACTCATTTTAATCCCGTTTTTCCCGGTAATCATACCCTGGTTAAAAAGCTTGGTAAAAGGCTCGTCAAAATCAACCACACCAATATCACACAAAAATTTGGTGTAAAACCTGGAATAGAGAAGATGCAGCACCGCATGCTCCACCCCGCCGATATACATATCCACAGGCAGATATTTGTCTGCCTTCTCCCGGCTTACCAACTCCTTATTGTTTTTGCTGTCCACATAGCGGAGGAAATACCAGGAAGAGCCTGCCCACTGAGGCATGGTATTTGTCTCCCTCTTTGCAGCTTTCCCACATTTGGGACAAGTGGTATTTACCCAGTCCGCAATATCTGCCAGGGGGGATTCCCCTGTTCCCGTGGGCTGATAGGAATCCACATCTGGCAAAAGCAGGGGAAGTTCTTCCTCCGGCACTGCAACGGCACCGCAATCCGGGCAGTGTACAATGGGAATCGGCTCTCCCCAGTAGCGCTGACGGGAAAATACCCAGTCACGCAATTTATAGTTTGTGGTCTTTTTCCCAAACCCTCTTTTTTCTATCATAGCAGGGGCTTCCCGTTTTAAAATGGAAGACTCCATGCCATCCCATTCTCCGGAGTTAATCATAGTCCCTGCGGCTTCCGTGTAGGCTTCCGTCATATTTTCTATCTCTTTGCCGTCTTTTGCAATAACCTGGATAATGGGCAGGTCAAACTTCTTGGCAAACTCAAAATCCCTGTCGTCATGGGCAGGCACGCACATAATCGCCCCTGTACCATAGTCTGCCAGCACATAATCGGAAAGCCAGATGGGAACTTTTGCATTGTTTAAGGGATTGATGGCATAACTTCCCGTAAACACTCCTGTCTTTTCTTTATCCTGAAGACGGTCCACAGAGGATTTTAAAGAAGATTTGTAAATATAATCCTCCACTGCTTCCCTTGTCTCTTCCGTGGCCAGCCCTTTTGCCAGTTCATGTTCCGGGGCAAGCACCATAAACGTAGCGCCGTAGAGGGTATCCGGCCTTGTGGTGTATACAGTGATACGCTCCTCTTTTCCCTCCACTTTAAAGTCCACTTCCGCTCCATAGCTTTTCCCAATCCAGTCTGTCTGCATCTTCTTTACTTTTTCCGGCCAGTCCAGCTTGTCCAAATCCGCAAGAAGACGGTCAGCATAGGCTGTAATCTTAAGCATCCACTGTTTCAAATTCTTTTTGGTAACATCAGCACCGCACCTCTCGCACTTGCCGTTCACCACTTCCTCATTGGCAAGACCTGTCTTACAGGAAGGACACCAGTTGATGGGCATCTCTTTTTCATAGGCTAAGCCTTTCTGAAACATCTTTACAAAAATCCACTGGGTCCACTTGTAAAAATCAGGGTCTGTGGTATTTACCTCCATGTCCCAGTCATAAATTGCCGCAATTTCCTGAATCTGACGTTTAATGTTTTTTACATTTTCTGCAGTGGACTTGGAGGGATGGATACCCATTTTAATGGCATAGTTTTCTGCGGGAAGTCCAAATGCATCCCATCCCATGGGATGAATCACATAATGTCCGTGCATCAGCTTATATCTGCTCCACACATCGGAGATTACATAACCTCTCCAATGGCCTACATGAAGCCCATTCCCAGAGGGATAGGGAAACATATCCAGACAATAATATTTTTCTTTTGTCCCATCATTTACATTAATGGGATGTTCTTCCCAGTTCTTACGCCATTTCTGTTCAATGGCTCTGTGGTTGTACGGTATCGACATCGTCATTTGCCTTCCTCCTTTAAAACAAAACATTACAGTTTGCAAAGATAAGAAAAACCATTTTTGCAAACTGTAATGAAATCTTATGCATTCTCTATAAAATTTTATCACATGACCAATATTTGTCAAGAAAACTTATTGAAAAATCGAGCTTTTTGAAAGGGTGAGAATCTGGTCAATCGGAGAAACGCTGGTTCCTTTTCCGTCTGTTCCTTCAAAATATTTCTCACTGGCGGACTCAAACAAGATATAAATACTGCCGTCCTCCATATCTATCTCTTCGGAGCAGGGCGGCATCTCCACCTTAACAATGGGATGTGCAGGCTTTTTGTTCATTCTCTCCAAAGAATCATACACCTTAAGGTAAGAGGAATTCTGTCTCCCGTAGGAAGTACTCAGATACACTCTCCCCTTATCGTCAAAAGCCACCCCCTGCACCTTGTCAGGAATGCGGTAAGTCTCCACCTGTTTTAAACCTTTCTGTGTAGGTTTGTAGGCGATCATAACAGAATTCAAAATCTTTGTGTGGGTAGCCACCCAGAGCTTCCCATCATAATATGTGATGCAGGATGGGGAATTGGATACATGGAAAGACTCAAACCAGGCGGTACAATCCACCACGCTCTTTGATTTTTTCCCAGCCATCCTCTTTACAAAACTGTAAGGGATACACTCTAAGGTGCTGTTGTCGGAATGACACACCCATATATTCTCCCCGTCAAAGGTCAGGCCCCCTAAATGGCTTTCCTTTTTCATCCCAAGGGTAACAAGGTATTCTCCGCTGTTTTTGTCAAAAACATGTACGCAACCCAGTGTCCCGTTGCGGTTTGTGGTGTAGGCACTCACTAGGATATAATCCTTAGTCAGGCAGATTCCCTGGGGACATACGCTGGTATCTGTAATCCTGTTCTCCGCCGCATCCCTCTCCCTTGTGGTGGGCATACCCGGAATCTGGATTTCTTCCAAAAAACTGTAGCTGCAGTTTTTCAGCTTTTTATTCCGGCCCCTTGGGGACATTGTGTTTTGGTAGGAATACATCTGCACATTGTAGTGTCCGTCTATGGGCTTCGTCCATTTGGCATACAATGTGTAATCTTCCATATTCTCTTCGCTTATCTCCGTTATTTTATGGCGATAACCACTGTCAGTGTACCACCCTGCAAAGTTATAACCTTCCCTTACCGGGGCAGCCAATGCCACCGGAATATTCTCTTTACTAAGGGTAAGAGGATTCCCCTGTGGATTGGCCCCGCCATTCAGGAAATACTGAATCTCAAACTGATCCGTCAAACCTGCAGATTCTATCTCTATCACATGTTCGGTCAGACTGTATATTGCATTTTGTTCCCTCCACAATTTCCTTTCATTCATGAAACGATTTGTTCTGGAAACGAAAGGATCCTGGAGGAGTAACGTCACTATCAACAGCACCGTAAAACATTCCCTTTTCATCCTCATAACATCATCTCCCGTTCTTTGGATTTAGGATGTAATGGATGCAGCGCTCCATGCCCTCTATTCACTTCGCCGCCGCATGTTTTCCGTTCTCTGTAATAGTCTGTTGCTTCTCTTTTTATTTATGTATGTTTAAATCTTCCTAAATTTCCTTATTCTCCGCTGTCTACCTTATTTGCCCTCTCGGCAATCTCCCGCTCCTGCACATCGGAAGGAGCCTGCTCATAGCGGACAAATTCATAGGAGAATTCCCCGGCACCTCCTGTCATGGAGCGAAGGTCTGTGTTGTAGCCGTAAAGTTCCATGGTGGGAATGTCTGCCACTATCTCCTGCTTTCCTCCCTCCACAGGATTCATGCCCAGCACGCGTCCCCGGCGTTTGTTCAAATCCCCCATAACATCTCCCGTGTAAGCGTCCGGAACTACGACTTTTAAGGATGAAATTGGCTCTAACAGCACAGGGGATGCCTCCATGAAACCTTTCTTAAATGCCTGTCTTGCAGCCGTCTTAAATGCCATCTCGGAAGAGTCCACTGGATGATAAGAACCGTCGTATAAGACCGCTTTCACCCCTACAACAGGATAAGCTGCCAGAGGTCCTTTTAACACCGCCTCCTGGATACCTTTTTCCACTGCCGGGAAGTAGTTTTTTGGCACGGCCCCTCCCACAACAGTCTGCTCAAACACATAGGTCTCGCCCAGTTCCCCATAAGGCTCAAAGGTCATCTTTACATGGCCGTACTGACCGTGTCCTCCGGACTGCTTTTTATATTTATATTCCACATCCGCTTTTTTGCGAATTGTCTCACGGAAGGCAATCTTGGGTTTGCTCAGCTCAATCTCGATTTTATATTTGTTCAACAGCTTGCTGGCAGTCACTTCCAGATGCTGTTCCCCGATTCCATATAAAAGTGTCTGGCCGTTTTCACTGTCATTTACTGTCTTTAAGGTGAGATCCTCCAAAGTGAGCTTCTGCAGTGCCTGGGAAATCTTATCCTCGTCCCCTTTATTTTTAGCCTGATACCGCATTGCCGTGTAGGGCATGGAAATCACGGTTCGGATATACAAAACAGGGCTGCTCTTTACGGAAAGGGAATCTGTTGTGGTAGTTACGGAAAGTTTTGCCAGCGCCCCAATATCTCCGGCATGGAGTTCTTTTACTTCCTCTGTTTTATTTCCCCGCAGCACATACAGCTTGCCAATCTTTTCATCTGTGTCTTTGTGGAAGTTAAAAAGAACGTCATCTGTCTTTAACACACCGGAATTAACTTTAATCAAAGAATATTTTCCGATAAAGGGGTCCACAATCGTCTTAAACACATAGGCTGATTTCGGTTTGGCAAAATCATAATCCGCCTCATACACTTCGTTTGTCTTGGCGTTGATTCCTGCACATTTTCTCTTTTCCGGACTGGGAAGATACTTTACAATATCCACAAGAAGAGTGTACTGGCCTCTGGCAAGGATATTAGAGCCCATCAGTACCGGGACAATGCTGCCGTCCGCCACATTGACACGAAGAGCCTGACGGATTTCATCCTCGGAAAACTCTTCCCCGGCAAAATACCGGTCCATAAATTCCTCGCTTGTCTCTGCTACAGCCTCCATGAGAGCTTCCCTGCAGATTTCCAGATTGGCTTTGGAATATTCCGGTATGTCGGTTTTCTCCACATCCCCTTTTTCCGTCCATCTCTTTGCCCGCTGCTGTAACACATTTACATATCCCACAAACTGTCCGTCCTCACGAATCGGCAGATGGAAGGGTGCAATGCGTTTTCCGTAAAGTTCCTGAAGCTGCTCCACCACCTGACGGTAGCTGGCCTCGTCAATATCCATATCTGTCACGAACACCATACGGGGCAGTTTATATTTTTCGCAAATCTCCCAGGCCTTTTTCGTACCTGCCTCGATTCCCGCTTTGCCGCTCACAACAATAATCGCTGCGTCCGCTGCGGAGACAGCCTCCTCCACCTCGCCGATAAAGTCGAAATATCCGGGAGCATCCAAAATATTAATCTTTGTATCTTCCCAGATAATGGGAACAACAGACGTATTTATGGAAAACTGCCGTTTGATCTCCTCCTTATCGTAATCACTGATGGTATTGCCGTCAGCCACCTTACCCATACGTGTGGTCATGCCGGATAAATAAGCCATTGCTTCCACCAGGCTGGTCTTGCCGCATCCCCCATGTCCCAGAAGAACAACATTGCGAATTTTGTCAGTTGTGTATACATTCATTGTCAAATCCTCCCATCCAGTGCAAAACACACTAGTCCTATTTATTATGTTTATATTTTACTAAATTCAGAAAAATAATACAACTATTTTATTAAATTTGCACATATTTTTTCTGGAAAAATTCCATTTTTTCTGTGAAGTATTGACTTACACACTATTTTACCCTAAGATTTAATAGAAAAATTATGTTTAATCCATAATTTTATTTCAAAATTCAGGAGGCATGCTATGTCCATCAATAAACTGGGTTTTATCGGTTTGGGGTTAATCGGAGGATCCATCGCAAAGACAACCAAAAGAATCCATCCGGATATTGAGATACTGGCACTTTCCGGACATCAGTCCACCATAGACAAGGCATTTGAGGAGGGGCTGATAAAAAATAACAAAAACCCTTCCCTGATGGAATTTTCTGACTGTGACTATATTTTTTTATGTACCCCGGTACAGCAGAACCAGGGATATCTGCAGCAGTTAAAACAAATTATGAAACCCGGATGCATTTTAACGGACGTGGGCAGTGTGAAAGGGGATATCCACAGAGAAATCCTGTCAATGGATATGGAACATTGCTTTATCGGCGGTCATCCCATGACCGGCTCAGAAAAAACAGGATTAAGCCACGCAAGCCCTTATCTCTTGGAAAATGCATACTATATTATAACCCCCGCAAAGTTTGTCCCAAAGGAGCGTGTGGAAGAATTCTGCCAGTTTGTCTCCTCCTTGGGAGCGATTCCCCTGACCATGGAATATGACCTCCACGACAAATCCACAGCTGCTGTCAGCCACCTGCCCCATGTACTGGCATATGCCCTGGTAAATCTGGTTAAGGATTCCGACAATAAAGAGGAAATCATGAAAAGGATTGCCGCAGGCGGATTTAAGGATATCACACGGATTGCCTCCTCCTCCCCTGTGATGTGGGAGGAAATCTGCATTTCCAACCGGGAAATGCTCCTGTCCATGATAGATACATATGAAATATATTTGAAAAATATTCGGGATAAAATTTCTTCCCGGGACGGTCTGGGTATTAGGGAATTTTTTCAAAGCGCCAAAGATTACCGGGATTCCCTGGCTCTTGCCCCAAAAGGTGTCCCCGGGACAGCCTATGAACTGTACTTAGACTTAGTGGACGAGGCCGGGGGAATCGCCACAATCTCCACCATCCTGGCCAGGAATCAGTTAAGCATAAAAAACATAGGCATCATACACAACCGTGAATTTGAGGAGGGCGTGTTAAAAATTGAAATGTACGATAAAACCTCCTACTCCGACGCCATTCAACTTTTACGTCAATACAACTACACCGTTTATGAGCGGTAAAAGAAAGGACTTTCCATGGAACTGAAACGAGCAAAAAAACTAAGCGGCGCCATTGCCATCCCTGGAGATAAATCTATTTCCCACCGGGCAATTATGTTTGGGGCAATCTCCCAGGGCACAACGGAAGTCACAAACTTTTTACAGGGTGCAGACTGCCTCTCCACCATCTCCTGTTTTCGGAAGATGGGAATTGAAATTGAAAACCATGAAAGCCAGGTAGTTGTGCACGGAAAAGGGCTGCGCGGCTTAAAAGAACCTTCCTCCACCTTAGACGTGGGGAACAGCGGGACCACCACCAGGCTTCTCTCCGGCATTTTGGCAGGGCAGGCCTTCCCCTCCACCTTAGACGGGGATGCCTCCATAAGACAGCGGCCCATGAAGCGGATTATCACCCCCCTCACCTTGATGGGAGCTGATATTTCCAGCAAAAAAGGAAACAACTGTGCGCCTTTGGAATTTCGCCCCTCCCCCTTAAAAGGTATCCGGTATGATTCCCCTGTGGCCTCCGCCCAGGTAAAATCCTGTATTCTCTTAGCCGGATTGTACGCCGAGGGAGGCACTTCTGTCAAAGAGCCCGCGCCCTCCCGAAATCATACAGAATTGATGTTAAGGGCTTTCGGGGCAAAAGTGATTTCCGGTGACGCCACCGCAGGAGTTCTGCCAAACCCAAACCTTCAGGGACAAAAAATCCAGGTGCCGGGGGATATCTCCTCCGCCGCCTATTTTATCGCAGCAGGGCTCTTGCTGCCTAACACAGAAATATTTATCAAAAATGTAGGCGTAAATCCCACCAGGGACGGAATTTTGAAGGCTGCCTATGCCATGGGGGCAAATATAAAAAAAGAAAATGAACGCCTTGTTTCCGGTGAACCGGTTTGTGACCTTCTGGTATCCTCAAGCCAGCTTAGGGGAACGGAAATCGGCGGGGAGATGATTCCCACTCTCATTGACGAAATTCCCATTCTTGCCGTAATGGCTGCTTTTGCAAAGGGGACTACTGTAATCAGGGATGCAGAAGAATTGAAAGTAAAAGAGTCCAACCGCATCGACACGGTGGCTGTAAACTTAAAACGCATGGGCGCCAACGTCACCGCCACAAAAGACGGTATGATTATTGAAGGGGGAGCCCCTCTCCACAGTGCAGGGTTTGACAGTTATCTGGACCATCGCATTGCTATGTCCTTTGCCGTTGCAGCCCTTGCCCTGGAGGGCCCAAGCAACATGAAAAACGGAGAATGTGTCAATATCTCCTACCCCACTTTTTACCAGGACTTATATGATTTAGCGGAATAAATAAAAATAAAAAAGCTGCCCCAAGCCCGGGGCAGCTTTTTTATTCCTGATCATTATACATTTCATAGATATCAATTTTAAGGGCATCCGCCTCCGCCAGACCGATAAAGACTCCCCCGCAGCTAAATCCCTCCGCTTCGGGAACGCACCGGGCAATTTTAATCACCGCATTCACAATCTCCTTGGTCCATATCTGGATTTTGGAATTGTAAAACGTGTTGGGAGCCAACTCCATATTGGAAAAAAAGCCGATTCCGGAACGTGATATATTCGTGACATCCACATGGATAAACTTCATGGTAGTTGTATTCTCCTCTTTATCCAGCCTTTCCATCTCCACGGAAACTTCCAAATCCAGCCTTTTATTTCTTCTCTTTTCATCCATAATTATTTTCCTCTCTTCCGTCTTTTGGTTAAAATTCAGTTATATGGCTATATTATCAACATGGCATCCCCAAAGCTAAAAAAGCGGTATTTCTCTTCCACTGCCAGCTTATAAGCTTTTAAGACCTGCTCTCTTCCAGCCAGGGCGGACACCAGCATCACCAAAGTGGATTCCGGGAGATGAAAGTTGGTAATGAGTCCATCAATCACTTTAAACTCATATCCCGGATAGATAAAGATATCTGTGAAACCGCTCTTGGCTTTTACACAGCCTTCGGAATCCGCCGCCGACTCCAAAGTCCTTGTACTGGTAGTTCCCACGGAAATAATTCTGTTTCCCGCAGCCTTGGCCCTGTTTATCCTTTCCGCCGTATGTTCATCAATCTGAAAATATTCCGAATGCATGTGATGCTTTAATACATCCCTCTCTTTTACCGGTCGGAATGTGCCAAGCCCTACATGGAGGGTAACCTCCGCCACATCCACCCCCATTTGCCTTACCTTCTCAAGGAGTTCCGGCGTAAAATGAAGCCCTGCTGTGGGGGCCGCCGCAGAGCCGTCATATTTGGCGTACACTGTCTGGTATCTGTTTTTATCCTCCAAGGGATGGGTAATATAGGGCGGCAGAGGCATCTGACCTAATTTATCCAGAATCTCTTCAAAAATCCCTTCATATTGAAACCGAATCAATCGGTTTCCCTCCTCCACCACATCTAAAATTTCCCCTGTGAGCAATCCTTCTCCAAAAGAAATTTTCACTCCGGCTTTCGCCTTTTTCCCCGGCTTCACCAAAGTCTCCCACACATCCTTTTCCTTCCGCTTTAAGAGAAGAATCTCAATCTGAGCCCCGGTATCCTCCTTGATACCGTAAAGCCGGGCCGGAATCACTTTTGTATTGTTTATGACCAAGCAGTCCCCGGACTTTAAATACGCTGTAATGTCCCGGAAAACCCGATGCTCCACTATACCGGACTGTTTTCCCAGCACCATAAGCCTAGAACTGTCCCGATGCTCTAAGGGATCCTGGGCAATCAATTCCTGGGGCAAATCATAATAAAAATCTTTTACATCCATTTTCCTTACCTATTTCCACATTAAAGTATAGTAACCGGAACTAAGGCTGTTCACCGGCTCTATTTTAATGTAGTAAGTTCCCTTCTCCATAGCGTGGGTGGTTCTTTTTCCCTTAGCATCTGTCTTCTGACGGGCGATGGTCATTTTCTGTGCCCCCTGGGTGGAGAGCACTTTGCTGGCAAGACGCCTGCGGCCGGAATAAAGAGAAATCTGAAAACTACCTTTCGTTCGGATATTGTAATACAGTTTAATTTTCTGAGCCTTTGTCAGAGTAAATTTATACCAGTCCGGCGTGGTCACCCCTGCCGGAATCAAACCTGTTTTAGTCTTATTTTTCTTTACATTAAGAGCTTTTGACTGTAATGCCCCCGACTTATCCACCACTTTCTTAAAAGAACTTTTTAAGGTGACAGGGGTAAAAGCCTTTACCCGTATAAAATATGTCTCCCCCTTTTTCAGGCCAAAAACATTTCTGGTCCAGTATTCGGCCGTCTTTTTGTTGGAGGCGTACTTTCCGCTGTAGGATATGGATTTGGAGGACATCACATAAGATTTCGTTTTATTATACAATGCAAGATAACCATTGGCAGGAATATTCCCCACATTTACATTCTGGATGGTGAGATAACCGTCATACTTAGGCCGATAAGAAATCCAGATATACTCCTTTGCCCTGTTAAAAGTCTCCTCCTCCCCAATCGTTATTGTCTTATGTTTGTTAAAACTTTTATCTTTTATCTTCTGTTCCTGGGTTTTACCGGTACTTGTGATGGTATCGGCATCTGTCTTTGTACCTGCATTTGCACTTACAGGGACAAGACAAAGCAGACACAGAAAAGTAAACATTGCCAAAATCCCACGCCTAAATTTCATGAAATAACCTCCTTTACGGATTACTTCCATTTCAGTTTATAATATCCGCTGCTGTACTTATTTGCAGGTTCCACTTTGATGTAATATGTTCCTGCATTTATTTTACTGTTTTTGTTTGTAACCGAATTGTGCTGTTTCACCACAAGCCTTCTGGCGGAATTGGTGTAACCAAACTTACCGCTTTGGAGTTTGCTTCCTATAATGGAACAAAAACTGATTTTAAAATTTCCATCTGACTTTATATCATAAAAGAGTTCAATATACTGAGCCTTTTTAATTTGAATCTTATACCAGTCCTTATTTTTGTCTTTGGGCAAAATCAAGCCGGTAACAGACTTATTTCTCTTAAGTATAGGAGCTTTCCTGCGCTTTGTCCCGCTTTTTTCCTTTACCTCTTTAAACTTGCAGGAAATCCTAACCCCGTCATACGCCTGCACCCTCAAATAATAGGTAGTTCCCTTTTTCACCCCAAATATGCTCTGCCTCGCATGTTTGCTGCCGGTGTTGTAAACGCCTACGCTGTAGGGAATATTTTTTTCTGAAAGTGCCGTCTTTTTATTGGACGCATACAGCCGCCAGTATCCCTCGGACCTGTTATACTTTCTGGAACCAAATTCTGCGGTAACAGTAATGTAACCGTTTTTCGGAGCCTTATATTTAATCCAGGTGAATTTTCCGGAAACCATATGGGCCTCCGAGTCGGAAATGCTCACCGTTTTTGTCTTGTTAAAATCCCTGCTTCCCGCAGCAGACACAGGAAGGTTTCCCGCAAAGACCATAAACATCATGGCAAACATCCCCAAAAAGACTTTCCGTTTCCCTCTCCTGTTCCCCATTCTCTCATTTCTCACCATTGCTTTTCTCATAAATACTGTGCCTCTTTTCCCTGTTTACTTCCACTTTAAGGTGTAATACCCGGAAGATTTACTGTTATTCCGCTCCACTTTTACATAATAAGTTCCCGGCTGAGCCCGTTCTGTCGTATAGGTGTGCTGAGTTTTTGTATTTCCTCTCACAATATACTTCTTTGCCGTCTTTAAATAAGTTCCGGAAAATGTAAGCTTTATTTTATCGTTTGTCTTGCCTGAAAAATAAAGATGCAGCACCTGTTTTTTCGGAAGCTTTATCTTGTACCAGTCAGCAGTTTTTTCCCCTGCCCCTATAATTCCCTTCACTGTCTTATTCTTTTTCACAGATTTCGCCTTGGATTTTTGACTCCCGCTGTTTTCACTGACTTTGGTAAACTTGCACTTTATAGTAAGATTTCCGTTGGAGGATACCCTGAGATAATAGGTGGTATTTTTCTTGACGCCATAGGTCTGGGTGGTGTCCATAGACTGAGAACTGGCGGTGCGAAAGATATCATCAGAAGACAAAGCTGTATTTTTCTTTGCATTATACAATCTCCATTTTCCCTGGGAATACACCCGTGGAAGAGTGGACTGCTGCCCTGTGGCCGGATCCTGAATGGTAACAGTGGTATCGGTATAAGAAACCGTATTCTTGGGCAGATTGGATGATGCAGTTACCGTGATATAACCGTTATTTGGGGCCTTATACTTCAGCCAGGTATATACCCCTGTAGCAGCATAGGAATTCTCCTCCGGAATGGTAACCGTTGGATTGCTGTTAAAATTGTTGGAAGCACTCACCTTATGTGAAGGAAACACTCCCACAAAAATAAGAATCAGGCAAAAAATGCCCGTCATACAATACCCTTTTCCCTTATTCATACTCTTCTCCTCCATCCTCTGCAAGATTACTATATTTATTATAAAAGATTATAATTGGGATGTAAAGACTAAAACTTGTTGTAAAAGAAAGAAATATGAATTTCATATACCATATATTGGGTTTAGTACAACGAAAATTAAGGATTCATCGCGCCAAACAATCGAAAAGAGCGGGCATTGCCCGCTCCCTCATTGTAAGTTAAATTTTATTTCCATTTCAATGTATAACCGCCAGAAGAACCTGTACCCTCTCTCTCCACTTTTATATAAAAAGTTGTTCCTTTTGGTATTTTCAATTTTGCTTTAGTGTAAACACTACGAATATAATCTGAATAAGATTCAGATGACTCGTAGTTCTGTTTTATCGTACCAATGTTTCTCCCACCTTGATAAATAGTAAACTTAAGTACTCCGTTAGTTTTTGCCGCAAATGAAAGATTTACATATTGCTTTTTGCTAAGCTTGAACTTATACCAATCTGTTTCCTTAGAATTTGCTGTAATAACACCCTGAACTTTTTGATTTCTAGCAATCGTTTTTGCTTTGGATTTCTTGGAACCACTTTTCTCATTTACCTTCGTAAAACTGGCATTAATTTTTGTTCCCACATAAGCTTTAACACCAAAATAATATGTTTTATTCTTTTTAATTCCGTAATATGTCTGCTTATAATCATCTTTTAATGTAGTAAAAGTATCTTCATAACTTAAAAGCTTTTTCTTATTATCATACAATCCCCATTTTCCATCAGAAAAGGAATCTAAAGAAGTAGCAGGCGAAGCTGTAAACCTTACATATCCATCTGCTTTTGCTTTAAATTTTATCCAATACACCTGCCCTGTGCCATAAGAAATATAATTGCCATAGGCATCATAACCAGCACCACCATAACATTGATCATCACTAATTGTGACACTCCATTTACCAGTACCATTCTTGGTTACGCCTGCTGCGCTTACTTCCTTGGGATCAACTACAACCAATACAGAAAGCACCATCACCAATGCAAGTGCGAGACTTGCCACCCGTTTTAAAATGTTTTTCTCCATTTTTCTCTCTTTCCTTTCGTTGTTTTTTGTGTAAAATGGTTAAAAAAGTAACTTACAAGCTTATTATACCCCTGGGGATTGTCTGAATCAATAGTGCATAAGCTACGATTTTTCCTTACCATATCTTGTAGTTTTTTGGTAATTATGTCAAAAGTGTGTCCATATTTTGAAATCTCAGTGAAAAACCTGTTTTATAAATACTTTCTTGCCCCAATCCGCTTTTGAATTCTCTCTCCAAATAAAACATTCAGTTCGCCGCAGAGCATCATAATGTACATGCAGAAATAGAGCCAGAGCATTACAAGGACAACCGTGGTAAGGCTTCCGTACATGGAAAATCCATTAAAATAGTCCACATAGACAGATACCCCAAAAGAAAACACATACCATGCAACACCGCAGACAATTCCCCCGGGAAGCTGATTTTTAAAGGTGAGCTTTCTGTCTCTGATTTCCTTATTGTTGGGCAGGGTTTTAAATAAAACGGTAAACATAACGCTTAAAACTGCCAGCATAATCACGCTGCGAAGCTGAAACATCAGTCTTGTGGCATGGGCAAGAAAAGGAAAGTACCCAACCAGGATTTTCTGGATTCCGTTGCCAAACACCAAAAAAAGCAGTGCAGCCAGAAGAGCCAGCAGAAAGCCAATCATATACACCACAGCCCAGAAACGCAGCACAATCCAGTTCCTTGTCTCCTGGATGCCGTTTATCACATTCAGCCCGTCTGCCATATACTGGACGCCTTTTGCTGCGGACCAAATGGCCAGCAGGGCTGTCAGGGATACGATACCGATGGATTTGTTATAAAATTCATCGATAATGGAAACCACCACCGGGGAAATATACTCCGGCATAATTTCTCTCACTATCTTTAAAAGCATCCCCTCCGACACTACGGTATACTGAAGCAGGGAACAAAATACCATAACAAAAGGAATCAGAGAGATAATCAGAAAAAATGCAGACTGGGCTGCAAAAGCGTTTATATTATCTCTTTTACATTTATCCGTAAACCGTTTTATTTCGATTATTGTCCGAAAAACCATAAAAAACTCCGTTCTAATTTCTGTTGACAGTAAGCCTTTAAAGGGTATCATGAAACGGGAAGGATTTCAACATTCTGAAAGAAAAACTGTAAAATTTCTTTATAAGTTTTTCCCAGTTCCGCCATTTTCCCGGCCCCGTTCTGGCTCATGCCGATTCCGTGCCCGTATCCGCCCCCCCTGATATGGTACTCACCTTCCGGAGACGGAGAAATCACTGCAAAGGCACTGGGGATTAAAGAGACGCCATCCCTTACACTCCCGTCTTTTAAAGTCAGGCTCTTGCACCCTGCCCCTAACACCGCCCGGATATTGTATTCGTTTTTAAGAATCACTCTCCCTTTTTCATATTCCAGGCATAATTCCAGCATCACCCCGCAAGTGCTTCTTTTTTGCACTGCCATTCCTGTCAGCTTTCCAAATTCCTTTGGATTTTCTGCCTCCTCCCCCTTCTCATCCAGAAATGTAATAGTTCCAGGCGCTTTTTCCTTTCGTGCAGCCAGGATACCCGAAATTTTATTTAAAACTTCCTCATCCCCAAAGGAACACACGGCATCCCATCTGTAAAAAGGTGCAAAATTATCATAACTGTCCCCATCGGAATTTATGTATGCCCCGAAGGCTTCTTCACCGGACAAATCAAAAGCTTCCTGGGCATCCTTTAACTGAATACTGTGGAGATATCCGTAAGCCGGGTCACTGTCCAGCGCCCAGCTGTCCCCGTTTCCCGTGACCCCTGAGGATGTGGAAAAATAATATGCCTCGGCAATCTCTCCCTGGTATTTTAACACCTCCCCCGCAGTATCCCACACTGCGTTGCTGGTGGTTTCCTCCCTGGACTGTTTGTTGTACACCTGGTAGCTGGTGGAGTCATCCACATGGGCGCCCAGAGGGGCGTAGGCTCCCTTCTGCATCTGAATATACACGTAACTTCTGGCACACACCGCCTGGGCTTTCAGCGCCTCCATTCCATAGGTGGCAGGCATCTCGCTGGGAACTACGCTGCACAGGTAATCTTCTATGGAAAGCTCACTGATTAAGGTATAGCCTTCCGGATACCGGTACAGTTCCAAAACCCCCCGATACCCCAGAGAGATTTTTTTTCCTTCCCCATTACATAAAAAAAACTCCCCATCCTCCGAAGCAGGAGAAAAACGAATACTGTTTTCCTCCGTACCCGAGAACAGTTCCTCCCCTTTTACCACAGTATCCTGCTCCTTCGTCTCCTGCCTGCTGTGGAAATCCACACTGTAAGGCGTACTGCAGGTGAGGGCAACCTCTTTTCGGTAAGGGGTGGAATCCTCCCCCAAGAGCAGGACGCGGATTCTGCTGATTTGGGCCGGCTCCACCAAGAGAATGGCTTCCACCCGGTCCTCCGCAACCACATACTCCACCTTCATATTGGCAATTACAATATCAGACAGATTTTTTTCCTCCACAGATCCGTAAATTTTATATACCGGGAGATTCGCGGAACGGTTGATTTCCCCGTACCCTTCAATCTGTATTCTGGAATCGTCCACCGCAATAAGATTCCCCTGGATGCGCTCCTCTTTCAACTGGATTTTAGCCAACTCACCCTCCTCCCACACCAGGTCGCACACCTGCTTCTCCAAACCTTTTGCCTGCCACGCTTCCATGGAAATCTCATAGTTCTCCCCCCCGTAGAGAAAACGAATCTTTTCCCCGGATTCCTCCAGAAGATAGGCATTTCTCACAGCGGAGGATACTCCCCTGAGACTTTTTATACCGATAATATTTTCACCCCTCACATAGAATTCATAGGATTTCATGGGTTGAACAAAGGGAAACTCCCTGTCACACAGATATGTCTGATTTGGTGTAATATAATTTTTTCCCTCCTGCTTTAAAATAATTTCGTCGGCAATATGTATCTCCTGTTTTTCATCCAGCAAATCCAAAAACTGTTCGTAAACCTGATGAAACTCATCCCTTGTAACTGTCTGTTTCTCCTTTCCCTCAGGCAAAATCACATACTCCGCCGTACCTGTCTGCTGGGCCAGCCATTTACACATTTTAATGGTAATCACTCCCCCGAATTTCTCCTCCTCTATCTTCTCTTTCCATTCATCGGAGGAATAATAGCAGAAATCCATAAGAGAAGGCAGTTCCTCTGTCATCACATACTCTTCACAGTACTGGTAGGTAACCCCACCTTTCTGATTCTTTATGATAAGACAAACTGCAATAATTCCCAAAACTGCCACAAATATCATCATAGCTCCAAGCTTTTTATCTTCCTGCTTCTTCTCTGGGCGCTGCATCCTTTTTCTCACTCTGTAACCTTTTCCCTGTCTCCGCAAATCTTATACCATCCCTTCCCGTAAAAAGCCGAACCTAAAAGAGAAGCCACTGTAACAGCAGCTTCTCTCTCTTTTGTTCTCTAATTCTTTTTCCTGTGTATATTGTGCAAATCTTAAAGTACTTAAATAATTTTATCCCTTGTACACAAAATAATCATCTTTTGTACGAAATCTTTTGTGCCTTATGTATTTCTCTTTTGTACTTTACAAAAACCCAAAATGCCGTTTCCTGCAATTTTGACGCCTAGCCAAAGCTAGGTGGGTAACCGCAGCATCTCTTCTGCCTTCCGCTGCAAACGGCGGCCTGACATCCAATCTGCAATGTAGGGAACCCTAAAATAAAATGTAGGTTCAAAATAGCAGGGTATCGAACATCCCAGGAATTTATGTTTAGATTATACTATAGTTTCTCTCATATTTCAACGAAAAATTCATGTTAAATTTTAGCATCCTGTAAGGATTTATCCAATTCTCAAAAAAAGGGAATCCCTGTCAGGGATTCCCGCATTTTTTACTTAAGTTAAATTAAAGAGAAGATGCCTCATCTACAAGTTTCTTTAATGCTGATAAAGCCTCATCCGGAAGTTTGTCGTAGCCGTCTTTCTTGGTTGCAAATCCTTCCACTGCATCCACACGGTTCTGCATAGCATTCTTTAAAGCAGCAACATAATCTTTATTTCCTAAATCAGGTTTAAAGTCTGCTGTCTTTCCGGACCAGTCGTACATAATCTCGATATCTTCAAATGGTCCCCATTTCTCAAATTTTGCTTTTCCTTCCACGATATCCTCAAGAATTCCCAAAGTATCAGCAGGTTTACATTTTGTTCCCATGAAATCCCCGGTATTTACAATGTAGCAAGCCACATCTTTTTCTTCTACCAATTTTTTAAATTTCTCATAATCATTTACCAGAGGATATGTCCGGAATGGGTTAGCATAAGGAACAATCCTAAGGGCATTCATGTCTGTACCTGCAGCCACACGCTCAGCGGTGGATGTCTTTGTTGCAAGGGTTGCCCCCATAACGGATGCAAGGGCAGAGCCTTTCAGTTTCAGTACAGGCGGAATGGTAGGATCCTTCATAATCCAGAAGATTGCGTTTACGGGAGCGTCAATCTTATCCACACGGTTGGGAGACCATAATTTGGACTTGATCGCACGTCCGTTACCGTTACGGATATCTTCTGTCACAAGCTGAATCTTTCCGTTCTCATCCAGTGTTGCGGAACAGTTCTGAGCGGACAAGAGATACTCATTATCCGGGCAGCCTGTTGGGTAATCTGCTGTCTTATCAAAATAGGTGGGCTCCAAAGCGATGGATGCACAGGTATCTGTATTGATGATAAATGCATCGTCATGAAGCACTTTGATTCCGCCGAAGCTGTCGTATTTGCCGCCGTGTTTTGCATGTGTCAGAGTGGACTTTCCGGAGCCTGACAATCCGTAAACGGAAGCAACAAACTTTTTGCCTCCATCTAAGGAGTACTCTTTCTGTCCGCCGTGGCAGGAAGCGTAACCGTTTCTGTTGGCAAGCGCCCAAGCCATGGTCAGTGTACCTTTTTTGTGCTCTCCGAAGTATCTCATACCAAGGATTGCTGCGCAGTTCTCATTGGTATCAAAATAACATAAAGTCAAAGGATCGCTTAAGCAGCTAAAGTCAACGTCAGGCCTCTCCTGTGGGAACCACTGGGGGTCAGAGAAAATATATACATCCGGCTCCTTGCCGTCTCCGATTAATTTGGAGTTTTTATACATTTTCACATACTCATCCGACATATACTGGAAGTTTAACATCCAGTTGTAAAGGATATTCTCCTCGCCTTCGGGGATGAGAAGATGAGCTTTTACCATAAATTCAGGATCAAGGCCGATGAAGCACTCAGCATGGTACATCGTCTTCCATCTTGTCTCATAAACGGCATCCATTACAACTTTGTCCAATTTCGCATCGTCAACACCCGGCTCTCCTTTGATGCGTCTTGCTGCGGCATAGCGTCCTGTTACAGCGCCGTCGTTGAACAACAATACTTTTGCATCTTTCTCCAGACCAAAAGTCTCACCGTTTTTCACAGGCATGTCTGTGACAATGGTTCCAGGTGAATTTTTAGCTAACTGATACGCCTCTTTTAAAGTGTTTACTTTTACTACGTTGTTTCCATAGAAAGCAGCTTCAATAATAGAGCGTGTCTTGGAAAAACCAACTTTTCCAGCGCCAATTTCGTTAATAGGGTAATAAGCTTTTGTTGCCATTACTATAATCCTCCTTCATATTATGTATAGGGCAGTTTGCCCTAAAATACTCTATAATAAATATACACTAAGTGTTTTTTTTTTTCAATCTGTTTTTATAAATTTTCCGGTGAAAATCCTTCCGGGAAAAGTTCCTCTAAGGTATACACCCGATAGTCCGTCTCATTTTTAGCACAGATTACCTGAAAGTCTTTGGGACTGCAGAATTCTGCCATCACCTGCCGGCATACGCCGCAGGGCGTCAAATACTCCTCCTTGTCCCCCGCAATCGCTATGGCAGTAAATTTTCTCTCCCCCTCGGATACCCCTTTAAATATTGCCGTGCGCTCGGCGCAGTTTGTGGGGGAAAAGGCAGCATTTTCTATATTGCATCCCAGATAAATCCTGCCGCTCTCCCCCAAAAGCGCCGCTCCAACATGAAAATTGGAATAGGGGGCATAGGAAAATTTTTTTGCCTGATAAGCCGCTCTCACCAGTTTTTCTTTCTCCATACCATGTCCTCCGTATATTGCATAGGTTTATTATATCCCAAAGACGGGGATTTTTCCACGACTTTATAATAATTTCAAAAATATGAACAAAAACTAAATTTTTATTAAATTTTATTCATTTTCTTGTCTTGCGTTTCCAATCTGTGGTATGATTAACAAACAGCTAAATCTCAATATAATAAATTTTCATTTCTAAAGGATTTTTCTTATGAGATTTTTCAAAAACTTTTATAGGGAGGTATTCTATGTACACAAATCCATACAGCGAAATTACACCGGAACTATTAAAGCTTTCTAAGATATATGAAGACGATATCAGTATTGACCCGGAGCTTTATACAAAATACGACGTGAAGCGGGGGCTTCGTGACTTAAACGGAAAAGGTGTTTTAGTCGGCCTGACGGAAATTTCCGATGTCTGCTCCTCAAAAATAGTGGACGGCAAATCCGTTCCCATGGAGGGCGAGCTCTACTACCGGGGATACAATGTAAAGGACCTGGTGACAGGAATTTCCGAATCCAGCCATTTCGGCTTTGAGGAATGCACCTATCTTCTGCTTTTCGGCAAACTTCCAAATCAGAAAGAACTGGATGAATTTACCCATTTGCTCAGCTATTACCGCACTCTTCCCACTGGTTTTGTCCGGGACATTATCATGAAAGCCCCAAGCAGAGATATGATGAATACTCTGGCCAGAAGTGTTCTTACCCTTTATTCCTACGATGATGCGGCGGATGATATCTCCATCCCCAATGTTTTGCGCCAATGTCTTCAGATGATCAGTTTATTCCCGCTTTTATCCGTGTACGGTTACCAGGCATACAAACATTACCATGACGGGGAGAGCCTGTTTATCCATCAGCCAAAACCCGAATACTCCACTGCAGAAAATATTCTTCATATTTTAAGGGCTGATTCCAAATTCAGCGCCCTGGAGGCAAAACTTTTAGATATCGCCCTGATTCTCCACATGGAGCACGGCGGCGGAAACAACTCCACCTTTACCACACACCTGGTATCCTCCTCCGCCACCGATACATATTCCGTGATTGCCGCCTCCCTGGGCTCCTTAAAAGGTCCCAAACACGGGGGTGCCAACATAAAAGTGGTACAGATGTTTGAGGATATGAAGGAAGTAGTAAAGGACTGGGAGGACGAGGAGGAAGTTTCACGGTATTTAAGAGCACTCCTGAATAAAGAAGCCTTTGACCGGGCAGGACTGATTTACGGCATGGGCCATGCGGTCTATTCCCTTTCAGACCCCCGTGCAGTCATCTTCCACTCCTTTGTGGAGCGCCTCTCAGCGGAGAAGGGCAAACAAAAAGAGTTTGCACTGTACACTATGGTGGAGAAGCTTGCCCCAAAG
Organism: uncultured Roseburia sp.; assembly: GCA_947174805.1. Taxonomy (GTDB): domain Bacteria; phylum Bacillota; class Clostridia; order Lachnospirales; family Lachnospiraceae; genus Roseburia_B. The sequence goes on along the minus strand of CAMWKH010000001.1, from coordinate 128,873 downwards.
ATTATTGGGGAGGAACGGAAAATTTACAAAGGGGTCAGCCCCAATGTAGATTTCTACAGCGGGTTCGCCTATTCCATGCTGAATCTGCCTCTGGAATTGTACACCCCCATTTTTGCCATCGCCCGTATCGCCGGGTGGAGCGCTCACAGGTTAGAAGAACTCTCCAACAACGGCAAGATTATGCGTCCCGCATATAAATATGTAGGGCACCACACAGATTACGTACCCATTTCCAAACGGTAATCTCACCATCGGCAGTATTTCACGAAAGAAGGCATCTTCCCAGGGGGGGAAAAGGCCTTCTTTTTTCTGTCCCAAATATCAATAAAAGAATTTTTCCCTCGCCTTTCTGAGTTCTCCTGCAAACCACATCCATGCCCCGATAAAGACCACGGCTCCCACCACATTAAAATATTTTCCCAGAAGAGAATAAAAATCATTTAAAATGGCTAATATACCAAAAATCAGTGCAATAATTCCAAAATACACGGATTTCATGGCGATAGCCTCAATAAAACCCTGTTTGTTTTTGCATCTGGCCATATCGTCCTGATTTACAACAATGGTGCTCAGCTCACCGGTCTGTTTCATTTTCAGGGATGAATATATAAGATATAACCCCAATCCTGCAATGACCAGATCAAAAATCAACATAAAATCCATAGTTTCTTCCTCGCTTTCTCTGTTCTCTTCCCTCAAGTATAACATATCCGGGCTGTTTTTTATATGAATTTTATACTTTTTTATACTTATTCCCAAAATTTTTCAAAAAAATCCAATAATCGGTGCAATAAATATTGAAACTTTAAATATTATAGTTTAAAATAGGTAATGATGATTATCATATAGAAATGAAAAGGAGCGGTTATATATGAAACTCGAAGATGCAAAAATATTAATCGGTGATGATTCCATACTGGCCAGAAAGCAGCTCAAGGATATTATTCTCTCACTGGGCGGCACTCATTTTTTGGAAGCTTCTAATGGGCAGGAAGCCATTGATTTATATGCTAACAATTCCCCGGACATTGTTTTTTTAGATATTGTAATGCCTGTAGTAGACGGCAATGGCGCTATTGCTGAAATCATGAAGAATGATCCCTCGGCTGACATAGTTGTAGTTTCATCTATCGGCACACAGCTGCAGTTAAAACAGGCTATCCAGCTTGGTGCAAAGGATTTTGTACAAAAGCCGTTAAACCGCAATCAGATAGAGTCTATATTAAAAACTCGATTTGAAGGGAGATAAAGAATGTATTCACAATTTTTTGGAAACTATCTGCTCAGTGAGCAGGCCGTCACCACAGACCAGTTAGTTCACGCTATCCAGGAACAGCACACCAAACATTTGAGACTGGGCACATTGGCGATGCACGCAGGTTTGCTCACTGCCCTGCAGGTGGACAACGTAGTCATCCGCCAGACCCATGAAGACAGGCTTTTTGGGGAAATTGCCATTGAGGAGGGACTTTTAACCGAGGAGCAGGTGGAGGAACTTTTAAATACCCAGACGCCGGATTACCTCTTAGTTGGACAGACCTTGGTGGACGACGGTGTATTTACCAACTCTGATTTAGACAGATACATCAAATCCTACCAGAAGGAAAATGAAATTTCCCAACTGGAATCTGACAAGGAGCAGCAGGAAAACTTAGAGGCTCTTGTGCGCAACCTGTTTTTGATTACCCTGGAGAATGTGCCTGAATATGTTCTGCAGTATTTAAACTTACTGTTCAACAATCTGCTTCGCTTTATAGGGGAGGATTTCACACCGTTAAACCCTTCCATTGTTTCAGAATTTGTAACTGGACGCTGTTCCAGCCAGGTTGTAAGGGGTGATTTTCAGCTCACCTCCTATTTTGATATGACGGAAGACGCTGCTATCGCTTTTGCCTCCCGCTATGTCAACGATTCATTTACTGAATACGACGAGTACGTACAGGCATCTGTAGAAGATTTTTTAAATTTACATAACGGATTATTTAATGTGAATATCTCAAACAACAATTCAGAGGTGGAACTGCAGTTAGAGCCCCCTATCTCTATGGACAATACAATGATAAGCTGTTCCACAGAGACTATACTTCTTCCGATTATCTATCCTTTCGGAATCATCAATCTGCTGATTTCCATCAGCGAAAGCGAAAACTCTGTTCTTCCTGAGACAAAAAATTTAAACAGCCTGGAAAGTTTAAATAATCTGGAAGCATTGATGAATGATTTGGAAAATATGTCATAGTTCAATAGATAAAAAAGCAGGCCCTGCCTGCTTTTTTTGTTTACATCTTTAAAAATTTCTTTACGGTATCCTCCATCTCCTCCACTTCGCACACCGTCTTATGAAGTTCTTCGGCATTCCTAATTTCCTCAATTGCCTGGGGAACCTTTACATTGGCAATCTCAGAAAGTTTCTCCACCAGCTCAAAATCTCCCAAAGAGCCATATTTTTCACTGTCAATGGCATCCATTACGCTTCTGGTAAATTTGAAAGGACTTGCAGTGGATGCAATAAGGGTCTTTGTGTTATCTCCCGTCTCATTTTTATACTTTCCGTAAACTCCTGCAGCCACTGCCGTATGGGTGTCAATGACATATCCCGTTTTTTCATAAAGACCTTGGATAAGAGCCGCCGTCTCCTCCTCCGTGGTATAATTGCCGTAAAAATCCTTCAGGCCCTCTCTCATCTCCGGGGTAATCTCATATCTGCCCTCTTCTCCCAGGGCATTCATAAACTCAGCATTCTTTTCCCCATCCTCCCCGGCAAGACGGTAGATTAAGCGCTCTAAGTTGCTGGAAATCAGAATATCCATGGACGGGGAAGAGGTCAATCTAAACTCACGGTTTTTGTCGTAAGTTCCGGTAGTGAAGAAGTCGTACAACACTTTGTTTTCATTGGAGGCGCAGATTAATTTTGCAATGGGCAGTCCCATGTTTTTTGCGTAAAACGCCGCCAAAATATTTCCAAAATTCCCTGTGGGAACAACTACATTTATTTTTTCCCCCTTCTCTATCTCCCCGTTCGCATAGAGTTTTGCGTATGCGTACACATAATATACAATCTGGGGCACAAGACGTCCGATATTTATGGAATTCGCAGAGGAGAATTGATATCCGGCCTGGTCCATAAGCTGTGCCAGCTTTCCATCGGAAAACATTTTCTTTACCCCTGTCTGGGCCTGGTCAAAGTTTCCGTTAATCCCCACCACATATGTATTGTCCCCCTTCTGGGTCACCATCTGCTTTTTCTGGATAGGGCTCACCCCGTCTTTGGGGTAAAATACAATAATCTTTGTATGGTCCACATTGGCAAATCCGGCGAGAGCTGCCTTCCCTGTATCCCCGGATGTGGCGGTCAATATCACAATATCGTTTTTCACCTGGTTTTTTCTGGCTGCAGTAATTAATAGATGGGGCAGGATAGACAATGCCATATCCTTAAAAGCGATGGTGGAGCCGTGGAACAACTCCAGATAATAGGCACCGTCCGCTTTTACCAAAGGTGCAATCTCCTCCGTGTCAAATTTGCTGTCATAGGCGTTACGGATGCAGTTCTTTAACTCTTCTTCCGTAAAATCCGTGAGAAATCTCCGCATCACCTCATAAGCTGTCTCCTGGTATGTCATCTTGGAAAGTTTTTCCAAGTCTATATCCAGCGCAGGGATTGCTGTGGGGACGTAAAGCCCTCCCCCATTGGCCAGGCCCTTTAAAATAGCCTGAGACGCCGTAACCTTTTCCTCATTGTTTCTCGTACTTGCATAAATTAATTCCATGTTTTTATCCTCTTCTTTTCTATGGTGAAATATGTTTTTTTATGTTATAGTATTACATATCCGTATTTTTTATTATATAAGAAACAAATCTGTAATGTCAATGGATTTAGGAGGTTTTTATGTTAGCTGGCGTTTATCAGGCAAAAAAAAAGGACGGGAGCATCTACTACCGCTCCAGCATTACTTTTTCCAATAAGCACATCAGCCTTGGAAGTTTCAAAACCCAGGAAAGTGCCCACATGGCCCATGAAAAAGCCGACAGAATCCTAAAGGACAAATCCCTGCTCCTAGAACAGCTTCTCTATGAAGAGGACACCCTAAACTTTGAAAAAGTAGTCTCCCTAACTAATTTCCGTGACAACAGGATTTATATCAAAACCCCTATTTATCTCCATGCAAATTATTTTTCCTACTACATCTCCCCCAGCGAGGAATACAAATTTGATATTGACGATCTGTTTTTTTATTCCAGCCACAAAATCATGAAACGGGGCGGACATCTCTTTGTGAATGAATATGGGATGCAGACCAATCTTCTGTCCCGGTACGGCATTAAAAATTTTGCAGTGTCCGGCAGGGACTATGATTTTGCCAACGGAGACCCCTTTGACTACCGATATTCCAATATTATCGTAATCAACCAGTACTACGGGGTTGCCGCTGTGACGAAACAGGGCAATCTCTGTTATGAGACCCAGATACACATTAACGGCAACTATAAAATTGGCACCTACGAGACAGAAATATTGGCGGCAGTGGCCTACAACAAGGCTGTGGATACCGCCCTGTCCCACGGGGTTAAAAAAAATTTCCCGGAAAACTATATTTCGGAACTGTCTGCCAAAGAATATGCCAGCCTCTATTCCGGTTTAAAGATTTCCAGGAAATATATAAACTATCTGAAAGCTAATTTTGGGGAACATTGACAACATTCCCATCCTCTTCAATCACTTGATTGTCACCTGCCACAGGGTTATCCTGGGTTCTCCGCTGGGACTGCTGCTCTTCTTTTTTCTTTTCTTTCTCCTCGTCATAGTAGGAAAACGCATTGGAGATTTTTGTATTCTCCGCAGTGAGACGGACTTCCTCCCTGTAATAAGCGATAACCGGCGTACCTACCTCTATCATCTCATACAGCTTGGCTGCAGCTTCCTCCGCTACATTGATACATCCATGGGAACCGGAGGTCTTATAGATATCCCCTCCAAACCTGCCGTTGCGCCAGGATGCGTCGTGAACCCCCACGTTGTAGGCAAAGGGAAGAAAATACGTGACGTCGGACTCATAATCCTCCCCCTTTAACACAGCGGGGCTTTTCTTGTAGACAATCTTAAACACTCCGTCCGGGGAGCCGTTTCCCCTGCTGATATTCCCGGATACAATCTCCGTATCCAGCTTTAAATTGCCCTTCTCATAATAATAAAGGTGCTGATTTGTGTAATCAATTTCCAAATATGTATCTCCGATATCATCTAATCCAGGCTGGGCCGCCCTCTGCTGATATACCGGCTCCCTGGTTACCACTTTACCCTCTCTCACTTCCTCTAAGAGCTGAGCCAGTTCCTTCTCCTTGTCCACTACCCAGCCGTAATCTCCCCCTCCTATGGAAATCATGCCTCCCCGTGTAGTCTCAAATTTCCGAACATCCCCGTAGGTGTTGTATTTGCTGGCCAGACGCTGGACAAAGGATGCCGCCGCACTCTCGTCAAATGTCACCTGGTAGTCCTCCCCAATTTTTATCCAGTCAGATATTACAGAGCGGTCCACCACCTCTGTGTCCTTTCCCATATCATATGTAATACTTGCCCCAAAATAAGATTCAATATCAGCCATACAGCGGCTTAAGACTTCATCCTCCGCCGTCACCTCCGGGGCTTTGTAGACTTCATCCGGCAGGGTCAACTCGGACTCTCCAGCCTCCACTGCCGCCTTGACATAAGTGTATACCTTGTCCGCCAGAAGATAGTTCCCCCTATCCTCAGAGACAAGCTGATATCCATTTTCCGTCTGTTCAATATGAGCATCCACCGGCTCTTTCATGTTCTCCTCATCAAAACATGAGAGGGCATTTACTTCCTTTTTCAGCAGATCAGCATCGTATGTGATGCTCTTATCGATATCCAGATTTTTCTGCTTTGTAATTTTTCCCGGCCATAGAAGATATTTCTGATCCTTTACCAGCTTTTCCTCCTCCCCGGAGGGCTGGTATTCATAAGAAAAGTCCATGCCAAGAATCTGATACTTATTCCCATCCCTGTCATAGATGGTTAAAAGGTAATCCCTCACTTCTGATTTCAGATTATCTGCCGCCTGCTCTGCCGTCAGGCCGCTGACATCCAAATCCTCCATCTTTGTCTGATAAAAGAAATGAGAACGGAAATAGAAGCAGAAAAAGAGATAAACAGCAAGAGCAGAAAAAACCACAGTCACTGCCGCCAGGTGGAGAGATTTCTGTAATACACTTTTTTTCTTTCTTCTTTTTCTTCGTTTTTGTGCCATAACCATAAAATGTCCTTATCTTAATTTTTAATGGAACTATTATAACATAACCAAATTTTTTTGCAACTTTATAACAAAAAAAGACTGCTAAGTAGAAAAAAGAGCAAAAGTTTTTTGACTTTTGCTCTTGTAATATAAGGGCTGTATTACATCATACCGCCCATTCCTGCGCCGCCTGCCGGCATTGGAGGAACCTCTTCTTTGATATTGGCAACTGCTGACTCTGTGGTGAGCAGTGTGGATGCAACGGAGGTTGCATTCTGCAGTGCGCTTCTGGTAACTTTCACCGGGTCTAAGATACCGCTTTTTACCATATCCACATATTCTTCTGCAGAGACATCAAATCCCATTCCTGCGTCAGATTCTTTTACTTTATTGATAATCACTGCACCCTCTAAACCTGCGTTTGCAGCAATGTAGTACAGCGGGGATTCCAGGGATTTTAAGATAACTTTTGCACCTGTCTTCTCGTCTCCCTCTAACGTATCCGCCAATTTTGCCACTTCCTTGGAAGCGTGGATGTATGCGGAGCCGCCTCCTGCGATAATCCCCTCTTCCACCGCAGCTCTGGTGGCATTTAAAGCGTCCTCCATACGGAGTTTTGCCTCTTTCATCTCTGTCTCTGTAGCTGCTCCCACACGGATAACTGCAACGCCGCCTGCCAGTTTTGCAAGCCTCTCCTGCAATTTCTCTTTGTCAAACTCGGAAGTAGTCTCCTCAATCTGTCCACGGATCTGTGCGATTCTGGACTTGATGGCATCTTTGTCCCCTTCCCCGTCTACGATAATCGTGTTCTCTTTCTGGACTTTCACAGATTTTGCCCGGCCTAACTGGTCTAAGGAAGCGTCCTTTAACTCTAAGCCCACTTCCTCGGAAATCACCTGGCCTCCTGTGAGGATTGCGATATCCTCAAGCATGGCTTTTCTTCTGTCCCCATATCCCGGAGCCTTTACTGCAACTACATTAAAGGTTCCACGGAGTTTGTTTACGATTAATGTGGTGAGGGCTTCCCCTTCAATATCCTCGGCAATAATCAAAAGTCTTGCGCCGCTCTGTACAATCTGCTCCAACAGAGGAAGAATCTCCTGGATATTGGAAATCTTTTTATCTGTAATTAAGATATAGGGATCGTCTAATGTTGCCTCCATTTTGTCCATATCTGTGCACATATAAGCGGAAACATATCCCCTGTCAAACTGCATACCTTCTACTAAGTCCAACTCTGTCTGCATCGTTTTTGACTCTTCGATGGTAATCACGCCGTCGTTTGTAACTTTCTCCATAGCGTCTGCCACTAAATTGCCCACTTCATCATCCCCTGCGGAGATTGCAGCAACCTTGGCAATCTGGTCTTTGCCGTTTACTTTCTGGCTCATATTCTTTAAAGCTTCCACAGCAACGTCTGTGGCCTTTTTCATTCCTTTTCTAAGGATAATGGGATTTGCCCCTGCCTCTAAGTTTTTCATTCCCTCTGTGACCATTGCCTGGGTCAATACCGTTGCAGTTGTAGTACCGTCGCCGGCCACGTCATTGGTCTTTGTAGCCACCTCTTTTACAAGCTGGGCTCCCATATTCTCAAATGCATCCTCAAGTTCAATTTCTTTTGCAATGGTAACACCGTCATTGGTGATCAGGGGAGCGCCGAAAGATTTATCCAAAACCACGTTTCTTCCTTTGGGTCCCAATGTCACTCTCACTGTGTTTGCCAGTTTATCCACCCCAGCCCCTAAAGCTGTCCTTGCCTCTGAACCGTATTTGATTTCCTTTGCCATGATAAGTCCTCCTTCTATTCTACAACTGCCAAGATATCATTCTGTTTTACAATAATGTACTCTGTATCTTCCAGTTTTACTTCTGTACCTGCATATTTAGAAAAAATAACCTTCTGTCCAACTTTTACCTGCATGGTAACTTCTTTTCCGTCTACCATTCCTCCCGGTCCAACAGCGATAACCTCTGCTTCCTGAGGTTTCTCCTGGGATTTGCTTGTCAAAATAATCCCGGATTTTGTTGTCTCTTCTGCTTCTAACTGTTTCAAAACAACTCTGTCTGATAATGGTACTAATTTCATTATGTCTGCCTCCTTGGATTTCTATTATTTTTAAGTTATTAGCACTCTTTTGTTTTGAGTGCTAACCGATAGTCATATCATATGTTTTTGCAGGAATTTCTGCAACCGGACTTTTCTGTACATTTTTTATAGTATTCTAATTATATCTCTTTTATACTCACTTTTTCTCACTTTTTTACAATTTCACCGTTTTTTGTAAAGTTTATATATTTTTTATATTTAAGAAAAGGATACGCTTCGGCCGTCCCCTAGGATTTCTCCATTTTCATTTTTACAAAATCCTTTACGGTTCGGTTGCCCTCTGTAAAAAACATCTGCAGGGTTTTGGATATCACTTCCTGGCTCTCTTTGTCCAATGTATTTTTAAGTTTCATCAGTTCCACAAATTTTTTAAACGTTATATTGGCCAGATCATCCACTGTCTTAATATCCGCCTCCTCCAACACTAAAAACAGGGTATCCACAAAATTTTCCCTCTGTTCAATATCCATTTTCCCCACCCAGGCCTTTAACGCCTGATCCAGAATCACACTCTGTTTTGCCACTTTTTTTACATGGAGAAAGGAATTTCCCATAACTTTCCAGGTCATGGCATCATGCTGCATAGGGCCGGTGACGGAGCTCTCCACCACCTGGTATTCTTCCTCATGTTCCAAAAGCATTCCCACAATAGAGGACTCCGGCAGAAACGTATGGATTTTTGGCAGCATTTTTCCGTAATCCTCCCGGTGAATCATGGATTCGGTAAATCCCGGTCCATCATTGCTGTACACGGAGAGGATACGGTTCTGTATGGACTCCCTACAGTGCACACTGGCATACACCGCCAGATTCCCGCCCTTGGAGTGGCCTCCCACCCGGATTTTTTTCTGTCTGGGGGAAATCACCTGGTTTAAATAGTCCACAGCCTTTAACTGTCCCGGCGTCTCTGAGAGAAAACTCATATTAAAATTTTCTTTCCATCCCACCATGGTATTGTCTGTCCCGCTGTAGGACACAAAAATGCCCCCGTCATCTAACTTTATGGTCATAGCGCAAAACTGGGACTCTTCCTTGGCACTGATTTCTTCTATATAATCTGACAGCTTTAAATCCGCAAACCGCCTGGTTTCTGCCATTTTTTCCATAAGAAAAGCCGCCGCCTTGGTACTGGATACCCGGGCATTGATTTCCTCCTTTGTGTGGTTCTGGAAAAAAATACGGCTGGCTTCCTTCAGTGTAATGCTATCCCCGCTTTCCGGAGGCGGCACAATCCCCTTAAAATCCACATATACAAGCTCTGAGAATATTAAATTATCCACCTCGTTAAATTCTGCCTGGGCGAAAGATAAATCTCCCCGCCAATCAAGATAATCCATCATATTTGCCATTTTATTTCCCCACTCCCTCTATATTAGATCAGCCCAAAATGCAGCAACGCCTTTTGTATCCCGTCTTTTTCCACACAATCCGTCACGTAATCCGCCTTTTCTTTTACATCTTTCGTGCCATTCCCCATTGCAATTCCATGATAAACATAGCTTAACATCTCCAGGTCATTGGCACTGTCCCCGAATGCATAGGTGTTTTCCCGGGAAATTCCAAGAAATTCGCATACTTTTTGTATTCCCACAGCCTTGGAAAACCCCTTGGGGACAATCTCAACCACTCTCTCCTCATGAAAAATCAGCTCGTACTCCGAAGAGAGCATGTGGATGAATCCCTCGGTATCCCCGTTGGTAGTATCTGCGCTTATTTTATTGATACGGGAAAAGAAAGCATCCTCCTCAAGCTCCAAAAAGCGTTCCCCCATTAAATCTTTTAAATAGCCTACAAAAGGGTCTCCCGCAAACTCCCTGCTGCTCACGTACATATATTCTATTCCTTCCAGAATTGCCCTCATTTTATTCCTGCGCACAGCGGAAAGTATTTTCTTTATCTCATCCTGGGACATATACTGTTCAAAAACCATTCTCCCCTGATACTCCACATGGGTGCCGCAGGAGGCCACAACCCCGTCAAAACCAATATCCAGAAGTTCCGGCGTGCAGATGGCAGCCCTGCTTCTTCCGCTGCAGATAAATGCAAAGTTTCCGTTATCCCTCAACTTTCGGATGGAAGAAACCGTGGTCTTTGGAATACGCATATGGCTGTCCCAGAGGGTGCCGTCTATATCAAAAAATACTGCATTTTTCATAATGTTTGCCTCCTATTCTTCATGTGCCCTGCACATAAAAACGCGAATCTGAATCACTTCAAATCCGCGCTAAAATCACTGTTCGTCCCTGATGTCAAAGACATGGTTGCTGGCAATATAGCCGAGAACCCAGATAAATCCAGCCACCGTTGTAGAGCAGAAACATTTCACAACAGTAACCACCAGCTGGTAAAAGGTCAAAGTTCCCAGGGCGTGGGCAGCAATAGCCCCTTTTACCGGTTTGATTATCATCACCCATCCGCCTATATAAATACTTGCCAAAAGACCAATGGCATAGACAACCACTGCAAGAAACAGCCGTATGTTACGATTCATACTCATTCTCCTTTTCCGGCGATATGTAATCTATTCTGGTGAATATCATAACGCAATTATCTGGTTTTTTCAACTGAATTTTTCAAATACCTACAAATTCCACCTGGAGGTGCTGCCGTTTTCCACAAAAACTTTTAGTTTTTCGTTCTCTTTTTGTTCCAGCGCAGGGTCTTTTTGCAAAAGTTCTTTTACATCCTCCGCCGCATCTTTTAATACCCCGGCATCCTGATAAATATCCCCCAGGGCAAAGAGCATCTCCCCGCTTTGCCGGATACCAAAGAAATCTCCCGGCCCTCTCAGCTTCAAATCCTCACTGGCAATATAAAATCCGTCATTGGACTTATTTAGGATATCCAGACGCTTTTTTGATGCCTTGCTCTGGGCATGATCCACCATAATACAGTAGGACTGTTCAATGCCCCGCCCTACCCTTCCCCGAAGCTGGTGAAGCTGCGCCAGGCCGAAGCGCTCTGCATTTTCAATCATCATCACAGTGGCATTGGATACATCCACCCCAACTTCCACCACAGTGGTGGACACTAAAAGCTGTATCTTATTCTGAAAAAAGTCCTCCATCACCTGGTTTTTCTCCCCGGGCTTCATTTTTCCGTTTAACACTCCGATACGAATGCTCCCCTTATAATAAAGGTCAAGGCTTTTGGCATAATCCTCCACATTCTCCCCCTCCAACTCCTGGGAAAACTCCACAAGGGGACAGATGACATAAGCCTGACGGCCTGCCCCTATCTCCTTTCGTATAAACTCATAGGCTTTTTTCCGGTAGGAAATATCCACCACACAGTTTTTTATGGGCAGACGTTTTGCAGGTACTTCATCAATCACAGAGATATCCATATCACCATAGAGGATAATAGCCAGGGTTCTTGGAATGGGTGTGGCACTCATCACAAGAATATGGGGATTTATGCCTTTTTCCGCTAAAATCTCCCTCTGGCGGACACCAAAACGGTGCTGTTCGTCGGTGATTACAAGACCCAGGTTGGCAAACACCGCCTTTTCCTGTAACAGTGCCTGGGTTCCTATTATCATGGCATCCGGGAAGAGTTTTAAATCTTCCTGGGCACTGCGCTTCTCCTTCGGGGTGAGGCTTCCTGTGAGAAGCACCACTTTCCGCTTAAGCTCAAACTCCCGGCACATTCTTACGAAATTTTCGTAGTGCTGCCTTGCTAAGACCTCCGTGGGAGCCATCAGGGCAGACTGATACCCGTTTTCCCCCATTAGGGCCATGGCGAGAAAGGCCACAATGGTTTTCCCGGAACCCACATCCCCCTGTACTAGGCGCTGCATAGCAGTTTTCTTTTTCAAATCCACTAAAATTTCATCAAAACACTTCTTCTGGGCTTTTGTCAAACTGTAGGGCAGATGGGACAGAATATAGGGGATTACCGTCTCTCTCTGGATGGGAAAATCGTTGACAATCTCCTCTTTCTTCCCTTTGTGCATCTGCATTTTTAAGATAAACTGGAAAAATTCATCGTACACCAGACGCCTTCTGGCAAAAGTGAGCTGTTCCATATTGTCGGGAAAATGGATTTGCTGCAGGGCAAAATTGTACTCCCCCAATTCTCTCTTTTTCCTTATACTCTCCGGCAGAAAATCATAAGTTAAAGATAATTCTTCCAGTACCTGCTTTACCGTCTTAATAAGAAAAGAATTGGACAGTCCCTCGGTACGGCTGTATACGGGCTGCAGGGCTTGCATTTTTCCCTGGTACTGCTCCGGGGTATAAACCTCCGGCTGTTCCATGGCAAAATGGTTTCCCTTCTCCTTTATTTTTCCGTAAAATATGTAAGGCTCCCCAGGTTTTAACCTGCTTTTCATATAGGGCATGTGAAACCAGGTGAGCTCTAAACATTTGTTTCCTCTCCCCAGCTTTCCTGTGACAATCTCCATGCGCCCGGCTCTGGTAAGCCTTAGGGCATCAGATAATTTCCCGGATACGGCGCAGATTCCCGGGGCACCAATCTCTGGGACTGTGACAGGTTCCTGAAATTTAATGTAATCCCTTGGATAGTGAAGGAGTATATCCCAAAGGGTATATACTCCAATTCTATTCATTAATTTTTCAGTTTTTGCGCCGATTCCCTTAATTTCTGTTATAGGCGAATCTAATTTCATGCTGTCCTCTTCTATTCCGCCGATATAATATAATAGTAAATCGGCTGTCCTCCCTGGTGGATTTCCACTTCCACATGGGGATACTTTTCTGTGATATAGCAGGAGAGTTCTTCCGCTTCCTCCTCTGTTGCCTCCTCCCCGTAGTAGATGCTTACGATCCCCGTATCCTCATCCACCATCTCATCAATCATCTCCTGGGTGGTCTGCTTTTTATCCCTGCCCACCGAGAGGATAGTTTTATCCCCAAGGCCCATGTAATCCCCCTGATGGATTTCTTTATCGTCTATCTCCGTATCCCTTACGGCATAAGTCACCTGACCTGTCTTTACCAGGGAAATTTCCTGGTTCATCCGCTCCTCATTCTCCTCTGGCGTCTGCTCTTCAATAAAATTCACCAAAGCTGTAATTCCCTGGGGAATGGTCTTTGTAGGTATCACTATCACATTCTTTTCCTCGAAGATGGAAGCTGCCTGGTTTGCCGCAAGAATAATATTTTTGTTGTTGGGAAGGACAAATACGGTCTTGGCATTCACATGCTCAATGGCCTTTAGAACGTCCTCCGTGCTGGGGTTCATGGTCTGGCCCCCCTCAATAATATAATCCACCCCAAGTCCCTTAAAGATTTCGTTTAATCCCTCCCCGATAGAGACGGATACAAATCCCATATCTTTTTCCGGCTGGGAATCCACTGTTTCTTCTGCCTGGCCCTGCATCTCTTTCTCTTTTAAAGCGGATATTTTTTCATCCCGCTCCAGTTTCATATTTTCTATAATAATGGTGGTAAGGCTTCCATAGGTCAATGCCTTTTGCATGGCGAGTCCGGGATCGTTGGTATGTACATGTACCTTTACGATCTCATCATCCGCCACCACCACTATGGAATCGCCGATTCCCTCTAAATGGGTTTTAAACTCTTTTTCCTTTTTATTGTTAAAAGGTTTCTCCAGCATAATCAAAAACTGGGTACAGTAGGCAAATTTAATCTCCTGGTTAGCCTGGGCGTCAATGGAACTTGTGACAGCCGTCAGATTCGGCTTATTCCCCGTCTCAATGGTAAAGTTTAATTTTTTCCCCTGAAGGGCCATAAGCCCGCCTTTTAAAACTTCCACTAACCCCTGTCCGCCGGAGTCCACCACCCCTGCCTGTTTTAACACCGGAAGCATATCCGGGGTCTTGCTTAAAACTCTCTCCGCTTCTTTAATTACGGCTTCCATGAAAACCAGGAGGTCATTAGTGGTATCCGCAAGCTCCCTGCCTTTCTTTGCCGCTCCCTTTGCGACGGTGAGAATCGTTCCCTCCTTAGGCTTCATAACTGCCTTGTAGGCGGTTTCCACTGATTTTTCCATAGCCCGGGCCATCACGTCCACGGTAATGGCATCATATTCGGCTATAACCTTGGAAAATCCCCGGAAAAGCTGGGACAAAATGACGCCGGAATTTCCCCTTGCCCCCCTCAGGGAACCGGAAGAAATCGCTTTTGCCAAAGATTTCATATCTGGATTCACCAAAGCATCCACTTCCCTGGCCGCTGAAAGAATTGTCATAGACATGTTGGTTCCTGTATCCCCGTCAGGCACCGGGAATACATTTAACTCATTAATCCAATCTTTCTTTGCCTCAAGGTTGCCTGCCCCTGCCAGGAACATTTTGGCAAATACTGCCGCATTTATCGAATTGATTTCCACTTTTTAAATCCTCCTTAATCGATGACTCTTACGCCTTCCACGTATATATTTATCTTCTCAATTTTCATTCCCGTAAATTCTTCCACTTTATACTTCACCGTATCCATCAGGTTTTCTGAAACTGTATGGATGCTCACCCCGTAGGAAACAATCATATGAAAATCAATCATAATTTTATTTTCCTCATCTACCTTAACATTTATACCATGGGTAAGATAATCTTTTTTCAGTAATTTCACCAGCCCGTCTTTCATATTTACCGCAGCCATGCCCACAATGCCAAAACACTCCACGGCAACAGACCCGGCATAGGTTGCAATCACTTCATTGTCAATTACGATAGTCCCCAGTTCCGTCTCTATTTGTCCTTTCATACATGAACCTCCGTTTTTTTATATCAGTCTCTGCCAAATATATATACTCAATTATACCCATTTTTCCTAAAAAATCAAATCTTCTTTCTTAATTATTTTGAAAAAAATCATTTTTTTCCTTGCATTATGAAATACTATCTGCTAAAATAAACGTGTTGTGAGCCTGCTGAAAACAGGTTTAGTAAGTTACAAGGAGGTGCGGTTATGGCAAAGTGTGCAGTTTGTGGAAAAGGCGCTCATTTCGGAAACAATGTGAGCCATTCTCATAGAAGATCAAATAGAATGTGGAAATCTAACATTAAATCTGTAAAATGTAAAGTAAACGGAGCGGCAAAAAAGATGTACGTGTGTACTTCTTGTCTCAGAAGCGGCAAAGTAGAAAGAGCTTAAGCCCGGCTGGCGTGCCGTCATTTCTTGGGAGACTGTCAGATGGCAGTCTCCTTTTCTATCCTCAACATCCGCAGCTAAAAAGATAATATCCCAAAAGCATTAATCCTATAATAACTAAAAATGTACAAAACCCCTCCGGTATCAAACAGGTAAGGAGCATTCCCACTCCCAAGCAAAACAGCGTATATCCAATCAGCCTCTTCACATCCATCCTCACAAAAAACTGCATATATATTAATATATGCAGTCCGTTTTTTTGTATATACTTTATCCCTGATTTTCTTTTACCGAATCCGAAAGAATATCTTCCATGGCATCTTTCGCCTTTTCCCTTGCCGCCTCATCCTCCTGGATAGTGTCCTTTTTGCTGGTAAACTTGTTTACAAAGTCGGGAACCATGTCCAAAATCTTTGTCACCCCGTCCTGGTTTTTCACATTGACAAGCTTCGTGGTTCCGTTTGAAATCACCAAAACAGCGCTTGGCATCAGTTTTCCTCCCATACCGCCGCCGCCGTTTTGTTTCTTGTCATCAGAAAATACCCCTGCTGCCACTCCGAAAGAGACATCCACCAAAGGCAGGATGATGGTGTCACCAATATGGATTGCCTCTCCCACCACGGTTTTTGTGGTGATAAAACTGTCCATTCCCTTAAATAAAGATTCTACTGTTGTATGAAATGCGTTGTCTCCCATTTCTTTTTCCTCCTATTTTCTAATCTTTTTTATCAATCCCCTGATATTTTTATCCGCAAAGAGCCGAATAAGAATCAAAACAAAATGATATAAGGATATATGTCCTTTCAGTGAAAGATTTCCCCGCACATAACATACATCGCTGGCAAAATCCGGATAGACATGAAGCTTATACCTATAAAACACGGGGAAAAGGCTTAACACTCCTGTCAGCTCCCCGGTGCGAGCCGGGTCCCCTGTGGAAAAGTGAATCTCCCCCTTTGCGTATTTTGGCTTTAAATGGGACAATAGATACAAAATTTCCCTCCATAGGTGGGATAAAGCCAGTTTGTTTTTTTCATCCGACAACTCTCTTTTGATAGAAGAAAAAACACCTGATTTTTTTTGTCTTTCTCCGGTGTCTTGTTTTTTCCCTTTTCCTCTTCTCTTTCTGTGCTTTAATATTCTTTTTTTCTGTTCCTCAGGCTCCTCTTCAGAGCCGTCTTGCCCGGATTCTATGGTTTCCGTGTTGTTTTTGGCTGATCCCCCGGCATCCTTGTCCGTATCTTCCACAGAAATACTCTCTGAGGGCATATCAGAATCCGGTTCCTTTTGTTCTTCCCCATCTTTTTCCCCGGAGAGCTCTTTGCCTACCCCAAAAATCCGGACTTTTAAAGACAGATTCCCTTCCGAAAGCAGAATTTCCAGCCGCAGTATCTGAAACAGCCACCAGAACTTCCCCTTTAATATGGGCTTGGCATTTTCCTTTAACACGCCTTCCACTTGGTAAAATACCGGATGAAAAAGGCAGAGAAAAAGAAAAACCAGTATCACTGCCAGTATAACCGCTATTATTTTTAACAGTGTGAACAGAATACTCATAAGCTTCTACTTTCCTTGTGCTGCAAATAACTTTTCACATCAAATCCCTGGGTAGCCGAATAGACTTCTGATATAATATGCCCCGCCACCTCCAGCGCCTCCTCATAATTTCCGGCCAGGCCAATTACATACAGTTCCCTTTTGGGATAATACTTCTGCATCAGCTCCCTGGAGGGAATAATATCCAAAAGATTCTTTGGATTTGACGCCAGGGTGATGACAAATACATGAAGCTGCCCTGCATTGTGCATGATTTTCCATTTTACTTTTCTCTTCTTATGGGAGATAGTCTCCCCCACATACAAATCCTCATACCATTTCATGCAAAATATGACCGCTCCTTTTCTTCCCTAAAAGTACTTGTGGTTCCCCCACAGATTACTTTTCTTCAAATCCAGATATTCATTGTAGGCTTTTTCCAAAATCTGCTTTTCATTGGCAAACTTTAACAGGTGATACGCCTCATGAAATTTGTAATATCCGGAATCCACAAAAAACTCTTCTCGCTGTGGTTTGCTGTAATAACTGTCCGCCATCATAAGATACCAGTGGACTTCTTTCTCTACCACGTCCTCCGGCACTGTAAATGTGTACTGACTTCTTCCCACGTACTTAATGATTGACGCCTTGGCCCCGGTTTCCTCCAATACTTCCCTCACTGCCGTCTCCTTATATTCCTCTCCCGACTCCACAGTTCCCTTTGGAAGCACCCAGCCTTCGTACTTATTTCTATAATTTTTGTAAAGTACTAATATTTTGCCCCGAAAAATTACCACACCACCACAGCTCGTTGCTTCTATCATTGCAATACCTCCTGATGTGGTTACTAAACTTAAAAATAAGTATATCAGTATCTGAAATAGGTGTCAAACACTTCTTTTGCAATGGGAACCGCATAGGCGCTGCCGATTCCGGCCCCCTCCACAATAACTGCTATGGCGATGTCCTCTTTGTCCTCTCTGTGGGCATAGCCCACAAACCAGGCGTGGCTCTGGCCTTTTATTTTGCCAAACTCCGCAGAACCTGTCTTTCCCGCCGCAGTGTAGCTCATTCCTTTTAGCTTTGTTCCCGTACCCGTCTCCACCACCTCAGACATATACTCCTGCAAAAGCGCCGCCTCCTCCCCGGTCATAAGATTCCCATAACTCTGGGGACGGTATGTCTTAACTGCAGCTCCCTCATAGGTTTCCGTGTGGTCAATGACATAGGGCTTCATGAGTACCCCGTCATTTGCAACCGCACTGGTAATCATCAGCATGTGAAGCGGGGTCACTAAAGTCTGTCCCTGGCCAATGGCCGACTCCATAATCTCGCTTGTGGATGAAGAATTATTTAAAACAAAACTGCTCTTGGAACTGTCCATTTTTTCCACAGGAAGGTCTCTGTTAAACAGCAAATCCCTGCAGGTTTCTGCAAATTCATCGGAATCCATGGTCAGCCCCATATTGGCAAATGAGGTGTTGCAGGACTCAGAAAAGGATTGTTTTAAATTTACCGTACCGTGCACTTCCCCGCTGAAGCATTTTAACTTGCTGTCTCCCTCCTGAATCTGACCGCTGCAGGAATAGGAGTACTCCTGGTAATCCGAGGGGTGTTCCCTCACATACGCCAGTGTGGTTAAAATCTTAAAAGTGGAACCAGGGGGATAAAGTCCCTGGGTGGCGCGGTTTACCAACACAGACTCCCCGTATTCGTCCTTTACAATGGTATCCCAGTCCTGTGCAATGGTGTTGGGGTCAAAACCGGGCTTTGACACAACGGACAGAATCTTTCCCGTGGAAGGCTCCATGGTGATTACCGCCCCTTTGTAATCTCCCAGGGCCCGGAAAGAGATTTCCTGGAGAAGTGCGTTTAAAGTAGTCACCACATTGTCCCCCATACTTTTTTCCTCCGTCACCTCATCCACTGTTTTTTGCAGAAAATTTGCGTTGGAGCGCAGAAGATTAAAATTTGCCCAGGACTCAATTCCCGCCCTGCCGTATTTCTCCGTGGAGTACCCAACGATGTGGGAAAACATTTTCTCATAGGGATATTCCCTCGTCTCGTTTCCCTCTTTATCCACTTTCGTCTCAGCTAAAACTTCCCCTCCGGAGGCTAAAATTTTCCCCCTCACCACAGTGTCCGCAAAACTTTCCTGTCTGGTATTGTAGGAGTTATTAATGAAATCTTCGCTTTTTACCACCTGAAAATATACAAAATATCCCATGGTACAAAGAAAGAGGCCGATAAAACAGTAGGTAATCACTGCAAATTCCCTGTTAGAATTTTTACCGGAGTTCTTCGACTTCTGGGTAGAAACCTTCCCTGGCACTGTCCTTACCTTTTCTCTGCCCTGTTTTTTTATTCCCTGGCTTCCTCTTTCCTGCTTCTTTGCCATGTGCTCCCTCCTGTTCCCTCAAAATATAAAGCCCCTGAATAATGGAGAAAATAATGATACTGCTTAAAAGCGAACTCCCTCCGTAACTTACAAAGGGAAGGGTCACTCCCGTGGAGGGGATAAACTTTATCACTCCTCCTATAGTCAAAAATACCTGAAATCCGTAAACTGTGCCGAGTCCTAAGGCCACCAGCTTATAGTACTTATTTTTTAACTGCATGGCAATGTTTAAGCACATGAGAAAGCAGCTCATGCACACCATAATCAGACAGAGGGCAAATATCCCTCCCATTTCCTCAGATATTGCAGAAAAAATAACATCCCGCTCCACCACAGGTATCTTATTGGGCTGTCCCCGGTAGAGACCTACCCCAAACCATCCCCCCGTGCCGATGGCAAAAAGGGACTGGCACACCTGGTAGCCCTGATTTTCGATTACGCTTAAGGGATCCTGCCATGCCACCACCCTCACCCTGACATGGGCAAACATTTTGTAGGCCAAAACCGACGCCCCGGAGCCTGCGAAAAGCCCCCCGATAAAGTATAAGGGCTGTCCTGTAGAGACATAGAGCATCAAAAGATACACAACAAAGAAAATCAAAGCTCCCCCCAAATCCTTGGAGGCAACCAGAATAATCACGTGGGCAGCGGCGGCAATGGTAGTGATGACCACCTGAAGAAAATCTTTGGAAGCGGAGAGCATCCCGGCCACAAAGAAAACAAAAATAATCTTCACAAACTCCGAGGGCTGCAGGGATATTCCCGCCACCGTATAGGAAAGCTTTGCCCCGTAACTGGTTCTTCCCAAAATCCACACAGCACCTAAAGCCCCTAAGCCTATCAGGGCAAAGGGCCAGGTAAGTTTATCCAGAAACCACATTTTTTTAATGAGAAAGGGAATGCACAGCCCGAAAATCATGGCAGCCACTGCTATGATAAACTGCCGAATGGCCAAATCAAAAGACAATCTGGTAAGAATGATAAAACCGATTGCCATAAGCATGCACATATTGTTCACCAAAAGCTGGGAAGACTTCTCGTACAACATTTTGTAACTGCTGATGACAATGATGAAAAACACTACCTGGGCACCGTAAAAGAACAGCACCCCCATGTTTCTCGTCTCATCATATATTAACAGAAAGGCATCCAGATGTATGAGAATCATAATCATATTCTGCCTGCGGAATATGTTTTCCCTCTGCTCTTTTTTATTTTTCCTCCGGAAAACTGCAAATCCTAAGAATGTATAGATTGCAAATAATACAATCATAAGATATTTGGATATCTCTCCGAACATAAACTCAAAAACCTCGCTATTCTACACCTCGTTTATAGTGACCGTAGGTAAAATCTGACCCTTTGGGCAGTATTTCTTTTCTGGAGCCCAAACAGACGCCGCTCCACCTCTCCAAAATCTTTTCTACTTCCCCCGGCTCCTCTATTGTAAAATTCAGCCGGAACTTTTTAATGCCAAGGCCAGGCAGCTCATCTCTTACCCCGGATAACTCCAAGGGTTTGGAATTATATATCACGTTATAACATTCGCTGCAATTATTCTTCACCGGGAAATACGCCCCCCTGCGGTCTTTTAAATAGGACAGGGCTGTTTCTTTCCCGCATCCCTCCACAGTCTTTTTCACACACTGCACCGAAGTCATCATGGGAAGATAACCGTACACAATCATCTCGCTTCCCAGATTATCCCTGGCAGACAGCTCCTTTTTGTTTAACTCCAAAGGTACGGTGTCCCTTATGCCAAGTTTCCAAAAACTCTGCTTTGTACGGTTAGACCAGCTGTACATATTGGCATCCAGGCATATTTTTTCTCCCATAACACCTGACTCCAGCAAAAACTGCAAAGCGTCATAGCTCTTCACCAAAAAACCGTCCGCTTTTAACTCTTTTATGATTTTTTTATAAAATTCAGCGGTATGTCTGCGGAAGATAACAGGGAGGACATAGTAAAGCTCCTTGCCAAACTCCCCGGCCTTTTGGTAAAAGTATTCTAACTCTTCTGCTAAATTATCCCGTTTTAATGCCATACTGTCAATATATATTCTGCTAACTTCACACTTTTTTAATAAAGGGGGAAACTGCTGCGCCCTCTCCACAGAGACGCTTAAGCTTATCCCCTCTTCCTGAGCCATATGCGGGTAGCGGGAAAAATCCACAGTGGAATACGCTTTTGCCCCCCCTCTTCTCCAGGGCTTTAACAGTTCTTTTTCCAGCCTGCAAAGGGCTTTGCGGCGAAGCTCATTCACACCGGATATGGGGACAAAAAGCCCGTCTTCCACATCCATCTCAATGGTGCCAAACACAAAGGGAGTATCCCCCGTCTTCTCCAGTTTCCCCTGGATTTTTTCAGCGGTTAAAGGACGGCTCTGGGCTTTTTGGGGAATATCCCCCTGCTCCTCTATGGTGATGTCTCCTGATTTTACCGTAAAATGGATCGGCTCTTTTTGTCTCATCACAAAACATCCCTGGATTGTCTCTTTTTTCTCTTTCTCGATATAGGTTTCCCTCACTTCTCTTTGCAAAGCGTCATTGCTCTTTGCATGGGAGGGCTTATGAATCGCCAGCATACCTGCTCCGTTCCACTGGTCTAAATACCCCTCCGTAAATCCACTGCGGTTTCCCAAA
The DNA here is from genome assembly GCA_947174805.1 of uncultured Roseburia sp. GTDB lineage: Bacteria > Bacillota > Clostridia > Lachnospirales > Lachnospiraceae > Roseburia_B. The sequence goes on along the minus strand of CAMWKH010000001.1, from coordinate 106,859 downwards.
TCCATCAAAAGTTTCCGATCCTCTGGTGAGACCTTATAAGACTCTTTCCCATAGGTCAGATAGCGGTTCAAATATTTGCGGTAAATACTTGTGACCCCGGCTGCATATTCCCCCTGTTTCATCCGCCCCTCGATTTTAAAAGAAAAGACACCGTGCTCCGCCAAGTCGGGAATCCGGTCAATGGTACACAAGTCCTTGGGGCTTAAGGGAAACATAGGTTTTTCCCTTATGGCTTTGTGATTTTTGTCCACACACTCATAGGGCAGCCGGCAGGGCTGGGCACATCTTCCCCTATTTCCGCTTCTGCCCCCGATTAAACTGCTAAAAAGACACTGACCAGAATAGCAGTAGCACAAAGCCCCGTGGACAAAACATTCTATTTCCACATCTGCGTCGGTATGAATCTTTTGTATCTCCGGCAAAGACAGTTCCCTGGCCGTAACCACCCTGGACACCCCATGCTCTGCCAAAAACCTGGCCCCTCCGACCCCTGTCACCGTCATCTGTGTGCTGGCGTGGACAGAGAGTTGTGGAAAGTGACAACGCACAAAGGAGAGAACTCCAAAATCCTGAACAATCACCGCGTCTAAACCCTGTTCATAAAAAGGAAGCAGATATTCATACAACTGTTCCTCCATCTCCCGCTCTTTTAAAAGGGTGTTTACTGTCATATATGCTTTTTTCCCATGGATATGGGCAAAATCAATGGCAGTGAGCACCTCTTCCTTTGTAAAATTATCCGCATATGCCCTGGCCCCAAAGCTGCTGCCGCCAAAATACACGGCATCTGCCCCGGCGTGAACCACCGCCTGAAAAGTGGTGAGATTTCCCGCCGGTGACAGTAATTCTAATTGTGTTCCCATAAACATACCTCAGCCTCTAAGGGTATAACTTAGAAAAGAGGGTGCCCTCTGACATCCTCCTATCTCTTTCCCTTGGATTTTCCTCTTTCTCTGGCTTCTTTTTCCTTGGCCTCCTTCTCCTGGGCCTCCAAAGCCGCCAGCTCCCTTAAAAACTCCTCTTCCTCAAGCTCTTCCGCCGTCTTTTCCTGTTCCGGCTTCTTAGTTATCGGCTCTATCTTTACCGGCTCCCTTTCTTTGGGAGGCGCCGCCTCTTTTTCCCTGGAAAGTTTTCCTAAAAGTTCATCCTCCAAAGCCGTCTCCAGCTTGGCTTTATTTAAAAGAAGTTCCTTATTTTTCGACTCCAGCTCATGGTGGGCCTTCTCGCAGGCTTCCAACTGAATCTGACAGGAAATCAACTCATGCTTTAAGTCGTATATCTCTTTCTCTTTCTGCTCTAAATCCCTCTCCAGTTTTTCCACCCGCTCTTTTGCCTTAAAAAAATCATCTGCGATATTTAACTGCAGCAGGGTGGATTTCATATCCACCGGAAAACGGCGCACAGACTCCATCTCATTAAATTCATTAATCTTACTGTTAATATACGCCGCCACTTTCTGAAGGTATTCCTCCCCCTCATATCCGCTTAACGTATACACCTTGCCTCCAATGAGCACCTCGGTATTGGATTTAGATGACATATGATTTCCTCCTGGGTATCTCCATTTACAAATTTATCTTTATTATACTTATTTTCCTTTTATCTTGCAATCCCAAAGTGCTTATATGCCAGATTTGTTGCCACCCTGCCTTTCGGGGTCCGGTTGATAAAGCCGTTTTTCACAAGATAAGGCTCATACACGTCCTCTATGGTGCCGGAGTCCTCCCCGATGGCCGCAGATAAAGTGTCTAATCCCACCGGGCCGCCCTGGAATTTCTCCATAATGGTGAATAAAATATTTCTGTCGTTCTGGTCTAAGCCGCAGGAATCCACCTCCAGCAAATCCAGGGCAAATTTCGCCACATCCTCTGTGATTTTCCCGTCATATTTTACCTGGGCAAAGTCCCTCACCCGCTTTAACAGGCGGTTGGCAAGCCTTGGCGTTCCCCGGCTTCTCTTTGCAAGCTCCAAGGCCCCTGCATGGTCCACTTCCACATTCAAAATGCCGGCGGACTGTAAGATAATGGTTTTAAGTTCCTGGGGAGTGTAAAACTCCAGGTGATGCACCACCCCGAACCTGTCCCTTAAAGGGGCGGACAAAAGCCCTGCCCTGGTAGTCGCCCCCACCAGCGTAAATTTCGGCAAATCCAAACGTATGGACCGGGCGGAGGCTCCTTTTCCAATCATAATATCAATGGCGTAATCCTCCATGGCCGGGTACAAAACCTCCTCCACCTGACGGTTTAACCTGTGGATTTCATCTACAAAGAGCAAATCTCCCTCGCCGAGACTGCTCAATATAGCCGCCATCTCCCCGGGTTTTCCTATGGCGGGGCCGCTGGTGATTTTCATATGGGTTCCCATCTCATTGGAGATGATGCCTGCCAGAGTGGTTTTTCCCAGACCGGGAGGGCCGTAAAACAGAACATGGTCCAATGCTTCCCCTCTCTGTTTGGCCGCCTCTATATATACTTTTAAATTCTCCTTGGCCTTCTGCTGTCCAATATAATCCTCCAGTTTCTGGGGCCTTAGGCTTGTCTCTATTTTTTCGTCTTCCTGCTGCAACTGTGTGGATATCACACGCTTTTCCATGATTTGTCCTCGTTTCCGGTTATAAAATAGCCATCTGCTTTAACGCCGCTTTTAACACATCCTCCACATCCAAATCCTCTGTAATCTCAATTTTTGAGAGAACAGAGAGGGCCTCCGTGGAGGAATACCCCAAAGCCACAAGAGCCTGCACCGCCTCGTTTTTTACCGTTTTCCCCTGGGCATTTCCCTGGGATGGGGGCATGTCTTTTTCCTCAAACACATCCTCAATCTTCAGCTTGTCTTTTAATTCCAAAATAACTCTCTGGGCCGTTTTCGCCCCCACCCCCGGAGCCTTGGCAATGGCCTTTGCATCTCCCCCCATCACCGCAAACCGCAAATCATCAGTAGTCATAACGGAAAGGATAGCCAAGGCCCCTTTGGGGCCGATTCCCCCCACCCCCAAAAGAAGCTGAAACACTTTCATATCATCCTTTGTCATAAAACCGTACAGGTTAAATGCGTCTTCCTTTACATTTAGATGGGTATGGACTTTTACTTCCCCGCCCACAGGAGATATAACATCAAGGACGCTTCCAGGCACGTAGATGCGATAACCAATTCCATGATTGTCCACCACAATGTAATCCTCTCCGATTTCCTCCAAAGTTCCTTTTATATATGAATACATACTTCCTCCCTGTTATCTTCTGCCCTTTCTCCCCATGTGCCAAATCACACACGGTTTCCAATGCGTAAAATAATTTCCTGGGATACTATGCCAATGAAAAAGCCTGTGACAAACCCTGCAATTAAAAGCACTGGAAGGTAATAGAGAATATGGTAATTTTCCACCACAAGGGCCGCCGTGACCAGCTGCCCCATGTTATGCATTACACCGCCTGCCACGCTGACGGTAACCACCTTTAACTTCCCTCCTCCCTTTAAGAGATACATGGAAAGAAAACTTAAAATACCACCGCTTAGGCTGTACAAGATACTAAAGGGGTTACCGAATAAAAAGCCGGCCAGTATGATTCGGATTACAGAAACCAGAAATGCTTCTTTTGTCCCCAGGGTATATAAAAGGAGTACCACCACAACATTGGTAAGTCCAAGTTTTATCCCCGGCACCCCAAAATAAAAGGGAATCAGAGATTCCACATAACTGCAGATCAAGGCCAGTGCCAGATACATTCCAAGATATGCTGTTTTTATTTTCATAATTATCTCCCTCTGGAAAGGGCAGCGCTGTGCCATTTACCGTGCCATGGAATCAAAATCTCCCTCTTGGCCTCCCTTTACCTCCACCACAATTTTATTGGGCAGACACACAATGGTTTCCCCGCTTTTTGAGATGGGCTTTTGATGCACACAGAGCTTGTCCGGGCAGTCAGCGTCTGTCATATCTGCTTTCCCGTCCCTGATATTTAACACGTTCACAGTGACTCCCTCTTTCTGAATCTCTATCTCCCGGTTCTCTGTCAGGGGAATTTCCTGATACACATCCCCCTGAAGAAAAATCACAACCGTTTCCCCGTTTTCTCTGTTCAAAACCACAAAAATCCCTGCCAAAGAAATCACAGCCAAAATAACCAGCAGCACAATGAAATCTGTTTTTCCAAACCTTTTTTTCATATCAGGAGATTACCTTTCCCATATAATAGAAGCCTTTGCACTCTGTAAGGCGTACATTTTGTATGGTTCCTATCATATCTTCCCCTCCCGGAAAATGCACCACGGAATTGTTGGACAGCCTTCCTGTGACGAGGGACTCATCCTGCTCGTTCAACCCCTCCACCAACACAGGCAGAATTTTTCCATTCTGCTCCATGGCCTTTTCCGATGCAATTTGCTGCACTTCTTTTAACAGCCTGTCAAACCTGTCCTTCACCACATCCTCCGGAATCTGATCTTCCATGTTTGCGGCAGGGGTTCCTGTCCTTTTGGAGTAGATAAATGTAAATGCACTGTCAAAACGAACCCGCCGCACCACATCCATGGTTTCCAGGAAATCCTCCTCCGTCTCCCCTGGAAATCCCACGATAATATCCGTGGTAATGGAGATATCTTCTATGGCGTCACGCACTTTATCCACCAATTCCAAGTACTGCTCCTTTGTGTACCGGCGGTTCATCTCCTTTAAAATCCTGGTACTGCCGGACTGTAAAGGCAGATGAAGATGCCTGCATACTTTTGGGGAATTTTTCATCACCTCTATCAGTTCGTCGGACAAATCCTTGGGGTGGGAGGTCATAAACCGGATTCTCTCAATCCCCTGAATGTTTTGGACTTCCCCTAAAAGCCGGGCAAAACTTATGGGCTCTTCTAAATTCTTCCCATAAGAATTTACATTCTGGCCCAGGAGCATGATTTCCACCACCCCGTCCTCTGCCAATTTTTTTATCTCCTCCAGGATATCCTTCGGATTTCTGCTCCTCTCCCTGCCCCGGACATAGGGGACAATGCAGTAACTGCAGAAATTGTCACATCCAAACATAATATTTACACCGGACTTAAAAGAGTATTTCCGCTCCACGGGAAGTTCTTCCACAATTTTATCTGTCTCCTCCCACACATCCACTACCATAGAATCCGTCTCCAAGACATCTGCCAGAAGTTCCGCAAACTTATAAATGTTATGGGTACCGAAAATTAAGTCCACAAAAGAATAGCTCTTTTTCAGTTTTTTTACCACTTCCGGCTCCTGCATCATACATCCGCAGAGACCGATTTTCATATGGGGATTTTTCTTTTTAAAACCGTGAAGATATCCTAACCTACCGTAGACTTTATTGTTGGCATTTTCCCGGACGGTACAGGTGTTGTAAATCACAAAATCCCCGTCTTCCCCATCCGCTTTCACATATCCGATATTCTCTAAAATCCCGGAAAGTTTTTCTGAGTCCCTGGCATTCATCTGACAGCCCATGTTGACCACACAGTATCTGGGTAAACAGCCCTTTTTTTGTTCAAAGCTTTTTACCCACTGCCGGCATTTCGCCATATAGTAATATTGACGGGCCGGCTCTTCCTTGGGCGGTTCTCCGTTTATATTTATTATTTCTAAATCAATTTTGTTGTACATCTATTTTAACATTCTCCCTTATCTATCCTTACATCAAAACAAACTCCCCGCATGTTTATCCCTAGCGAATCTGCCCATTTCCATAGATAATATATTTACTGCTGGTGAGTGCAAGAAGTCCCATAGGGCCCCTGGCATGTAATTTCTGGGTGCTGATTCCAATCTCCGCACCAAAGCCAAACTCGAATCCGTCTGTAAAACGGGTGCTGGCATTGACATAAACCGCCGCTGCGTCCACCTCGTTTAAGAAACGCTCTGCATTTACATAATTGTTTGTTATAATCGCCTCGGAATGCCCTGTATTGTAGCGGTTAATATGGGCGATGGCCTCGTCAAGGGACTCCACAGACTTTGCGGAAATCTTGTAATCCAAATATTCCTTTCCCCAGTCCTCCTCCGTGGCGGGCACTACATTGGCCCCTTCCACAGAAACTTGAAGTATCTCTTTGTCTGCCCTGATTTCCACCTGTTTTTCCGCCAGACGTTTTTCAATCACCGGCATAAAGGCATCCAGAATGTTTTTGTGGACTAAGAGGGATTCACATGCGTTGCACACCCCAATCCGCTGGGTTTTCGCATTAAAAATAATATCGCATGCCATGTCAAAATCTGCGCTTTCATCCACAAAAATATGGCAGTTTCCCGTGCCGGTCTCAATCACAGGGATGGTGGCATTTTCCACAACCGTGCGGATCAGGCCTGCCCCACCTCTCGGAATCAGCACATCCACATAAGCGTTCATCTTCATAAATTCCGCCGCAGTCTCATGGCTGGTATCCTCGATCAAAGAGACAGCTGTCTTTGCCACACCACATTCCTCCAATGCCCCGCGAATTACCTCCACAACGGCGCGGTTGGAGTGAATGGCATCTTTTCCGCCCCTTAAAATCACCACATTCCCTGTTTTAAAACACAATCCGAAAGCGTCTGAGGTCACATTGGGCCTGGACTCGTATATAATTCCAATCACGCCTAAGGGAACTCTTTTCCGGCCAATCATAAGGCCGTTGGGACGCCTTTTCATGGAGAGCACCTCCCCGATGGGGTCCTCTAACGCCGCCACCTGCCGAAGGCCTTCCCCCATGTCCTTGATTCTCTCTTCTGTTAAAAGAAGCCTGTCCAAAAGCCCTTCCGGCATATTGCTTTTTCTCCCGTTTTCCATATCCGTGTGATTGGCCTCGATAATTCTCTGCCTCTTTTCCCAGAGTTTATCTGCCACCGCCAAAAGCACCTGGTTTTTCCGGTTTGTGGAGAGTATCCCCACCTGCTGTTTTGTGTCTTTTGCTCTCTTACAAAGTTCTGCTAATTCCATTCTGATTCCTTTCCGCAGGGTGGACTCCCCGCTCTGTGACCACACAATCCATGGGAATATCAAAGGGCTGGGTGGGAAGTCTCTCCTCCATCTGATGCCCGAAAGCCGCCCCTGCCCGAAAAATTTGGGGATGTGCTTTCAAATATCGGTCGTAATACCCTTTTCCGTAGCCAAACCTGCCGCCCCAAAAGTCAAATACAACACCGGGAACGATACACACTGCCTGTTCCCACTGTACTTTTGGGCATCCCTTATCTGGCTCCTTCACATGAAACGTCCCTTCGTGAAAATCTTCCAGGGAAAATATCTGATAGAACTCCATCTCCATTCCCTGGACTCTGGGAAACGCCAGGGGAACCCCCTCTCCCAGGAGATACTTGTAAAAGGAAAGGAGAGATGCCTCGCTTCCCAGGGGAAAATACCCGTAAACCTTCACTTCCTCTCCCCTCTTTCCCGGAATATCCAAAAGTGTTTTTGCATATTCTGAAATTTTTTGGGAGAGGAGAGATTTCTCCCCCTCTTCCATCTCATTCCGCAAAGCAAGATGGCGCTTTCTGATTTGTTCCTTTGACTCTGTCCAATTCTCCATATGCTTTGGATTTTCCTTTCCCTTTAAATGGCATCTTCCACAAAATCACTGATATAAAAATCTTCATTATAGTTGGAATGAAAAAATGTACCCAGGTAATCCCCTTCAAAAATATCGTGGAGAACTCCCACATCTTTTGCATTGGCAATAATCATATCTGCCCCGGACTGGGTGGCAATCTGAGCCGCCGTAAGCTTTGTGGCCATGCCTCCGGTTCCCACATCGCTTCCGGTAGAACCCTTTGCCATATGTAAAAGTTTCTGGTCAATCTCCCTTACCTCCCGGATAAGCTTGGCGTCCCGGCTGCTGTGGGGGTCGTCCGTGTAAAGGCCGTCAATATCAGACAAAAGGATCAAAAGATCCGCAGATACCAAGGATGCCACCAAGGCAGACAAAGTGTCATTATCCCCAAATTCCATCTCATAGGTGGATATGGTGTCATTTTCATTGACAATCGGAATCACACCCATTTCAAATAACTGCTCAAAGGTATTCTGAGCGTTAATTCTGGAGACATTGTCGCTCATGGTATTTTTGGTAATAAGGACCTGGCCCGCCGTCTGATGGTACTCGGAAAACATTTTCTGGTATGTCATCATAAGCCTGGCCTGGCCCACCGCCGCACACGCCTGCTTCTCCGCTGTCCCCTTTGGACGCTTTTTGATGCCCATAGAGCTTCGGCCCACCGCAATCGCCCCGGAACTCACCAGACATACATCCTTTCCCTGGTTCCTGAGATCGCAGAGTTCCCGCACCAGCTTTTCCAGCTTTGTAAAATTAAGTCCTCCTGTCTCATCGTGGGTGATGGAAGAGGAACCAATTTTCACCACAATCCTCTTCTTCTCTCTCAATAATTTATCCTGTGCTGCTTCCATATTTATCTTTACCTCTTTGTAACCTGAATTTTTCGGGATGCCCTTTGGACACTGTCGCTTATCCTCCGCAGGTACACACTGTAGATAGTGTATCACACATCTTTCTTGCCGACAACTTAAAATTATGGTATCCTTATTAACAGTTTTAATCATTCCGGGGAACAAAAAAATCTGGAATTTCCCCAGGACAGCGAAAGGACTTTCCAACTCATGAAAAAAAATTATAAAATATATGTATCCTTCCTTTTTCTTTTGGTTTCCATCTGCTTCTTGGGCTGCGGAAAAAACCAGGAGAAAATCTCTAAATCAGATTTTTATTTTGATACAGTGATTACTGTTACATTATATGATGAGGACAGCAGACATCTCTTGGAAGGCTGTTTTGACCTGGCAGATACCTATGAACAATATTTCAGCGCAACTATAAGTGACAGCGATGTATCAAAAATTAATCAGGCTAAGGGAAAACCCGTACAGGTACACAAAGAGACCATAGAGCTGATTGAAAAAGGTCTCTACTACTCCGAAATCTCCCAGGGAGGATTTGACATCACCGTGGGAAACCTTACTTCCCTCTGGGACTTCACAGGGGAGAATCCCCTTGTACCCAAAGATTCTGATATTTTGCAGGCCATTTCCTCCGTGGATTACCGCAATGTTAAAATCTCAGGAACTTCCGTTTCTCTGCAAAATCCCCACGCCCGTTTAGATTTAGGGGGGATTGCCAAGGGATATATCGCTGACAAGATGAAAGCTTATCTCACAGACCAGGGGGTTACGGAGGGCATTATCAATCTTGGCGGAAATGTTTTGTGCCTGGGAGAAACATCCCGCAAGCCTTACCGCATCGGGGTACAAAAGCCCTTTGACAAGGAGGGCACCGCCCTTTTTGCCCTGGATGTCACTGATAAAACCGTGGTAACCTCCGGGGTGTATGAGCGGTGTTTTACCCTGGATGACAAACTTTACCATCACATTTTAAATCCCGCCACAGGGTATCCCTATGAAAATCATCTGTTAAGCGTCACCATTATCTGCAAAAGTTCTGCCGACGGGGACGGTCTAAGCACTGCCTGCTTTTCCATGGGATTAGAAAAGGGCATGGAACTCATTGAAAGCCTTAAGGACACGGAGGCAGTCTTTATCACAGAGGATGAGGAACTGCATTTTAGCAGCGGTATGGGGGAAAGTGTTCCCTATGAAATTTTGGAATAGTTTTTCACAGGATTTATTTTCAGTTGAAAACTTTTGTATTGTTTACTATAATAGGATATATGAAAATAACCATGATTACATAAAGGAGAATGCATATGAGATTAGTCACACGTTCTGATTTTGACGGACTTGCCTGCGGCGTTCTGTTGAAAGAGGCAGGTATCATCGACCATTGGAAGTTTGCCCATCCCAAAGATTTGCAGGATGGCCTGGTAGAAATTACGGAGGAGGATTGTCTGGCAAATGTCCCCTATGTACAAGGCTGCGGACTGTGGTTTGACCATCATTCCAGCGAACATGAAAGACTTGCCCTTGCAGGGAAATACAAAGGGGAAAGCCGTATCACCCCCTCCTGCGCCCGGATTATCTATGAATATTACGGAGGCGGTGAAAAATTTTCCCACTTTGATGAAATGATGATTGCTGTGGACAAAGTGGATTCCGGCGACCTCACCATAGATGAAATCCAGAATCCCACAGGATGGATTTTAATCGGTTTCCTCATGGACCCCCGCACCGGCCTTGGAAGATGGCGGAATTTTACCATTTCCAATTATCAGCTGATGGAAAAACTTTTAGACACCTGCCGCACCATGACGGCGGAGGAAATCTTAGAGCTTCCCGACGTGAAGGAACGTGTGGAAGTCTACTTTGAACAGACGGAAAAATTTATGGAGATGGTAAAGAAATACACCACCACGGAGGGCAACCTGATTATCTCTGATTTAAGAGGCGTCGACCCCATCTATTCCGGCAACCGTTTCCTGATCTACAGCATGTATCCAAAGCAGAATATCTCCGCATGGATTGTAAGCGGCCGGGGCGGAAAAGGATGCAGCGCAGCAGTTGGCTACAGTATTTTAAACCACACCTGCAATCTTGACGTGGGCAGCCTGATGTTAAAGTACAACGGGGGCGGACACAAAAAAGTGGGAACCTGCCAGTTCTCCGATGAAAATATGGAAAGTGACCTTCCCAAAATGTTAAAGGAATTAACTGATATGGCAAATGCATAAAATAAACCCCCGGGATTTCCACTGCCCCGGGGGTTTTTCTTCTCATAAAACCGGAGAAATCACAAAGAAAATGTGATATATCATTTGTTAAAATATTAGAAATCAACTTCCGTTCCATAGAAGGTACATTTAAAGAGTTTTGCCATCTGCTCCGGAGTGATTGCCCTTGGATTTGACCCTGTACAGGCATCTCCCACTGCGTTTTCTGCGATGGAATCCAGTTTCTCTAAAAATTCATCTTCTTTTACTCCAAATTCCTGAATGGTCTTTGGAATATTCATTGCCTGGTTAAAGGCATCAATCTTTGCTATTAAAGCGTTTACCTGGGCCTGCTCCGATGTGCCGCCTAAACCTACCCGCCTTGCAATGTCCGCATAGCGTCTCATAGCCTCCGGCTCATGGGCATTGTATTTGATTACATAGGGCAGATAAATTGCGTTGGCGCATCCGTGAGGAATATGGCCGGTAGAAAATGCTGCTCCTGTCTTATGTGCCATGGAGTGAACAATTCCCAAGAGAGCGTTGGAAAATGCCTGGCCTGCAAGACACTGGGCATAATGCATCTGCTCTCTGGCATCCATATCGCAGAGATAAGACTGGGGAAGATAATCAAACACCATCTCAATAGCCTTTATGGCAAGGGGGTCTGTAAAAGGACTGTTCAATGTGGAAACATATGCCTCAATGGCATGGGTCAAAGCGTCCATACCTGTATACGCCACCTGTTTAATAGGAAGGCTTTCCACTAATGCCGGGTCAACAATAGCCACATCCGGCGTAATTTCAAAATCTGCCAGAGGATATTTGATTCCCTTTGCATAGTCGGTGATAACGGAGAATGCCGTCACTTCCGTAGCCGTGCCGGATGTGGAAGGGATTGCACAAAACCGCGCTTTCGTCCTGAGTTTCGGGAAATTAAAGGGTGTAATCAAATCCTCAAAAGTGGTGTCTGGATATTCATAGAAAGCCCACATAGCCTTCGCTGCATCTATGGGTGAACCTCCTCCGATAGAAACAATCCAGTCAGGCTCAAACTCCTGCATAGCAGCCGCACCTTTCATCACTGTCTCCACAGACGGGTCAGGCTCTACCCCTTCAAAAAATTTCACTTCCATGCCGGCTTCCTTGAGATACCCTTCTACCTTATCTAAAAATCCGCCTCTTCTCATGGAACTGCCGCCGGAAACCACAATTGCTTTTGTACCGGAAAGGTTTTTTAGATTTTCCAGGGAATCCTTTCCATAAAACAAATCCCTGGGTAACGTAAATCTTGCCATGTCTTATCCTCCTTTTTAAAAACAACTTCTCCGTCTTATACAACAATGTTATTTTTTTAACATAGTTCAGTTATAGCACATTTTGCACAAAATTTCAACTATAAACAAAGATAATTTTGACAAATATTCATAAATGTATAAGAGATAACAGGGCAAGCCTTCATTCCTTTTCAAAGTGCTGGTAATCCTTCACACTTTTCCAGCTCCCTCCCCAGGTAAAGCCCGCAGCAGTAAAAAGCTGATAAGCCAAATCATTTTCATCTATCTTATAATCAAATTCTTTTGACCTGTCTGCATAAGCCCCGGAACTTTCGGGCTGGCAGGCCGCACTGCCGTCCGCCGCCTGCTTCACATAGGGGTTATATTTTGGATTTAAGTCTATGGCCATACCGTAACTGTGGTTGGACAGTTTATCGCTCCCGGCAATGGTGCGGTAATTAAAGGCGGAAGTATTATTTGCCTCCATGGAGTCCTGGTCATCCCCTCCAAATTCATCCACCAATACCATACGCTCTATGGGATACCGGTTCTCATAAAGTGTTTGGAAAATCTGAAGCACGTCATCTTTAATCTTCCGGTTTACAATCATCTCCCCCACATAGGTATTGCCGTCCATGCCGCAATAGAGCATCCGAAGATAGGCCAAATCCCTCAAAGCCACATGGGGGTTCTCCTGATAGGAAATCCCCTGAATTCTTGGCAGTACCTCTGTGATTTCCCCTTCATAAAACAGCCTGCCGGCAGCTTCATCCGGCAAAAACCCTTGGAGTGCGCACATTCCCGGAGATAGAGACAAGATTCTCTCATATTCATTTTCCGCCTTCACTGCTTCCGACAGAACTTCTTCTGTCTCCACTCTGTCAGTTTCGGAATCTATTTCACTGTTCACATCCTGTGCCGGAAGATATTCCGTCGCCTCCTCCCTTGCGGCAGCCTCCGGATGATTTTCTTTTATCTTTTCACGGAATAGAAAAATCAGGGATAGAAAACAGGTTAATGCTAACATATACAAAAGACACAGGGTGAAAGCCCTGAAACGCTGGTTTCTTTTTCTTCTCCGTCTTCTCTCTCCATCCTTCATCAGAATCATCCTTTCTCTTGATTTTACGCACCGCCCTATTTTGTTATACCAAGTCATTTACCCAGATTTTTTTCTTAAGGAGAACAAAGCCAATCATGCACTTAAATATTTCAATCAACTGGCAGAACAGGAAAATATGTACGATATACAGCCCTGTAAACCTGGTGAGCACAAATGCCAGGGGAATATTAAACACCCAGATATAAACGCTGTCAAAAAGGAAGGTAATCCAGGTCTTTCCCCCGGAGCGCAAAGTAAAGTAGGAGGCATGCATAAAAGCGTACAACGGCATACAGGCGGAGGATATTCGGATAAACCTTGTGGCTAAATCCCGGACATCCTGGGAGGTATTATAAATCTGGGGAAACAACGGGGCGATGAGAAACATAATCATACCCACCACAAAGCAGCTTGACACGGAAAAAAATATCATTTTCCGGTCCGTCTCCACCGCCTCCTCCAATTTCCCCGCACCTAAGAGCTGGCCTACCACAATGGCAATGGAAGAGCCCAGGGCAATAAAAACCACATTAAAGAGATTCGACACTGTGGAAGAGATGTTTAACCCCGCCACCACCGCCAGCCCCCTGGTGGAATAGCACTGATTCAGCATAGCCGTACCTAAAGACCACAAAGTCTCATTGATTAAAAGGGGCATTCCCTTTTTCACAATCTCAAGGGTAAGTTTTCCCGGTATATGCATACTCTCATAGGCCCCTGCAATGAACTTGTTTTTCTCCCTGTGCCTGTGAGTCCAGGAAATAATAATTCCCGCCTCCAGAAATCTCGCCGTCACCGTTGCTGCGGCGGCTCCCTCCACTCCAAAGGAAGGGATGGGCCCTGCTCCGAATATGAGAATGTAATCTAAAATAAGATTTGTCAAAACCGCCGCAACCCCGGATTTCATAGGAAGAATCGTCTCCCCTGTCTCCCTTAAAGTCCCGGCATACACCTGGGTCAATGCGGCTGGCACCAGCCCCAAAAGCATTATTTTAAGATAGGAACTCCCATATTGATAGGTGGTTTCCAAATCTCCCGCCTGCCCGTTTCCCTCATGCAGAAAAAGATGAATCAGAGGATTTCTGAAAAAATACAGGACAAGAATCCAGCCAAAAGCCAGAAAAAGGCCGCAGAGGATTTTAAACCGGAAGGAATACTGCACCCCTTTGTGGTCCCCCTTTCCAAAAAACTGAGCCCCAAATATCCCAGCAGCAGAGACACAGCCAAAAATACAAATATTAAATACCATCATCAGCTGGTTCACAATGGCCACCCCGGACATCTGCTCTGTCCCCACACGGCCCACCATAATATTATCTAAAAGGACCACCAGGTTGGTAATACTGTTCTGCACAATAATCGGTATGGCCACAAGTAAAACCATTCTGTAAAACGTTTTATCTCCAATAAATAATTCTCTAAACCTTCTCATTTCATCACACTTTCCTGTTAAAATACGAAAAACCTTATCCCGCTCACAAAGCAAAAAAAGATGCTAAAACCACATCTTAGAAGTATGATTTTAGCATCTTTCCAATACTTTTTCAAGCTATATCCTATAAAAAGTAACCGTTCAGACCCCGTCCCCTAAACCAAGCCAAACCGCCTCCTACACAGGCTTCCTTCGCTATGGTTGAACTGTTATAAAATAATCTTCTTGGGACACTTCTCGGCACAGATTCCGCAGCCGGTACATTTCGCCTGGTCGATGTATGCCACATTGTCCACCACATGAATCGCGTCGCTTGGACAGTTCTTCTCACATAAGTGGCATCCGATACAACCTACGGAACATCCCTTCATCACGTCCTTGCCCTTGTCCTTAGAACTACAGGAAACAAGATGCTTTGCATCATAGGGTACCAGCTCGATTAAATGTTTCGGACATGCAGCTACGCACTTTCCGCAGGCTTTGCAGGCTTCTTTGTCCACCTTTGCAATACCGTCCACAATATGTACAGCGTCAAAGGGACACGCTTTTACACAGCTTCCAAAACCAAGACAGCCGTAATTACATGTCTTGGCACCGCCTCCCGGCACAAATGCCATGGCGCCGCAGTCTTCCACCCCTGTGTAATTGTAATCCTGTTTTGCCTTCTCGCAGGTTCCGGCACATTTTACAAATGCCACCTGTCTTACGCTGTCCCCTGCGGCAACGCCCATAATCTCACCAATCTGGTTTCCCACCGGAGCACCGCCCACCGGACACTGATTCACCGGGGCCTCTCCTTTTACAATAGCGGCAGCTAAACCGGAACATCCGGCATATCCGCAGCCACCACAGTTATTACCTGGAAGGACACCCATAATTGCCTCTTCTCTTGGGTCCACTTCCACTTTGAATTTTTCTCCGGAAATACCAAGGAAAAATCCAATTAAAAGCCCTACACCGCCTACGACGAGGGCCGCAATTAAAATTGCCTGTACACTCATCTGTTTTTCCTCCTAAATCATTCCTGAGAATCCCATAAACGCAATTGACATCAGACATGCGGTAATCAGTACAATCGCTGTACCCTGGAAGGGTTTGGGAATATCATTGTATTCAATTTTTTCACGAAGTCCTGCCATAATCACAATGGCAATAAAGAATCCCACTGCTGTGGCAAAACCGTTGACAACGCTCTCCAAGATATTGTATTCCTTTGTCACGTTATTTAAAGCCACACCAAGCACTGCACAGTTTGTTGTAATCAAAGGAAGATAAACTCCTAAACTCTCATACAGTGAGGGAATAGATTTCTTTAAAAACATCTCCACAAACTGCACCAGTGCGGCAATCACAAGGATAAACACGATTGTCTGGAGGTACTGAATGTCTAATGGAGTCAACACAAATTTGTAAATCAATGCTGTGACAAAGGAAGCGATGGTGATAACGAAAATAACCGCCCCGCCCATGCCCGCAGCAGTCTCTGTCTTCTTAGATACACCTAAAAATGGACAGATACCCAGGAACTGGCTTAAAACTACGTTATTTACAATAGCTGATGCGATTGCAATCAATAATAATGTTTTCATCCGTATCTATCCTCCTATTCTGACTTTGCAGCCGAAGCTGAATTTGTGCTCTTACCGGTACATGTGGAAGACATTCCGCAGGAAGCGCAGTCTCCAGTAATACAGCCGGAAGGAGCGGCAAGGGGTTTGCCCTTAGCTTCCATCTTATCCCTCACAATATTCATAATGGCAACAAGAACAGCTAAAACAAGGAATGCTCCGGGGGCCATAACAAAGATTGTAATTGGTGTAAACCACTCCAGAGAAAGAATCTGTGCACCGAAAATCTGTCCTGCACCAAGAATCTCCCTCACAATACCGATACAGGTAAGACCGAAGGTAAAACCAAGTCCCATACCGATTCCGTCAAAAATTGAGGACACCGGCTGGTTTTTGGAGGCATAGCTCTCCGCACGTCCAAGGATAATACAGTTTACCACGATAAGGGGAATATACACGCCAAGCTGGGAAGCCAGCGCCGGAGTGTAAGCTTTCATAATAAACTCCACCATGGTCACAAGGGATGCCACAATAACGATAAATGCCGGCATACGCACGCCGCCGGGAATCACCTTGCGGAACAGGGAAATCAAAAGATTGGACAGCACAAGCACCACTGTGGTGGAAAGCCCCATTCCCAGTCCGTTGACAGCACTTGTGGTAACTGCCAGGGTGGGACACATACCAAGCATTAAAACAAAGGTCGGATTTTCTTTAATAATACCGTTATATAAACGTTCTGTATTCTTATTCATTAATTTGCGCCTCCTTCCAGTACGGTATGGAAGTATGTAATACATGCATTGACACCGTTTGCCATCGCCTTTGAGGTAATGGTTGCGCCGGAAATGGTTTCCACCTCGCCGTCAGCAGCGGGAGCGCTCTTAACGATGGTAAATTTGTCCACAAGCTTCCCTGCAAACTGGCCTGCAAAAGACTCATCTCCTGCTTTCATTCCAAGGCCGGGGGTCTCTGCAATATTGGTAATGGAGTAACCGTTTACCGTTCCGTCATTTGCAATGCCCACGGAAAAAGTAATATTGGCCTGGCTGGCATCCTTTGCCATCACAGTGATGACATAGCCTAAGGCGCTGCCGCTGCCGTCCATCGCCACCTGTACATCCGTGATTTCATCGCTGAAACCGTTTTCTTCCATCACAGAAAGGGCAGCCTCTTTATCAAAATCCCCGAAAGCCTCAAAACTGTCTGCATCGGCAAACACGGTCTGGTAAGCTGCCTGTGCCGTTGCGGCGTCCGCTGCAGCGATAGGCTCCTTTGTTATTTCATAGACAAGACCAAGGACAAAGCCAAGCACCAAAGTAAATGCAGTTAAAATCATAGCGTCATGTACAATTTTTTTATTCATGCTTCTTTGCCTCCTTTACCACGCCAAATGCCCTTGGCACCGTATAGCGCTCAATCATAGGAACTAACAGGTTGCTCAAAATAATTGCAAAGGAAACGCCTTCCGCATTTGCCCCGAAGATACGGAACAGACCTGTGAAAATTCCAAGACAGATACCAAATACAATTTTTCCCATTGGAGTAATGGGGGATGTGACATAGTCAGTTGCCATAAAGAATGCACCAAGCATCAATCCGCCGCCGCAGAGCTCTGCCACAATATAATTTCCGTCGAATCCGTGGCCGCTGAAAAGAAGAAGAAATACCACAAATGTCACAATATAAGTTGCGGGAATCCTCAAATCGATAACTCCCAGCAAAATCAGGATAATAGCGCCGATTAAAACGGCGATAGCAGAAGTCTCACCGATGGTGCCTGCCGTCCTTCCGATAAACATATCCATAAGATTTACGGACTCCCCGTTTCGGATTGCCGCAAGGGGGGTTGCCCCTGAGTAGGAATCAATGGCAAAATTTGTCATATCTGCCGCAAAAGCGATTAACAGAAAACACCTTGCTCCTAAAGCCGGGTTCATAAAATTCTGCCCTAATCCGCCGAAAAGCATCTTCACCACGATAATTGCAAAAACACCGCCCATAACGGCCTCCCACCAGGGGAGAGTTGGGGGAAGGTTTAATGCCAAAAGCAAACCTGTCACGATAGAGCTGCAGTCCTTTATGGTGCTCTCTTTATGTACGATTTTTTCGTAAATCCACTCGGAAGCGATACAGCTAGCGATGGTTACGACTATTAAAATTGCTGCTTTTATTCCAAAGTTGTAAATACCAAAGGCTGTGGTAGGCAGCAATGCAAGAATTACATACTGCATAATCCGGCTGCTGGTATCTTTGGAACGAACATGTGGTGACGATGAAACGTTAAATAAATCACTCACAAAAATTCACCTCTTTCTATTTTCTCATTATTTTTTTCTCTTTGCCGCCAGTGCCTGTTTCTTCATAGTCTTTACTGCCTGTGCTAAAGGACGTTTTGCCGGACAGGCAAAACTGCAGCTTCCGCACTCCACGCACTCAAGGCCGTGCCATTTTTCAAACACATCCATCAAGCCGTTTTTGGAAAAGTCTGCAAGCCTGGAGGGGATTAAAAGCTCCGGACAAGCCTCCACACAGCGTCCGCAGTTGATGCAGGCTGTCTCCTTATATGCCTCCACTTCATCCTCCGTAAAGCAGAGAAGTGCGGAGGAAGTCTTCGTTGCAGGGATATTAAGGCCAAAAAGGGCAAATCCCATCATGGGCCCTCCTGCAATCATCTTTTTGCAGTCTCCCTTAAAGCCTCCTGCAGCGTCTAACATTTCCTGATAATTTGTACCAATGCAGATATAAAAATTCTGAGGCTCCGCCACCGCATTTCCTGTCACGGTAAAAATACGGTTCATCAAAGGCTGTCCCAGTGCAACTGCATTATAAATGGCAACCAATGTCTCCACATTGTCAACGATACATCCTGCGTCTGCGGGAAGCATCTTGGAGTTAATGGAACGCTTTGTCACCGCATAGATAAGCTGACGCTCTCCTCCCTGGGGATACTTCGTCATCAGCTCCGCCACTTCCATACGGGGTTCGTCCTTAACTAAATCTTTTAATTTTGCAATACAATCCGGCTTGTTGTCCTCCACACCGAACACTCCCTTTGCCTTGGGGAAAAGCTGCAGTACGATTCTCATACCGGCTACCAGTTTTTCCGGCTGCTCTATCATTCTGCGGTAATCGGAAGTCAGATAAGGCTCACATTCCGCACAGTTTGCGATAATGTATTCAATCTTATCCGGCTCCTTGGGAGACAATTTCACATGGGTCGGGAATCCTGCACCACCCATACCTACTACACCGGCTTCTTTAATCTTGCCGATAATCTCTTCATTGGAGAGTTTTGTCACATCATCTGTCTTTACAAACTCTGCCTCTTTCATCTCGCCGTCACTTTCGATTATGATGGAGTTCACCATATCGCCAACCGCAACCCGGCGCGGTTCGATTGCTTTCACTGTGCCTGAAACAGATGCATAAATCGGGGAGGATACAAATCCGCCGGCTTCTGCAATCTTCTGCCCTCTTAATACAGTGTCGCCAACTGCAACAATTGGAGTTGCTGGCGCTCCGATATGCTGAGATAACGGAAATACCAGTTCGCCTTTGGGTAATAATTCGCTGACTGGCTTATCTTTGGATAAGTCTTTTCCATCATAAGGATGGACGCCGCCTTTAAATGTCATTAAACCCATTTCTCGTGCCCCACTTTCTTAAAAATTTTGTAAATCCCTGTACGCAAAAAATGTACAAGAACGTCATCTTATAAATTATATCATAAAAAGCGTCTGCTGAAATACCTTTTTTGTACTTTTTTTCATACTTCTTAATTTTTTCTTAATGTGATATACTTAGTGGCATAACTTGTACAATCCTATCAGATTGGAGGCTCCCTTTGGAAACCATACACGAAACCTTAACTCTGCCAAATGACTGTTATACCAGAGAATTTTTTAAAAATAACGCCGCTTTTTTTGATATTGAAACTACTGGTTTTTCTGCCAAAAACTCCTCTGTCTACCTTATCGGCCTTGTGGTCCGAAGGGAGGAAACCATGGAAATCTTCCAGTTTTTTGCAGAAAATTCCCGGGAAGAAAAAGACATTTTAACCGCTTTTCAAAAAGCCGTCTCTTTGGTTTCTGTGCTGATTTGCTATAACGGCCTTAGCTTTGACATTCCATTTCTAAAACACCGGGAAGAAAGGTATCACCTCTCTTTTTCCTGGGAAAATTACCAGATTTTGGATTTGTACCAAGAGACAAAATCTTTTTTAAACCTTTTACATCTGCCGGACAAAAAACAGAAAACCCTGGAAACATTTTTGGGAATCCATAGAAAGGACGTTTACTCCGGCAGAGAGCTGATTTCTGTCTACAGAGAGTATGAAAAACAGCCAACGGAAGAGAGCAAATCCCTTTTGCTTCTCCACAATTACGAAGATATCCTGGGCATGACAAAACTTCTGCCTTTTTTGTCCTACCTTGACTTTTTTTCCGGGGAAGCTGCCGTAACAAATGCCATTTTGGAGGAAACCCTTCCCTTTGGCGCCGATTCCCCTGTGAAAGAACTTCAGGTTACCTTAAAGGCATCCCTGCCATTCCCCGCCAAGGTCACAGTGGAAAAGGAAATGTACCGTCTCACTTTCCGTGAAAATTATATCTATCTATTTGTCCCGGTTTTGGAGGGAGAACTCTTTTTCTACTATGACAATTACAAAGACTACTACTATCTTCCCGCGGAAGATATGGCCGTCCACAAAAGTCTGGCCTCCTTCGTGGACAAATCCCACAGGAAAAAAGCTACTCCAAGTACCTGTTATACAAAGCGCAGCGGTCTGTTTCTTCCTCAGAAGGAGGATTGGTTTCCCCCTTGCTTTTACCCCGGAAAAAAAGAAAAATCCTCCTGGTTTCCATTGGGGGAAGAATTTTTAGGAGATGGGGAACGTCTCCTCCTTTACGTGAAAAAGATCCTGTCCCTCTTTCTCTAATCTATGCAAAAACAGAAAGATAAGAACGGAAAATTTTTTCGCTATGAATACTAGGCACAAAAAAGCCGCCCATGAAATCCTCATGGAGCGGCTCCGTTTTTATTGTTCCCTGGAGAAAAAGAAACTGCTCTTTCTCGCAAAATTAATGGTCTTATAATTCATGATCTGCTCTGTACTGCCGATAAACAGTACCCCGTCTTTTGTCAGAGACTGATTAAACTTTTTGTAAATTTCTTCTTTTGCCTCCTCGGTAAAGTAGATTAACACATTCCGGCATACAATGAGATGACACTTGGAAGGATATTCATCCTTTAACAGGTTATGCTGCTGAAACTGCACTCTGGATGTTATTTCCTTGGAGAGCTGGAAGGAATTTCCCACCTTGGTAAAATATTTCTTTTTAAAATCATCCGGGACTCCCGCAATACTCTTCTCACTGTACAACCCAATCCGTGCAGTATCCATCACCTGCCTGTCAATATCCGTTGCCAGAATTTTAATCTGATTTAAAGGTATGTGTCTGGAAAAAGCCATCACCAGGGAGTATGGCTCATCTCCGGTGGAACAGGCAGCACTCCAGATTTTTAAGGACTTGCCAAATTTCTGAATCAACTCCGGAATAATCTCTTGGTCCAACAATTTCCACTGCTCGGGATTCCGGTAAAACTCAGAGACATTAATGGTCAGAAAGTTTACAAACTGTTCAAACTTTTCCTTATCTTTCTTCAGCAGATCCACATAGGAATCGTAATTCGCCATTTTATTTTTGCTGATTAAGGTATCAATTCTCCTGCGCATCTGCTTTTCTTTGTAAGCATTCAAATCAATCTGTGTAAGCCCAAATACATTCTTTTTAAATTTTTCGTAATCGCCAAGCATCAAAACCCCTCCGGTCTATTCTTCTACAGCAGTTTCTTCCTCATCTTCCGGTGAAAAAAGCGCTTTCATACTTAAGCTGATCTTTTTGTCATCCTCATTGAAGTCAACGATCTGTGCTTCAATTTCCTGACCTACTGACAGCACATCTGCAGGTTTTTCAATGTGCTCTTTTGCAATCTGTGACACATGCAAAAGGGCATCCACACCTGGCGCCAGCTCAACAAACGCCCCAAAATCCGTCATACGGGCAACTTTCCCTTTGATGACAGTTCCCACTGCAAAACGGTTTGCAGCGTCATTCCATGGATTATCCTCCGGGAATTTCATGCTCAGGGCAATCTTCGTGTCATTGATATCTTTGATGAATACTCTCACCACATCATCCACTTTAAAGACTTTTTTCGGGCTCTCCACTCTGCCCCAGGACATCTCAGAGATATGAAGAAGTCCGTCTGCGCCGCCTAAATCAATAAATGCACCGAAATCCGTAACATTTTTAACAGTTCCCTCTACCACATCGCCAACGCTGATTTTAGAGAATAACTCTTTCTGCAGTTCAGCTTTTTTTGCCACCAGAAGCTGTTTCCTGTCCCCAATCACCCTTCTGCGGCGGGGATTAAACTCAGTAATCACAAACTCAATCTCCTGGTCTTTATATTTGTTTAAGTCCTTCTCGTATGTATCGGACACCAGACTTGCAGGGATAAATACTCTGCTCTCCTCCACAACTACGCTTAAACCTCCGCCCAAAACCTGAGCCACTTTTGCAGTGAGCACTGTCTGGTTCTCGAAAGCCTCCTCCAGTTTCTTGTTGCCTTTCTCTGCGGCAAGGCGCTTGTAGGAAAGCAGAACCTGTCCCTCTCCATCATTTACTTTCACTACCTTCGCTTCCATGGAATCACCTACAGAGACAACAGTAGTTAAATCAAGATTTGATTCATTGGTATATTCGTTACGTGTAATAATGCCATCCGACTTGTATCCGATATTTAAGACGATTTCATCTGGTTTCACATCGATAACAGTTCCTTCGACTACCTCTCCGTTTCTTATTGTTTTAAATGATTCTTCCAGCATTTGTTCAAAGCTCATTTCTGACATTCTCTTGAACCTCCTCGATAATTTTGTTTGGGGTGGAAGCCCCTGCGGTAATACCTACGTTATCAATGGACCGAAACTTTGTTTTGTCCAAGTCATCAAGTGTCTGTATATAGTAAGTATTTTCACATTCTTTTTTGCATATTTCAAATAGCTTCTGCGTGTTGGAACTTTGGCGTCCGCCAATGACAATCATGGCATCAACTCTGCCGGCGATTTCCGCCGCCTCTTTCTGCCTGACCTCCGTAGCATTGCAGATAGTATTTAGAACAAGTATATCATAACCTTTTTTCTGGATAATTTCAACTAATTCTTGAAATTTGTTGTAATTAAATGTCGTTTGAGACACAATACATACTTTTTCACCTGGGGGAAAGGAAATTTTTTCCGCCTCCTCCCTGGTTTGTAGTACCGTGGTCCTATCCTCAGAGGACCATCCCTTGATTCCTTCCACCTCAGGATGGGAATCATTTCCTATAATAAGCACATGATATCCCTTCCGGCTGTACTCCTCCACGATTTTATGGATTTTTAACACAAAGGGACAGGTGGCATCCACAATTTCAAATCCCATGGCCTGAACCTTTTCTTTTATATCCTTGGAAATTCCATGGGAACGTATCACCAAAATCCCCTTTTCCAGTGTTTCCAGCTCCTCCAAATCCTTCACGGCATGGACACCTTTTTTCTCCAAATCCTCCACCACTTCCTCATTGTGGATAATGGGCCCAAAGGTATAAACCGGAATATTCTGTTTTTCCGCCTCCCGGTAAACCAGCTCCACCGCCCGCTTCACCCCGAAGCAAAACCCGGCAAACTCCGCTAAGACTACTTTCATGACACTCTCTCCTGATACAGTTTTTTAATCGTCTCCACCACCTCTTCTATCCCCATATCCGAGGAGTCCACAAGAACTGCATCCCTTGCCTGCTTTAAAGGGGATATCTCCCGGTTCATATCCCTGTAGTCCCTGTCTTTAATATCTTTTTCAATCTCCTGCAAATCACAGGAAATCCCTTTTTCTTCCAGCTCGTCAAAACGGCGTTTTGCCCTGGTGTAACTGCTGGCAGTGAGATAAATCTTAAGTTCTGCCCCTGGCAGCACCCAGGTACCGATATCCCTTCCGTCCATGATCACATCAGCGTCCTGGGCAAGTTTCTGCTGCAGCGCCACCAGTTTTTCCCTCACTTTTCCATAGACGCTGACAGCGCTGGCCATATTTCCCACTTCTTCCCTGCGGATTTCACTGCTTACGTTTTTCCCATTTAAAATCACTTGCTGTTCCCCCTGGTCATACAGGATGGAAATCTCAATATTCTCACAGGCGCGGCTGATCTCTTCCTCCTCAGAAGCTTTGATGCCTTTTTCCAGAAAATACAATGCCATGGCCCGGTACATGGCACCTGTATCCACATAGATAAAATTCAAATCTTTTGCCAATCTTTTGGCAATAGTGCTTTTTCCGGCCCCTGCCGGCCCGTCTATTGCAATATTCATATAAATCTCCTTTATTTCATCTAAATTTGTCTTTTTACTATACACTGCTTCCTGCCAGATAACCTGTGGACCAGGCAATCTGCAGATTGTATCCCCCGGTGAGGGCATCCACATCCATAACCTCCCCTGCAAAGAAAACACCGGGGAGGATTTTTGACTCCATCGTAGAGGGATTGATTTCCTTTGTGGAAACCCCTCCTTTTGTAATAATAGCCTCATTAAAATCACGAAGCCCTGTCAGGGTAAGCGGAAATTCTTTAAACGTCCTTAAAATTTCACTTCTCTCCCCTTTTGTAATCTCGTTTACTTTCTTTTCCTGGCTCACACCGGAGAGAAGAGGTATCAGGGGACGCATTTTTGCCGGGAGAAGATTTGTTAAAACATTTTTTAATTGTTTGTTTTTTCCTGACTCAAATTCACGGAGCAGACGTTTATCTAATTGTTCCCAGGAAAGGGCTGGCTTTAAATCAATATACATAGAAAGTTCTCTCTGGAGAAGAACCTTCCCCACCTGGCTGCTGGCGCTTAACACAAGAGGCCCGCTGACACCGAAATGGGTAAAAAGCATTTCCCCAAATTCTTTAAAGAGGATTTTATTTTTGTCTTTTACAGTGATTTCCACATTTTTTAAGGACAGGCCCTGAAGTTGGGCCACATATTCCTCTCTGGCATTCATCGGAACAAGTGCAGGGTATAAAGATGTCAGGGTATGGCCTGTCTCTTTGGCGAACCGGTATCCGTCTCCCCTTGCCCCAGTACTCTGGTAGGAAAATCCCCCTGTGGCAATAATCACCGCCTCCCCTAAAAGTTTTTCCCCCTCTGAGAGCATGACCCCTTCTGCCCTTCCCTGGCTGACTAGAATCCTCTCCACCTTCCTATGAAGTTTTACTTCCACCTCTGCCTGCCTTAAAGCTTTCTCCAAAGCTGCAATCACATCGGAGGAGTGGTCTGAAAGGGGAAACACCCGGTTTCCCCGCTCAATTTTTGTCTTTACTCCATGGTTCTCAAAAAAGTCAATCACCTGAAAATTATCAAATCCATAAAAGGCACTGTAGAGGAACTTTGGGTTGCTCACTACGTTACCAAAAAGATTCTCCATCTCCCCGGCATTTGTGATATTGCACCTGCCTTTTCCTGTGATAAACAGCTTTTTTCCCAGTTTTTCATTTTGCTCCAGCAATATGACGGAATGGCCCTGTTTTGCCGCCGCCAGTGCGGCAAAGATTCCTGCAGGCCCCCCTCCGATTACGATAACTCTTTTCATCCCTTTTCTCCGATTCTTGCATATCTCATTTTCAGGGTGTCCTCGATATGATCAATCTCATCATTCTCATATACCTGATATTCTTCCCAAATTTCTTCCAACATTTCCAAAGTGTCCGACACTTCCTGGTTCTTTTTCATGCAAAGGGCAACAATCAAAGCGTTTATCACACTTAAAGGGGCTACCAGGGAATCCACCAGGGAAACCATATTGCTTCTGGCAATCAAGTTGCAGGAAGAATACAAATTCATGGGAGAGTGAACACTGTCCGTCAGGGTAATCACTTTTGCATTTCGGTTGTTAGCAAACTCCATAGCCTTTAAGGTCCGCATGGAATACCTGGGAAAACTGATGCCTATCATCACATCCCTGCTGTTAATCCGCATCATCTGCTCAAAGACCTCACTGGAACTGTTTGTGTGCAGGAGATGTACCTTATCACAGATAAGATTTAAATAGAAACTCAAAAAACTCGCCAGAGGCGCACAGCTTCTGATCCCAATAATATAAATATGATCTGCATTTAAGATGGTCTCAACTGCCAGCTCAAACACATTCTCGTCCACTTCCTCCAAAGTGGCATGAATATTATCCGCATCTCTCTGAAGAACTGTGGCCAAAATCTGCGACTGGCTGATACGGTCAAATACAGCATCCATAGTTTGAATGGTATTTAATTTATCCCGCACCATAATTTCCAGTTCACTTTGAAATTCCGGGTAACCCTTATACCCAAGATTTGTGGCAAACCGCACCACGGTAGACTCACTGACTCCCACCACTTCCCCCAATTTAGCCGCAGTGAGAAAAACGGCTTTGTCATAGTGGTCCGTGATATAAGATGCCAAAAGTTTCTGGCCTTTGCTCATGTTTTTAAACTTTTCATTGATTCGATTACTCAAATCATTTCGTTTTTTCATATTTTTTCCGCTCCGCTATCCCTCTTTTTCCCTGCCGCCCGAAAGGAAGCATTTTGCACCCGCAGAACATCATTTCTGCCTCTGCGCATAAAAAGGATTGACGTCTTAGCCATCAATCCTAATTATCGAATTCCTCTCTATACAGAAAACTTCTGTGCCTCTTCCTTTAAGCTTCCTGCAATGGCGCCGTTTTCATCCATCTGAGAATTGATGACTGCAATCTCAGAAACCAAAGTCTGAATACTTCCCGCCACATTGGAAACACCGTTTGCACTTTCATCCACCGCTTTTGTGATATCGCTGATGGACTCTCCAATTTCTGTCACCATTCCATTGATTTCTTTAAAACTCTGGGCGTACTGTACCATCTCCTGGTCAATATGGGCCGCATCGTTACTATACTGCACACCGCTGGTTACAAAATTGTCATAATCCGGAAGAATCGTCTCCTCCATGTACTGGATAATCTCATTGGAATTGTCAATCATCTCTTTTACCAAATCCAGCACCATCGTGTTAATCTCCTGAATATTTTTTGCCGTCTCACTGCTGGAATCCGCAAGCTGGCCAATTTCTTCTGCCACCACAGAAAAGCCTCTCCCGGCCTCCCCTGCACGGGCCGCCTCAATAGCTGCATTTAAAGCCAAAAGATTTGTCTGATTTGCAATGGAAAGAATCTCCTCTGTGAGAGCATTGACTTTCTCAATATTTTTGCTGTTCTCCACAGCATTTTTAATCTTATCTATGATAGGCGTGAGCATCTGGTTAATGTCTTCTTTATTGTCCTGGGCAGATTCTTTCAGCTTGGCAGCACGGTTTTTCATCTCATTGGCATACTCCAAAATGTTTCCTGTCGTATCCTGCAGTCCTTGCAAATCTGCCATTACATTGGAAGCGTTACTGTCCACATTTGCAACAGTGCTTGCCACCTCCTCCATGGTGGCGGAAAGTTCCTGTGCCACTGCAGACACATCACAGGCGCTGCTGTTGGAACTGTTTGCCCTTTCCATAACATTGGTGACAATATTGTTCAACGACATGGAATCGTTGTTGATTTTTTGCATAATGTTTTCCAAAATATCCAGAAAACGGTTGACATTGGCAGCCATACGCCCCATTTCGTCTTTATTTAAAACCATCAGGCGAAGAGATAAATCCCCGCGTCCCTGCTCAATGGAGTCAATAATCTGATCCATCTTTTTTGTGTGTGCCCGCAGCCGCCAGGTTACTTTCTTTTCAATACACCACACGGTAAGCCCAAACATAAGAATACACACTACAACACAAGTAATGCACAAGATCTTAACATTATTGAAAATCTTTTCCTGACTGCTCAGTATTTCATTTACGCTGACATCGTTTAACTCTATCCAGGAATCAATAATTTTTTCAAAAGACTGTCCCATGTTGTATAATTTTGAATTGGTATAGAGGATAGCCCCGGATTTGTCTTTATTGTCCATCATGGCTTTTACTTCAGAAACAGTGGCATAGAGAGTTGCCGCACCTGCTTCCGCTTCGGCGGCTTTCTCCTCCTGTTCTGCACCTATCATATAGGCTTTCATATTTTCCAGAGACTGCTGAAGCTTACCATTGCACTCCTCCACGCCTGCCCAGATACTTTCTTTATTATCTGCCCCGCTGGTACAGTATGAAGTTCCCAGTTTCTGCATCCTCTGGGCTTCCACACTGATTTTGTTTAACTCGATAAGAGAATTGACCCCCTTCTCTTTTACCATAACAGAAGCTCTCTGCATTTTTGCAATACTGGTAAATCCCACTGCGATTAGAACCAACACTGCCAGCATTAATCCAAATACTGGAACCAGTAACTTATATCTGATACTCATATCCTTTATCTTCATACAAAAACCTCCAACAATACCTGTTTGTATTACCCCTTTTCAATAGCCTTCTATTCCCTCTGTACAAAAAGACAGACTATGAAAAACAGAAATCCTTTCATAGTCTGCCTGCTAAAAGCAAAACGAATTAACAGATTACAAATTGATAAACCTATCTGCTTCTTCCGTAAGATTTCCGGCAATCTGCCTGTTGTCATTCATGGCATCTGCAATCTCCCCTATATCCTTAACCAAATCTGAAGTATTCGCAGCCACATTGGTAGCACCGTTTGCGCTTTCATCCACTGCGGTATTGATACCGTTAATAGATTCCGTAATGCTCTCCATCAACTGTTTCAGATTAATCGACATATCGTTGAATCGGGTGACAATACCATTTACATGAATCGCATCTTCACTGTACTGTTTACCGGCACTGACAAATCCTTCATAATCCGGAAGAATTGTCTCATTTATGTAATCCACAATAGAGTTTGCATTTCGAATAAGCTCATTTACAGCCTCAATAACCATATTGTTAATTGTCTGGATATTGTTTGCAGCTTCCCTGCTGGAATTTGCCAACTGGCTGATTTCATCTGCCACCACTGCAAAGCCCCGTCCTGCTTCCCCGGCACGGGCCGCCTCAATGGATGCATTCAGCGACAAGAGATTGGTCTGACTGGAAATACTTAAAATCTCATTCGTCAAATCATTGACACGGTCTACACTCTTGCTGCTCTCGATTGCCTGTTTTAACTGGCCGATAATGCCGTTGACAACATCGCTGGTATTCTGTTTATTTTCAACTGCACTCTGTTCCAAATTCTCCGCACGTTTCTGCATTCCTGTGGCATAATCGTAAAGACCTTGGGACGCATCGGACAATTCAATGATGTTGTCATCCACAACACCCACGTTTTCTTTAATCGTAGTCAGTGTGGAGGAAATCTCTTCCATAGAAGCGGACAACTCTTCCATTACAGAAGAAATATCGTAAGAATTGTCATTTGCAGTGGTCACTTTGTCTGAAACAAGGTTTACAATAGAGCCTAACTGACCGGAACTGGAATTAATCTGTCCCATAATCCCCTGTAAGGTCTGAATAAAGGTATTGATTCCAGCAGCCAAAGTACCGATTTCATCCGTACAGAAGCACTGCACGCGCTTTGTCAAGTCACCTTGTCCCGCATCGATGGTTGCAATCACATCTCTCAGCTGGGCATTGATATTAATGAGACGTTTACATGCCCACTTCCAGGATACCCACACCACAAAGCAGAGAACTAAAATACCTGCCACAAAAAGAATGATAATCGTACGTGTAACCTTTGCATATACCTGGCTCTGATGTGCCACTGCGATATCCATATCCTCTTTGTTCATAGCGCTCATCACATCAAGCTCTGCGGTAAGGGCGGTGCCCGCCTCCTTCAAATCTACATTTGCAAGGGAAGATGCCTCACTTTTCTGGTCAGCGGCGCTAAACTCTAAGATTTTATCGTAAATCACAAGATAATTCGTATAATCTGTCTTGAACTGCTGAAAACTCTGCATCGCTTCATCAGAATTAATCAAAGTTTCAAACTCATCGCATACGCTGGCAATCTCTGATTTTAAAGTGTCCGCTTCATCTAACAGCACACCTTCCAATTCTTCATTGTCTGCCACGATATGTGCAAAGGCCACACGGCGAAGCGTCTGGTAGGAAGCGGTGATATCACCTAACCGCTCGATTTTCATTGCATAATTGCTGGAGATTGCCTCGCTGGCCTCCATAATCTGTTTCGTGCTCTGGAGGCTGATAATTCCCATAGCAAACATCAGACATCCCAAACACATTACCGGAACAAGAATTTTATATCTTATGCTCAGGTTTTTAAAAAACATTATCATTTTTTGAATCCACCTTTCTGTAAAAACACCGACAAATAATTGCAAAGATTTCCGGCGGCATTTCACGATTACTTTTTACTGCTATAACTGATTCCTTTAAGAAAAAGTCCACTGACTCTTACTATGTAATAGTACAAACACCTTCCCCTCTATGGTCATATTTTCTGAAATTTGACACAATACCTGCCATACCACATTTGTCTCTTTCCATTTAAAGCGACAAAATATCTTTCTATTCTCTATTATATATAATTTCATCTTTTCTGTCTAGTGTTTTTAGATAATTTGTCCAACCGCAATTTCCTCTGCACAAAAAAAGGAGCATATATCACCAAGGTGACATACACTCTCTTTTCTTATCACTCCTAAACGGGATAGGCTCCGTTTTTTGTATCTGCCACGCTGGCATCTACCCCCTTCTGCTGGGCTTCACGGTATTTAAAGAAATCGGTGGCAACCTGAGGGAACAATGCGTAGCTTAAAACATCTTCATCCTGCTGTTTCCACTGTTTCATCTCCGCTTCTATCTTGTCTAATTCCGGTTCAAGCAAATCTGCATACCTGCAGGTGATTGCATTTTTCTTTTCCTCTCCCAAAACCTTATCCACAATTTCCGGATTGAAGGGTTTTACTGTCTGGCCGTATTTTCCAAGAAGAACATCCTTTGTCTCTTTTGTGGCAACTTTGTAGCGCTCACCCATAAGTACGTTAAACACAGCCTGTGTACCTACAATCTGGGAAGAAGGCGTCACAAGAGGCGGCTCGCCTAAGTCTTTTCTCACCCTTGGAATCTCTTCCAAAACGTCCATATACTTGTCTTCCGCATTCTGCTCTTTCAACTGGGAAACCATGTTGCTGAGCATACCACCGGGCACCTGGTACAAAAGTGTCTGGATATCCACCCCAAGCACCTTGGGATTTAACAGACCGCTCTTTAATGCCTCCTCCCTCATAGGACGGAAGTAATCTGCAATCTCTTTCAGGAGCATCTGGTCAAAGTTCGGGTCATATTCCGTACCCCGGAATGCCTCAGCCATAACCTCTGTGGCCGGCTGGCTGGTACCCAGGGCAAAAGGTGACATAGCGGTATCGATAATATCCACCCCTGCCTCCACAGCTTTCATATATGTCATGGAAGCCACGCCGGAAGTGTAGTGGGTGTGGAGCTCGATAGGAATATTGGTGGAAGATTTTAACGCCTTAATCAATTCTTCCGCCTTATATGGTGTCAAAAGACCCGCCATATCTTTGATACACAGGGAATTTGCCCCCATCTCCTCCACACGTTTTGCCATATCCATCCAGTACTCTAAGGTATAGGCATCTCCTAAAGTATAAGACAATGCCACCTGTGCATGGCCTTTTTCCTTGTTACATGCAGTAACAGCCGTCTGGAGATTGCGGATATCATTCAAACAGTCAAAAATACGGATAATGTCAATTCCGTTGGCAATGGATTTCTGTACAAAATACTCCACCACATCATCTGCGTAGGGACGGTATCCTAAGATATTCTGCCCCCTGAAAAGCATCTGAAGCTTTGTATTTTTAAATCCTTCTTTTAACTTGCGGAGACGCTCCCAGGGATCTTCTTTTAAGAAACGAAGGGAGGCATCGAAAGTAGCTCCGCCCCAACACTCCACAGCATTGTATCCCACTTTATCCATTTTATCGATAATGGGAAGCATCTGTTCCGTTGTCATTCTGGTGGCAATTAAAGACTGATGTGCGTCACGCAAAATCGTCTCTGTTATTTTAATTGGTTTTTTTGCAACTTCTGACATGATTTTCTCCTCTCAAAATTTTGCGGCCATGCCGCATTCTATTTTCCATTCCCAAAACCTAAATTCCAAAGATTGCCATAAACACACCGGCTGCCACGGCAGTACCGATAACCCCGGCAACGTTTGGCCCCATGGCGTGCATGAGAAGGAAATTGGTGGGATCCTCCTCGGCTCCCACTTTCTGTGAAACCCGGGCTGCCATAGGCACTGCGGAAACTCCGGCAGAACCAATCAGAGGATTAATCTTTCCTTTTGTAACTTTACAGAGAATCTTACCGAACAGTACACCTGCCGCCGTACCGAATACAAAGGCAATCAAACCGAGAATTACAATTTTAATGGTATTCATATTTAAGAATGCCTCTGCGCTGGTGGACGCCCCCACGGATGTACCAAGGAGAATAACCACAATATACATCATGGCATTGGAGGCTGTCTCTGTGAGCTGGCGCACAACCCCTGACTCCCGGAAAAGGTTACCTAACATCAGCATACCTACCAGGGGAGCCGTTGTGGGAAGCAGTAAACAAACCACGATGGTAACAACGATAGGGAATAAAATTCTCTCCAGTTTTGAAACGGGACGCAGGTTTTTCATCTTAATGGCACGTTCCTGTTTTGTGGTAAAAAGTTTCATAATTGGCGGCTGGATAATGGGCACAAGGGCCATGTAAGAATATGCCGCCACGGCAATAGGCCCCATAAGGCCGCTCTGTCCTAACTTTCCTGCAAGGAAGATTGAGGTAGGACCGTCCGCACCTCCGATAATGGAAACCGCCGCTGCCGCTTTATCGTTAAATCCAAGTAAAATTGCCAGTAAGTAAGCTGAGAAAATACCAATCTGTGCCGCTGCCCCGAGAAGGAAACTGATTGGGTTTGCAATCAGGGGACCGAAATCCGTCATGGCGCCTACACCCATGAAAATCAAGGACGGCAGAATCGACCACTCATCCAGGGTATAAAAATAGTACAGTAAACCGCCTACACCGTTGCTGCTCTCCTCCGGGCTTATCATAATATCCGGATAGATATTTACCAAAAGCATACCAAATGCAATGGGAACAAGCAGCAATGGCTCGTAGCCTTTCTTTATCGCAAGAAACAAAAATACGCATGCCACAGCAATCATTACATAATTGCCCCAGGACAAGTTAAAAAAGGCCGTCTGGTGTAAGAGGTTTCCTAATGTATCAATTACATAATCCATTGTGTTAACCTCCTGATATTAGTTGTTTAATGTTGCCAGTAATGCTCCTGCTTCTACCTGATCTCCTACAGATACATTGATGCTTGCCACTGTTCCGTCCTCCGGTGCAACCACAGCCGTCTCCATCTTCATAACCTCAAGAACCAATACGGTATCACCTTTCTTTACCGCCTGTCCCGCAGAAGCTTCAATCTTAAATACTTTTCCTGCTGCCCCTGCCTCAATCTTTACATTTCCTGCACCGGAAGCTGCTGCAGGTGCAGGCGCTGCTGCCGCCTTGGGCGCAGGTGCTGCTTTTCTTGGCGCAGGTGCTGCCCCTGTGCTGCCTGCCTCTTCTACAGTAACATCATAAACATTTCCATTTACGGTAATTGTATAATTTTTCATTTTATAAATCCTCCTAATATTATCTTCTTCTAATGGAACGCACTACAAATCCGTCTGCAGAAGTTCCCTCTGCGGCTGCGACTGCCGCTGCAATCACTGCAATTAACTCTGTGTCATCCGCCTGCTCTTCCCTCTGGGCAATCTGTGTCACCACCGGGCTCTTCTCTTCTTTTGCAGGGGTTTCTTTTTTCTCCACATTGGAAAGTAACTTAAAGCAGGAGATAATCAGGCTGATTAAAATCAGCACGGAAAATACGATTAAGATACCCATAAGGGTATTCTGTCCCGCCTTCTTCATTGTCTCTCCCAATGAATAGATGGCATCTACTGTAATGTCTTCCACTTCCATGTTGTGATACGTGTACACGTATGTAAGGATCGCCTTACGGTCTGTCAACTGAAGTGTCTGTTCTGCTGTAAGCGTTTTGCCGGACTTTGTGATTTCAAAATCTCCAAACTCCACAAAAGCTCCATACTGCTCTGTCAAATCATCCCAGTTATTCACCAGTTTCGTAATCTGCTCTGACCCGGATGACAAAAGATATGCCCTGTCCTCATCTGACATGGAAACCAGCGTCTGCACGGTTCCCTGGCAGGTAGACTGCAGCTCATCATAGGAATGTCCGTTGTAGTCAACTTTTGTAGGATCCGTTTTAGAACATGCAGCCAGCCCCAACATGCATAAGCATATGGCGGCAATCAGAAATATTTTTTTCTTCATGAAACTTCACCTTTCTATTATTTTGTACCATGTTTTTTGCTAGCTGTGACAACGCTCTTTGTGTAAAGCATCTCAAATGCTGCCACCAGGTATTTTCTGGTTGTCTCCGGCTCAATAATCAAGTCCACATATCCCCTTCTGGCAGCGGAGAGTACGTTTGACTGTAATTCATTGTACTCTTTTGCTTTCTGGCCAATCACATCTGCGCTTTCATCCGCATACATAATCTTTGCTGCAAGTTCTCCGTCCATCATACCGATTTTTGCATCATTCCATGCATAAACTAAATCAGCACCTATGGATTTGGAGTTCATGGTAACATATGCTCCCCCGAAAGCTTCTCCCACAATCACATTGACCTTGGGCACGTCCGCACTGGAAAATGCGCTTGTAAGGGCAGCCATAGCTTTTGCCAGACGTTTTTCACTGCACATGCATGCCTTGTAACCCTTTACATTTGTGAGTGTTAGTACAGGAATGTCGAAAGCGTCACAGAATGTTACAAACTCTGCTGCTTTGCTCAGTCCCTTTGCAGATAAAACATTGTCAAAAGTATCCGTTTTATTTGCCTCTTCGTCATAGATTTCCGTACAGTTTGCCACGGCTCCGATGGTCGCACCGTTTAAACGGATAAAACCTGTCACCATATCTTTTGCAAATTCTTTCTTTGTCTCAAAGAAAATATGGTCATCGGCAATCTCGCTCAACACAAAACGGGGATCTCCCTTCATCTGTGTCATATTGCTGCACATGCGGTTTAAATCATCCCCGCACTCCTGGCTGAGACCTCCCATATTATTGTTGGAGGGAAGGAATGTCACAAGTTCCCGTATGGAGTATAAGATTTGGTCCTCTGTTCCGATACCGTCGATTACGCCTGTCTCCTCCGCCTGGAAATCACCCTTGGAGTTGTCGCACTTTTCTGCCCTGTTTCCCTTAATGGCATTGGGGGAATTCACAAACATTTTGCCTTTTTCGGATTCCATGAAACTGAAATCACAAAGCGCCGGAACTGTGGCGAGACCGCCGCCGCAGGTGCCGAACACTGCGGAAATCTGGGGGATAACCCCGGAAGACTGTGTCTGTTTTGCAAAAATCTCACCCAGTCCGTTTAATGCGTCCACAGATTCCTGGAGACGGAAACCGCCGCAGTCTAACATACCGATAACCGGCGCCCCCATTTTCATAGCCATATCATATACAGATGCAATTTTTTTTGCATGCATCTCTCCTATGGTGCCGTTTAATACGGATGCATCTTGGCTGTATACAAATACCAGGCTGCCTTCGATTAAACCATGTCCGATTATCACACCATCGGAAGGTGTGTCCGTATCAGACAAGTTAAAATCTGTGCTTCTTGCTGTCACAAGAGAACCAATTTCCATGAAACTGTTCTCATCAAGTAACTTAGCAATGCGCTGCATAGCTAAGCTGTTGTTACTACTACCCATTTTTTGCCCTCCATCTATTATTTAATAATAAAAAAATTTCGCTAGATTAATTCTATACTTTTTCCCGACATTTTTCAATAGAAAATTGTTAATTTTATCACAATCTGTACAAAATTTTTTCTCAAATTCGGCCCGTTTCTATCTATTATGAAAAATAAGCCCTGTATACCTGGCGGATGAAATAGGCAAAATTTATTTTTTTCCAACTGTCCCTGGCCACAAGCTCCCTCTCCCAGAAAAGTTCTTCTCCCAACCGGTATTCTATTTTTCCCACCACCTGGCCTTTTTCCACAGGTGCGAAAAGATGTTTCTCCACCTTATAGGAAACCTCTATCTCCTCCCCCTTTTTTAAAAGGATTACAGGCGCTGGGGATTTATCTGAAATTTCCACCCCCGTCCCTGCACTGGCAAAAAGATAATCCGTGGCGGCCATGGATACGGGGATGTCTTTCAGGCAGCCCTGGTTTACCGGCAGTTTGGAGAAATCTTTTTTTTCAAAGGTAGAGAGGCCGTACTCCATCAGCTTTCTTGTATCCGACCACTTATAGGTCTTGTTGTTTGGCCATCCGCAGGCCAAAAGAGCCACCACGAATGTTTTGTCCTCCCGCTTTAAGGAGCCCACATAACAGTACCCCGCTTTTCCCGTAAACCCTGTTTTTCCGCTTAAGGCCCCCTCCATCATGGACAAAAAAGCATTGTGGTTATTGCAGGAAAATTTCCGTCCCCCGGACACAGCCTCCCCTCCCTCTTTTACCTTCAGGTTGGAAAAACTGTGGGAAGGTGTCCTTGTAATCTCCAAAAAATCATCTCTCTGGGGAGAATTTACAATACAGTAACTCATAATTCTGGCAAGGTCCGCCGCTGTGGTGGAATGTTCCACAGTCACACTCCCCTCCTCACCGGGAATTTCTTTTTGGGCGTCCAGGCCGTTTGGGGTGATAAAAAAGGTGTCCTTACACCCAAGCTCTGCGGCTTTTTGGTTCATCATCTCCGCAAATCCCTCCACGCTGCCACCCACATGTTCCGCAATGGCCACCGCCGAATCGTTGTGGGACTCAAGCATTAAAGAATACAAAAGGTCTTTGATGCGGTAGCGCTCCCCTGCCCGCATCCCTAAGTGGACTTTGGGCATGGAGGCTGCGTGGGATGAAACTTCCGCTATTTCTTCCGTCTTTCCGCTCTCCAAGGTAAGGATGCAGGTCATAATTTTTGTGGTGCTTGCCATGGGCATTTTTTTATGCCCGTCCTTTTCATATAAAATACGCCCGGAATCGGCGTCCATAAGCACTGCCGACCGGGCGTACAACTTGTTTGCATCCAGGGTATCTTCCGTATCTTTTGCAAAATAGAAAGGCAGAGAGGAAAAGATGACTGATACAATAATCCACAGAGAGAGAACCGCTTTTTTCATAGACTTCATGGCACACATCCTTAGGTTCGTTTAAAAAATAGTATGGCCTTTGCCTGTCTCTTATTCCATCGCCTTTTACAAATCTTCCAGGCTTCTCCCGCACACTGCAAAAAATAAAAAGACAGGTGAATACACCTGCCAGCTTGAAAATAAAACCTAAAATATGCATCGGGGTAACAGGATTCGAACCTGCGACCTCACGGCCCCCAGCCGTGCGCTCTGACCAAACTGAGCCATACCCCGCTGAGAAATATTATAACAGATTATTTGAAAAATGGAAGACCCAAATTGAAATTTTTTCAAATTTTTTTATGTCGTGACGATTTCCTGCTCCGCTTCCCGCTCTGCCTCCTGCTTAAATTCCTCCATCTGGAGGGGATTCATCTCCGGCAGTTCCTCCAGGGAATGGATGCCAAAACTGCGGAGAAAATCTTCCGTGGTGCCAAACATCATAGGGCGTCCCGGAGCTTCCAGCCTCCCTAATTCGCACACAAGATGATACTCCACCAGTTTGCTCACGGCGTGGTCGCAGGATACCCCGCGGATTTTTTCAATCTCCGCCTTTGTCACCGGCTGTTTGTAGGCTATAATCGACAACGTCTCAAGGAGCACGTCGGTGAGGACATGCTTTTTGGGCTGTTTGGCTATACGGATTAAATACTCATACATATTTGGGTTGGTACACATCTGATATGCCCCCTGAAGCTCCACAATCTGAATGCCCCGCTCCTGGGACTTGTACTCTTCCATCAAACTCTCAATACATGCCCTGGTACTCTCCAGGTCCAGCGACAGTGCTGCGGCAATTTTTTCCAGCTCCACGGAATTTCCCATGGTAAATAAAATTGCCTCGATGGCTGTCTTAAACTCTTTTTCTTCCATAATACATGCCTCCTATGCGGCAATCCTTGACTCTATTGCGATATCGTCAAAGAGATTTTCCTGGGTAATTGCAATTTTTCCCATTTTCATCAATTCCAATATCGCAAGAAAGCTGACGATCACTTCCATTTTGCTGCTCTGTCTCTCCAAAAGCCCCCGGAAACTAAAGTACCTGTGGCCCTTTGCGTACCCTTCCAGGAATGTCATTTTGTCAGACAAAGAGACTTCTTCCTTCTCAATTTTCCCAAATTTGGAACGGACTTTGTCTATTTTATTCTCCTGCCTGCGAAGGACGGACTGAAAAATATTATTTAGCTTTGATAAAGTTAAATCTGCCATTAATTCTTCTAAATTTACAGGTTCCTCAAAAGCCTCCACCTCCGGTGGAATTGTGGGAATTTTATACAGCACCCTCTGGGCATCCACCTGGCGGTCTTTTAGTTCATAGGACATGCATTTGTACATTTTGTACTCCAAAAGCTGCTGTACCAGCTCCGCCCTGGGGTCCTCCTCCTCTTCCTCCTCTTTTTCTTCCTTGGGCAGAAGCATTTTTGACTTTATGGCAATTAAAGTCGCCGCCATCACCAAAAATTCGCTCATAATGTTTAAATCCTGGCGTTTCATCTCCCGGATATACTCCAGATACTGGTTTGTAATCTCCACAATGGGGATATCGTATATGCTTACTTTATTTTTTTCCAACAGGTGAAGCAAAAGGTCCAAAGGTCCCTCAAAGGCTTCCAGTTTTACGCTTAATTCCATATGCTATCTTCTCTTCTTTACTTTCTTTTTTCTGTTTTTTTACAGTCCAAGCACTATTTTAGTAGATTTTCGTCCTAATTTCAAGTTTCGGTCATAAATTTTCTTATTTGTTCTTACACTATAATAGAAAACCTATGGAGGTTACACTATGCATACCCTCTTGTCTTTTTTATTGTGCTGCCAAATCCTGCTGACATCCTGCCTGTCCGGAATCCTTTCCCCGGTTTCCGACTTTCTGTATTTTACACAAAACACCAATCCCCCGGAATCACAGTCCGGGGAAAACGCCGCCGGGACAGACGCTTCCGTCTCCATCACGGCCCCAAGCGCTATTTTGATGGAAGCAAGCACCGGGAGAGTCATCTATGAAAAAAATGCCCATGAAGTCAGGCATCCGGCTAGTATTACAAAAATAATGACTCTGAATTTAATTTTTGAGGCGCTGGAACAGGGAAAGTTTCATCTAAACGACACCGTCACTGTCTCCGAGCATGCCGCCAGCATGGGCGGCTCCCAGGTCTTTTTGGAGGCCGGGGAAACCCAGGACGTGGAAACCATGATTAAATGTATCAGCATTGCCAGCGCCAATGACGCAAGCGTCGCCATGGCGGAATTCGTGGAAGGCAGCGAGGAGGCCTTTGTGGCAGCAATGAATGAGAAAGCCAAGGCTTTGGGCATGAAAGATACCCATTTCGTAAACTGCTGCGGCCTGGATGTGGATGACCACATGACAAGCGCCTACGATATCGCATTGATGTCCAGGGAGCTCACGGTAAAACACCCTAAAATCCACGACTACTGCACCATTTGGATGGATTCCTTTACCCACAACACCGCCAAGGGTTCCAAAGAATTCGGCCTGGCCAACACAAATAAACTAATCCGCCAGTACGAATACGCCACCGGGCTTAAGACCGGCTCCACTTCCCAGGCCAAATTCTGCCTTTCCGCCACGGCGGAGAAAGACGGAATGGAACTGATTGCGGTGATTATGGGTGCTGAAAATCCCAAAAACAGATTTTCCGACGCCTCCGCCCTTTTAAATTACGGCTTCTCCAAATGCCGTATCTACACAGATGAACCGGAAGAGGGCAACACTTCCATCCCGGTAAAGCGGGGGGTGAAAAATTCCCTCTCCCTCTCCTATGCCAACCAGTTTCAATACCTGTCTGTGAAAGGGGAAGATTTTTCATCTATCACAAAAGAACTCTCCCTCCCGGAATCTGTGGAGGCCCCTGTAAAAGAGGGGGAGAAAGTGGGAGAAATTATTTACAAACTGGGCACGGAAGAAATCGGCACCGTGGACATCATTGCAAAACAGGACATTGAGAAAGCAGACTTTTCCCACTACCTGCTGGATGTATTTATTGCTTATTTTTCTTAAATAGAAATTTAATTTAATAAACAACATTCTTTTTATGTCACTTTTACAGCAAGCGGTTGAGATACACCACACCCCAGCACTCCTGCTTTTCTACTTCCCGGATCATAACCGCCCTCTCGTAAAATTTCAGTTTTACCTGGGCCGGGGTGAGCCTGGGATATTTCTCCAAAAGAAGGGCAATGGCCCCGGAAATCACCGGGGCGGACATGGAGGTGCCGCTTTTCATCTCATAGCCGTTTCCGTGGTAAGAACAGCTTTTTATGGATGTGCCGGGGGCTAAAATCTCAGGCTTAACTACACAGCAGTCCGTGGGGCCTCTGCCGCTGTAGCCCGCCTTTGGCCCTTTGGCATGGCCCTGGTCTTTGTAGTCGTCTATGCTGCCCACAGTGATAATGCTCTTGCACTGCCCTGGAATGGTGACGGAATTTCTTCCCGGCCCGTTGTTTCCTGCCGCAGCCACCACCACAATTCCTGCCCGCCAGGCTTTTTCCACCGCATCCATCAGTTTTTCTTTCTCCGAATCGTCCGCCGTTGGCAGCATTCCCACGGATATATTTAAAATCCTGATATTATATTTCTCTTTTTCCTCTATAACTTCATCAATGGCGGAGAGCATCTGCCCCGTGTTGCCGTTTCCTTTCCGGTCCAACACTTTTTGTATGTAAAGACTGCTCCCCGGCGCCATTCCCTGGTAGAGGCCATGGCTCATTTTTCCGCTGCCTGCAATAATTCCCGCCACATGGGTGCCGTGACCATTGTCGTCATACATTTTCCTCAAACCTCTTGTATAATCCTTAAATTTCACAATTCTGCTGTCAAAATCCGGGTGAGGCACAATCCCTGTGTCCATTACCGCCACTGTCACTCCCAAGCCCCGAAACCCTTTTCTTCTGGCATCATCCACTCTTAGCTTTTTTCGGACCTGATCCATAAAAACCCTTTTTCTATCAGTGTATGCAGTTTTTCCCTAATTGTTTGTAAAATTTAATGTACTTTTTACAAGGTCACCTCCCCGTCATGGGCCACCAGGGAAAAAGATACCAGGGAATCCAAAGCCATAAGTTCCTGAATCAGGACTTTTTCCTCCTTCACCCTGACTTCAATCACCATATCCAAATGGTCTTTTGTTATATTTCTGGCCTTTGTCTTATAGTACTGGCAGTTTTTTTCCACTATCTCCATAATCCCTTCCTCGCTGCGGTAATCTTTTGCATTTACCACCAGCATCAGAGAGGTCTTTCCCCCGGAATATCTGGAAAAAAGAAGAACCGTCAATGTAAGAAGCACGGAACAAATCAAGGCTATCATGGCAAAGCCTGCCCCGCAGATAATCCCCACGCTGATAGACCAGAATAGAAAAACCAAATCCAAAGGCTCCTTAACCGCCGTGCGGAACCGCACAATGGACAGCGCGCCTACCATACCCAGGGATACCACAATATTAGACTGAATCGTAAGAATCACGGCGGCGGTAATCAATGCCAGGGCAATAAGCGACAAATTAAAGTTTTTATTATAAAATGAATTTCTATTTAACATTTTATACACATGAAAAATGTATATGGCAAGTAAAAGGGTACAAACCATACACAGAAGAATCTCTCCGATTTGAATATCCAAAGAGGCATATCCCTCTAAAAAGGATTTGCGGAACACATCTTGAAAACTCATAACACTCCTCCATTAGTATTGTATTTTCTGCACAGGTAATATTTGGAAAAACTTGTCCAGGCAAGAGAATCCAGGGCAAGGACTTCTTTTATATATGAGGGAAGAAACTCGTCAAATTTCACCTCTAAAACACTGTTTCCCCCGGGAAGCACCGGCCTTCGCATCCTTTTTTCCAAAAGAAAATTTTCTACCTCCCCGGAAGAAACCAGGTTGGAATCCAAGGTAACCCTCACATTTCCCGCCGAGGCCACAAAGGGAATCCTATCGTAGGCTACAATCACTTTTGGCATAAGCCCCCTCACCTTCATCTCCCCAAAGAGCATCTGCTTTTCCCGGGAAAATTCTGGCGAGATTTCCGGCACCCCTCCACCCATAAAAAGTTCACACTCTTCTCTGGTAATGGAGCAGGATTCTTTTCTTGTCATCCCTCTTATCTTGCTTTTCTTCTCCAGTTTAAGGCTCTCAGTATTCCTGTTGTAATAGCGGATTCTAAATTTAGACCTGGGGTCCGTCCCCGCCTCATTCTCCCTGTAACAGCTGTTTTTCATATCGTCAAAATACAGGCTTTGGATGAAATAGCTTCCCTCACTGCCTGCATGGGAGTCCCTCTGCAAAATTCCTGCGGCTCTTATATTTAGGACAGCCATCTCCTTGCTGTCTATGAGATATTTATATTCATGTCTGTATTTATTCATTGGCAATACATCCTTTTTGAATCTTTAACTCCCCCTCACAGGAATAATCGGAGAGAATCCCTTTTAAGGTAAGGCTGCAGTCCCGGATGAACAAGTCTCCGGCAGATAAGACTGCGTTTTTCCCCGCCACCACGGAAATCTTCCCCCCGCAGGCTTCTAAAAAACCTTTTCCGTCTTTTCCTGACTTTCTTGTGACAATGCCGTTTCCCTCACTTTTCACCTCCATTTCTTCTGGGGACAAAAGGATGCCGTCATTGGCCCGGATCCCGTCTTTTTTAGACTGCACCCCAATTTTTCCCTCCAAAATCTTAACGCAGCCCTTAGAGCTTAAAGCGGATTTTTTGTTCCCGTAAATAAACAGGGAGCCTGTTCCGTTTATGCTCACATCTGTCTCGGAGTATATGCAGCCGTTGGCATCCCCTGCCTGGCCGTAATCCGGAGAATCCTGAAATTCATTTTCCGTTCCCTCTTTTGCCGTTAATACCACTTTGCTTGCGGAAAGGATATGCAGGGCAGGCCCGTGGTAAGATTTGACCCTTGCATTTTCTAAAATCAGGTGCACGGGATATTCCTTGGCATCGATGCGGACTTGTCCCTCATAATCCCCCTTTAACACATAGGTTCCGCCCTCCGTGATATCACAGATACCGTCTTCCTCAGAAAAGGCAACCTCCTTGGCCCCCTCCTCCCCTGTGTCCAAATCCAGGGCCGTTATCTCACAAAAACTCTCTTCCGGCGGCTCATAGGAAGTATTCACAGTGACAGGCCTGCTTTTATCTCCACAGGAAGAACAGAATATTACAGGTAGAAGGATAAAAGTTAAAATTATTTTTATTTTTCTTTTCAATTTTCTTCCTCCCTGGCAAATGTGGCTTTTAATGAAATCCCACCTTTTTGGGGCAAAACTTCGATAGAGGATTCTTTGCTGGATACGGCGCCGCTCCATCCCTCAAAGCGGTAGCCTTTTTTGGCCTTTGCCGTTACTGTGACGGGATAATCTGTGTAATACTCCCCGGTAAAACTTCCCCCTTTTAGTTGTGGTTCAAAGGTATTCAGCCTTACCGTTCCCCCCTCCGGATGTTCACACTCCAAAGTAACCTTTTCCAGCGTGCCCTTTAATTCAAATTCTTCCACAAGAAAGGGACAGATATAGTCCTTTCGTCTGGCAAAAAAGGAATCATTCCAGGTAATGTCCTCCCCCCAGTTATTTAAAAGCTCTTCCACCCTCTCCGGCTTAAAATCTGTGTTCACCATATCCATAAAGGTTGTGACAAAATCTCTTCTGTACTGAGGATTCTGTTTTAAGGTTATATAGATACCCTGGCTGTTGTAGGAAGTGTCTCCCACTGTGGGCATTTTTTCCCGGAAGGAATTGATTTCCGCCATGGTATCCACCTGATACGCCTCACACAGCGTATCTTTCCACTCCAGGGCATCCATATCGTAGAGCATCATACGCCATGCCCCGTCGCTGTAATTCCCCTTGCCCGGAGTGCGCACACGCCACAACATAAAATTTTTTCTCTCACTGGCATCCATATTGCAGAGATAAATGTTGGCGCAGAGGTATTCTATGTAACTTTGTATATTAAGTACCTGGTTAAAACCCTCATATCCCTGCCGCTCTGTAAAGTCATGGGTGCTGTAGTAGGCGTAGATATCCCCGTATAATTTCCCGTCCTCCTCCATCCCCTCTTCAATCTCGCCGTCATGGGCGATAATGACATTGTCTTTTTTTACCCCATAGACCTGATTTAAAAAGGAATCCGAGTATTTTTCCTGCATGAAGGTATCGTACCAGAACTCCCCGTTTAAAAAAACAGCCACGGGCTCTGCATCTTTCACCGCCACACTTTTTCTGGTGATTAATTTTGACACCAGGGCATCTGCAAAACCGTTTCTAAGGACAATGGAGTGGGTCTCTTTCCCGGGAAAGAGCTCCTTTTCAAAATAGCTGCTCCCGCTGTACTCTTTTCTTGCATACACGGAAAAGCGCTTTTTAGGTACTTTTCTTGCCGATGCCCCCTGAATGCGTATCCCCACGTTCTGGGTAAACACCTCCCCCTTTTCCAAAAGGGAAAAGGATGCAGGAATCTCATAGTCCCTTCCATGCTTTCCAAAATTCGTGGGAGGCTTATCCCCCTTCTGCCCGGAGGCATACCACTTGTCATAGTCTTTCCCTGTGACATAGATGCCCTCCTCCCCAAAGAGTTCTTCCTCATCCGCCACAAGGGACACCACTTTTTTCCCCTGGTATTCCTCCATAT
This sequence comes from uncultured Roseburia sp., assembly GCA_947174805.1. Lineage (GTDB taxonomy): Bacteria > Bacillota > Clostridia > Lachnospirales > Lachnospiraceae > Roseburia_B. The sequence continues at coordinate 61,915 of CAMWKH010000001.1, read as the reverse complement.
CCACCAGAAAAGTCCCCACGGACTCTTTGCTCTTATTTCCTGAACCATCCACCGCAAGGGCCCGCACCACAAAGATTTTATCCACAGGGGTCAAATCCGGCTCATATTCTTTCCAGTCCTCCACCACATTCTGCACCTGGCTCCATTTGTTTTCCCGGGAGGACACATTCTCCACCTTCACAGGCCCTGTGTAAAGTGCCGAACTTTCGTCGGGACTGCTTCCGTCTGTGGTATAATAAATTTTATCTCCCTCTTTTCCAGAGATTTCCAGTAGGAACGGCTCATCATAAAAGCCGTTTGGCGCAGAAAATTCCGGGGAAGGCACACTTGCCGAGAGAAATGCCCCGGCGTTGCTCTTTCCCGGGGTAGGGCGCTGATACTCCCACTCCTCTGCCCCGTCTCCTGCCCTGGCATACACCCGTTCGCTGTCCGTCTCCCCGCAGTCCGCCTCATCCACCACTCTGTGGTCAAAGGAGAGATAAATATGTTCCCCGGAGGCTTTGACGCAAAAAGGCGACTCCCCGTCCCTTAATTCAATGAGCAGGTATCCCTTTCCGGGAATGGTATATTCCCCCAAATCCAGTTTTTTTAAATTTTTCTTGTCATCGGAGAGATACATACTTTGAAGGGACAGGGAAAAACCAGCCGGATTGTAAAGTTCCACATAGTCACAGTCCATCTCTTCGTTGTTTTCACCGGCTTTCACCGGGCTTCCGCTGATTTCGTTTATCACCAGGCCGTTTTTTGCCCAGGCTTCCGTCAAAAAATACCCGATTATCCCAAGGCACAATGCCAGGGAACCATAAAATATCACTTTTTTCATATTTTTCACCACAAAGCCCCCATAAACACTGTTTATGGGGGCCTGCATGCCGTACATGGCTGATTTTATTTTTTCTGGGTATCTTTCACATCTTTCATGGAAAAACTCATTCTTCCCATTTTATCTTTGCCCAGACACACAACTGTCACTTTATCACCCAGGGTTAAGACATCTTCCACCCGGTTAATCCGCTCTTTGGAGATTTTGGAAATGTGTACCATTCCCTCTTTTCCCGGTGCAAATTCCACAAAAGCCCCAAACTCTTTAATGCTTATAACTTTTCCTGTGAAAAGCTGTCCTGCCTCAAAATCCGTGGTAATCGTCTTTATCATATCCACAGCCAAATCCATAGCCTTTGCATCTGTACCGCACACGGAAACTGCCCCATCATCGGTAATATCTATTTTTACCCCTGTACGCTCAATAATCTCATTGATGGTCTTGCCCCTCTGGCCAACCACATCCCCGATTTTCATAGGGTCAATCTGAATCTGTACAATCTTTGGCGCATATGGGTTGACTTCTTTCCTGGGCTCTGCAATGGCTTTGGACATACACTCGTCCATAATAAAGAATCTGGCTTCCCTTGTCCTTCTGATGGCCTCCTCCACAATGGGCCTGGTGAGACCGTGAATTTTAATATCCATCTGAATTGCGGTGATACCGTCTTTCGTTCCTGTCACCTTAAAGTCCATGTCCCCGAAGAAATCCTCTAATCCCTGGATATCTGTGAGCACAAGATAGTCATCGTCCGTTTCCCCTGTCACAAGGCCGCAGGATATACCCGCCACCATTTTCTTAATGGGCACTCCTGCCGCCATAAGGGCCATACAGGATGCACATGTGGATGCCATGGAGGTGGAGCCGTTTGATTCAAATGTCTCCGATACCGCACGGATGGCATAGGGGAACTCTTCCACGGAAGGAAGCATAGGAATAAGCGCCCGCTCCGCCAAGGCACCATGTCCGATTTCCCGGCGTCCCGGTCCCCTGGAGGGTTTTGTCTCCCCGACGGAGTAGGAGGGGAAATTGTAGTGGTGCATATATCGCTTATTGGTAATATTTTCATCTAGCCCGTCCACCCTCTGAATTTCAGATAAGGGGGCTAAAGTTACCACATCACAAATCTGTGTCTGTCCTCTGGTAAACATGGCGGATCCGTGAACTCGTGGAATCAAATCCACCTCTGCGGCTAAGGGACGGATTTCGTGAATGGCACGGCCGTCGGGACGCTTCTGGTCTTCTAAAATCATTTTCCGCACGGTCTTTTTCTGGTACTGGTATACGGCTTCATCTAAAACCGCAAGCCACTCTTCGTTTTCTGCAAAGGCCTCTGAGAACTTTTCCGTAATCTCTCTGATATTTTCTTCCCGCACCTGTTTTACGTCGGTGAATACAGCCTCCTCCATCTCCCCAGGAGTTACGATTTTTTTCATCTCCTCAAACATTTCTGCAGGAATGGCACAGCTTTCGTAGGTGTGCTTTGCCTTTCCTACTTCCGCCACGATTTTGTTGATAAACTCGATAACCGTCTGGTTGATATCGTGGGCCATATAGATTGCCTCAAGCATCTTATCTTCCGGAATCTCATTGGCTCCCGCCTCAATCATAATTACCTTCTGGGAAGTGGAGGCAACGGTAAGCTTTAAATCCCCGGTATCCCACTTTGTCTGGGAGGGGTTGATAATAAACTCTCCGTTTTCCATTCCCACCTGGGTCATGGCACAGGGTCCGTCAAAGGGAATATCGGAAATGCAGGTGGAGATTGCCGCACCAAGCATTGCCACCAGCTCCGGACGGCACTCCGGGTCCACGCTCATAACCATATTGTTCAATGTCACATCATTGCGGTAATCTTTTGGAAACAGCGGACGCATAGGGCGGTCAATCACCCTGGCAGTCAGAATGGAATTTTCTGAAGCCTTTCCCTCTCTCTTGTTAAACCCTCCTGGAATTTTACCTACGGAATATAATTTTTCCTCAAACTCCACGCTTAAGGGGAAGAAATCAATCCCTTCCCTGGGCTTGTCCGACGCTGTTGCCGTGGACAAAACCGTTGTCTCACCATAGTGCATAAACGCACATCCATTTGCCTGTTTTCCCACCCGGTCCACATCTACCGTAAGGGTTCTTCCGGCAAGTTCCATTGAAAAACTTTTGTACATACTTTTTATCTCCTTTTTTGCTTACTATGGCAAAAGTCTCCGAAACTACTGATACAGATACCCAAAGGATACCCATATCAGTGGTCTCGGGCTTTTCTTTTGCCGGTTACGGAAACGGTTCACAGAGGGGAACCGTCACACACTTTGTCACATTTTTTCTGAACTCACAAAAAGATAGAGCGGAAGGAAACTCCGCCCTATGTCTGAAACACTCATTACTTTCTAATACCTAAGCGCTCGATGAGAGAACGATATCTCTCAATATCGCATTTCTTTAAGTATGCCAGCAGTCCACGTCTCTGACCTACCATTTTAAGCAGTCCTCTTCTGGAGTGATGGTCCTTGGGATTTGCCTTTAAATGCTCTGTCAGCTCCTGAATCCTTGCGGTAAGAATTGCGATCTGTACCTCCGGTGAACCTGTGTCCCCCGGTGTCCTGCCATACTCTGCAATGATTGCCTGTTTCTTGTCTTTTGCTATCATGATAAATCCTCCTAATAATTAATCGCCCCGTTTGCATTAGATACTCAGCGGAAGGTCGGAGTGTCCAGCCACCGAATATGGGCTAATTTCATACTTGATTAGTTTAGCACAGAATCTCTCTGTTGTAAACTGTTTATTTGCTGATACAACTAACTTTATGGTAAAACTACTCCTTAGTCTAACAAACGCACCACGCAGATAGGTGAGCGGTAATATGCATTGGAAATCTTTATGCCTGTTCTTCTGGAACTTGCGTGGACAATCTGTCCGTTGCCAATGTAGATGGCCACATGGCTGATTCTGCTTCCGCTGCCGTAGAAGAACAAATCTCCCGGCTGGGCCTCGCTGGCATTAATCCTTCTGCCGTACCCCGCCTGAGCTGCGGAGGAATGGGGCAGATAAATCCCATATTTTGCAAAAATAGATAAGGTAAATCCGGAGCAGTCTGCACCGTTGGTCAGGCTGGTTCCCCCCCATACATAGGGATTTCCCACAAACTGACACGCATAGGAGACGAGATCCACCCTCACATCGGACACGCCCTGGCCGTATTTCACCTCTGTCATGGTCATGGCTTTTGTCAGCTCATTGGAGACTTCCACATAGTCTGAACTCACATATCCCACTTCACTGTCCACGCTGACTTTCAGCCAGTCCCCCTGGTTTTCTAAGACTTCCACTTCCTCCCCTACTGCCATTAATGCCATAATCTCGCACTCTGTATTGGGCTCTTCCCTGACACGGAGGGTCTCCGTATTGCAGGTGGCAATGGTGGACATTACTTCCGGGGCATAATCCCTGGCAGCCATGCCCTTTAAAAGGAACTCGCTCTTTACATAACCGGAGACTTCCCCCGACTTAATCTCTGTCCAGTCTCCATCAACGCCTAAGATTTCGCATCCTGCATTTCCCGGCATCTTTCCTGTCAGCTCTGAATCCTCGCTGGGACCCTGGCGGACATTTAAGTTTCCCTCCACCTTTGCGATTCCCAGGTTGGTATATCCGCACATTTGGGGTATATTGGCCAGCATGGTGGTGGCATCCTCCCCCTTGGAAATCTCTGCCATTGCATTGGAAACGTCAATGCAGTCTGCAATCTCAGATGAAATTCCTGCATTGAGTTTATTTTCTTCCTCTAAATTTGTAGTGATTGTATCTGAAATTCCTGCTGTTACTCCTGTATCTGCCAAAACCTCTGCGGGTGATGCTGTCATCATAACGCCTGCTGTAAATAAGCTGACTAATCTTAAATATCTGGATCTCATTGATTCCTCCTATGATTCTGTTTGCAGTCCGTGTTTTCTTATTGTTTTGTTCGTTTAGAGTATATCAATGTATCGTTACAATGTCAACATAAATTTGTAATATTCTCGTAATATCTTTTAGCCGTCTCTATGTCTTTTTGTATCTGTACTTTTAATTCCCCAATGGAATCAAATCTCATCTCCCGGCGCACCGGCTTTAAAAATTCCACCTTCACAGTTTTGCCGTAAATATCGCCCTGGAAATGAAAAAGGTGCGTCTCCACCCCCACCGGGTTTTCTTCCCCTACGGTGGGCTTGATTCCCAGATTGGTGATCCCTCCGAAAGCCTGACCTCCCACCATGGTCCGGGTTACATAGACCCCGAAAGGGGGAAGCATCTTTTCCGGCCGGGGAATCTGGTTAATGGTGGGATACAAAGCGCTGCTGCCCAATTTTCTTCCGTGTACTACTTCCCCCTGGATAAAATATGGATATCCCAGCAGTTCATTGGCTTTTTCAATATTTCCCTGGGACAGCTCCTCCCGGATATAGGTACTGCTGATATCCCTGCCTTTATCCTGCATTTTATCCACAATCTTAGGTTCATATCCATAAACCCCGGCTTTTTCCAGAAGAAACCGGTAATCTCCTCTTCTGTTGTGTCCAAACCGGAAATCCTTTCCCGCCACAAGACACTTCATATGCAGTTTTTTTACCAGCATTTCAATAAAATCCTCCGGCTCCATATGCATAATCTTTGGAGTGAAAGGACATTCGATGAGATAATCAATCCCCAATTTTTCAAAGAGCTGCATCTTTTCCGTATTTGTGGTAAGGACAAGTCCCTCCTCCCCTGAAACCTGCTTTTTCGGCGGGATATCAAAGGTGAATACAACTGTCTTTAAGCCCTGCTTTTTCTGCTCTTTGACACACTCCATCAAAAGCTCATGGCCTCTGTGAATGCCGTCAAATTTCCCCAGGGACACCACTGTGGGCTCTTCGATATAAAAATCTGTACATTCTTTTACGTATCTCATAATCTTTTCCAATTTCTGTAATGAATCCTGTATTGTCTGTCCTATATAAACATTTTTCTGGGGCAAAATCTCTTCTTTGCCATATCATATGTAAAAAGCCCAATAAATGTGCCTGACTCACTGTACATTTTCACACATTCCTCCGGTTTAAATTCCTCCCCTTTCCCCGGGGAGAGGAAAGGCAAGGGAACGGGATTTCCGTTGAAAAGCAAAGTCTCCGCCTCTTTTTTCCCATAGACTTTTCTGTAGCCTAAAAATACATCTTCTAAGGGAATGAGAATATCTTCCAGTTTTCTACCCTGCTCATCCTCCCCTTTTGCAATCTTCTCCACTTCCCCGATGGCAAGGGCGCTCTCCAGGGAAAATGTTCCCGTCTTCGTCCTTACAAGCTGTTCCATACAGCCGCCGCATCCCGCTGCCATTCCGATATCATGGCATAGGGTACGGATGTAAGTCCCCTTGGAACAGTGTACCCGCATCTTTACCCGGGGCAGATGTATCTCAAGGATATCGATGGAAAAAATGGTTATATCCCTAGGTTTTCTCTCCACTTCTATCCCTCTCCTTGCCAAATCATACAACCGCTGGCCGTTTACTTTGATTGCAGAATACATAGGAGGGATCTGCTGCATATCTCCCACAAATTTTTCGATGATTCCCCTTATGTCCTCTTCCCCCAAAGATACCTCCTGCTCTCCCAACACATTTCCCCAGATATCCTGGGTGTCTGTCTCCATGCCAAGATGCAGAAGGGCTTCATATACTTTGTCGTGTTCCGTGAGATACTCACACACCTTGGTTGCCTTCCCTATGCACACCGGGAGAACTCCCACAGCCTGGGGGTCCAAGGTTCCGGTATGTCCGATTTTTTTCTGTTTTAGGATTCCCCTAAGCTTCGCCACCACATCAAAGGAGGTGAAGCCCGGCTCCTTATAGATATTTATAATTCCGTCCACAAAATACCTGCCTATAACTGTTTTTCAATTTCAGCCACAATTTTCTCTATCATTTTTTCCGGCGTATCTTTTTTTATGGAAAATCCCGCCGCTTTTTTGTGGCCCCCGCCGCCGAAAGCCACTGCGATTCTCGCCAGGTCCACATCCCCGTTGCACCTGGTGCTGGCCTTGTACGTCCCATCCTCGTTTTCATACAAAAATACTGCCACTTCCACGCCCTTTGTAATGCGCAGCTGGTTGACAATCCCGTCCAAGTGCTTGGGCAGAACCTGAAAGGCTCTCATATCCTCCCCGGTAATGACGCTGGCAATAATTTTCCCTTCCCGGTAAAGCTTTGCCTCAAGAAGCGCTTTCCCAAGGATTTTGTTTTGCACAAAGGTCTTTGTGTAAAAGGTTTCGTCCACAATTTTTGTGAAATCTATGCCCGTCTCCATAAGCATCCCTGCGATTTCCATGGTTTTTGCAGAAGTACAGGAATACTGGAAGACTCCCGTATCGTGCACCATGCCAAGATAGATGCACTCTGCAATCTCCTTTGTGATGCGCTCTCTCGGCAACAGCCCGAAAATCAGCTCCGAGGTGGAACTTGCCTCAGGGAAAATATAATTAATCTGGGCAAAGCTCTCATTGCTCACATGATGGTCGATACAGACTGTTTTTTTTGCGGTGCGGAAATATTTTACCGCTTCCCCTAAACGTCCTTCATCCCCGCAGTCTAAGGCCATAAACAAATCATAAACCCGCTCTTTACTGCAGTCATGGACAATCTCCCCCGCCCCTGCCAAAAACAGAAACTTATTTGGAATAGGCTCCAAATACAAGGTGACATCCACATGGGGATAGTAGGTTTTGATGTAGTTGTATACTGCCAGAGTGGAACCGGCACAGTCGCCGTCAGGTCTGATATGTCCGGCCACTGCCGCAGATTTCACTCCTGTAAGAATTTCGTCCAGGTTTGTCATATTTCTTCCTCTATATTTCCTGCATGGCTCTCCTCATCCCTTCGGTTTACCTCGTCAATCTTTTTCGACATGGTAACGCCATACTCGATGGACTGGTCTAAAACAAAGCGAATCTCCGGGGTGTTTCTCAAATTCAGATTTTTCGCCAGCTTCATGCGGATATACCCTTCCGCACTTTTCAACCCTTTCATGGTGTTCTGCTGAGCCTCCTCATCCCCTAAAACGCTGATATATGCCTTGCAGGTCTTAAGGTCCGGCGCCACCTCCACGGTGACTACGCTTGTCATGGGGTGAATCCTTGGGTCTTTGATTTCCCCCCGGATAAGATTGGAAAGCTCCCGCAGGACCTCCCCGTTGACCCTGGTATTTTTAATACTGTTTTTTCTCATATTTTTACTTCCTATCTTGGAACTTCCACCATCTTGTAGGCTTCAATCTGGTCAAGCTCTAAAATATCGTTAAATCCGTCTATCACAAGACCGCATTCATAGCCGGATCTCACTTCTTTCACATCATCTTTGAATCGTTTTAAGGATGCCAAATCCCCTTCAAAAATCTGTGTTCCTTCCCTCGTCACCCGGACTTTGCAGCCTCTCTCAAAAATGCCGTCCAGGACGTAGGAACCTGCAATATTTCCCACACCGGATGCCTTAAAGATCTGGCGCACCTCCGCATGGCCGATGACTTTCTCCTCAAAGATGGGGTCTAACATGCCCTTCATGGCTGCCTCCACATCCTCGATGGCATTGTAGATTACTTTGTAAAGCCTTACATCCACGCCTTCCCGCTCTGCCGTGGCCTTAGCTGTGGCATCCGGGCGCACGTTAAATCCGATGATAATGGCGTTGGAGGCGGAGGCTAAGATAACGTCAGACTCATTGATGGCGCCTACGCCGCCGTGGATGGTTTTCACCACCACTTCCTCATTGGAAAGTTTCTCCAAGCTCTGTTTTACTGCCTCCACAGAACCCTGTACGTCAGCTTTTACAATAATATCAAGCTCTTTTACATTTCCTGACTGAATCTGGCTGAACAAATCGTCTAAGGACATCTTTGCCTTTGTCTCCTCCAAGAGACGCTCTTTGCCCTCGGAGATGAATGTCTCCGCAAAACTTCTGGCCTCTTTCTCCGTATCTGTGGATACAAATACTTCCCCGGCCTTTGGCACACCGCTTAATCCTAAGATTTCCACAGGGGTGGAGGGCCCTGCCTCTTTTACTCTTCTCCCGGCATCATCCATCATGGCACGGACTTTTCCGTAGCAGCTTCCGCAGGCTATGGGCTCCCCTACTCTTAAGGTTCCCTTCTGCACCAGAATGGTTGCCACGGCACCCCGGCCTTTGTCAAGCTGGGCCTCTATCACAAGTCCCCTTGCATTTCTGTTGGGGTTCGCTTTTAACTCACATACCTCCGCCGTTAAAAGGATCATCTCCAGAAGGTTATCGATACCCTCCTTGGTGTGGGCAGAGACAGGACAGAAGATGGTACTGCCGCCCCAGTCTTCGGGAATCAGCTCATACTCGGACAATTCCTGTTTCACCCTTTCAATATTGGCATTGGGCTTGTCGATTTTGTTTACCGCAACAATAATTTCAATCCCTGCAGCCTTGGCATGGTTGATTGCCTCCACGGTCTGGGGCATCACACCGTCGTCGGCGGCAACTACCAGGATTGCGATATCCGTGGCATTGGCCCCCCGCATACGCATGGCGGTAAATGCCTCATGTCCCGGTGTGTCAAGAAACGTTATTTTCTGGTTATTAATGGACACCACGGAAGCACCGATATGCTGGGTGATACCTCCTGCCTCCCTGTCTGTGACTCTTGTGGAGCGGATGGCATCCAAAAGGGATGTTTTTCCGTGGTCTACATGACCCATAACACAGACTACCGGAGGACGGAATTTTAAAGTGCTCTCATCCTCTTCCTCCTCCTTTAAAAGTTCCGCAATCACATCCACTTTTTCTTCCGGCTCTGCAATGCAGTTAAATTCCAGTGCAATCTCCTCTGCGGTATCGTAATCCACATCCTGGTTTACCGTTACCATTGTTCCCTTTAAGAACAGCTTTTTCACAATCACGGATGCCTGGATTTTCATTTTATCCGCAAGCTCTTTAATGGTGAGATGCTCCGGAAGGGTAATGCTCTTAATGGTCTCTTCCTCTTTCTCCTGAGGCTTTGGCTGGGGTTTCTTTTTGCCGCCGTGCTTTTCTAAGTTGATAAAGCGCTCCTGCTTCTTCCCTAACTTATCATGCTCCTGTTTCCGGTTATTATTCTTATTCCGGTTTTCGCCTCTCTCCCTTGTCTCTTTTCCCCTGAGCTCCTCTGCCGGTGAGACCGATTCTTTGTTGAACTTATTGATTTCCTGGTCTAATCTGCCTTTAAATTCCTTCGGGCGATTTGAATTGAATCCACGGTTACCTCTATCACCTTGAGAATTATTGGAAGTGCCGCGGTTATTCTGATAATTTTTCTGATTGTTTTTGTCAAAGTTTCTGCCTCCTCTGTCTCCAAAGCGGCTATTTCCCCGCTCCTGGCCTCCTCTGTCTCCCTGGCGCCTCTGACGGTCTCCCCTGCCTCCGCTGTTATTGTCCTGCTGGGATTTTTTTGGCGGGGGCGTAAGGTCCACACGGCCTAAAATCTTTACCCCCACAGTCTCTGTTTTTGTGATTTTTTCTACCGGTTTCTCCTCCGGCTTTTCCGCCGGCCTGGTATTTGCCTGTTCCGCAGGTTTTACCACTGCCTCCTGAGCCCTTATGGTATTATCTGCGGGTTTTGCCGTAATATCCGGCTGTTTTACGGGATTTTCCTGCTGGTTTACAGGATTTTCCTGGTGTCTTGCCGGCTTCTCCGGCTGCTTCACCCCAATTTCCGGATGTTTCACCGGCTTCTCCGGCTGCTTTCCCCCCTGTTTTACACCGGCTTTTTCCGGCTGGGGACGTTTATGGGGTTTCGGCCGTCTTACCCCCTGCTGGCTGTTCTGGGGATTAAAGACAGCGGTAATGCTGGATTTCTTTTTGGGCCTATCCTGATGTTTCTCAACGGTCCCTTCCTCTTTTGCCTTTTGTTCTGGCTCTGAATTAACGATAGCTTTGCTCTCCTTTTTCATAAATTTATTTTTTACCATGTCCACCTCGGAATCTTCCATAGCGCTCACGGCCTTCTTTCCTTCTATATTTTTCTCAGTTAAAAAACTTATGATGTCTTTCGACGGGATATTCAATTCTTTTGCAAGTTCATGTATTCTGACTTTTGCCATCTACTTACTCCTCCATTATTCAGTTGTTTTATCCGCAAGCTTTTTTTCCACAGACTCTGCAAGCCCTTTATCCGTAACTGCCAGAGATGCCCGGAATTCTTTTCCGATGCAATGCCCTAGCTCCTCTCTCGTGGCGTAAACTTCCATGGGAACGTGATAATACTCACACATGCTGCGGACACGTTTTTTTGTATTTTCTGATGCATCATTTGCCACAATTACCAGATAAGCCTCTCCGCTTTTCACCGCATGTTCTGTCTGAAATTCTCCGCTTGCCATATGATTTGCCCGGGCTGCGATGCCCAACAAGGATAAAACCTTATCTGTTTTTACCAAGATGCTCCATCTCCTTCTCAAAATCCTCGTATATTTCCTTTGGAACAGCAGTTTTTAAGGAACGCTCTAATCCTTTGTTCTTCACTGCTCTATCCAGGCACTCCCTGTTTGGGCACAGATAAGCTCCTCTGCCGTTTTTCTTTCCCGTTGCATCCACTAAAATCTCGTCTTCGGAAGTTTTAATGACCCGGATCAATTCCCTTTTTGCTTTCATTTCCCTGCACCCCACACACTGGCGCATCGGGACTTTTTTATTCGTCATACTGCTCTTCGCCTTCTACATCTGAAATTTCATCTGAGGATTCCACATGTTCCTTTTCATAGGATTCCTCCATAGACTGGTCTGCGCTGTCATCCTCTTCGTACCGGCTTTCCTCATAGTCTCCCTCTTCGTAGTCGTCGCCTTCGTACCCGCCGTCCTCATAATCTCCGTCCTCGTAATCCTCATCCTCATAATCATTTTCATAGTCCATAAAGTCTCCGTCTTCCCTGGCCTGGGTTTCACTCTTAATATCGATTTTAAAACCGGTCAAACGGGCGGCAAGCCTGGCGTTCTGCCCCTCCTTGCCGATGGCAAGGGATAACTGGTAATCCGGAACCACCACTTTCGCCGTCTTTTCCTCCGCATCCGCGATAACGGAGATGACTTTAGCCGGGCTCAAGGCATTTTCAATTAGCATTGCCGGGTTTTCATTCCAGTTGATGATGTCAATCTTCTCTCCCCTAAGCTCACCCACTATGGCATTGACCCTGGCTCCGTTCATACCCACACAGGCCCCCACCGGGTCCACATCCGGGTCATTGGACCACACTGCAATTTTTGTTCTGCTCCCGGCTTCCCTGGCAATGCTTTTAATCTCCACAATCCCCTCTTTTACCTCTGTCACCTCTGACTCAAAGAGGCGTTTCACCAGTTCCGGGTGGGTTCTGGACACTAAAATCTTCGGCCCTTTATTGGTGGCTTTTACTTCCAGCACATAGAGTTTAATACGTTCCGTGGGCTGGAATACTTCTTTTCTCACCTGCTCGTTTTCCGCCAGAATCGCATCTACTTTTCCCAGGTTAATGCTCACATTTTTGCCCACATACCGCTGGACAATTCCTGTCACCACATCTTTTTCTTTACTGTAATACTCATCATACAGTACTTTTCTCTCTTCCTCCCGGATTTTCTGCAGAATTACATTCTTGGCATTTTGGGTGGCAATCCGTCCGAACTCTTTGGATTTTACTTCTATGTTTACAATATCCCCCGGCTCATATTTGGAATCTATCATCCTGGCATTGGCAAGGCTGATTTCTAAAATAGAATCCACCACCTGCTCCACCACAGTTTTTTCCTGGTACACATGGTACTCGCAAGTCTCAGGGTCGATTGTAACTTTTATGTTATCCGATTTTCCAAAATGGTTTTTGCATGCAGTTATCAGTGAGTTTTCAATGGCGTCCAACAGTGTCTCTTTGGGAATGTTTTTTTCCTGCTCAAGAATTGTAAGCGCCTCCAACAACTCATTATTACTACTCATTTTTTTATCCTCCTAAAATATGTTGTGTTTATTATGCTAAAAATCCAATGCCTGACGAATCAGAGCAATATCTGTTTTTTCAAATACAATTTCCCCTGTCTCATTTTCAATTGTAACGGTTTTTTCGTCAAAATCCTTTAACATCCCGGTAAAGTTTTTTGCATGGTTGATGGGGCGGTAAGTATGGATCTCCACATTTTTCATTTTATTGCGGATGTAATCCTTCTCTTTTTTTAAGGGCCTGCCAAGTCCCGGAGAACTCACTTCAAAGACATAGGAATCCTCCACAAAGTCTTCCCTGTCCAAAATCTCATTCATCTCCCTTGCCACCGCCTCGCAGTCATCTACTGTAATGCCCCCGTCTTTATCAATATATACCCGAAGATACCAGGTACTTCCTTCCTTCACATATTCCACATCCACCAATTCAAAATTCATACGGTTTAGAATCGGCTGCACAAGCTCTTCTGTTTTTTCCTCGTATAACTTTTTTCCCAAAAATTTCTCCTTCCTATTACACACTTAAACGTAATTTGAGAGTGGACAACGCCCACTCTCAATACAATCATTACTATTACAATAAACAAATTATAGCACTTATTTCCATTTATTGCAAGGCTTTTTTGGCTTCCCCCCGGAGATTTCCATAAAATTTCTATTGCATCCCCAGTGTGCGGGGAAATGCAAAAAATGCTGTAAACCATTTACAGGTTTACAGCATCTTTGGGGTTGGGCTGTTATTTAACAGTCAACAGTTCGTAGGGGAATCGAACCCCTGTTTCCGCCGTGAGAGGGCGGCGTCTTAACCGCTTGACCAACGAACCAAGAACCTTAATTAATATAGCATGGATATTCAGATTTTGCAAGTGTTTTTTTGAAATTTTTTTATTTTTTTTTACAAAATTCTTCTTTTGGCCTAAAATAAGGGGTTTCAGGGGATATCTCCGCCCAAAAAAGTTCGGATTTTATCCCCTGTCCACAGTTTTAACAATTATTCTTTGTATCCCTTGGGATTATTTTTCTGCCAGTTCCAGGAATCTGCACACATCTCCCGGATGCCGAACTGTGCTTCCCATCCAAGTTCCCTCTTCGCTTTCGCCGCATCGGAATAACATGTGGCGATATCCCCCGGCCTTCTGTCTTTTATCACATAGGGAATCTCTACGCCTGTGGCCTCCTCAAAATTTTTCACAATATCAAGGACACTGTAGCCCGTTCCTGTTCCCAGGTTGTAAATTCCAAGGCCCACATTTTCTTTTATCTTATTTAACGCCTTCACATGGCCTACTGCAAGATCCACCACGTGGATATAATCTCGTACCCCGGTTCCGTCCGGCGTGTCATAATCGTTGCCGAAGACACCAAGTTCTTTTAGCTTGCCCACCGCCACCTGTGTGATATAGGGCATTAAATTGTTGGGGATACCGTTGGGATTCTCCCCGATTAAGCCGCTTTTATGGGCACCGATGGGGTTAAAGTAGCGCAGAAGGATAACATTCCACTCCGGGTCGGCTTTCTGCATATCGCTTAAAATCTGTTCCAGCATGGACTTTGACCATCCGTAAGGATTTGTGCAGGTACCCTTGGGGCACTCCTCCGTAATGGGAATCTGGGCCGGGTCCCCGTAAACCGTTGCCGAGGAAGAAAAGATAATGTTTTTGCATCCGGCTTTGCGCATCTCATCTACCAAAGTCAATGTTCCTGTAATATTGTTGTTGTAATATTCCCAAGGTTTTGCCACGGACTCTCCCACTGCCTTTAACCCTGCAAAGTGGATGCAGCCCTGGATTTTTTCTTTCTCAAAAACTTTTTTTAACACATCCCTGTCCAAAATGTCACCTTTATAAAATGTAACATCTTTTCCGGTAATCTGTTTTACCCTCTCTAAAGATTTCTCGCTGGAATTACACAGATTGTCTAACACAACCACCTCATATCCTGCGTTTAACAACTCCACACATGTGTGGCTGCCGATATAACCGGCGCCGCCTGTCACTAAAATTGCCATAATTGTATCCTCCTGTTCTACGTGACTTTATTCTATTTTAGCTCTCTTCTTATATTTAGTCTAGCCTATCAGGAAAAATTCTTCCATAGAGAAATGTACAAAAAATATGTAATTTTGTTGCATGGTATTCCAGATTTCGATATAATGGTGAAAAAGGATAAGAGGAATTACAACTATGCAGAAGAATTACAAAAATTCCTACAAAGTAGAAGAAAAGGAACTTGTGTCTCTGTCCGTGTACAATGTGGGTTTCCAAAAATGTACTCCCGGCTACCGGTGGGGTCCCGGTATCCGGGACCACTATTTGATTCACTATATCATCTCCGGCCAGGGCAGCTATCTGGCAGGGGGAAAATCTTACGACTTAACCCCCGGAGATTCTTTTTTAGTATACCCCAATACGGAAGTGTCTTATACGGCTGATATGAAAAATCCGTGGGAATACGCCTGGGTGGGTTTTACAGGCAGCGATGCCCCCATCATCTTAAGGGCCACGGACTTTTCCCAGAATTCTCCTGTGATTCAAAGAAACATTCCGGGAGAATTAATCCACAGAGAAATACTTCAAATCTATGACGCCAGGGGGAACAGCCTGGAGCATGCCGTGGAGATGACAGGAAGGCTCTACACCATGCTCTCCCTTTTCATGCAGAATTCTTCCCACAAAAAAACTGCTGACTCTGCCAGCAGTTACGTGCAAAAGGGGATTGAATTTATCTCTGCGAACTATTCCTATAATATTACAGTAGATGACATTGCAGACTATGTGGGCCTTAGCAGAAGCCATCTGTTCCGGTCTTTTGAAAATGTGCTGAATGTGTCCCCAAAAGAGTACCTGACCTCTTTCCGGATGAAACAGGCCTGTTATCTCTTGGAGCACTCCAGGCTTTCCATCACCGCCATTGCAAACTCTGTAGGATATGACAACAGCCTGTATTTTTCTAAAGTATTCCACCAGATAAAGCACATATCCCCCAGGGAATACCGGAAAAATCTTCTGAAGAAAGAATCTCTTACACCTCTCTTTTTAAAGCCGGATGACGCAGGGTCTGCACCGCCAGGGGAATCACCATAATAGCCCACACAGCAGGTTCCGCCCATATAATGCCCCAGTACCCCAAAATGGGAGTGAGCATCTTTGCAAAAATAACTTTTCCCCCCAGCTCTAAGGTACTGGATACCACCGGGGTGATATGGTCGCCGATGCCCTGGAGCATATTCCTCAGCATTGTGATAAAGGCAGGAATGAGATAAAAGCAGGTATCTACCTTGAGATACAAAGAACCTGTGTTTAAAATTTCCGCCCTCTTTGTCCCTGTGATTAGGGAAATCACCCAGGGGGAACTGAGATGAGAAAAAAGAAATACCAGCAGACACCAAGCCACATTCACTTTTATGGCAAAAACCAGCCCTTTCCTTATCCTGTCAAAGGAGCCTGCCCCATAATTCTGTCCCGCAAATGTGGCCATCGTGGAGCCAATGACGCTGAAAAGAATCATAAAAATTTCTGTGGCTTTTCTGGCAGCCGTGTGCGCCACAATGATGTCCTGTCCTAAGGTATTGATGGAAGTCTGCAGGGAAACGGTGCCAAACTGCACCAGGGAATTCATACAGGCCATAGAAAAACCGGCGGAGGCCAACTCCCCCATATACTGTTTTTCCGGCACAAGATCCCCGGAGGTTATGTGGAACATCTCGTACTTCTTCATCATATAAACCCAGCATAAAAGGGCGGAAGTAATCTGGGCAAGAACAGTTGCGTAAGCTGCCCCCTCCACCCCCATATGGAATACTGTAATAAAACATAAATCCATCACAATATTTAACACACTGGAACACACCAGAAACAAAAGGGGCGCCAAGGTATCCCCCACCGCCCGCAGGATTCCCGCCCCTGCATTATACGCAAATGTGGCGGCCATCCCGCAGATTAAAATGGAGATGTAGACTTTAGCATCCCCGTAAAGTTTGGGGGCAACATTCATCCATTCCATAAGGGAATCCATAAAGATAAGGGAAAATACAGTGAACACCACTGTCATCCCCGCCCCCAGGGAAATTATATTTCCCACATTTTTTCTGATTCCCTGTCTGTTCCCGGAACCAAAATACCTGGCCACCGGGATTGCAAATCCCAGGGCCATTCCATTCATAAAACCAATCATTAAATTTGCCAGGACGGAGACGGCTCCCACAGAAGCTAAGGCGCCCTCCCCCAGAAAGCTTCCCACTATCCTTGTATCTGCCAGAGAGTAAAATAACTGAAACAGTGTGCCGAGAAATACCGGGACGGCAAACTTTACCATGCCCTCAGGTATGTTTCCCGCTGTCAAATCCAATGTGTGAAATTTTGTTTTAATTTTTTTATCCATATTTTCTTTCTATTCCACAGCTTTCTTTTCTGTGGTTTTTATTCTAAGTGGAAAGTGTCCACAATCTGTTGGAGATTGCCAATACTGTCAAAACAGGAGTCCACCATGCTCTGGGTTGTGCCTGTCTTTTCCACCATATCCAAGGTTTTTTCCGCAATATTTGAGACGCTGATGGCGGATTCCCCGATGGTGTTGCTGATGCCGTCCAAAGCGCCGGATATCTCCTCGATCACATCCGCCAGGTGCACAATGCCCTCATTGACACGGTTCATACTGCCCTTAAAGGACTCCGCATCTTCCCGGTACTGATTTCCCACTTCCTCAAACTCTTTGTAATCATTCAACACGGAAGACTCCAAAAACAGGTTTGTCTCCTCCAGGCAGGCCGCCATATTTGCCACTGCCGCATTTACTTCCCGCACAATGTCGCTGATATCTGTGATGGCTTTGGATGTCTGGTCAGACAGGCTTCCGATTTCTGAAGCCACAACTGCAAACCCCTTTCCTGCCTCCCCTGCCCTGGCCGCCTCAATGCTGGCGTTTAAGGCTAAAAGACTTGTCTGGGAAGAAATCTCCATGATGGTGTTGGAGAGCACATTAATTTTCTCCACCGCCTTGGAACCTTCGATTGCTGCATCTGCCCTGGCTTTCACACTGTCGTACATTTCCACGGTGCGGTTGCTGGCAAGTACCGTTTTCTCCCGGAGGCTTTCCGCTCTCTCCATAATTTCCACAGAGGAGTCCGCCCCCTCCGAAGCCAGGCTTCGTATGGAATTTGCCTCCAGACGCATAGTGTTTACATTTTCGTTGATGTGGGCTGTGGTAGCGGCAGTTTCCTCCATCCCCGCTGCCAGCTCTTCACTGGTAGCGGAATTGCTGGCACACATATGGTCCACCGTCTCCGTAATTTCATGGAGCCCATGTACATTCCCGCTGATAAAATCGCTGGCATCGTCAATACTATGTACCATAGCCCTTAAATTTTTCCGCATTCCCCGCACAGCGCTTGCCATCTGGCCGATTTCATCCTTTCTGGCACACAGCGCATTGCTCTTTGGGTGATGCTTAAAATTCATTGTGGCGGTATTCTGGATAATCTCCACCAGGTATGTGATGGGCACACAGATAAAACGGCTGACAAAATAGCCCACCAGCATACACACACATAAACCCGCCGCCCCGATACCAGCCATAATGTAAAGCATATTGATAACCGGCTGCATCAGTTCCTTTTCGTCCGCTGCCACCACTACAATCTTGTTGTCCTTGGTAAAAGAAAACCCCTCATACTGACTTTTTCCTCCCCAGTCAGAAATAATGGCGTCATCCTTTGGGACGCTCCCGGATTGCAGCTGCTCTGCCACCTGGGCAATATCCTGGTTTTCCACCGGCCTGCCCACTTTCTCTGGGTTTGGATGGTACAGTACGGTTCCCTCAGAATCCACCAGATATGCATAGGCAGACTTTATGTCCCCCACCTCTATCCCGTCTAAAATCTCTTTGTATTGATTTGCATCGCTATCTTCTTCCAAAACCTCATCAATGGCATTCGCCCCAATCTGGCTGATGCTCAACATATAATCTTTATAAACAAGTTCTAACATTTCTTTTGAACTTGTTTCCGCACAGGTAACACAGATTACGATGGCCAACATAACAACTGTAAAAACAAGCAGCAAAATTTTTGCAGGAATTGAATGTACAAATAATACTTTTTTATTTTCCATATTTAGCCTCCGGTTAATACCACAAAGGACTATCACCCCAACCGAAAACGGCTGTTGTAATAGTCCTATTTCACTCTACGCTACGGATTTTTTCGCAATTTCAGCCAAGGCTGTAAAACCTTCCGCATCATTGACAGCCATTTCCGCTAACATTTTACGGTTCATATCCACTCCTGCCAGTTTTAAACCGTGCATAAACTGGCTGTAAGAAATCCCGTTCATCCTTGCCGCTGCATTGATACGGGCAATCCAAAGCTGACGGAACTGTCTTTTTCTCTCTTTTCTTCCTGCATAGGAACTAGCCAGGGCACGCATAACCGACTGCTTTGCCACACGGTACTGTTTGGAACGTGCTCCCCTGTATCCTTTCGCCAGTTTTAATACTCTTTTATGTCTCTTTTTGGCACCTAAACCGCCTTTTACTCTTGCCATTTTTAAATCCTCCTTTTACTGTTTCTTATTGCTTTTTACAGATATGGTAAAATTTTCTTCATTGTCTTTACATTTGTTGCATCTGTCATAGCTGCTTTTCTGAGATTTCTCTTATTTTTGGTTGTCTTTTTTGTTAAGATATGTCTCTTATAAGCTTTGTTTCTCTTTAATTTTCCTGTTCCTGTCACTTTAAAACGCTTTGCAGCTGCTCTGCTGGTTTTCATTTTTGGCATAATATATTTTCCTCCTTAAACATAGTAACGTTATTTCTTTTCTGTAAGCACCATACTGATGCTCCGTCCCTCTACCTTTGGCGCTTTTTCTATCACTGCCGCATCTGCAAGGCTCTCTGCGAAATCATCTAAGATATGCCTGCTGCTCTGCATGTGAGCCATTTCCCGCCCCCGGAAACGAAGGGTGACTTTTACTTTATTTCCCTTTTCAAGAAACTTTTTGGCAGCATTCATTTTGGTATTCAAATCATTTGATTCGATATTTGGCGACATACGAATTTCCTTGACTTCCACAACCTTCTGCTTCTTCTTAGCTTCCTTTTCTTTTCTGGCTAATTCATATCTGTATTTACCGTAATCGATAATTTTACATACAGGTGGTTTGGCAGTCGGCGCGATTTTTACCAGGTCCAGTTCCGCTTCCTCCGCTAACTTCATAGCTTCCCTGGCTGACATAATGCCAAGCTGTTCTCCGTTTTCTCCGATCAGACGAATTTCTTTGTCCCTGATCTGTTCGTTAATCATTAATTCGCTAATGGTCTTACACCTCCAAAATTAAAATACTTTTCACTCATGCAGGCTTTCCTGCCTTCCTGTGCATAAAAAAAGCGGATAGAAAGACTATCCACAATCAAAATTATCCCACAACGAATCCGCCGTGTGAAGTATGAACCGTAAGCCGCCTGATTGCGCTTCGGTGAGAGTGGATACTCTACTTGCTTTTCACAACATGAATACATTACCATATGTGGAAGGATACGTCAAGGATTTTTTTGAGAATCTTTAAACGTGAGAACATTACATATGTTTTTCCAAGCATAGGAAGCAAAGAAGGACTATCTTTATATTCCATAACTGCTTTTTCTAATGCAGCGGCAAATAAATCCATGATGATTCAGGCGTGTTAAAAATTTCTTGTGGAAAATTCATAAATAATATATACTATAATCAGTGTATAAAAACTGAATCAGAGGAGACACAAATTATGGATACCAGAAAAATAGATTTGCACGTCCACTCCACAGAATCCGACGGCACTTTTACCCCGGAAGAATTAGCTGTGGAAGCAAAAAACCAGGGCTTATCCGCCTTCGCCCTAACCGACCATGACACGGTGGACGGTGTCAAGCAGGCAAGAAAAGCCGCAGAAAAAGCCGGCATTGAACTGATTCCCGGCGTGGAACTCTCCACAGAATATAAGAAAAAAGAAGTCCATATCGTAGGACTTTTTTTAGATGAGGACAATCCTGCCCTTTTAAGCCATCTGGCAGATTTCAGGGACAACCGGTACAACCGGAATGAAAAAATGTACCGTCTCCTGCAGCAGGAAGGTTTTGACATTACGGAAAAAGCCTTACGGGACTGTTTTCCCGATGCAGTATTAACAAGGGCCCATATCGCCCGTTTTCTCATAGACAAAGGGTATGTGAAGGACATCCCAACGGTTTTTGAAAAATATATCGGGGACGGCTGCCGCTGTTACGTCCCCAGGGCAAAAGTCACCCCCATGGAGGGCATCCGCCTGATTCACGATGCAGGGGGCAAAGCCATTATCGCACACCCCATTTTATATCATATGAGCGACGCCACGCTGCGGAATCTCATTTTGGACTGCAAAGAAGAAAATGTGGACGGTATTGAGGCCGTCTATTCCACCTACCAGCCCGGGGATGAACGGTATATCAAAGCACTGGCAAAGGAATACGGGCTTCTTCTCTCCGGGGGCTCTGACTTCCACGGCACCAATAAGCCCATGATAAAAATGGGGGCAGGGATGGGACATCTCTTTGTGCCCTATGAAATCTTGGACAAATTAAGAAACTGAATAACCGCTAAAGGATGCCGCAGTACTTTCACTTTACCCATGGAAACTCCTGCATCCCCCGCCTGCCTTTTGCGGCTTTACAGATTCTGCTCCTTAAGCAGCGCAAAAACTTCCTCCTCCGGCATAGGTTTTGCGTAGTAATACCCCTGCACCTGGTCGCAACCGATATTTTGAAGAAGTTCCACCTGTTCTTTTGTCTCCACCCCTTCCGCCAAAATCCCAAGATGCAGTTTCTCCGCCATAAGGACCATCTGCTCCAAAATCAGCCTTCCCTTTCCGGATACCATCATATTTTCCATAAACTTTTTATCCAGCTTTATCACATCAAAAGGTGTTTCCAAAAGAATGTTTAAGGAGGAGTATCCGCTTCCAAAATCATCCATCAAAAGGGTATACCCCTCATCCTTTAACTGCAGCGCTTTCATGCTCACCTGCTGGTTGTCTGCCGTCTCCGTAATCTCCAGCTCCAGCAGCTCTTTCGGTATACCATTGTCCGAAATCAGGTCAGAAAGAACCTGGATACATTCATCATCCTTTAGGTGCACTCTGGACACATTCACGGAAATGGGGCAGTTTATCCCTGCATCCATGCATCTTTTGATAAAACGGCAGGCCTTTTCCCATATATAATAATCTACTTTTTTGATATAGCCGTTTTCCTCGATAATTGGGATAAACTCATTGGGAAATATCATTCCCCGCTCCGGGTGGCGCCACCGGACCAATGCCTCTGCCCCGATAATCTCATTTTTGGATATACTGTACTTGGGCTGAAGGTACATCATAATCTGCTCACCGGCGATGGCCGTCTGCATATTCTCCTCTATAAATTTTCGATTGTAAAGGTTATCCTTAAACTGTTCTTTGTAAAAAATAATATTGGACAAAATGTTATTTTTTGCTGCCTTTCTGGCCATAGCCGCCCGGTCCTCCATCTGGCGCAGTTCCACATTTTTATCCTCCACGGTATATACGCCGTAGGACATTTGGAGTTTGACATTTTTAAAGCTGCTTATCTCACTGTCCAGCTTTCTGATAAACTCCAAAAGCTCCTCCTCTTTTTCGTACTCAGTCACCATCAAAAACACATCGCTTCTCAAATTTACAAAATACTGCTCTTTGTGACATGTCTCCCCCATTTTGTGGAGAATGAAATCAAGGATTTCATCCCCGAATCTCTCGCCGTATAAGTCATTCACAATCTTAAACTTTCGGATGTCAAACTGAATAAATCCTATTTTCTTATCAGAGGAAAACAAAAGCTTGTTCACATTTCTGCGGAAGCGGTGAAGTTTACTGATTCGCTTCATGGCGCTTTGGAATTCTGCGCTCTCCAAAACCACATCCAGGTTTATACTCTCCTGGGCTTTATCCTTTAAGAACTGGGAAAGCATATCCTCCAAAATTTCGATACTTGCACAGATGGCTTGGGGACATTTCTTTAAAATCAGCCCTTCTTTCCGAATCTCTGCCATGTCCCCTGGTACGGAGATATCCTTTCCCAGAATATCCCTGCAATTTGTCTTTCCATCCATGGCCTCTGTAAAACGCTTAATAAATTCATCCGTTTTTTGATTTCCATAGACTTCCAGTTCCCGGTCCTGGGAATCGTAAAACCCCAGAGCCATCCCGAGAACCAGAAGGGACGCCGTAATACAGCCGCAGACTCCCCCCTGACGCATTCCCCCTCCAAAACACGTACTGATTTTAAACGCTGTCTTTATATCCAGCGAAAGATCATCTGCAAATGCTCCAAAGAGAGCCTGGGAACAGTGGTATTGCTGGTGCAGAAGCTGTTCGGCCCTTTCCAAATGTGTCATGTGCTCCTCCTTTGACAAAGATAAATGCATCATCTTCCCCTGTCATTTCAGTGTTCCTCATTAAATATAAATTTGCTGATCACCTCTGCAATGGCATCGTTGTTGTTGTCATTCTCCGTTATGTAATCTGCGGCATCCCTGGCTTCTTTTACCGCATTTTTCACCGCAATTCCAATATTAGCCGCCTCTATCATGGACACGTCATTTTTCTCATCCCCCACGGCAATGGTGTGCTCTATGGGAATATTTAAAAAACTGCAGAGGTATTCGATGGATGCACCTTTGCTCACTCCCAAGGGACAGTATTCCAGATATTGGTTGCAGGAAAAAAAGGTACTCATTTTTCCCTCTGTCCATCCAGCATTGGCAGCCTGAAAATCTTCCAAAATCTTCCGGCTGTTTAGGTTTATAATCAATACTTTATAGGGCTCTGACTCCAATGCCATGGCTACATCCGGCTGAATCTTATAGGTCATTTTATTGTGCCTGGTATAATAGTCCAGTTCCTTCGTATGCTTCTCCGTAAGGATATCTGTCTTGTTGTAAGTCTGGATATAAAGCCCCGCCCGGTGGGCCTTGTCAAAAAGCTGATAAACGTACTGCACCGGTATGGTCTTCTCATAGAGTATCCTGTCCGCAGAACAGTCATACAAAACTGCTCCGTTAAAAGCAATCATATAACATCCCGGTATCGTAAGCCCTAAATCCTTCACTACCATTCTCCCAGTCTCCACAGGACGGCCTGTGGCCACCACCACATAATTTCCCGCGGCAAGCGCCCTCTGAATCGCTTCCCTGTTTTTTTGTGAAACGGTCTTATCATCATTTAAAAGCGTATAATCCAGGTCCACAAAAAGTATTCTGCTGTAATTCATGCTCTTTCCTCCCAATTTTCTCTCTTTATTCCGGCTCCGCCGGGATAAATACCCTGTCCTGATAAATATTATACTCTCTTTTCTTTTTTACTCTTGCCTCCTTTGCAAACTGTTCCTGGGAATTCACAAGAGTTTTTCCCCGCTTGTCTATCTTCTCATACTGCCCTTTGCTGTTAAGCACATGGGCCTTGGTGTTGTCCATCAATTCCACCTCCAGAATATGGAACACCTTTTTCTTTATCTCCTCGTTTTCCACCGGGAATATAATCTCCACCCTGCGGTCTAAATTCCTTGGCATCCAATCCGCACTGCCCATGTAAATCTCGGGCATCCCATCATTGTAAAAATAAAATATTCTGCTGTGTTCCAGAAAATTTCCAACAATGGAACGGATACGGATATTGTCACTGACTTTAGGTATCCCCACTTTAAGGCAGCAGATTCCCCGGACAATTAAATCAATCTGCACCCCCGCAGCGCTGGCCTCATAGAGAGCGGCGATAACCTCCTTATCGCAGAGAGAATTCATCTTTGCAATAATTTTTGCCTCTTTTCCCTCCCTGGCATTTTTTGTCTCCCGCTGGATGAGTTTTAAAAACTTTTTCCGAAGCCAGATTGGCGCCACCACCAGGCGGTTCCAGGATAGGGGCTCTGAGTAGCCGGAGAGCATGTTAAACACTGCCGTTGCATCTTCCCCGATAGCCTCGGAGCAGGTAAAAATGCCGCAGTCCGTGTACAGCTTTGCCGTGGAATCGTTGTAATTTCCTGTGCCCAGATGGACGTACCTGCGGATTCCGTCATCCTCCCTGCGCACCACCAGGGCAATTTTGCTGTGGGTCTTTAACCCCACCAGCCCGTAAATGACATGGCACCCTGCCTGCTCTAATTTCTTTGCCCACACGATATTGTGTTCCTCGTCAAACCTGGCCTTTAACTCCACTAAAACGGAGACCTGTTTGCCGTTTTCCGCCGCCTGGGCAAGAGATGCAATGATAGGTGAATTTCCGCTGACCCGGTATAATGTCTGCTTGATGGCCAGCACATCCGGGTCTTTCGCCGCCTGCCTGATAAATTCCACCACCGGGTCAAAACTCTGGTAGGGATGATGCATGAGTATATCTCCGTTTCGGATGGCGGAAAAAATATCCTCCCCCGGCTCTATCTCCTTCACTCTCTGGGGCACATGCTTTTCGTACCGCAGATGGTCGCAGCCTTCCAATCCATAGAGTTTCATTAAAAAGGTCAAATCGATGGGACCGTTTATTTTATACACATCTTCCTCTGCAATATGCAGCTCCTGTTTTAAGATTGCAAGAAGCTTCTCATCCATTTTATCTTCAATTTCCAGACGGATGACTTCTCCCCACTGCCGCATTTTTAACTGCTTTTGAATCTCTTTTAACAAATCCTCCGCCTCGTCCTCATCAATGGATAAATCCGCGTTCCGCATAATCCGGTAAGGATAGGCGCACACCACCTTACAGTTTAAAAACAGTTTGGATATATTCCGCTCAATCATCTGCTCCAGAAGGATAAAGGTCCTGCCCCCTTCTTTCTCCGAGGGAATCTCTACAAACCTTGGTAGCACAGAAGGCACCTGCACAGTGGAAAATTCAATTTCCTTTCTGCCGTGGTCCGGCAGATCCTCCTGCTTCCTGCGGATAAGCGCTGCAATATTTAATGTCTTGTTGCGGATTAACGGAAACGGCCTGGATGCATCCACCGCCATGGGGGTCAGCACAGGGTACACGTTGTCCATAAAATATTTGTCCACAAATTCTGCCTGCTTTTGGTTTAAATCTTCATGGGCATGGATAATCTCAATATCCTGTTCTTTTAACAGAGGCAGCAGGGAACGGTTGTAAGTATTGTACTGTATTTCCACCAGCTCCCTTGTGGCGGCGTTAATTGCCTCCAACTGCTCCCCCGCCGTCATTCCCGCAATATCCCTCTTTTTGTATCCCGCATGGACCACATCTTTTAAAGACGCCACCCGCACCATAAAAAACTCATCCAGGTTTGAGGATGTGATGCTCACAAATTTGCACCGCTCCAACAGGGGAATGGATTTATCCCTGGCTTCATTCAGCACCCTGTTGTTAAATTTAATCCAGCTCAATTCCCGGTTCTCATAATACTCCGGATTTGTAAAATTTTTTTCTTTCTCCATACTCCACACTCCTACTTATAGACCCGCTTCTCCCGGATTACCGGCCGGATGCCAAATACACTCTCAAAAAATCCCGCTTTTACATAGAAAAGGCCTCTCTCCAAAATAATGTCATCCACAGATTCAATGGTAATCACCAGCTCTTTTTCTTTTACCACGGCCTTCACATTCTTAAACTTTTGCTTGTGGCTCCTGTCCATGGCATTGCTCACCCTAAGAATCGCCGCAAGCTTTGCAACGGTTACATAGCTAACCTGGTCCAGCCTGTCTGCCACCACCTCGTAGGCATCTAAGGGATGGGTATTGTACAAAACCGTGGAGGCCGCAATCTCCCGCTCCAGATGGCTTAGCCCTATAATTTCCGATTCCATAATAATATTGTAGGCACATTCCGGCCCTCTTGCCATGCTCACATATTTCCCGCAGTCGTGGAGAATTGCCGCCACTTGCAGGAGGAGACGCTCCCTGGGGGAAAGACCGTGAACTTTTTTTAATGCGTCAAAAACAAGTGTCACCATCTGGGTCAGGGCATCGATATGGGGGGAATAACTCTGATAGCGCCTGGAAAGGCTTTTTGCCGCAGACAAAATATCCTCCTCAAAGCTGTGCCCCGGCTTTATAATGTGATTTTTCTCCGCATAGTCATAAGCGATTCCCTCGCTGATATTGGCACCTGGAATCCAGATTTCCTCCGCATTCAGTTCCTCCACAATCCTGGTGTAGAGAACTATGTAGGGGACAAGCAGCGGGTCTTTATCATTGGATAAATTCAGCTCCATGGCAATCTGATCCAGATTTTTTTTGTAAAATTTCCGCATAGACTTTACAAACTTCTCACTGCTCACAATATAGTCCGACTTCTTTTCCGTCTTTTTCATCAGCTCCGTCACATAATCCCCCATAATAATCACATACTTAATATTAACATTTCGCATGTACAGAGATTTAAATACTTCCAAATCCTTGTTGACCAATTCCTCAATCTGATCCTCATAGTGGGATAAAAAGCCGCTGAAAGTGGAAAACATCTCATTTAACCGCATGGTCCCCAGCACCAGATGCTGGGTGGTCACAACTTTTCCCTCCACGAACAGGGTCACCTGCAGACTCTCCCCGCCAAGGTCCACCACGGCAGCCCCCTGCCTGGTCATCTCGTCAAACTCCTTTCGGAAAGCCACAGATTTATAGCTGATAAAGCGGTGCTCCGAGTTTCCCAAAACCAAAATTTCGATTCCGGTGCGTATCTTCAGCTGGTCTAACACAAACTGCTGATTTTTAATGTCCCGGAACACTCCACCTGCGTAGGCCACGTAATCATCCACCTTATACCCCCGCATAATCTTCTGGTATTCCCCCAGCACTTTTCCCAGCTCATCCATAAGTTCATAACCGATCATATCCTTCTGGTAAGCGTCTCTTCCCAGCTCCACCCTCGCCCGCACATGGTCAATGGCACGCAGGGGTTTTCTGGGAGATAGTTCAAAAATCTTCAGGCTGACCTCGTAAGAACCGATATAAATTGCTGCAAATGTTGTTATCTTCATACAACCCCCTTTTCCGCCTAACGGCTTTTCCCCAAAAGATAATCCACAAACTGCTGGGCAGTTCTGCCGGAGCGCCCCCCGTGGCTAAGCTCCCACTTATTTGCCTCCAAGAGCAGCGCATCTTTTTCCATATCTATCCCGTTTCGCTTTGCAAGCTCCAAAACAATTTCCTGGAACTCTTTTTTGTCCGGGGAGCCAAAGTAAATCTGAACCCCGAACCTGGCTACCAGGGACAATTTTTCCTGTACCGTGTCATTGTTGTGGAGATCGTCCTCAAGCTGTGCCTTGTCGGAAAAGTTTTCCCGCACAAGATGCCTGCGGTTTGAGGTGGCATAAATCAAAACATTCTCCGGCTTTTTCTCAAGGCCGCCTTCAATTACGGCCTTTAAGTACTTATATTCAATCTCAAACTCCTCAAAAGAGAGATCGTCCATATAGATAATAAATTTGTAATTCCGGTTCTTTATCTGGGCAATCACATCATTCAGCCCCTGAAACTGATGTTTGTATATCTCTATCATCCGAAGCCCCTGTTCATAATACTGGTTCACAATGGCTTTGATGCTTGAGGATTTCCCCGTTCCCGCATCCCCAAACAAAAGGCAGTTGTTGGCTTTTCTCCCCTCCACAAAAGCCCTGGTATTCTCCGTCAGTTTCTCTTTGGCAATGTCATAACCCACTATGTCATCAAGATGCACATGGGCAATATTTGCGATGGGGATAATCTTTGCACCCTGAGGTTCATTCTCAATGCGGAATGCCTTGTGAAGCCCCAGGCTGCCCACGCCGAACTCCTTATAAAACTGGGTGACGCCATCCTTAAACTCCTCTATCGTCCCCGCCTTTGAAAGCAAAACGCTAAGCTGGCATATTCTGTCCCGGATACGCTTATTAAACACTCTGCTGCCCTTGTCCACGCCCTCATAATGCAAAAGCACGTCCGCCCCGGAAACAGAGAATGCCTCCTCTAATTTATGCAGGTCAAAATCAAAAAATTCTTTCATCACAGCGAAATCGTGGATGGTGATATCATTGATGGAACCCTCCACCTTCCCTCTGATTTCGCAGGCCCTGCTGTAGGCGTTCTCATTGTTTACCAGAAGAAATGTAAGGAAATTGTGCCAGAGATTTCCCTCAAAACCGTGGCTCACCGAAAGCTCTGTTAAATCATGGTAACATTCGTAATACAGAGCTGCCATATCATCTTTATTATAATACTCATTCAAATAATTTTCCATAAGCCAGGTAAAATTATAGAAAAGTTTTCCGTTCTTAAAATTTTTATACAGAATCAGTTCTTTTGTGCTTCTCATCTCTGCGTTTTCCTTTCTAATAATTCCCAAGAATCTTTAACCCCTCTGTCTCCGCCCTCACTTTCTCCAGGGCATTTCTCACGGAGGCATCCAAGAGGCTTCCCTCGATATCTATAAAAAAATGGTACTCCCAGGTTTTCCCCTGGATGGGCCTTGACTCTATTTTCGTGAGATTGTGATGGATAAGATAAGATAAGGTCCGGTATAAAGAGCCGCTCTTGTGGGGAATCTCAAAGCAGATGCTGATTTTCCCCGCCTTCTTTTGAAAAATCTTTTTTCCCGTCACAATTATAAATCTGGTGGAATTGGAGGTATTGTCGGAAATCCCCTGGGCCAGAACCTTAAGTCCGTAAATATCCGCAGTGATGCGGCTGGCAATGGCGGCTTTTTTCATGTTCCCCTCCTCCATAACGGCCTTCGCCGCTACCGCAGTATTTTTCATCTCATGCTTTTCCCAGCCGTGGCCTGTTAAATACTTGGAGCACTGCATCAGGGCCTGGGGATGGGAATACACATCTGTGATATCCGAGAGCACAGCCCCGGGAAGCCCTAATAGGCAGTGGTCAATTTTTATAATCTGCTCCCCGATAATACAGTTGTCATACTCTGCCAAAAGGTCAAAATTTTCAATGACTCCCCCTGCGGAAGAATTTTCTATGGGAAGCACGGCGTAATCCGCCTCCCCCCCGGAGATAGCCTCCATGGCATCCCGCCAGGTATCCACATGATAGCTTTTTATGCCGCTTCCAAAATACTCCAGCAGGGCCTGCTGGCTGTAGGCTCCCTCCACCCCCTGGAACACCACCCGGGCCCCCGGAAAAGAAAGCTCCTCCACCGGAGAAAATCCAAATACATCCTCACCGTCTCCCTTACAGTACTTGGTGAGTTTTTCCGTTAACCCTACTCTCTCCTCATATAAAACTGAGATTTTTTTGTCAATATCCGCAATCTCCCTGCGAATGATTTCATACTCTTTCATAAAGCTTCTCTCCCTGAGATATATTCTTACACCTATCATATAACAATTAACTTTAGATAGCAAGATTCCCTTGCAACTTCCCTTAGGGAAAGTTATAATTAGATATAAATATTTCTATTTTTAACAATCAAAGAGAGGTATTGCATATGAAAAAAGCACTGAAATTTATTATTCCCATTGTCCTGATTCTTGGTGTGGCAGGATATTTTTTCTATCAGTACAAATCCAAACAGACCCTTTTTAACGATTCCTACGTAAACGGAAACATAGGCGGAAACTTGTACAACGACGGGCTGTTCTGCGAATACGGCGACACCATATATTTCAGCAACCCCAACGACGGTTACAAACTCTACTCCATGAATAAAAACGAGACGGAAGTCAAAAAACTCTCCGATGATATTGCCTCATACATAAACGCAGATGAACATTATGTATATTATGTGAGAAATAACCTGGGGGGAGACGGGGAGGGAAATTATTCCTTCCTGCGTTTTAACACAAACAGCCTGTGCCGGCTCAACAAAAAAAATAAAAAAGTCCTTGTATTGGACCCTGACCCCAGCATCTACGCATCCCTCATCGGAAACTATGTGTACTACATTCATTATGACGAGGAGAACGGCTCCACCTTTAACCGGGTGAAGATTGACGGGACAGAGCGGGAGACATTAAATAAAAATCCATATTATCCCTGCTCCGGCAACGGACAGTATCTCTACTACAACGGATTGGAGAAAGACCACAACATCTACCAGTTAGACACAGCCAACGGCAACAGCCAGATGCTCTACCAGGGAAACTGCTGGAATCCTGTTATGTACAACAATACCATATATTTCTTGGACTGCGATAATGATTACCGTCTCTGCTCCCTGGGGACAGGTGAAACAGAACCCTTTGTCCTGGTGGACCAACGGATTGAAACCTTTAACGTATACGGAAATTACATTTATATACAGACAAACGATTTAAACGGCAATGCCGCCCTTTGCCGGGTCAATATCAACGGAAGCGGTTTGATGATGCTTAGAAACGGAAACCACAGAAATATCCATATCACCTCGAACACCGTATATTTCCGTGAATTTGGAGATGACGAAACTATCTACCGCATGCCTGCCGACGGCAGCGGAACCATTTCCATATTTAACCCTCACTAATAAAATAGACACCGGCCTGTGCATAAAAAAACTCCCCGCCTCCTTTGGAGACAGGGAGTTTTTTTATCCTGCAAAATCAAAGAGGGAGAGCTGGTTGGACTCCGGCAGATCTGAAAGTATCCCTAAATCACTCATCAAATCAATCACAGTTTTACTCACCTTTGTGCGCTGTCTAAAATCATCTTTCGATAAAAATTTTCCATCCTTACAGGCCTCCTCCACTGCTTCCGCCGCTTTTTCCCCCAACCCTTCTATGGAGGATAAGGCAGGCATTAATTTCCCGTCTATAATCTGAAACTGGGATGCCTTTGCCCTATAGATATCCATAGGCCAGAACTCAAAGCCCCTGGCATACATCTCCTGGGCAATGCGCATATCCCGGTAGGTATCCTGCTCCTTTTTGCTTAAGGTATCCTTCCGCTTCTCATAATCTTTCATGAAATACAAAAGCCTCTCCTGCCCCTGGCACATCAGCTCATAGTTAAAGCCAGTAGCCCGGATGCTGAAATAGGAGGCATAGTAAGCCAGGGGATAAAATACTTTGCAGTAGGCGATGCGCCAGGCCATCATAACATATGCCGCAGCATGGGCCTTGGGGAACATGTACTTGATTTTCTTGCAGGACCAGATATACCAGTCCGGCACCCCGTGGGCTTCCATCTCTTCCTCCCACTCCGGTTTTAAGCCTTTCCCTTTCCGCACAGATTCCATAATGGTAAAAGACAATTCACTGTCAAGGCCCATGTGAATCAGATAAATCATAATATCGTCACGGGTACAGATTGCAGTGGAAATGGTTGCCTTTCCCTCCTCAATTAAGGTCTGGGCATTTCCCAGCCACACATCCGTTCCGTGGGACAGCCCGGAGATGCGGACTAAATCTGAAAACTCCTGGGGCTTGGCATCGATAACCATCTGCATGGCAAAATCTGTCCCAAACTCCGGAATCCCAAGGCACCCCAATTTACACCCGTTAATCTCCTCCGGGGTTACCCCCAAAGCCTCCGTATTTTTAAACAAAGACATCACCGAGGGGTCGTCCAAAGGAATATCCACCGGGTCAAGCCCCGTTAAGTCCTGGAGCATACGAATCATGGTGGGATCGTCGTGTCCCAGTATGTCCAGTTTTAACAAATTGTGGTCAATGGAGTGGTAATCAAAGTGGGTGGTAACGGTGGTGCTTGCCATATCGTTTGCCGGATGCTGCACTGGGGTAAAGGAATCAATCTCCTCCCCCACAGGCAGGACTACAATTCCCCCGGGATGCTGCCCTGTGGTGCGCCGCACTCCCACGCATCCCTGGACAATACGGTTCACCTCACAGTTTCTCTTGTGGACCCCCCGCTCCTCGTAATATTTTTTTATGTAGCCGAAAGCCGTCTTATCCGCCAGAGTACCGATAGTCCCTGCCCGGAAAGTCTGTCCGTAGCCAAAAATCACCTCTGTGTAGGCGTGGGCCTTGCTCTGGTATTCCCCGGAAAAATTAAGGTCAATATCCGGCTCCTTATTTCCTTTAAATCCCAAAAAGGTTTCAAATGGAATGTCAAACCCCTCTTTGCTCAAGGGCTTTCCACATTTGGGACACACCTTATCCGGCATGTCGCATCCGCTTCTGCCGCTAAATGCTTTCACCTCCTCGGAGTCAAAATCACTGTAGTGGCAGTTTTTGCACAGATAATGGGCGGGAAGCGGGTTTACCTCCGTAATCCCAGACATGGTGGCGGCCAAAGAGGAGCCCACAGAGCCCCTGGAACCCACCAAATATCCGTCCTCGTTGGACTTCCACACAAGCTTCTGGGCAATAATATACATCACCGCATAGCCGTTTCCGATAATGGAATTTAACTCCCGCTCCAGCCGCTCTTTCACAATGGGCGGCAGAACTTCCCCATACATCTCGTGGGCCTTCCTGTTGCAGATGTCCCTGAGGGTCTGGTCGGAATTCTCGATGACGGGAGGACATTTATCCGGCCGGACCGGGGCAATTTTTTCACACATATCCGCAATTTTATTGGGATTTGTAATTACAATCTCCTCGGCCTTCTCGCTTCCCAGGTACTCAAATTCCTTTAACATCTCCTCCGTGGTGCGGAAATACAAAGGCGCCTGGTTGTCCGCATCCTTAAATCCCTTACCCGCCATGATAATCCGGCGGTACACTTCATCCTCCGGATTTAAAAAATGCACGTCGCAGGTCCCCACCACAAGCTTATGAAACTGCTCCCCCAACTTTACGATTTTCCGGTTAAATTCCTTAATATCCTCTATGCTCTCCGCCGGTTCTTTTTCACTTTCAATCATAAACTGGTTGTTCCCCAAAGGCTGGATTTCCAGATAATCATAAAACTCCACAAGCCTTGCAATTTCCTCCCTGGGCCTGCCGTTTACCACCGCCCGGTAGAGCTCCCCCGCCTCGCAGGCGCTTCCGATTAAGAGCCCCTCCCGGTGTTTTATAAATTCACTTTTGGGGATTCTGGGGCGCTTGTTATAGTAGGTCAGGTGGGACAGGGAAATCAGGCGGTAGAGATTAATTCTTCCCACATCGTTCGTGGCTAGAATTATGGCATGATTTGTGGGCATCTTTCCAATGGCTTTGGCATCTGCCATGCCCTCTCCCTCAAGGGCCTTTAAATTCTCGATTCCCCTGTCCTTCAGCATCTGGATAAACTTTACAAATATCTCGGCGGTACACCCTGCATCGTCCACCGCCCTGTGATGGTTTTGAAGGGAGATGCCCAGGGCTTTCGCCACCGTGTCCAGCTTAAATCGGTTTAACCCCGGCAGGAGCATCCTTGCAAGGGCCACCGTATCCAGTACGGTAAAATCCTTCTCAATTCCAAGTTCCCTGCAGTTATGCTTGATAAAGCTCATATCAAAATCCGCATTGTGGGCCACCATCACAGCATCACCGCAAAATTCCATAAACCGGGGGAGCACTTGTTCCACAGGCTCCTCATGGATTACCATATCATCACTGATTCCTGTGAGATTTTCAATTTCAAAGGGAATTGGCACGCCGGGATTCACAAAGGCAGAAAAACGCTCCGTCAATGAGCCGTTCTCCACTTTTACCGCCCCAATCTCAATGATTTTATTTACATTAGAGCTAAACCCTGTGGTCTCCAAGTCAAAGACCACATAGGTGTCGGAAAGGCTCTGGCCCTTTTCGTTTTCCACCATGGATTTTAAATCGTCCACAAGATACCCCTCCACCCCGTAGATTATTTTAAAATCCTCCTCCGGGGAAATTGCGTGGAAGGCGTCGGGAAATGCCTGTACATCCCCGTGGTCGGTAATGGCCAGCGCCTTGTGCCCCCAGGATTTCGCGCACTTTATGATATCCTTCACATCCGAGACACCGTCCATATCGCTCATTTTTGTGTGACAGTGGAGCTCCACACGCTTTACGGGACTGTTATCCACACGCCCGTTTCTGAAATCCCCGATTTTTTTTATGCCGAAAATGGAGCCGATGGTCAGCTCCCCGTCAAATTTGTCAATGGTGGTAACTCCCTTTATTTTTAAGAAAGCCCCTTTTTTTACCCCCTCCAATAGTTCTGAAAGCCTGTCATTTGAAGTGAAAATTTTTAAGACAATGGTATCGGTAAAATCTGTGACGGAGATAATGACGATACTTTTTTCGTTTCGTATCTCTCTCTTATCCAGCTCAATCACCTGTCCTCGAATTGTCACCTCACCCATCTCCCCCAGAATGGATTCAATGGGGATTACCTCATCCTCAAAATCCCTGCCGTACACCACATCCGGGTTGTCTGATTTTTTCACCTGATAAGAATTTCCCCTTCTTGAAAACTCTTTCTTCCCGAAATCTTTCCCCCCTTCTTTTTGCTTGTCCGGCTGCTTGGTTTTGGAGGGAGCCATCCCCCTTTCTTCGGATACCTTAGGAGTTTGTGTATCCCCTTCCTGAATCTTTTTCTGTTCCATGGCCCGTTCCAAGACATGCTTCACTTCCTGGTGAATGGCAAAATCCGCATTTTTTATACGGCTGCCTTTTTTGGCCTCAGAAAAACACAAATCAATTTTAAAGTCCAGCCCGCATCGCTCACACACGATTTTTTCCAAAATCTGCACCAGTTCCTCTGATTTCTCCCTGGCAATGATGGTATCCTCCAGGCAAAGTTCCATGCGGTTTTCCTCCGGAAATTCCGTCTTTGCACTGTGGTACATATTGTAAAGCAGAAGGCTGTACTCCTTTATCTCCTGCTCCATGCTGTCCTTGTAAATATCCATAAGCTTTCTGGCTGTGTACTGCTTTGACAGATGAAATTTCTCTATAATTTTTATTTCCATGTTCTGTCTGGGAAATAATTGTTTCTTTATCTGTTTTTCCAGTGCAAAAATATTGCTTTTATGTATGAGACGGCTGCCGGAAAGATAAATGCGAATCCATGTTTTTGCAGGATTCGCACTTACCTTGGTTATCTCCATCTCCGACAATAACGCCCTCATTTCCTCATGCACGGCCAAGGTTGGGAACACATCAAAAAAGAGTTTTGCCATTTCTATTCACCCCAATGCAGTAATTCTTCCCGAAGGGCGGGCAAAAGCTCCTCCTCCGGCAGTTTCTTATAAATTTCCCCGTGTTTTATCAAAAGGCCTTCCCCAATACCTCCGGCAATGCCAATATCAGCCTCCCTTGCCTCCCCGGGACCGTTTACCACACATCCCATCACTGCCACCTTAAGGTCCAGAGGGATATCCGACACCATGTTTTCCACGGCGTTGGCGAGCTCGATGAGATTGATTTTCGTTCTGCCGCAGGTGGGGCAGGATACTACTTCTATGCCCCCTTTGCGAAGTCCTAAGGTGCGCAGAATCAGCTTGGCGGATTTGATTTCTTCCAGGGGGTCTCCTGTAAGGGATACCCGTATGGTATCCCCGATCCCCTGGTTTAAAATAAGGGAAAGGCCCACTGCGGATTTAATATTTCCGCTTATAATGGTGCCAGCCTCTGTGATGCCCACATGAAGGGGATAAGCGGTTTTTTCCGCAATGATTTCATGGGCCCGGACACACATCATCACATCCGAGGATTTGATGCTTATGACCAGATTGTCATATCCCATATCCTCAATCATCTTTACCTTGTCAAGAGCCGACTCCACCAGCCCTTCCGGGGTGACGCCGTGATATTTTTCCACCAGCTCTTTTTCCAGGGAACCGCTGTTTACCCCTACACGAATCGGAATGTTTCTGTCTTTCGCCTCTTTTACCACCGCTAAAAGCCGCTCTCTCGCCCCGATATTTCCGGGATTGATGCGGATTTTATCGGCGCCGTGCTCCATGGCTGCAATGGCAAGACGGTAATCAAAGTGGATATCCGCCACAAGGGGAATCCCAATCTGCTTTTTTATCTCTGTCAAAGCCGCTGCCGCCTCCATATCAGGCACCGCACAGCGGATAATGTCACAGCCTGCCCCGGCAAGTTTATGAATCTGTGCCACGGTGGCCCTTACATCCTCTGTTTTCGTATTTGTCATAGACTGGATTAACACCGGGTTTCCCCCGCCAATCACCCT
Source organism: uncultured Roseburia sp. (assembly GCA_947174805.1). Taxonomy (GTDB): domain Bacteria; phylum Bacillota; class Clostridia; order Lachnospirales; family Lachnospiraceae; genus Roseburia_B. The sequence goes on along the minus strand of CAMWKH010000001.1, from coordinate 25,124 downwards.
GTCTCCGATTTTTATTTCCTTTGTATTTTCCCTGCCCATATTCTCCCCCTTTACCGAATCAGGTTTCGGATATCATTGAACATTACAAATACCATAAGACCCATCAAAAGCACGATACCCACAAAGTGCACCATCCCCTCCTTTTCCGGGTCTACTTTTTTCCCCCGGATTGCCTCAATAACGAGAAATACCAGGCGCCCGCCGTCCAGTGCCGGCAGGGGCAGAAGGTTCATCACCCCTAAGTTGGCGCTTAGGAGAATGGCAAAATTCAACATATTTAAAAACACATAGAAGTACCCGTCTGTAAGGCTCTCGTCATAGGTATCCCCAATGGTTTTTACAATTCCCACAGGGCCTGACATCTGGTTTACCCCCACCTGGCCTGTCACCAGCATTTTAAGGCTTTGAAGCGTAGTCCAAATCCAGTACTTGATCTCGTACACACCATGGATGACCGTTTCGCCAATGCTGCCTTTTTCCCTGGCATATGTCCCAGTTAATCCCATGAGATACCTTCCCGATTCCTCGTCAAATTTGGGAGTAATCACCGTGTTAAACTTTTCCCCGTCCCGCTCATAGGTAACGTCCAGTTCTTCCCCCTCATGGAACATGGTGTACATACTTACTTCCCGGTAAAAATGGACAGATTTGTGATTAATTTTCTTAATCACATCCCCTGCCTTAAGCCCTGCTTCCTGGGCGGGATAACCCTCCATCACATCAAGGACCACAGGTCTGTCATACCCTGCAAAGGCTAGCAGGATAACTGCAAATACAAAAGCCATAATAAAATTAAATACCGGCCCTGCCGCAACCACGCTGATTCTTGCCCACACAGATTTTGCCCCAAAAGCCCTGGCATCCTGGCTGTCAGCGTCCTCCCCCTCCATTAAGCATGCCCCGCCGAAGGGCAGCAGCTTTATGGAATACTTTGTCTCCCCCTTTGTGATTCCCACCAATGTGGGCCCCATGCCAAGACAGAACTCATTGACACGGATTCCCGCCCGTTTTGCAAAGAGAAAATGTCCCAGTTCATGAAATAGAATAATAATACTGAATAGAATAATCGCTATAATAAACTTCAAATTACCACCTGCTCTCTATAAATTCATATGTGGCAGATTCTGTATTAAGAATCTGTTCCACATCCGGCTCTTTCACAAACCCAATGCTCCCCATGGATTCCCCGATTATCTCTGTAATGGCAGGATAGGGAATCCTCCGCTCCAAAAACATGGCAACTGCCCGTTCATTTGCCGCATTAAACACGGTGGGAATATTGCCTCCCCGCCTCATAGCCTCATATGCCAGGGAAAGCCCATGAAAAGTGTCAGTATCCGGCTTCTCAAAGGTAAGGTTTCCCAGGGCAAAAAGGTCCAACTTCTCCCCCCTTAAAGGCCGCCTTAGGGGATAATACAGGGCATATTGAATGGGCAGGCGCATATCCGGCGTGCCAAGCTGGGCGATCACGCTGCCGTCCTCATATTCCACCGCAGAGTGAATCACGCTCTGGGGATGCACTACCACCTGGATCTGGTCAAGTTCCACCCCGAAAAGCCACTTTGCCTCCATCACCTCAAGTCCCTTATTTACCAGGGTTGAGGAATCAATGGTAATCTTTCTCCCCATCTCCCAGTTGGGGTGCTTTAGGGCATCTTCCACCTGTATTTTTTCTAATTCTTCTTTCTTTCTTCCACGAAACGGGCCGCCGGAAGCCGTCAGGAGTATTTTTTTTATGGGATTGCCTTCTTGCCCCTGAAGGCACTGAAAAATAGCGCTGTGCTCACTGTCCACGGGAAGTATGGGCACCCCATACTCTTTTGCCAAGGGCATAATCACATGTCCCGCCGTAACCAAAGTCTCTTTGTTTGCCAAGGCTATGGCTTTTTTTGCCTTTATGGCCTCTATGGTAGGTCTTATGCCCACCATGCCCACAATGGCAGTGACTAAAATTTCAGCCTTTTTTTCTGTGGCCGCGGCAATGAGCCCATCCATGCCGCAGAGTACCGTCACATCCAAATCCCTGATATTTTCTCTTAAAGCCTTTGCCTTTTCCTCTTCCCAGACGCAGACCAATCCGGGGCGAAATTCCCTGATTTGTTTCTCCAAAAGAGAAATATTCCCCCCGGCGGCAAGGGCCGTCACTTCAATGTCCCCCTGCTCCCTTACGATTTCCAATGTCTGGGTGCCTATAGATCCTGTAGAACCCAATATTGCTATTTTCTTCATGTTATCCTCTCTTACACCGGTGTGCCCGGAATAAACATTCTCGTTATACAAAATAAACTGCCAGATAGTAAATGATTGGCGCAGTAAATATCACACTGTCAAAACGGTCTAAAATTCCTCCATGCCCCGGAATCAGAGTACCGTAATCCTTTATCTCATAATTCCTCTTGACAGCGGAAGCCGTCAAATCTCCCACCATGGAAATCAGGGCACCCACCCCGGAAATCACTGCCAAAAGCAGCGTTTCCCTTGCCGTTACATCCATGGCACTGCGAAACGTCCAAACATAGAGAAAGGTCAAAAGCATACTTCCAATGACTCCTCCAAAAGCTCCCTCCACGGATTTTTTCGGACTTAACTTCGGGGACATTTTATGTTTTCCAAACAGCACCCCTACACAGTAAGCACAGGTATCACATCCCCAAGAGCACAGGAATACAAGCCATACCATGTAGGCTCCCCGCTCCAGCATACGAATCTGGTACACATAGGAGAGCATAACTGCCACATAAAACACGCCGAAAAACACAGCCAAGACCTGCTCTGTTTTATATTTGGGATAAGTAAAAACATAGCAGAACATGAGGAGAATCAAAAATCCCATAGCAAAAACCATGGCATCCCCGGAAAAGTGAAACTGTAAATTCCCATAAAATACCAGGGCCATTCCGTATCCCACTGCTCCCGCCAAACTTTTTTCCATATGAAAAATCCGGTAAAGTTCAAACATCCCAATCAGTGATATGACCCCTGTAACAGCCCACAAAATATTTCCTCCCATAATAAGGAAAAACAGCGCCAGGGCAATTAACACAATCCCGCTTAATAATCTTGTCTTAAACATTGCTTCCCTCTTCTTTCAACCCACCATATCTTCTGTCTCTGGCACTATATGCCTCCACAGCCTGTCTTAATTCCTTTTCATGGAAATCCGGCCAAGGTGTATCGGTAAAATAAAATTCACTGTAGGCAAGCTGCCATAGAAGATAATTGGACAGCCGCATCTCCCCGCTGGTACGGATCAGTAAATCTGGGTCCGGAAGTTCCGCCGTATCCAGATAGGAGGAGAATTTCTCCTCGCTGATATCCTCCACTTCAAGCTTTCCCTCAAGTACATCTCTCGTCATCTTTTTCATCCCCCGAACCATCTCATCCCTGCTTCCGTAATTGATGGCGATGGTAAGGCACAATCCGTCATATGTCTTGGAATTCTCCTCCAGGGCCTTTATATTGTTTCGGAACTTCTCATCCAGACGGGACAAATCCCCAATGACTCTGACACGCATATTGTTCTTTTTTGCAATCTTCTGACAGTTTTTTAGGTAAGATTCCAGAAGGCTCATAATGGCTTCCACCTCACTGTCAGGACGGCTCCAGTTTTCTGTAGAAAATGCATAGAAGGTGAGATAACGGATACCCATATCGTATGCCGCCCGGCACACCCCCTCCACATTTTTTGCCCCCATGGTATGACCGTAATTTCTGGGCATACCTTTGCTCTTAGCCCAGCGGCCGTTGCCGTCTAATATAATTGCCACATGATTTGGTACTTTTAACATAGCCACTCTCCTTCGATTCCTTATCCGCCCCTGTATATAAAAAGGGACACACATATGCCGTGTACCCCCTTTTCACCGGATTTTTATACAGTAAGAATTTCTTTTGATTTTGCCTCCACTGCCTTATCCACCTGCGCAATATACTTATCCGTCATCTTCTGCGCCTTGTCTTCCAACTCTTTTATCTCATCCTCAGAAATATCCCCTTTTGCCAGTTTCTTAAAAGAATCATTGGCATCCCGGCGGATATTGCGGATTGCAACTTTTGCATTTTCTCCCTTTTTCTTGATATCCTTGGCAAGTTCTTTTCTGCGCTCCTCTGTCAGTTCCGGAAACGCAAGGCGGATTACTTTTCCGTCGTTGGTGGGATTGATGCCTAAATCAGAGGTGAGAATCGCCCTCTCAATCTCCTTCACCATAGATGCCTCCCAGGGCTGAATCTGAATCATCCTGGGCTCCGGCACATTCACATTGGCCACGGACTGAATCGGTGTAGGCGTGCCGTAGTAATCAACCTTAATTTTATCCAAAACATGGGGATTGGCACGTCCAGCCCTTATGCTGGCAAATTCCTCCTCCATATTCCGAAAAGATTTCTGCATTTTAGTATCAAATGGCTCCAATCTTGCGTCCATAAGTCCCCTCCTAAACTGTAACCTTTGTTCCATTAAAATTACCGGTAATTGCTTTTACCACACTGTCTTCCTCGTTCAGCGCAAACACATACATGGGAAGTTTATTCTCCATGCAAAGAATCGACGCTGTCATATCCACCACTGCCAGCTTCTTATCAATCACTTCCTGGATTGTAAGGCTGTCATAGCGCACTGCGGCGGAATTTATCTTGGGGTCGCTGTCATATACCCCGTCAATGGCCTTTGCCAAAAGAAGGGCGTCCGCTTCAATCTCAACAGCCCGAAGTACAGCAGCCGTATCCGTTGAAAAATATGGATGGCCGGTGCCTCCGGCAAAAAATACCACCATATTGTGGTCAAAATACTTATTTGCCCTGTCTTTGGAAAAAGGTTTTGTCATCGTTCCGCAGGTAAAAGGGGACAGTATCTGTGTCTTCAGTCCCACAGAGCGGAAAATTTCTGACACATAGATACAGTTCATCACAGTTGCCAGCATCCCGATCTGGTCTGCCTTGGTGCGGTCAATGGTCTCGCTGGTGCGCCCTCTCCAGAAGTTGCCTCCTCCGATTACAATCCCCACCTGCACACCCTTTTCCACAATCTGCTTCACCTGGTCTGCAACTTTAACAACCGTGGGTTCGTCAAACCCCATTTTCTTCTCCCCTGCTAAAGCCTCTCCGCTTAGCTTTAATAAAACCCTCTTCATATATTAAGCGCCTTTCTTGTCGTCAAAAAGCCCCTGTACATCAATATCTGCATAGCACTGAGAACAGAAACCTTCAATTACTGCACCGTTATTAATCTGAACAGAACGTGATTTGATATTTCCCATTACCACTGCGGAAGTGTCTACCACAACCGGTCCCTGCACGTCGATATCTCCTTTGATTGCCCCTGCAATTACTGCGGAAGCTGCTGTGATATTACCGATGACAACAGAGCCGATGCCGATTTTTACAGTTCCTGTACTGTTTACTTCACCTTCTACTTTTGCTGCATCTGCAAAAAACTCGGAGGAATTGCTGTTCCCTTCCAGAACACCGGTGATGGTGAGCTTTCCGTTACATGTTACATTTCCGCCGATTCTTCCTCTTACGTCCACAGAACCGTTTGCATTGATGTCACCTCTTATGTTAGTTCCCTCAGTGATTACTGTCGTCTCATCTGAAATTGCATTGGGGTCTACCCCTGGTACCTGCTGTTCCTCAGTTGCTAATGTCATTGTCTCTTCGTTCATTGCTTTTTTCTCCTCCATTGCTGTTGTTCTTTCCACAACTTTCTCCTCTTTGACTTCCTCTTTCGCTGTTTCATTTACTGCCTTTTTCACTTCCGGTTTGGGTTCCGGAACTGGTTCTGGCTTAGGCGCCTGCTCCGCCTTGTTTACTTCCTTCATAAATTCTTTCTCCAGCTCAGCCACCTGCTGCTGTTTCACCACAGACTGAGATACCGGCTTATCCGCTACATGCTCCAACAGGCCGTTTAATTTGGAAAGTTCTGATTCGGTATCCATCTCGTCATCTAAAGTATTGACAACCATATCATCCCCTTCCAGACCTTCTTCTTTTGGGTTGTTATCTTCTCCCGGCATCAGCTCATTGACTGCCTGGGAAAAATCATCTTTAAACTCCTTAAAAAAGCCCATTTCATTTCCTCCATTTTTTGATAGATTACTGTTCTCCCACACTGGATGCCGCAATGTGCTGGACAACAGTTGTATTTTCATCTATAGGTAAAATCTCAGCTCCCATGCCCTGCAGCGACTCGATCATCGGTGCCAGCGCTTCTACGGTAGTGTGTTTTGTCTCCGCATCATGCATAAGAACGACGGATGTCTTATATTTTACTACATCATCCATAACATTGGCAACCAGTTCTTTCGGCGTATAAGCCTGTGATGTAGCATCTCCACTGGATACATTCCAGTCAAAATATGTAATTCCCTGGTTGTTTAAATAGCGGATAAACCTGGACATTTCCGTATTGCTCACATGGTTGCTGCTGCCCCCCGGGAATCTGTAAAAAAGGCACTCTTTTCCAGTAACCTCAAAGAGATAATTCTGTATACGGGAAAAATCACTCTCAAAGTTTTCCTCTGTCTCGTATAAAACACTATATTTATGGGAATAAGAATGCATACCCAACGTATGCCCTTCCTCCACAATTCTCCTATATAAAGCCCTTGACTTTTCATCTTCTTTTCCAATAACGAAAAATGTGGCTTTCAAATTATACTGCTTTAGTATATCTAAAATCTGTTCCGTATTGCTGCTTGGACCATCGTCAAAAGTCAGATATACCTTATGGGTATCTCCCTCCTTGGCCAAATTTTCCTTCTGATTAATAGCCGCAGGAATCGCATACGTCTCCTCCCACATCTGGCTCTCCGTTGTATTCTCCAAATCAAAATAGGCGCTCTCGTCCACATTGCTGGGATTTTTCTTGGACTCCTGCTCCAACTGCCCGCTGACAGTAAAATTATCTAAAAGATACTCTAATTTGTCCTCCAGTGAATGTACCCGAAGTGTCAGCGTGATGCACAAATATGCCGAAGCTATCAGCCAAATGCCAAATATCCCTATAATGCCATTTCTGATCCTGCTGATTCTCTGACGTCTCTTACGCTCTCGCTTCAGCCCTTTTGTAGAATTATCTTCCATAAACGACCTCCCCGGTCTGACTGATTCTCACTTAAAGCAAAATTAAGCTAACCCATTATAGCATACTTTTTGCAATTTTAAAAGAATTATTCTTCATCTTCTTCCAAAATCCATTCCGTAGTCTCAGTTCCTTCCATATAAAACTCGTCGCTTCCATAATAATCTTCCTGGGATACCTCCTCTAATTCCGAGGATTCATAGAGAAATCCCAGTACTTTTTCTCTCACCAAAAGCAGCTCCAACTCTGTCCTGCTGTAGTCCTCCTCAAATTCTTCCAAAGATTCATAACCGTACTCTGCTCCAAGATTTTCCGCCTCTTTGGCAAAATCTTTCTCCGAAATTTCAAGTTTTTCCTTTTTGGCAATGGCCTGAATCACCATAGTTTCATTTACTGAGTCTAAAACTGCTTCCTCCAGATTTTCTGCCCCGTAATACTCCTGTATCACCTCATCTATTTCCAGTCCAAACATCTGGGCAGTGCCCTCACAGATTTCCTTGGTATCCTGATAGGTGTAATCGTAAAGGCCCTGGGGATATCCCTCCACCTTTGCATTCGCCACAGCCTGTGCCAGCGCATTTGTCCCAGCCTCATCATCAGAAGCCTGCTGGGCCTCCACAATCAATTCTTCCCTAATTGCCTCCTCATATTCCTCTATACTGCTGTAATCTGTGTTTTTCGCCACAAGCTCATCTGTGTACTCCGGCTGTATCACTTCACTGACAGACTGCAGTGTGATTTTAAAATCTGCTGTCTTTCCCGCAAGCTCCTCCACGTAATCCTCCGGAAAGGTCATCTGAAAAGATGCATTCTCTCCCTTTTTCAGCCCGACGACATTTTTTTCAAAGTCCTCGAAAAATTCTCCCTGGCCCAAGATAAATTCATAACCGGAAGCGCTTCCCCCGTCAAATTCCTTTCCCTCTATGGTTCCCGTAAAATCTAACTTTACATAATCGCCGTTTTCCGCCGCCCTCTCTGTTTCACGGTACTCTGTGGCCTCGTCCACCAAGTCGTAAATATACATCTGCATATCCTCATCCGAAACATAGGGCAGGGGATACTGTACTTTCAGATTTTTATAATCTCCAAGCTTTACATAGTCTTCCGGGTCATAGTTTAACACCTCACCGAAATCAGCCTCCGTATCCTGTATCGCCTCCCCTGACCCCTCACTGTCCCCTTTGCAGCCTGCCAGAAGAGAGATGCAGCACACAACCGCCGCCAGGTTAAAATAACTTTTTTTCATAGATTTCCTCACTGTTTCTGTTTTTTTCTACTTTTTTCACAAAACGCAGATTTTGTCAAATAACATTTCATCATGCATAGTAACACACTTACATTGGGAAAATCAATAGCTTATTTACATTTTTCTTTAGTCACCCTGCACAAAAATATGCATATTTTATTACTATAATAAAAAAAGGAGAATAAAAATGAATCGTTGTATGCAGCCAAGGAATGGGGCCATGCCGTGTCCCGGCCCTATGCCATATATGCCGACGCAAAATTGTCCCGGTCAGGTTTTGGCCATGGCATATGTGCCTATGCAGAGTTTTCAGTCCCTCTATGAACCCTGTGAAGCTTTAGAAAACGGAACCATATTTTCAGAGTTGAATAAACCCTTCATGGGATGGAAAGGGGGATGCAGATGTTGAACCAGAATATGAACCAGGCACAGATGCTCCAGTGGATTAACGAGGTAAGCTTTGCCGTGACAGATGTTCTTCTGTATTTGGATACCCATCCCGATGATGTGGATGCCATCAATTACTTTAACCATTATAATATGGAGAGAGAAAAAGCGCTCAATCTTTATGCCTCCCAGTACACTCCCCTGCTTTTGAGCAACACGGAAGGCTGTAATCACTGGAAATGGGTGACAGACCCCTGGCCATGGGAAGGAGGGTGCAGATAATGTGGAATTATGAAAAACGTTTGGAGTATCCCATTAACATAAAAGAGACAAATCCTAAAATTGCCAAATTTATTATGAGCCAATACGGAGGACCGGAGTGCATCAGCCTATCGCTTCCAATAAAATATGCCCCGTGAGAAACACGGGACATATTTTTTAAATCTGGCCTGTAAAATGTTTTTCCAACAGCCTTGCAATCTCCTTGATATCGATAGGCTTTGCCACATGGGCATCCATGCCGCAGTCCAGGCAGCGCTTCACATCCTCTGAAAAAGCATCTGCCGTCATGGCTATAATGGGGATATTGGAATCCTCCCGCTCCATGGAACGAATCTCTGTGGTTGCCTCATATCCGTTCATCACCGGCATGCGGATATCCATAAGCACCCCGTCGTAAAAACCTACCGGGGACGCTTTAAACTTATCCACACAAATCTGGCCATTTTCCGCCCACTCTAGGACAAGGCCAAGCTCCTGCAAAAGTTCTGAGGCAACTTCCCAGTTCAGCTCATTATCCTCCGCCAGCAAAAGCTTTTTCCCTTGAAGATGGAGGCTCATGATGTCCTCCTCCTCTTCTGTCTCCGTCTCGAAATGTTCTGTATAAGGTTTCAGCCCGTAGTACAGCGTTGACTTAAACAGCGGTTTGGATATAAATCCTGTAATTCCTGCACTTCTGGCATCCTGCTCGATTTCACTCCAGTCATAGGCGGAAATCAACAAAATGGGAACATCATCCCCCAGCTGCTTGCGGAGTTCTTTTGCCGTATCGATTCCGTCCATTCCCGGAAGTTTCCAGTCCAAAAGAATAAACTGGTAATCCTCATTTTTTTGATGACGCTCATGAACCATTCTCACAGCACTTTCTCCGTCCATAGTCCACTCCGCAGATATGCCGATGGACTCCAGGGACTGAATCACGCTCTCACATAACTGTCTGTTGTCATCCACCACCAGCATATCACAATGAGGAAGAACCATATCTTTTTCTTTCTCTTTGGCAATTTCAAAATCCAAAACTATATTAAATTCCGTTCCCTCTCCCTGTTTGCTCTTTACCTCTATGGAACCGCCCATGGCATCCACAATATACTTGGTAATGGCCATTCCAAGCCCTGTCCCCTCTGTCTTGTGGACGCGTTTCCTGTCCTCCCGGGTAAAGGATTCAAATATCTCTGCCTGAAACTCCTCCGACATGCCGATTCCGTTATCCTTAACCTGGAGATTGATACGGATATAGTCGCTTCCCTTGGGAGACGGCTCCTCATACATGGCCACATGGATAAATCCCTCTTCCGGCGTAAATTTCACCGCATTGGAAATCAAATTTAAAATAACCTGATTTAAGCGCACACCGTCACAGCAGACGTCCTCAGCAGAGATATCATGTATAAACACGTTAAAATGCTGTTTTTTTGACTTTACCTGGGGCTGCACAATGCTCACAATACTGTCCATAACCTCCCGCAGGGAAACCAGTTCCACATTCAAGGTCATCTTGCCGCTCTCGATTTTAGACATATCCAAAACATCGTTAATCAAACCCAAAAGATGTCTGCTGGACAGCGTGATTTTTTTCAGACAATTATGTACCTGCTGGGGATTGTCTATATTTGCAACGGCGATAGCCGTCATACCCACAATGGCATTCATAGGCGTTCGGATATCATGGCTCATATTGGAAAGGAATTCACTCTTAGATCTGCTGGCATGTTCCGCAAGCCTTTTAGACTCCTCAAGCGCCTCCATCTGTTCCTTACTCATCTGGAAATACCGGGCAAAAATAAGCAGGAGGGCCAACAGGATAATCCCGCAGCTTCCCAGGGCCATATAACTCCACTGCTGGCTTAAATTGTCCACCGCAGCGTTTAGCATTCCATAGGGCATAACTGTTATGAGATACCACTCACACCTGGGGAGGCTGCTGCAGAATAACCGTGTTCTTTCTCCACCCATATCAAACTCTGCAGAATAGCTTTCCCCATGAGACATGGCCGCCTGAAACTCTTCAATATACTCCTGTGAATCCTTGCCGTCCACAGCCTTAAAAAGAGACTTCATCTGCTCAAAATAATTGTCATGATACTCGTCAAACTGACGGATGACAAAGCTTCCGTCCCTGCGGATTAAAAAGGAACTGATTAAACTGTCCTCCTCGTCAAGAGACAGGGTATCCAAAATATAATCTACGGAAATTTCTGCCAAAAGGGCGATGCAGCGCTTGCCTCCTGCTAATTGAAACTCCCCCGGCACTCCCAAAAGCACCACCCGGTTTCCATCCCCATCCGTTCCCACAGAAACCCTGTTTTCCCCTTTCTTCATGGAATCCAAAAAGGTATCGGGATTGATTGGTTCCACTACACCCCCGTAAATCATATCAAATGTACCGTCATCAAAGTAGAAAGCCAGAGAATCAAAGTCTCTCACCTTAGCCCCGTATGCCAAATCCTGGCGCAGGTCCTTATCCTCCAAATATCCAGAAGGGATACTCATCTCCAGGGCTGATATCTGGGAAAGGCGCAGGTCAATGGTTGTCTCAAAGTGCTTTGCAATTCTCTCGTTCATTCCCGCCATATAGGTCTTTCCCACCTCATCTATGGTGTCGGAACTAAGCTTATTCATATAGTTTGCCAAAAAAGTAAATATAGAGATACAGAGAATGACCACTAAAATCAAACTTACAGTTAAAAAACGGTTTATTTTACCTTTCATCCCCTGTCACCCACCTTTCCGGTAAACTCAAACAGCCCAAAAAGCACCGGCTTAATTATGAAAAACCTCATACGCTATCTCCTTTAAGTATATTGTTGTGCAAAAAACACGAAAATTCCCAATAATTATAAATTATACATCAAACTACAAATAAATCAATATTACAAAGAGCTTTTTTTTGACATTCTTGTAAAAAATTTATATTTTTTGTTTTGCATGATGGAATCATTGTGGAATCCGGTCAGATTCCTCATCTATGTTTGTCCCCCCCAGCCCTTTTTCTATGAACTGCCTCCCAAGTTTTGCAAATAAAGACTGACGGACTTCATCCTCTTTCTCTTTTAGATTTTCCGGCTCTCTGCCTGGAGCAGATACAAAAAAGGCATACGACATTTTCTTTTCCCCTCTTCCTTCCACACAATACCTCCATGTATGTTTCTCTCTATCTTTTCATATATATTACAGGGAGTTGATATCATGACAAATAATACTGCAAAAACCGGCGCCGCATATATCCGGGTATCCACAGACAAACAGGAAGAGCTGTCCCCGGATGCCCAGAAACGCCTTATCCTTCAATATGCCAAAACCCATAATATCTTAATTTCCCCGGAAAACATCTATTTTGAGAAGGGCATATCCGGCAGGTCCGTCTCAAAGCGCCCCGCCTTCCAAACGATGATTGCCAAGGCGAAATCCAAAGAGCACCCTTTTGATGTAATCCTGGTATGGAAATTCAGCCGTTTTGCCCGGAACCAGGAGGAGTCTATTGTGTATAAATCCATGCTGCAGAGAGACCATGTGGAGGTGGTAAGTATCTCGGAACCTGTAATAGAGGGGCCTTTCGGCTCCTTAATCGAACGGATTATCGAGTGGATGGATGAATACTATTCTATCCGCCTCTCAGGGGAAGTCTTGCGGGGAATGACTGAAAAAGCCCTGCGGGGAGGATATCAGGCGGTTCCCCCTTACGGCTACACCTACACAGGAAAATTTCCCCCGGAAGTAAATCCCTCCCAGGCTGCCGTTGTACAGCATATTTACGGGGATTTTCTCTCAGGAAAAACCTATACAGCTATTGCCCGTGAATTGAATACACTTGGAATCTGCACCGCAAAGGGAAACCCCTTTGAACCGAGAACCATAAAATATATCCTGGAAAATCCTTTCTATTGTGGAAAAATCCGGTGGAATTATACGAAACACGGGGGAGAACGCAAATCCCCTGAAAACTGGATCATCACTGAGGGCAGCCATGAAGCCCTGGTTTCGGAATCAGAATGGCTCTCTGCCCAGGCACGGATAGAAAAAGGAAGTTTCCCCGGCAGGCCCAGGGATGTGAAATCCTGCAGACATTGGCTCTCCGGGATTTTAAAATGTTCCTCCTGCGGTGCCTCCCTGGGATTCAACTCCCGCGGGGGGTACTTTCAGTGTTGGAAATACTGTAAGGGAAAGTGCAGCATTTCCCACTCTGTCAGCGTAAAAATCATAGAATCAAATGTCATCGCCGGCCTGAAAGCCTCTGTGCTGTCCCATGATATGAAATACAACCTCCCACAGAAGCAAAACCAGAATGATTTTAAGGATGAACTTCATTTGCTCAATAAACAATATAAAAAACTTCTGGAAAAAGAACAGAGGATTCAAGACGCCTATGAAAACGGGATTGACACCTTAGAAGAATATTCCGTAAAAAAAACAAGAATACATGGGGAGAAAAAAAGTCTGGAAGAAAAAATCCACTCTCTCCCTTCCCCGCCAGTCTCTCCCGGCTCTTATATGGAAACAAAAAAAACTTATGATTCTCTTTACGCAGCAGAAATCCTGGCCCGTCCTGATATTGATTATGAAAAAAAAGGTACTGCCCTTCGCAGCGTAGTGCAAAAAATTGTCTACGACAAAGAGAAGGAGCAGCTGGATTTTTTCTTTTTCCTGGAATAGGTTGATGCAGTACGGGGGACCGGACGGAGAAATCGCCGCGTCTCTGCGCTATCTTTCACAGAGATATTCTATGCCTTACCGGGAAGTTGCAGGTCTGCTGACGGATTTAGGTAGAGAAGCCCCTGAAATGTTCCGTGGGATCCGCACAAAACCGATTTTCATTGCGGCGGCCGACTTGCCCCTGACCGAAGAGAGTGGGCCTTTCCACTTCAGAGGTTCGCACTTTTTTTTGCTCTGTGTGCGTAACGCCTTTTGCTGCCGTAAAGCTCCACTTATGCGGCAGCATTTTCAAATAAACATCTATATGGTTTTTATCGCCCACTACCATCTTGTCGAGTATCTGGGTGTAAAATTCATCCTCGTACTGGATACCGTTAATCAGCTCGTCAATGGCGTTCTTTATATCTGCCATCAATTCCTGCCGTTTGGGCATCATCCTCCGCTTTTGTTCGATGCCCTCCATCTTAGACTTCAGCTTTTCAATATCCTCGTCATATTTGGCCCTTAGAGTGGTAAACTCACTTTTGTCGATGTCGCCGCTTGTGTAGAGGTCTATAAGACCTGTTCGCTTTTTCCCGGCTTCTTCCATTTGCTCCCATAAGGCACTGGTGCTTGTTCCTCTTAAGTCTATCTGCAAACAAAAGTCAATCGTCTTGATAAGATTATCGACAACTCTCTGGCGGTTGATTTTCAGCTCCCTGCAAACAAGATACAATAAATAAATCCCATCCTCATTACGGATACTCTCGCCAGAGCAGCCCACTGGATTGCCCGCCTTGTCGATGTGCGGCCTGCCGTGGTTTGCCGCTTCATAGCAGCGCCAGGCCTTATATCTGCTTCCGTCTTTGCGTGTCTTATATCTGGCGACATAGCTCGCCCCGCATCTGCCGCACTTTATTTTCCCAGAAAAGGGATAGCGGCTGCTGTGTTTTGCCTTGCCCTCCTGGGAAAGTGATTTTGCATCTAAAATACGGTTTGCCTTATCGAAAAGCTCACGGGAGATAATCGGCTCGTGGTGGTCTTTGATAATGACAAATTCCTCCTGTCCTCGGTTGTACTTCTTTTCATGGGATAAGAAGTCTGGCGTATAGGTTTTCTTCTGCACCAAATCACCGCAATATTTTTCATTGCGGATAACACGGAGAATGACGGTGTTCTGCCATTCCTTTACACGCATCGGCTCGATGCCTTCCTCCCGAAGCTCACGGGCGATAACATGGGTTCCTTTGCCCTCGTCCACAAACTTGTGGAAAATAAGGCGCACAACTTTTGCCCCCTCCTCGTTTATAGTCATTTTCCCGTCTTTTACGTCATAGCCGAGCATACTCCGCCCGAACACAACGCCTTGCTCCATCTGGCGTCTCTGCCCCCATTTCACACGCTCGGAAGTCCTGCGGCTTTCCTCCTGTGCGATAGAGGACATAATAGCAAGGCGAAGCTCCGCATCGCCGTCTAAGGTATTGATGTTATCGTTTAGAAAGATAACGCCCACACCATGCTTTTTCAGATCACGGGTATAGAATATGCTATCCAGGGTATTTCTTGCAAAACGGGAAATCTCTTTTGTAATAATTAAATCAAATTCACCGTTTTTTGCGCACGCAATCATACGGTTAAATTCTTTTCGCTTTTTCGTGTTGGTTCCAGAGATGCCTTCATCGGCAAATATGGCATAAAGCTCCCAATCGGGATTGCGCTCAATATACTGACGGAAATAACGCTGTTGGCTTTCAAAAGAATTGGCTTGGTCTTCATTGTCCGTGGAAACACGGCAATAGGCGGCAACTCTTTTTTTCGTTTCCTGCATTTTTCTCTCTTGATTGAGGGTTTCATATTTATCTATTGACATAAGAATAGCTCCTCCCCACAAAGCCTTGCCGTTTTTAAGTATAGTTTCATAGAGGTATGTTGTGAAATGTGCAAATTATGTAAAGAGCCAAGCGGTTAGGCTTGGCTGCGGTTTTTCTGACTGTATTGCTTTTCTATTTTCTCGATACAGCGGTTATATTGCGAATGGGTCAAAAGCTCCCGTTTTTCTAAAGAAGCAAGTATTGACTTTTGAAAATGCAGATAAAACGCTGCTTGTTCCTGTTCAGTAATTTGCGGAGCAGGCTCTCCGACATAGATAAACTCACGGCACTTCAATTATCCACACCACCTCGCTATAAGATATTCATAAGGGTTTGTACGATATAACAGAGGGGTTAGTCCTTTTTGAAATCCCGATGCTGATGCTAAAGCCTTATCTGCCGACATCACGAAACGCCTGTCAAAAGTACCAATGTACTCTTGCAGGCGTTGTCATACACTTCTTCACCAGTTTAATTACCGCAAACAGGACAAGATATCTATACACATCTACATGATAGCTTCAATTTGGTCTGTTATGATGGAGATTTTATCCCTGTCCCAATATATTTTATTCATAGACTGCTACCCTCCCTCTGTGAATACTTATTGCCGCCTATATGATCTGCGTTACTGGAAATTATCAAACATGTGATATGAACCTGTGTCTCTATTTACTTACCATTCACACCTGTTATGCTTTTGCATCAAAAGGATTCTGTGGGTTTTCCGCATTTACCGATTCTTCACCTGCCAGGGGAATGCCTCTCTTTGCATTTCCCCATGCCTCGTTATAGAGCATGCACATTTTCGTCTGTCTGGAAGTCTCCGCATTGGTGGTATACATCGTCCATCCAGTATTGGAATAAGTCGCCACCATCTCCCCGTTCTTATCGTAAAACTCTATGTAATCGTTATTGCCTGAGGGCAATTTCTGGTATTTCACTTTCCCTTCAAGCAGCGTTGCCACAAAATCTATCGGCTTTGGTACATTCTGTCTATTCCTTGAAACAGCCTTCAGCCCGGAAGCGATGATCCCTTTTCTGTCCGGGGACACTTCCATTGTGTAGCTTTTCATCAGCCTGTTAAATCCTTCGGATTTGTTCTGGAACTGCCCTTTTGCAAAATCCTGATAGGCTTGTTCCCTGATCAGTTTCCGATATTCCTTATCACTGGTGCCGCTTTTCTGTTTGGAAAAAACATATTTGTCATTAAAATCAGGCAGATGGATACCGCCTATGCTTCCTGTCCCTGAAAAGTATCTGTTTTTCAATGGGCTATTGAAGGAATTTACCTGCATTATTTCACCTTCCTCTATAAACTTCCTAATCGGTTAAACATTTCTTATAGGCAACTTTCGCCCACCTCCTTACGCCTTTCTATCAAAACTGCCCCCTGCGGATGACGATGTGCCAGATGCCGCAGCTGCCATATTCTTTGTCACACTTTTCACATCCGTTCCAGTGACAGTTACCGTGAACGTGTCTTCCATCTGCTCTTTTCTTTCTGACCGCCGTTCTGCTGCCTTTTCCTCCTCCGCCTTTTTCTCCTTGCGCCTCTCGGCAGCCTTTTCCTCGGCTGCTTTCTTCTCTTTTGCCCGCCGTTCTGCATTCTCTCTGGCTATTTTTCCATCCGGGTCATTAGTTCCGGATAAGATTCCCGTTATATTCCCGTTTGCGTCAATTTCATAGGAAATACTGGTGAGTGTCCCCTGGGCATGGGATACAGCATAAGAAGCACAGTCCGGCAATGCCGCCAGATTTTCTTCCAAATATTTTGCCTTTTCCGGGTCATTCATGCATTTCTTTAGAAAAGCGCCTGATACGGACACCCTTGTGGGGACACCCTGCATGGAAGTTGTACCCGTATTCATATAACTGTACCTGCCCTGCAGATATTTGGAATAGTCATTGACATTGCTGTAACCCGTCTTAATCTGCTCTGTCTTTGTCACACCGGGTTTTGAGGTTTTTAACTCCACTGTGGTTATAGTCACATTACCTTCCTTTGTAGTACTTGTGGCGCTTTTCGTTTCCATATTGTAATTGTTACGAATCTCCATTGACATAATTCTCATCCTCCTTCAAAAAATCTCACCTGGGCTTTCCTGCCTTCCATCAACTTATCGGAAAAATATGTGGAATTTTTAACTCCTGCTGCGTGAATGGTTCATTTAGCTGCGTGAATTACTTTTTTTTGTAAAGTTTTTTCACACATATTAAGATAACTATGGCTGTAGCAATAAGAAATCCTGCAAAAAGCACGGATGGATTTGATACCCACTCCCAAAAATGAAAATGTCCGATGAAGTATATTGCAAAAAATATCAAATATATAGCAATAGAATACAGGACACAGACTAAGATTTGCTGCTGTTTTTGTTCCCGAATAAGCATACTCTGCTGCTGTTTTTCCAGCATTTCAGTTTTCACTGATAAATCGTCTATTTCTGATGACTTTAGCAGGTAATCAGTTGTAACATCAAAAATCGCACTCAATGCTATGATTTTTTCCAACTCTGGGGTTGCCTGCCCGCTCTCCCATTTTGAGATAGACTGCCTTGAAACATCAAGTTGTTCAGCAAGCTGCTCTTGTGTTAGATTTTTTGCTTTCCGCAATGTAAACAATTTTTCTGAAAAGTTCATAAGATTCTTTCCTCCTTCTTCTGATACATAAAGAATAGCAAAAACCTCCATTACTTTCCATATAACACCCCATACATTTACGCAGCCATTGGTAGAAATACGCAGCCAATCTATAACATTAGGTAAATTACTATTCATAATCTCTCTCGTTAGCTGCTCTTCCAGCGATCCTCGTCGTAGTGGCAAAAATGTATAGGGTTTAAAATTCACCGTATCCAGACGGCTTTTGAAAGTGTTATTATAATTTGATATTCTATATTTTTAAATCCAGATTTGCACCAACCTGGACCAGGCCTTTTACATCAGTTTTTCCTGCATTCGCTTCCTGGGCAGTTTTCATAATTTTCCATAACATTATTGCTACCTTTTTGCTATTTATATATAATGAAATCCTAATGTAGAAGGGAAAAGAAAAATGTTGAAAAAAGTCAAGCAGTACTATCTTTTTCTGGCTTTCATTCGTTATACAAGATAGAAAGATGTGTATTGTCTTTCAATAACGGGAAAGGAAGATTTTGTGGACTTTGATTTGCTGTTGATACAAAAAATGAAACGCGGGGATGAAAATGCTTTTGACGTATTTGTTCGCAAACATTATGAAGAAATACTAAAATACTGCTGCTATCATTGCCTTGACGCATCATACGCCGAAGATTTGACGCAGGAAACCTTTCTGCACTTTTTTGCAAAATTATCCGATTACCGTTATATGGGAAAAACAAAAAATTATTTGTATACCATAGCAGGAAATCTCTGTAAGGACTATTACAAAAAAGCAAAGGAAATTCTGTTAGAAGAACCCTCAAGGGATTTTCAAAATAGTCTGCAGCAATCGGAAACAGAAGACATTCTTAACAAAATTACGATTGAATCGGCTTTAAATCATTTACCGGAGGAATTGCGGGAGGTAATCGTCCTCTACTACTTTCAAGAATTAAAACTTGTGGAAATATCCGAAGTATTAAAAATAAGTCTCCCCTTGGTAAAGTACCGAATGAAACAGGCTAAAATTCGATTAGAAAAATTGCTAAATGAATGATTTTTCTTCAGATTCATTTAACCAATATTGTTTACTGTACCATGAATATGGTGTATATTTTCCCCCGTTATATTCTGATATGACCTACTAGATCGTTTATGGCGGAATAATCCAAGCAATAAAATATTCAAATTTTAATGGAATGTCTTTAGGAGATGAAAAATACAGCTTATAATCATTTATGACTTGTTCAAGCTCTTTCTCAAAATCAATCCAATTTTCGGATATATTTTAGCTCGAATCATATAATACTTGATCAATGTGTTTTGTGTGTAACCCAGAGCTAAATCGCATCAAATTTTTTGGTCTATGGTGCTTTCAAGAGAGCAGGTCATAATGACAGGAGCTTCAAAATCGGGAAGCTGTGTATGAATAGTCCGCTGCTCGGCACGGGGAACAATCACATCGCCCACACCAATATCCACATTAAATGGGATTCGGACATTTTTTATCTTTCCGATAATCTGTGTGCTGATACCGTGGTATTTCCTTTGCGGTGAAATTTCTTCAAATCCTTTCGCACTCATCTCAATATAATCATTGCCCGTAGGCGTGGCAAGAATTTTCAGGATAAGGGCTTTTACCTCATCCAGCGAATTGGAAACACTGCGAAGCAGGAAATTCTTATTTGTTCTTCCTCGTTTGCTCCTTCTGCATTCAAGTCACTATTTTCTTTACTATATTGCATCTTTGCAGACAAATCTTCCACATATGACTCAAGGCTTTCTAAATACATAAGGTTGTCCCTAAAATATTTAGCAACAGTTAAATCAGCTTTCCAATAATCTGATATTGCATTTGAAATCATTTTGTCATACTTAATCTCACGAATAGATGCTACAAATTTTTTCTGTTCGAATGTAGTAATTTTATCTTTAGGAAGAACGGCTTTTGCGTACTCCTTTGGAAGTGGAACAGTTCCTTTTGTACCATATGCTGTTGATTGTACTTGTAGGATTCTATCGAATGCTGATTTGGTTACTTCCCATTTATGAGGAGGTTCCTTTACTTTTATTAGGATTTCGCCAAGTAAAGCACCTATATATCCATCTCTGTTTTCGGAAGGAATATGACCTACATATTTTGAGAATTCATCAGATATACCGTCTATTGAGGTTTTGGCATCCTCAATGGTGAATTTATCTAATATTTCTAAAAGAACACCTTCATCATATGAATCAACAAAAATTCTGTTATATTGGCTTCTAAAAGTCTCTTCCTTTTCCTTAGAGATAGCTCCTATATCTTTTAAGTGTTTTAACTTTTCAGTCTTTTGCATACTATTCCAGCCATAAAACGGAGAAGTGTTCTGGATTGTAGCTGTAGTACTGAGTATATAATTGGAAAAGTTTTTTACACGCTCATAGTCTATATACCAATTTGCAAGAGTCTTCCAAAAATCTATATCTCTGTCCGAAAGAAATTTATTACCAAAATGATGTTTTACTTCTCTCTGAAAACGACCTCCCATATCATTTATAATACTCACATCACCATTTGTTTCAATTTGCAGAGTATCTCCATCGTTCAATTCAAAACAATCTTTTAATGCTATTAAATACTGGTATATGTCGCCAGCTTTATTTAGTGTTGCATCATTAACTGCTTTTGTCATGGTCGATACCTCCACTCAGATTTGACCAACTGTTTGTATTGCTTCCCCAATCTTTTTGCCACTCATCCTCATTTACAATCGCATTAAATACAGGCTCGAGGAAAGTCTGTATTTCCACAATGACCGCTGAAAACTCAAGAGTATCATCTTTTATAGTTTTCAAAAAGAATTTCCAACGCTTCTGCATATCCACATCCTCGGCAAGAGAAACAACACGCTTGAAGCTGTCCTTTTCGTAGGGCGTTCCTCGCCGTTCCAATGTTCTGGATATTGCCATCTGCAATTTCGCTCCGTCTAAATCAAAAGTCCTTGCCAGATAGTAAATATCGTAAAAGTCCTTCATTCTGCCTGTTAGTTCAAAGCGTTGCAGGATAGCGTCAAACTTTTCCGCAATAGTGCTTTCGAGAGAATAGGTCATAATAACGGGAGGCTCAAAATCGGGAAGTTGTGTATGGATAGTCCGCTGCTCGGCACGGGGAACAATCACATCGCCCACGCCAATATCCACATTAAATGGAACTCGGACATTTTTTATCTTTCCGATAATCTGTGTACTGATGCCGTGATACTTCCTTTGCGGCGAGATTTCCTCAAATCCTTTCGCAGTCATCTCAATATAATCATTGCCTGTAGGCGTGGCAAGGATTTTTAGGATAAGGGCTTTTACCTCATCCAATGAATTGGAAACGCTGCGAAGCAAGAAATCCACATCAATTGTTGCTCGGCTTTCAAAATTGGTAAGCGTATAGATAAACAATCCGCCTTTAAGAATCAGTGTATCATCATATCCAGACTTTGAGAGCTTCCGCAAAAACTCCTCCTGCATAAAAAGCTGTAGGCACTGCTGATAGCTGATACCAGCCGCCTTTGCTTTATTTTTAAGCTTTGCCAAAATAGATGCTGCTACATCAGCCATCACAACCACACTCCAATCAATTCTTTTACTCTTTTTTGCATTCGCAATACTTTGGAATACTCCATCAGATTCGGTATATTCTTTTTCGGGTCTTTTACATACCCTTGTATTGCCTTATTAAAAATCTCTTTATCCATTTTGTTCATATTCCGCAGTACATCACAAATGGTACGGTCACGGTCGTAGATACGGACATCTACAAAGTTAATGCTGCCTTTTGTTTCGCCAAGGGGGACTAAAACAGGCTCAACTCGATATGCTTTTACAAAGGGATAATCAATGTTTGTACGGCTTCTGGAGACATTTTTATCAATCGTAATATTCCACTCGGCAGGATTGCGGTCACTGTACTGATAGTAAAAGAGGGCAGTTTCCATACAAAGCACCGCATCGGGAAACAGACGGTTGATAATTTTAACTTCCTGTTCGCCATAGAGTTCCGTCCAATGATAATAGCCCCGTTTGATTTTTTCAATGAATCCCTCGTTTAATAGCTGCTGAATATCAGCATAGTAAATTCTGTAGGAATCCAGTTGGGCAGTAGTCATTATATAATCGTGTTTGGAAAAAATCTTCCTAACAGCGTTTATCGATTTTTCATCAAGCATTGTCTCACCTCTACTAAACTACACGCAAATTTCTCAACGATTGTGTGCTTTACTATAGTATATCCGATTTTTTTCAGAAAGTCAACTTAGTAAAGTACACACGATTGAAGCTGACGATGGTGTGGTTTCCTATAGAAAAATGAGCCTGTCCAACTTCTTTTAGACAAGCTCATTTTCTCACGCTTCATAGTTATAATAGACATCTGCATCCGCTACTGCATAGAGATTTATACATCTCGGTGTGCCACCAAGCTTGATAAAATATGGCTTTCTGCCACCTTTCCTATATTTTTCCTCATCCCACTTGCCGATTCTTTCATAGCTGACAAAGCTATGTACAGACAATCCGAAGGCACTGGGCTTGTCCGTATAGGGCTTAATTTGGAACATTTCTGAGCACAAGGTAGGTACAGAGGAAATGGCGCACTTTGAAATGGTGGCCACCATAGTACACCAGCTTACAAGAAATTTGACCCCGGAAGAAATCAAAGAATCCGGCTTCGGCGATTATTATATTGACCACACCTTGGGCGTATGGCCTCAGGCAGCCGGGGGCGTGCCCTTTAATGCCTGTGAGTTCCAGGTAAAAGGTGACCCCATTACTGATATTGTGGAAGATATGGCAGCAGATGGGGCGATTGTGTAAAGACAACATTGAGATTTTAAAAGATAGTTCCCGATAATCTGACATACTAGCTGCCAGATATGAGAACTTTAGAAATTCCAATGTATTTCAATAAGTACTTCCTTAGTTACAGGGTCTTTCTTACCAATCAATACATAATCAATGAATTTTTCAACTGTTTCCCTGTCTAAGTGTTCAAGATTTGTATATTTCCCGATTAACTGTGGTCTGTTGTCGCCAATCAGCATTTTTCTTTCAATCACATCAAGGTGTTTCTGCGTATCAATTACCAGTTTTTCGAGCCTTTCTTTTTGTACCGCGAAGTCTTTGGATAAATCCAAATAATCAAGTTCCGAAAGAATACCCTTTACCTTATCTAAATATAATTCACGGATTCCTTTTTTGTATTCCGCAATCTTTTTTTGATAAGCGGCAGTCTCCGTTTCGAGAGCTTCTCTTTGACCTCCCAAGTCATTGTTGAATTGCACATTCTGTTCAAGCTCATCTCTATCAAGATATTCTGCGGATAACTTATTGAGTTCAAAAACCACAGCTTTTTCTAATTTGTCTACTGAAATGAAAGAACCTATACAAGCGTCCTTTGATATGTGGCGGCAAGAGCATTGTAAATAGTGCTTATCATGATTTTTTGATGAACGCATTGTATAACCACAATTCATGCAGCGAGCTTTTCTTGCAAATAAACCGATTGTTCCCACTATAAAGGGTTTTGCTTTTTGAGCTATCATAGCTTGAACTCTATCCCACAATTCACGGTCAATAATCGGCTCATGTGTTCCCTCCACTCTGTACCATTGGTATTTTGGCCTGGGTTTGTTTTGCTTTGTCTTATAAGAAACGCTGCCATATTTACCCTGTACCATATTCCCAATATACATTTCATTTACCAACATATCAGAAATATTAAAATATTTCCATAAAGTGTTATTTTTCCCTTTCGGCTGCTTGTACCGCAAGCCCTGAAGCCGTTTGTATTCCGTAGGATTTGGAATTCCTCTGTCATTCAGCATACGGGCAATGGCTGTTTTTCCATACCCTTGTGAAAACAATGTAAAAACTTCTCTGACAACTTTTGCAGCTTCTTCATCAATAAGTAAATGCCCTTTTACGTCAGGGTCTTTTTTGTAACCATACAGGGCAAACGCACCGATATGGTGTCCGTTCTTTCTTCTGTCCGTGAGTACGCTTTTAATGTTCTCTGACATATCCTCTAAGTACCACTCATTTACCAGACCGTTAATCTGTCTTGATTTCTTATTTCCCTTATTCGCGGTATCTGCATTATCAACAATACTGATGAAGCGAATACCCCAAAGAGGAAAAAGACCGTGAATATATTTTTCCACTAATTCTAGTTCTCTGGTAAATCTGGATTGTGTCTTACAAAGGACAATATCAAATTTACGATTCTTTGCGTCCTCCAACAACCTGTTAAATTCTGGCCGTCGTCTGTCAGAACCAGTGTAATCATCATCACTGTATACGTTGTATACTTCCCAACTATGCTCTAATGCGTATTGAAGTAACATTGACTTTTGATTTTGAATACTGTTACTGTCGTCTGTTTCCGATTGTTTGTTTCTATCTTCCTCTGATAAGCGGCAATAAATAGCAACCCTTGATTTTGATTCTATCATGTTTCGTTCTCCTTTTAGAGAAGACGAAATAAACTATCTCTATATGATGTTATTACAACATTTTGTAGGATAGTTTGTCTATCATCTTGCAGGAACTGCCTTTCCTTTATTTTTTTCATATTGATTTATCAACTCAATCCATTTTAGAGTAAATGCTTTTGTAAACGCCGCTTTATCACAATTTTTAAAAACATTCCTACAAACAACCTTTGCGTCATTTGCCATTGAACCACCTCACTACAATATATTTACAAAGTATGCAAAAATGCTTGTACGTTATGAAAGAATTTGTCTATAAATAAAGAGCAGTCAGATGGCTTTGAAAAGCTCACTGAAATTTCACCATTCCCATTCTGATGGGTGAACCGTGTCATACAGGTGTATCGTTATTATGATATATGGATCATGACAACAGTCCCGAAAACTGGCAAAAAATAACAGCAGCCTGATTCCTAAAGCCGCTGTTATGTATGTTTCTGTTCCGTGTTCAGTTCAAAACAGTACCCGACCTCCCGCTCGCACCGGAT